>NZ_BAABAK010000003.1:0-645395 GCF_039537385.1 Pedobacter ginsengiterrae
GTCCAAAATAATAATGTTGAACAAAATTAAATAAACTTCTCAACTCCCCAACTTTTTTGCTTGATCCCAATTCTATGCATAAATTTTTGTTAGTCTAAATAGGAAGAACTTTACGTTTCTAACCCCTCGAAACTGCGCTCTAAAAGCCTTTATCTTTGCATTAAAGGATTCTGCCGAGGCATTGGTTGATCCGTGCTTACGCTAAAGAAACAACACCTGTATCTACAAGTTCGATGTAGGATAAATTAAAATTGCGTTTCAACAATTGTTAATATCATAACATCAAGTACGCAATTACTTAAAACGATTTCCATTGTTTTGCGCATAATAAAAAATCAACATGGAAAACACTTTATTGAATGTAAGTTCAGATCTGCAAACCTTTATTAACAAATTTGAACCCAATAAATTTAAGGTAATGGCTAAAGGAATTGAAGTGAGGGGAATAAACAACCTGCACAGCAATATATTGGAAGCGAAATCAATTATTGAAAGGTTAGAGTTGAAACTTATTGTCTCTCATAACGCAGAAATGCTGAGCTACAAAGGTATCGAGGTAAATAATATTTAATGCTAATCCAAATCGGGCAAATAATTATGTGCCCGATTTGAATTAAACCTGAAATTTAAAAATCAGGGTTGAAGTTAAAATAAATCGGGTTTGACAAGGCAACCATTTTCTCGCTTAAGGCCATTGATTTAGGTACTTGCGGATACGGCGTATTAGTCCCTTCAACTGTAACCCTATAATAAGTTCGCCCTTGCGGATTCGGTGTATCTTCAAATTCGATCATAGGTGTTGAACCTCTAAGATTGTAAGTATCAAATTTTCCACCGTTTTTAATCACAGTTATTGTATAATCGGCATCTGGCAGCAGATTTCCATTTAACTGAACTCTAAATTTTACTGGCTTGCCATTCGACTTGATGTTATCGCCCATCATCATTTCGAATTTCCCGTCGCCATTGGCATCGGCATAAAATTCAACTCTTGGTGCAAAAGGATTGGAACTTACCGAAACCTTTGCCTGTGTTAGCGCATCAACAACGGCCTTCAAACTTCTTTCCTTTGCAAAAACCCAGGTAGTAGGTGTTCCAACATAATTATATTCTGCCTGATAAGTATTTGAAGTTGGCTTTTCGGAGCCATTAGGCACTCCGTGGTGGGCATCACTACCACCCCTTCCGGTCATCATTCTGCCCGAAGAAAGCATATCGTCCCAAATCATTATCGCATTTGCATTTTTAGGCCAAAAGGCCGAATTCCATACTTCGATCGATTGGACTAAGTCGTAAGAAAAACCAAAATTATCTTTTCCGCTGGGATGGTTTGCCGACAAATGAATGCTTAGTAATTTTTTAACTTTACCAATATTTACATCGCGTTGATCGCGAACATCGAATAGTTTTTGGTGATTATAAGGTTTATCCGAAAAAACATTCCCGTGCCCTCTGGTTGTTGTCCATTCGGCGCCGTATAGTAGAAGCAATGAATCTGATTTAAACTCAGGATCTGACCAGGTATGGTGTTCCACATCGCCATGTACATGATTATCGTGGTCGGTAATGCACACATAATCCATTTTAACCGATTTAGAAAAGTTAATGATCTTGGAAATGGAATTATTTGAAGATTCGGTACTATGCCTAGAATGGACGTGCAAATCTCCCTTTAACCACACTCCAACTGATGCTGGTGAAACTGATTTATTTAGAGTTTCCTGACTTCTAATTGCACTCGTAACTAAAACCAAAGCCACAAAAATTACAGGTTTAAAACTGGAAATAAACAGTTTACACTTGCTTAGAATTGTTGTTTTATTTTTAAAAAGCATTTTAAATTCCTCCATTACTAAAAAGCGCCTGCTGATGCAAGCGCCTGATTATTTGTTTGTTATTTTAAAATTTGATTTATGATTTTACCAGAAATGATTCGGGCATTTCTGCAGCTTTTAGCATGAAGTTATGCAGTTCATAATTTTTAACGAAAGGCTTAAGGCTTTCAGAACCAGGACCGAACATGGTAAGTTCTACATAATCGCCTGAGTGGTTCATTCCAGCCCATTGCACATCGGTATATTTCCCTAAAATCTTTCCGTATTCATAAAATGGAAGATTCGACTCGTTATAAAGTTGATCTGGCGTAATATCTTTAAAATGATTCATCAAGAACTTTACGTCTTCGGATTTCATGTTAAAACCCTGATTCTCCTTAATAAGGTCTATTATTTTTTGCTCGCTAAAAGATTGGTTAAGCTGCGCTAGCAACCAGGTATTGCTACGTTTGAAATTCTTCAAACCATCGAATTTTCTGTTGTTATCATTCGCATTAAACAAACCTGGGTTCGAGTTACCATGATCGGTGGTAATAATCACTAACGTTTCTCCGTCTCTTTCAGCAAATTCAAGGGCTTTCCCAACCGCTTCATCGAAAGCCAGCTGATCGAAGATTAAACCGCTTACATCATTCGAATGTGCCGCCCAATCTACCTTACCACCTTCTACTTGCAGTACGAAACCATTTTTGTGGTCTTTCATCAAGTCGATGGCTTTCACTGTCATTTCTGCCAATGAAGGCGTCGATTTCAACAGACTTTCATCATGCTTACGATCCACTTCATAAGGCATCCCATCTTCAGCAAACAAACCCAATACAGGCTTTGAATTATCTAAAGCCAGCATTTCGTTTCTATTTTCAGCAACTTTATAACCTTGAGTTAAATATTTTGGAATTAAGTTTCCACCTGGACGTTTATCTCCAAAATATTTATGTCCGCCGCCCATCATTACGTCGAACTTTAGCCCTAAATAAATTTCGGCAATAATATCCTGCCCACCACGATTATCAATGTTTACACAAAAACCAGCTGGCGTTGCGTGTGTGATTGGCACGGTGGTAACACAACCTACTTTTTTACCTTTTTCTTTAAACTTTTGTAGGATTGGTTGTGGCTTTTCACCTTTTGGCCCTACGTTTAAGGAGCCATTGTTAATGCGCATTCCGCCACCCCAGGACGAGCTTGCCGCTGCCGAATCCGTTACCATAGAGTTCGCCGAAGCCGTATCCATCAATGCTCTTACGCCTTTGTTATCACGATATAAGTTTAACCACTTGCTGCCAACGCCTAAAATTCTGTTCGAATAAATATCGGCCATGTTCAGTGTTCCAGTACTCATACCATCGCTTACCAGCATAATGATATTTTTCGCCTTTTTAGAGCCGCCAATAGGTTTTGCAATTACATCTTTTATACCTGTAAAAGGAGCGGCCAAACCCGCTAACAAGCCACCTTTTAATAATGATCTTCTATTCATATATTCTATTTTTCTACCCTTATTTTTTAAATAAAGGATTAGCCCTGAAATACGCTCCATCAGCAAAGCTTACAAAGTAATCGGAACTGAAATGCGTACTTTTTTGATAATAATCTGTAGTAATAACCTGCGCACCAGAGCTACAAGCGGCATTGAAATCACTTTTATCATTTTTTCGTGCCTGCTGCGTATCATTATCAGCTCTCGTTCTAATGATGTATCCTTTCTTTACCAGTTCTGGAATCTCTTTATCATTCGGATTATTGCGAATCATAAACGCAGCTTCTGGTGTGCCAGGATCTGCATTGGCAAACATTACCCTGCTTTTTAATGAAGGATGATTTTGAATATAGGTTGCTCTTTTTTTACCTGTAGCATCGAGCACGAAAATAAATTTGCCTTTCGCCTTACTTAATTTCGGCCAGTTTTGATGAAGAACAGCTTCTTCGAGCGTCCTGTACTTACCTTTTACATCATCTGGAGCTATCAGATGTTCTTTACCTAGATTTTCGGTAATCACCTTATCCAGCTCATCAAAAACTTTTGCTGTAAAAAGCTCAGGTTGTGTAAAGCCTGGTCTTTTTATTGAATCGTCTTTAGCTTCAAGGGTTATAAAAACTGGAGTATGATCGCGGTGGGCTTTTGACCATTTTCGAAGCGCCTTTAAAGCCTCTACAAAAGTCGGAACCGAACTCCTAAAATCAAGTTCTGGAATATGCAAAACCTTAAACCCTGGTTTTTCCATTATTCCAGCAGCATCAAAAGCTGATTGTCCTTTAGCCCAACCCAAACCTTTCGGTTGTGCATACTTTCCTCCTGCTGAATCCGCATACACATCGATTTCAAGGTTTCTCAATCCCAGATCTAATTGTTTTGGCAAGGAAATATGTTCGTAATCGATCTTGCTTGCAGAAACTGAATCTGTTTTCTTGAATACAGAAAATAGCGCTGGCTCGATAGCTTGTTTATAACTATTGTGCGAACCAATAACCTGAATTTGATTAATGTTTGGGTCTTCTTTAACCGTAATTAAGGCTATTGCTGGTAACACCAACAATAGCCCTATACAACTGATGATTCTCATTTGCAGTTTTTGATTATTAATAACCTGGATTTTGTTTCAAGTTTGCATTAAGCTTTAGCTCGTTTGCAGGAATAGGATAAATTCTTCTGGTTAAATCCTTGTTCATAAAAAGTACATCGTTTGGTAAGGGGTATTCTGTTTCAAACTGTCCGAAACGGATTAAATCGTTTCTTCTCCAGGCTTCCCAACTAAACTCACGAGCTCTTTCATCTAATAAATTGGTTAAGGTTGCGGTGTTTGCCAGTTCAGCACCTGCACGACTTCTTATTTTATTCAACAATAATAAAGGGGTTTGCAATTCGCCATTAACTGTGGTGGCTGTTGCACCTCTTAATATGGCTTCTGCTTTCATTAGCATTACATCAGCTAAACGTAACAAAGGCATATCATTCCCATTTAAACGAGTTGCTTGAATGGCATTTACATCTGGCCAATATTTTACCGAACGAACACCTTTGGCCTGATCGGCAACCGTGTTACCTAAATCCATTGGCTTGCCTGGTTTTAATGTTAAATCAGGTGTAATTTCTATTTGAGTTGTTGTTCCTGCAACAAGTACGGGCTTCGTTAAATCAGGTTTACGATTGGCATCTGGTGCATATTGTTTACCAATTAACCAAAAGCTATTGCGGATATCGTTGTTCAGATTAAAGCGGTTGTAATACTCTGGCGTTGTACTCATCGCGATACTGAAACCTACGTTAATACCATAAGCTGGCGCTAATGCAGGATAAAAACCAAACCTTGTAATCTGGTTACCTGGAATTTGCTGATCGTAAGGAATGGCAAAAATGGTTTCGTTAATTTGAGGGCCATTATTTACATCGAAAATATCCGAATACTTATTATCTAATGCATAGTTGGTGTTTTTCAAGATATTATCTGCCATGGTTACCGCATCAGCATATCTAGGTTTTCCTGTATAAACTTCTGCATTCAGGTACATTTTCTCTAATAAAGCATAAGCCATTGCCTGTGTTGGGCGGCCGTAAAGTAATACACGGTTGTTATTATCTTTTACAGGCAGGTTTGGAATAGCTGCCAATAACTCTTTTTCAATAAATTCAAATACTTTATCGCGAGTTTGGTTACCTGGAAGTGAACTCACTGGAAAAGTATCGATAATAGGCACATTACCGTATAAATCCATCATAAAGTAATAGTATAAAGCCCGCATAGCCTTTACTTCGGCTAAACTGCTATTTTTTGCAGTTGCAGAAACTGATGATTCATTTGTAAGGTTGATTAGACGGTTACAGTTATTAATACCACCAAATCCCCATTGCCAGATATCTCTAACATTTGGGTGGTCGATAGTCCAGGTGTGGTAGTGAAGCTGACGATACTGACCGCCATCATCAAAATTTCCATCACGTGCTGGAATAATTGCCGCATCGGTAGAAAGTTCTTGCATTCTCCAATACGGAACACCGTACTGAGAAGAAAGATTAGAATACATGGTACCAAATAGTGCCGCATAATCTGAATTGGTAAAAGGAAAATTATCTTTAACGTACTGCGATTCTACGTCGACATCTAACTTACTGCATGATTCAAGAACCATCAGGCAAGCCAGGATATTAAAAAGGATTATAAACTTTTTCATCTTTATATTTTTTTAAAATGATGCGCTAACACCAAAACTGAAGGTTCTTGTTTTTGGATAATAATTGTTGTTATCAATCCCTGGTGTTAAACCACCGATGTTAATTTCTGGATCTAAGCCGCTGTATTTAGTAATTACAAACAAGTTATTTGCGGTAACATAAAATCTGATGGCTTTGATCGATGGCGTTTTTGGCTTAATGGTGTAACCAAGTGTAGCATTATCTAAACGTAAGTAAGAACCACTTTCGAGAAAACGATCTGATATCAGGTAAGCATTAATATCATTAAACGACTCACCCAATGTAAATCTTGGGATGTTTTGGAGCTTAGCATCTGCTGGATTGTTTAGAGAAGCTTTTGTGGCATTAAGAATTTTATTTCCTAAAACGCCTCTTACCAGAAAGTTAAAATCCCAGTTTTTATAGCTGAAACTGTTGCCCCAACCGTAAATTAATTTTGGTTGAGCATTACCTGCAATTTTAGCATCGGTTGTTAAAGGTTGCGTAGCAATGGTTTGGCCCGCAGCATTTAAATAAGTACTCACACCTGCAGCATTTTTACCGGCATAGTGCCAAAGGTTAAAGGTACCTAATGCATAACCTGGTTGGATAAGCTGACTAAAATTACCTGACTGGCCTTTACCACCAAGCTGAGCAGTTTGAATTGCCGAAATTTTGTAAAAATCATCAGATAAAGTTTCGACAACGTTTTTGTTGTGTGCAACATTCGGCGAGGTTGTCCATCTAAAGCTATCTGTTTTAAAAACGGTAGCATTTAACGAAAACTCAACCCCTGTGTTTTTGATTTTACCAACGTTCGCGGTAATCGTTGGTAAGAAAAATTGTGTGGTCGAAACTTCATAACGGTCGTAAATCAAATCAGAAGTTTGTTTTACGTAATAATCAATCGAACCCGTAATTCTATCTTTAAACAAACCAAAATCTAAACCAATGTTAGTGGTTGCTGTACTCTCCCATTTTAAATTAGGATTTTCATTTCTAACAGGTCCAATTGCATTACTGATTGAACCGTTATTTAAAAATTTATTACTACCCGAAAGTGTTCCGTAAATTAGTAAAGAAGAGAAAGCATCGAAACCTAAGCTGTTACCCGATACTCCGTATCCTGCACGAAGTTTTAAATCGCTGAAAACAGGAACTGATTGCATAAAATCTTCACCAATAATTCTCCAGCCTGCAGAAACTGCTGGAAATAAACCCCAACGGTTATTTCTTCCGAATGCCGAAGAACCATCATTTCTTAACGATGCCTGGAACAAATATTTTTCATTGTAGTTATACTGAACCCTACCGTAGTAAGAAATCAATCTTAAAGTAGATATGGGTGCATTATTGAAAGCGATTTGCGAAAGCAAACTTGGGTTAGAAAGAAATAGATTGTTATACCCCAAATTATCGTTTGAAAAATTTTGAGTAGTTACCCCAAATCCATCATTCGTTCGATCTTCTTGCCATGAATAACCTCCAAGTAATTTTAGGCTATGCTTTCCAAAAGTTTTATCATAGTTAAAATAGCCTTCTAAAACCTGACTTTTATTTAAAACATCAATCTTTTGTGCTTGTCCGTTAACACCCCGGGCTAATCCCGATTGACTGTTTAAATAGGTGCTGTAATTATTTTGGTCTCTTTGAGTGGAAACGCTTGCTGTAAATTTTAATCCATCAATGATATTTACCTGAGCCATACCATTAATTAAGGTTTTGTTGTTCAGGTTATCAATTACGTTATTATCAACAATAGACAACGGGTTTCTGGTACCACTGCCAGTACGGTTGTAATTTTCCTTATAGCTACCATCAGTATTAAAAGGATTTACCGTTGGCAAATAGAAAAGCATATTTGGAAGTGCCTGCGACTGGTACACATCAGAACTTTTTGAGTTACTGTTGGTAATCGTTAAACCTAATTTTAACCTATCGCTAAAGAATTTCTCGTTAAGAAAAGCACGAACAATTGTTCTTTTTAGTGATGTATTTTTAAGAATTCCTTTATTATCCAGGTAATTTACACTTGCACCATAATCTGAAGTTTGACCCGCACCACCATAAGAAAGGTTGTGATTTTGAGAATAACCAGTCCGCTCTAAAAGGGATTGCCAGTTCGTATCCGAACCATCATCATCTACCGCATTTAAGGTTTGCTTATTATCTGAAAGATATTGTCTTAGCTCAGGCGCCGAAAGCATATCGTATTTTCTCGAAACTTTTTCTACTGCTGCATAACCGCTATAGTTTAAGCGAGACTGGCCGTTTTTAGAACGTTTTGTAGTAACAATGATTACTCCATTTGCTGCTCTTGAACCATAAATAGCTGTAGAAGATGCATCTTTCAAAATGTCAATATTTTCGATATCAGCAGGAGCAAGTAAATCAATAGATGCACCAGGAACACCATCTATAACATAAAATGGTTCTTGCGCTGCACCTTCACGTAAGGTAGAAGGACCACGCAAAATAGTAGAAGGTTTTGCATTTGGATCTCCACTTTTAGTCACATTTAAACCAGCAACTTTACCTTGAAGCAATTGTGCTGGGTTTACCATAACACCTTGATTAAATTCTTCAGCTTTTACGGAAGTTACTGCTCCAGTTAAGTCCTTCTTGTTTGCAGTTCCATAACCAATAACCACAACATCTTTTAAAGTCTGATTATCAGGCATCAACGTTACATTAATTTTACTTTGGTTATCTATAGAAATTTCTTTTGTTAAACTTCCAAGCATGGAAAAAGTAAGTACGTCTGAAGCTTTTGCCTGAATGGTGTAAGTACCTTCGGTATTGGTTGAAGTTCCGACTGCACTGCCTTTTACCCGCACAGTTACACCAGGCAAAGCTTGATTGGTTTCGTCGATTACCTTACCAGTAATCGTTTTACTACCTTGAGCATGAGCATTGAGGGAAAAGAAAAGCAGGATTGCAACGAGACAATGCCATTTGCTCATCAAAGACAAGTAAGTCCGTTTGTAATTTTGTTTCATGAATGATTAGTTATAATTGTTTGGATTCATCCACAAAAACAACCTAATTTTATCTTGTGGTGAATTGCCACAAAGATGCCTGAGCCTCGTTAGGAATTTAGTCAGTTAGAATTATGAAATTGTTAAAAGGCAGGTGGCTGTTTAAAGAGAATATTAAGCAATTGGGAGCTTAAGGCGCTGTAAAAGAGATTAATTTAATATGGTATAAAAAAAAGCGAGTTGCTTTTTGATGCAACTCGCTTTTATATAATAGTAAAATTTTGAAATTTCTACTTCTAAGAAGTTATACTTCCTTAGTTGGTACTTTAGCTTCTTCAGGATTTTGGCCATCCTTAAATTCTTTAATGCCTTTGCCTAAACCTTTCATCAATTCAGGGATTTTTTTACCACCGAATAATAGAAGTACAACAATAGCTACAATAATCATTTCTGGTCCGCCCAATAGTGCGGCAATTGTATAGTTTAACATAATTAAATAGTTTTAGTAAAGGATATTTAACTCATATACGCAGTTAAACTACAATTGGTTTTTTATTTTAGAATTAACTGGCTATTGCCCGCCTTTAACGCGTTTTAAAATATCATCGCCACCAGTTTTCCGTTCTTTTTGTAATTTTTGATTTCCGAATCGGTACGAGAAGGAAAGAATTAACCTTCTGCTATCTACATTTACATGGCTGTTCATATCTATGTTCTGATATCTGGTTACGGTTTTATATTGACTGCTCTGAAAAATATCGTTAAACAATACCTTTAAACTTCCTTTATCGCCAAGTACATTTTTCTGCATGGCTGTAGATACCGCCCAGTAATAATTTTCAGTTGATATGCCATAAGCAGATTTTGAGTTAAAATAAGCGTTGAGTTCAAAAGAATAACCACTTCCTACCTTAAACGAGTTTTGTGTATTAAAGCTGTAACTCCATCTGCTGTTATCAAAAGTTCCGTCTCCAGAATCGCCGTTATAAATATTTTTAAAAACGTTGGCAAAGTTACTCGCATTCCACCATGAGAAATAAGTGGTTTGCCCAGTTAAACTTAAGCCATAATTTACCAATCGGTTTAGGTTCTGTGGACTTTCGAAAGTTGTATTTGTAGCATCATTCTGCCCTGTAATCCAGGTAATCACATCTTTAGTTCTGCTATAGTTTAGCGATACGGTGTATTTTTCTTTAAAAACATAATTGGCCATTAAACTTTGCGTCAGCTCAGGTTTTAAATTTGGATTTCCTTCATAATACAACAATGGGTCTCTAAATACACGAAAAGGATTTAAATCGCCGTAATCAGGTCTTTCTATTCTTTTACTGTAGGCAAGTTGTAGCTGGTGATTTTCTGATAGGGGTTTGGTAATATTAACATTAGGAAATAATTGAAAGTAATTCCGATTGAAAACTGTATTTGAGGTAATTTGATTTCCAACTGTTTGCGTGTACTCTCCGCGTAAACCTGCCTGAATGGTTAGCGTATTGAATTTTTGGTTTAAACTGATATAACCTGCATGGATTTGTTCTTTATATCGAAAATGATTGCTTCCTGCAACATCGTAAATCCAATCGTTTCCTGATAAATTTTCGTAAACCAAGTTATTATCAGAATTAATAAACGAACTTTTTAAGCCACTTTCGAAGCCTAATTGTGTTCCAAACTGGTCTTTATAATCTGTTTTAAAAATGTAAACATTGGTTTTGGCTGGCACATAACCTCTCCTTACGTTTCTTTGTCCTAAACTTGTTCCTACAGGATAATTGTAAGTATCTAAATTTAGGTTTGAGGTAAAACTATTAGATGCGTAATCAGCATCAGCAGAAAATTCTCTTTCCTTTTTCTCGAATTTGTGAAGATAACCTGCCGTATAGGTAAGATTTTTCCAATTCTGCTGGTCGTAATTTGTGGTTAACATATCGCTAATCAAGTTTCCACTAAATCCATTCAGTTGATTTGTTGTTTTACTATCGTGAAGGTATTTGCCAATATTACCGTTCACCACAAAGCTTAAATTATTTGTACTATCTAAATCCAAATCAAGCCCCATTCTAAAATTATGTGTGTTTAAAGGTTCGTTCGTTTTGGTATGTTGATTAGAAATACGGTCAGGGTTGCCAACTGCGGTTCCGTTTGTATAAAACCTTCGCGTAAAATCGAGGTATTCTGTTTCACCACGATACGCATAATTATAACTCCCAAAAACATTTACATTTTTATTGCGGTAATTTAGGTTTAATCCTGAACCATATCTGGAATTTCGTCCTGCCCCGCCATTAACCGATACCGAACCATTCAATCCCTGCATTTGATTCTTTTTCATCAAAATATTGATAATTCCAGCATTCCCTGCGGCATCGAATTTGGAAGATGGGTTGGAGATAATTTCAATTTTTGATATGGATGCCGCATTTGTACCTTTTAACAGGATGCTTAACTCGGAGGGACTTAGATACGTGAGTTTTCCATTAATCATTACAGAAACCCCTGGCCTTCCTTTTAGGGTAATCTTTCCCTGATCGTCAACTTTTACTCCAGGTGCCCGTTCTAATAATTCGAGTGCTGTATTTCCTTCAGAAAGAATGCTATTTTCTACATTAATAATCGTTTTATCTAAATGTTGTTCTATAATTTTTTTCTGCGAGCGAATATTCACCGAGCCTAAACTCAGGGATTCTTCTTTCATTAAAATTAGGCCTAAGTCTATCATTCTGTTAACATCGGTAATTTGAATAATTTCGCTTTGGTGTGTTATAAAACCCATACTGCTTACTTTTACATGGAATTTCCCTTTGGGTATCGAAGCAATAGAAAAAGTACCTAGAGAATCGCTCAATACAGCTTTTATACGAGTTCCATCTTCCTGATGTAGCGCAACAGAAGCAAAAGGCAAAGCCTGTCCATCGGCCATTAATGCTGTGCCTTTTATTGAGGAATTATTTTGAGCCATTACCGATAATGATGTACCCAGAAAAAGCATCATTGTAAAAAACATAGACAAAAGAATTCCTGCATCGGCTTTTTTAGCCGATGAAATATTTAGATTAATCATCATCTCCTGAAATTTATTGTATTGAAAAAGTTTTTGATTTGGATTTTACTTTCCTTTGCTTTCCCCACCAGATGTAAAAACCTGTTATTGGTAAACTGGCGGCAATTAAACTTGCCAAAAAGTAAATGATCTTCGTGGTTAATCCAGCAAATGCACCAACATGCAATCCGTAATTAGAACGCCTTAACCAGGTAGAAATGGCGGCATCCTTTAGTTTAGTTTGAGAGCCTGGCAAAGGCTGAAGTGTATGCTGATCTAAATAAATATCTCTCCACGACCCATTAATCATATCTACGCAAACATATATTGCATCAGACGCCTGCTCGGGAAATGAAATTATGACCTCGTCTCTGTTATATTCGGCCAATTCGCTGGTCGCCTTTTTCCAGATTTTATCTATAGCCTGTATTGAAGCAACTTGTTTGTGCACGGTTGTATCTGAAACTGATTGTTCAAATTTCTGATTTACATTGCCTCCGCTTAACCAGTAAACACCTTTGTTAAACCAACTAAAACTCATAATCAAGCCTGTTATTGCAAAAATTAGTGCAACAATAAGCGAATAAAAGCCAAGTACATTATGCAAATCATAATTAACCCGTTTAAAACGAGCTTTCCATTTAATTTTAAAACTCTGATTTCTACCTGCTTTATTCCATTTCTTTGGCCACCAAAGAACTATCCCCGTAATAAGGAGCAGAAAAAAAATAAAAGTAGACCAGCCAACAACCTGTTTACCAATTGCATCGGGTAACCATAAACGGCGGTGTCCTTCATCTATGAATTCGAAAAAATCTTCGTGATGAACCATAGCGACAACTTCTGCAGTGTAGGGATTTACGTAAATAAGCGAATCTGAATCAACAGAAAACTGTACGGTTTTATTTTCGCCATGATACCAAATCGAATGAATTTCTTTACCTGGCAATGCCTGCGATACACTTTTATGCAATTTTGATGGAGGAAGTAAAATGCCCCCAGCAGGCTTTTCAGCCTTTAACCAGGGAGCATTTAAACTTTTAATTTCATGCTCAAAAACTAAAATACAGCCCGTTATACTTAAAATAACCACAACAATTCCAGATATTAGTCCGAGCCACAAATGAAGCCATGCATTAAGTTGTTTTAAGCGTTTTTTAAGCATAAATTTTATTTTAATTTTTTTTTCGAACAAGGATTATTATAATTTTTCGAGACGACGAAGACTTGTAATACCTTCTAATTTTAAGCCACGAGTAACTGTTCCTGTTGCAACATTATATACATAAACATAAAATCCATTGGCAGTTTTTGCAGCAATGTAAACCACGCCGTTATCAACCAAAACATTTTCAGAATAACCACCGCTAATGCTTTTTGGGATATTGATTTTAGTTTTGGTTTGGTTAGCTACATCTACTAAATAATAATCGGTGATGTATTTAGAACCGTATGCTGATGAACCATCGATTTGGGTTTTATCCATAATCTTAACAATTGCTTTTCCGTTACCTACATGATAAAGACCTAAAGCCTCTTCCTTAGTTCTGTCGGTAAGTTCGTAGAAATAAGTAGCGTCGGTTTGTGTCGAACCACTTTTTACACGATAAACGCCAAATGGCTTGTTCGTCATTTTTGTTGCCCAAATGGTTGGCGAGTTTAAGAAATATGCCGTTCCGTTATCTGTAAATGCACCAGGCATGTGTAAAGTATAATGGCTAGGAAAATTAAAACGGGTATCAGTTGTTACAACAATGTTGTTCATCGCTGGATAATCGATCGAAGCTAAATAAGATTCGTTAACAGAAATATCATCAGCATCTGCATTTCTGGTGTAGCTTATGTATAATTTATTATCGATAAAAGTTGCACTATTTCCCCAGTAATAATAACCCGCTGGTGGTTTTGGTATATTGATATTACCACTCGCGGTAAAAGCCATTGTTTCTACATTAAGGGTAGCATATTCGTACTGAAGACCAGAATTTACACTAAAGAAGATTAGCGTTTTAGCATCTTTCCAGATGTAAAAACTAGACCAATACGCCCAACTGATTTGAGTAAATGGAATCTCTTTTGCAACTGTAATCTTTTTATTATCAGATGAAAATTTAACCAGGTTGCCCGCATCGTTAGTTGCATAGTAATAACCATCTTTTGAAGTAATTACGGTTAAACTGGTTTCAACGCCATTTCCAGTTGTAGTTACAGAACCTTCACTTAATGACGATGTACGAAGAATATAAGCGCCTGATGGCGTTCCTGCATCAACAAATAAACTAAAATTATTTGTTGTAGATGGAACTTCGGGTTCTGCTGAACCTCCTTTTTTACAGGCAGAAAAACCTGCAACAAATAAAACAAGAGCAGATAAAACGAATCGTTTTGAGTTTGTTTTTAACATGACTTTAATTGTATAGAATGAATTAATATGATTTGATGAAATATCTAAGCTTCACGAAAAAAGACCTTCCTGGTTTTTGTAACCTGAAATTATCGTAGGCCAACTCGTTGGTTACATTTAACGATTCGACAGAAAGATTATATCTTCCGTTTTTTAAGGCATAAGAAAGGCCAACATTATGAATGAGCTGATTAGGAATTTTATTTTTCGATTCGATACTTCCTCTGCTCTCCCAGTTTAGGTAAAACCAATTTACAAACTGGCTCGAGTAGTTAAATTGAATTCTCGAATCTTTGGCAAAAACATCATTCTTACCAATACTAAAATTAGCATTTGCGTAAAACCACGGTTGATTTGGAATTCTATCGCCATAAGTAATGTCTAAAATATCTGTGCCTAACTCGTAGCGTTGGTTATTAACCGCATTTTGGTAAGAAGCATTAAATGCGATTTCAAAAACATCGCCATAGTTATATTTAATTTCGGCTTCGGCACCATTTATTTTAGCTGCGCCAATGTTATCATAGGTAGAAAAAATCCCTCCCGATGGGATAAAGTAGATAAAGTCTTTCGCGTTGCGGAAAAAGTAAGCACCTTCGAAGGCAAACTTGTGCTGATCAATGCGGTAAGTGTAATATGCACCGAGATTAATATTATCACTTTGTTCTGGTTTTAACTTATTGTTTGAGGCGATATCTATTCCGTTACCAAAAAGTTCTTCACCTTCCTGTAATCGATAGGCATGCTCAAAAGAAGCCTTTAATCCAAACTGTTCTGTTATTTTAAATCTCGAAGCTATCCCATAACCTAAATAACCTTCCTGAGTTCTGGAATCGGAGTTTACCCAACCTTGCTCACCCCCAAAATATACAGCGTTACGAACAAAAGCCCCAAGATTGTAATATTTGGCAAAAGCCGTGGTTGTTAACCTATTATTGAATGAGTTATTTTGATAAGCTAATCCAACAATGTTTTTTGAAATGGTGTTCGGAATATCAAATACATTGTTTTTAACCGTTCCTAAATCTTCTACCGCACTGCGGCCGTAATGGTTATAGTTATAATTAAGATTTAAACTGTTATTATCGTTTAACTGATAGGCAAAATTTGCCCTGGCAATAGCCGATGTATTTTTATAATGATAAATGGTTTTTATATCACTTAATTCTCCTTGAATAGGTTCGAATCTTCCTTTTCCACCCCAACCATAAAGATAGGATGATGTATCTGCAACATTTGAACGTGTAATTGAATACGAAGCCATTAGGTTAGCACTTAAACCTTTCAAAAGAAAATCTTTCTTTTTATAGTTTATGCTGGGCATAAGGAAATTTTCGCGGTTATTTACGGCACCATAAACTTTATTCTGATTTGAACCAGTCTGAATTTCCTTATACAAATTCGAATAAACCAAACCTATGGTGATTTTATCAGCCCACGATTTATCAGTCAACCCCACATTTATTTGCCCCATTGTAGAGCGATAGGCATCGTGAAAGCGACGAACATCCTTTTCGACAACCTGGCCATTTTCGGTAACCTTAATTGCGGCATCGTATTTCGGGTTACTTCGCATTAAGTAATTGTTATCCGAGTAGTTATTAAAACCATTAAAATCGAAAACCAAACCTGTTTTAGCATCGGTATATCGCCCAGATAATGCAGCTCTTGAGGTATTAAACGAACCATAGCTTACACTTGCATCCAAATACTTCCTGGTGTGTTGATCGGTAATGATATTAACTGCTCCACCAAGCGCATCGGCACCTAATTCTACTGGTACCACACCTTTGTAAACCTCTATTCTTTCGGCCAGATTTACAGGAATGTTGTTGAGCGACATGGCTTTTCCGAAACCTTCCATTGGGATCCCATCTAAAAAGAAACGAATTTGTTTGCCTGAAAGACCATTTAGCGAAAAATTGAAATCAGAACCCATCCCGCCTTGTTCCCTAACCTTAACACCAGTACTTCGGTTTAAAATTTGATTGAGATCTGAAGTCATATTTACATACAACTTGGTTTCGATGCCATTTACACTAAAACCTGATTCTTTTAAAACTGCAGATTTTGTTTTACCATTAATTGCTACCGTATTTAAGTCGTTTTTGCTTCTTTTCAGGATGAAGTTTAACTGAATTTCTTCGTTATCTCTTAAAGTAACTTCTTTGATTTCGCTTAATAAACCAACAAACGAAACTGTTATTCTGTAAGTTCCTGCTTTAAGTTTGGTAAGTTGATAAATACCCAAAGAATCGGTAGTAGTACCAACTTTACTGTTTTTTAAAGCTATCGAAGCTCCAGAAATAAAACCAGAATCATCAGAAATTTGACCAGAAATTTTTGAGGTTTGCGCAACTACAGAAAAAGTTAGAAACGAGAGTGATAATGAAAGTAAAATTTTATTAATAGACATTATTTTAATATTGTGCTTATATAAGGTAGTAGCACAACTTTCAATTTTCCGAAGGTGGAAAATGAAAAAATATTAAAATTTATTTTTAGTCTCTTAGTTTATCCATTCTAAGTATGAAATCGGTATCGCCCGATAAACGGATTCCTTTTTTTAAAGTCCCCGTTTTTATATCATAAAGCCACACATAATTACCTTCTTGGGTAGAGTTAACGGCTATATAAGCCGTATTGCCTTCTACAATAACGCATTGCTTTCTGGTACCCTTATCTAAAGGAAGATTAAGTTTTTTAACCGATTTTGTTTTGAGGTTAAGGATATAAAATTCGAAGTGTGCCGTACTGTAATGATCGCCCAAACCTTTAAAAAGATCTTTTCGTTCTGAGCGGATGATCGCTTCATCCCCACCTAAATACCACATTCCATAAGCATGGTTTTGAATTGCAGAATTCGATATATTAAAAAAGTAATCCTGATCTACTTTATTTTCTTTTGCCTTAATTCTAAATATTGCGGTTGGCATATCTGGTCGGTTACCCAAGGCAATTCCTGGGCACGACATAAAATAATGATCGCCCTTAAAATCTGCAAAACTGTAAGGTTGAATGGTATTTATACCGCCTGGATAGGTAGATCGGCTGTCCTTTTCTGTTTTTAGCAGTTTCATTGCCGGATAACTTAGCGTAGAAAAATACATCGTATCGCTTGTTAGGTAGTTCGAAGTTTCGACAGCTACATGGTAGGTATAACCAACGAATAATTTATCTTCATTTCTTTCTAAAAAACCGATAGACATCGAGGTAAATTTTCCTTTCGGTTTAGGGATACCGCTGAAACCTCTCGAAATTAATTTCATGCTTCCAACACTTATCAAAGCATATTCTGGTTGGTTATACCCTTTAACATTCAATCCTGTTAAAAGTAAGGTATCGGCACTAATCCAATTAAAGTTTTCAATCGAAAAGTTTTCGAGCTTAACCGCAGCAACACGTTCAAATTTTCCTTTTTCGAGCTTAAATTTTGTAAATAATGGCGATTTTCTGTTTAAATGGTAATAGAATCCGTTTTTTACAAAAACATCGCGATCCATTTCACTTCCATCGAGTTCAGTTCCCGATATTTCGGGCTTAAGTTCGCCATTGCTCAGATTATCGCTTTGCATTAAATACTCTTTGCCATTTTTACCCAATATGTAAAAGCTGTATTTACCGTTTACACTTTTTGGCTTTTCAGCGCAAGCGGTTAGCAATACAGCAACAAACAAAAATAAGATTGCGAATTGCTTATAAATCGGCATAAATGGAACAGGTAAAGAGCGCATTAAATATCAAATTGAGAACTGATTTGCTTTTGAATAACAGGAGGTAAATCGAGCAGATTCTTTTGGCTTACCACGATAATCCCTTGTTTACCCGATTTATTGTCGAGGATGATATAAGTTTGTCCTTTTTTAAGGGTAATTTTTTTATGGGTTCCTTCAAAAATAAGTTCAATATCTTTTTTGGGCGACAGTAAGATACTGCCGTTTAGATTGATAACACCAGCATCCTTATTAATTTTCGCTATTGTATTGGGCCCGATTGCGGCATTAAATTCTAAAGAGTTAACATGCTTTACATTTTCTGAATACGCATTATTAACGGATACAAAATCAGGAAGTTTTTCTTGCTTATTCACAAAAAGATAAAGGAGGCCGCAAATTAAGCCGATAACCAATGATGCAGCAATTGCCCCTTGCCAAAAAACGATAGTCGTATTTTTTGCCTGATCAGCTTTTAAATCTGGGGTTATAAATGCATCAATATTAGCCCACATTTGTTTTTTATGGTCTAATTTATCTTCATTTAACGGAAGGATAGCTAAATCTTCGATGTCAGTACTAAAAAGCCAGGCTTCAACAAGCTTACGTTCCTCTTCCGTACATTCATCTAGATGATATTTCTCTATCAGTCTTCTATTAATCTCCATCAGATTTTACTTATAGCTTTAGGTTGAACAAACTTAATTAAAATACTCCTTTTAATTATAAGTAGCATAAGCTAACAATTTACGAAGTATGTTTTATAAAAATTAATAATTAGCCAAACCCGATTTTAATTTACCCATCGCTTTAGTAATGTGATACTCTACTGCACGCTCTGAAATTGATAGTAAAGTGGCAATATCTTTATTTGGCATCCCTTCTTCCCTGCTCAGTTTGTAAACTCTTTTACACTGGCAAGGCAATTCATCAACCAAAAGATTAACCTGTTGTTTTAAATTATTAAATAAAACCTTTTCTTCGGTACAATTGTGGGCAGTTAAACAATCGAGCATAGCCAATTCGCTATGTTTTTGCCTGCTAACCTGATTTCTAATGTATTCGAAAGCTTTAAACTTGGCCGAACGAACAAGATAATGTTCTATTTTTTGAATTTCGAGTTCAGCCCTGCGTTCCCAAAGGGATTTAAAAATATCCTGAACCATTTCTTTGGCAGGTTCAACTTCCCTGATGGTGTTAAAACAAACAGCATAAAGTTTTTCCCAATAAAGTTCATACGTTCTTTCGAACATCGCTTTATTAATGATGGTGATTTTATCGCTATTTAATTTATTTGCCAAGGGATATTATGAGGTAAATTGCTGCGAATATACATTATTTAGAACAATTATAAATAAAAACAATCAATACGAATCGCAGCCTTAGCTTATTTGTTATGACAACTTACATGTTTAATATTTTATTTTAAAAAGGGCTGTGACTGAAACAATAATTTAATTGAACTTGTTATCTTCGCTGTAAAACCAGTTTCGAAGTAGAAATCCTTGATGAACGTTTTAGACTCCCCACTTTTTAAAAGTCTTTTTGAAGATGATGTTCCAAGAATAATTCTTGCGGCAAATGTACCCGATTATACCATTATAACTTATAATGAAACTTATAAAAAGGCTACTTACACCACCAATCGCGAGGTTAGAGGTCAATCTTTATGGGTTGCATTTCCTAAAGATGAAATACACGGTGGAACTGAGATTTTAGAACGAGGATTGGCAGAGGCGACAGACAAAAACAAAAAAATTGTTCTACCTCCTTTTCGTTATGATATTCCTTCAGCAGATGAAAATACTAACGAAACAAGATGGTGGCAAATTGAAATCGAACCGATTTCGAGTAATGGTGAAAAAGCCGACTCTTTGCTTGTAAAAACCATTAATATTACGGAGCAAGTTAAGAGAAATAAAACGATAAGCAATTACATAGAACGTGAACAAAGCTTAAGTAACGAACTGGCTCAAACACACGAAGAACTTGCTGCTTCTAATGAGGAACTATTAGCTAACCTGGAAGATTTATTAGTTACCAATGAAGCTTTAAGTCAATCGCAAAATGAACTCCAATCCTTAAATAGGGAACTCGAAAACCGTGTTGAAGCACGCACAATAGATGTTCAGGCTAGTAAACTTTTGCTCCAGAACATAATTAGTACGGCCAATATTGCAATGACTTTACTAAAGGGTGAAGATTTAATAATCGAATTGCCTAATCCGAAAATGCTTCACATTTGGCAAAGAGATTTAAAAGCAGTTGAAGGAAAAAAAATCACAGATGTATTTCCAGAACTCAAAAATCAAAGATTTCCTCAGCTTTTAGCAGATGTATTCAGAACTGGAGAGCGAATTGCCATGCCTCAGGTTCCCGTAGATATTTCGTATCCGAATGGCGAGATTAAACTTATTTATGTAGATTTTTCTTACGACCCGATATTTAGCAAGGATGGTAAAGTTGAATATATCTTAGCTTCTGTTAATGATATTACAGAGCAGGTTGAGAACTTAAAACAGCTTGAGGAGAGCAAGTCGGAACTTCAGGCAACAACCGAAGAATTAGCGGCATCAAATGAAGAATTATCGGCTACAAATGAAGAACTGGCCACCACGAACGAAGAATTACAGGAGGCACAAGAAAATTTATCGTTAAAAATTGATGAATTATCGGAAACAGAAGAAAGTTTGAGATTAGCCTTAGCTTCTGGTAATTTAGGTATTTACAGCATCGAGCCATCTACTGGAAAATTTGATATTTCTTCAAAAGCCAGAGAATTTTATGGATTGGCGCCCGAAGGCCCCATTACCTGGATTGATGTAACGAATACTGTTGTTCCAGAATATTTGCACATTATTGAACAAGCCAGAATTAACGCATTAAAAAATCAATTACCTTTCGACGTACAATACCCAATTATTCAAAGTTCAACTAAAACCATTAAATGGGTACGTGTAGTTGGTAAAAGCGTATCCGAAACAAAACTTAGGCCAGCAAGATTTTTAGGCGTCATTATCGATATTACATCAGAAATTGAATATAGACACACGCTGGAAGAAAGTGAAGACCGTTTTAGAAACATGGCCGAAGCAACTGATGTATTTATTGCTGTTGGCGATGAAACCAGTAATGCAACTTACTTTAATAGCTCGTGGAGCGATATTACTGGCCGAACCATGGAAAGCCTGCTTGAATTTGGCTGGGTTGATTTGGTACACGCTGAAGATCGAGAACGATATTTAAACATATATTTAAATGCCTTTGAAAATAAACTTCCCTTTACTGGTGAGTTTAGATTGCTAAATAAAGAAGGTGAATACGTTTGGCTTTTAGCTAAAGGAACGCCACGTTTTCATGCTGATGGTACATTTGCTGGATATATCAGCACCTCTATAGATATTTCGGAGCTCAAAAGAGATGAATTGCGTAAAAACGATTTCATTGGAATGGTAAGCCACGAACTTAAAACACCTTTAACAGCCATTAGTGGTTTTGTACAGGTTTTGCAATCGAGAGCTAAAAAGAATGATGATGATTATGCTCTGCTTGCTTTAAACAGAGCTTATAATCAGGTTAAGAAAATGACAACCATGATTAATGGTTTCCTTAATGTTTCGAGACTGGAATCAGGCAAGTTATTAATAGAAAAATCTCACTTTCAGTTAGATGAATTATTAAACGAATTAATTGATGAAAGTGATCTTGTACAATTCTCTCATGAGATTACACTATCGATTAAAGAACCAATATCCATATACGCCGATCGCGATAAAATTGGTAGTGTAATATCGAATCTACTCAGTAATGCAGTAAAATATTCTGCTGCAAACACAAAAATAGGTGTCGATTGCCAAATATCAGGCGACAAAGCTATAATTTCTGTAACCGATGAGGGAATAGGAATTGATGCGGAAGACTTAGAAAAACTTTTCGATAGATATTATCGTGTAGGTAAGCATCATACAGTTTCTGGCTTCGGAATCGGTTTGTATTTAAGTGCCGAAATTGTAGAAAGACATAATGGTAAAATTGGTGTAACGAGCAAAGCTGGAGAAGGTTCTACCTTCTATTTCGAAATACCAATAGAACAGGCTTAACCATTTAACCCTAAATTTGTCTCATTTACCCTTTTTGATTTTTAGAATCTTCTAATACCTTTATTCTATAAACCAATAGAAATATGGCAACTGAGAATATCACACCAATTACAATTGAGGCAACAATAAATGCACCCGTAGAAAAAGTTTGGGAATTTTGGAATAACCCAGAACATATCAAAAAATGGGCTTTTGCGTCACCAGAATGGCATGCTCCTAAAGCAGAAAACGATTTACGTGTAGGTGGAGTATTTTCTACAACCATGACCGCAAAAGATGGAAGTATGAGTTTTGATTTTGGAGGAACTTACGATACGGTAGAGGAAAACAGACTTATAGCCTATACGCTTGAAGATGGAAGAAAAGTAAAAATAGTTTTCGAAGCTGCTGGCGATACAACAAACATTACAGAAACATTCGATCCAGAAACCCAAAACCCTATTGAAATGCAAAAAGGTGGCTGGCAGGCAATTTTGGATAACTTTAAAAAACATACAGAGGAAAACTAAAACTTCTGATAAAAGTTAGATCAGTTAGCTATTTTAACTGGTCTAACTTTTTAAAAACTATAGATTTTATAATTCCTGAACCATAATTAAGTAACAATTCGATTATTATTTGATTTGCATAATAATTGGTTTGACTTTAATACTTCGATGTTCCTTTCATAATTTACATTTGTGGTGTAAATTTCACACTATGCATCGAATATCATTTGTTTATTCAACGTTTTTTTTAATTTTTATTTCTGCATACAGCTCAAAAGCGCAAACCTTAACCCTTAAAGAGGCTGTAAATACCGCGTTAACTAATTATGCAACCATAAAAGCGAAGCAGAATTATGCAAATGCATCAAAATCGACTATACAACAGGCCAAGAGAGATTACTTACCTAACTTCAGCATAAGTGCCCAACAAGATTACGGTACTATTAATGGTCAAAATGGGCCATCTTACGGTCTTGGCGGTTTAGGAATCGCTTCATCAGGACCTGCATTAGAGCAGCAAAACTGGAACGCTGCTTTTGGAGCGCTTTACCTGGCAAATGTCAACTGGGATTTTTTCACCTTTGGGCGGATCAAACAACGTATTAAAGTAGCCGATGCGGCTTTTCAAAGAGATCAAAATGATTTGGAACAAGAAAAGTTCCAACAAGAAATTAGAGTTTCGGCTGCTTACCTAAACTTATTAGCCGCTCAACGGTTAACCAAATCGCAGGAAAAAAACTTAGAAAGAGCCACAACTTTTAAAAATACAGCTGCTGTTCGAGCAAAAAACGGATTAATTGCTGGTGTAGATTCTTCCTTTGCTAAAGCTGAAGTATCTAGTGCCAAAATTGCCTTAACCAGGGCTAAAGATTTAGAGCAAGAGCAAGCCAATCGTTTAGGCGTTTTAATGGGATTAACATCAACCGAATATAAGTTAGATACCGCATCAATTAATAGAATTCCTGCCAGTTTACTTAACGACACCATAAAAACCTCGCACCCGATACTAAAATTTTACCAAAACAGAATCGACGTTAGCAACCAACAGGTAGATTACTTTAAAAAATTATATTACCCAACATTCTCCTTTTTTGGCGTAATGCAAGGTCGTGGCTCTGGCTTTAATCCGAACTATATTTTAAACCAATCCTTGTACTCAAAAAGTTATAGCGACGGTATAAATCCAAAACGGGGTAACTATTTGATTGGAATAGGAATGACCTGGAACTTAACTTCTTTACTGAGAAACCACTCGCAGGTTAAAGCACAACAATATACTACCGAAGGTTTAAAAAATGAGTACGAATTGGTTGATCAGCAACTGAAATCGCAACTCGCCCTTGCCGAAGCCAAACTAAAAAATGCCCTCGATAATTACAATGAAGTACCCATTCAGGTTAAGGCAGCATCCGATGCTTACCGACAAAAAAGCGTTTTGTATAAAAATGGGTTAACCACATTGGTCGATTTAACACAAGCACTATTTACTTTAAACAGAGCTGAAACCGATAGAGATATTGCTTATACAAATGTATGGCAAGCTTTACTTTTAAAATCTGCGGCTTTGGGCAATTACAATCTATTTATCAACGAATTTTAATCAAGCTATATAAATGAATTTAATACGTTTCGCACTCCGAAAACCCATTTCCATACTTGTTTTAGTAGCAGGATTATTCTTTTTTGGTATTGGTGCCATTAACCAGATTAAGGTTGATATTTTACCTAAAATGAATTTGCCTGTAATTTACATTGCACACCCTTTTGGGGGTTATACGCCCAACCAAATGGAGGCTTATTTTGGCAAACAATACGTTAACATCTTATTATTTGCTAATGGCATAAAAAGCATCGAAACCAAAAATACCCAAGGTTTAATGCTGATGAAGTTAACGTATTACGAAGGCACGAACATGGCGCAGGCTGCTGCAGAGCTAAGCGCACTATCATCCAGGGCTCAGGCAATTTTCCCTCCAGGTTCGCAGCCGCCTTTTGTAATTCGTTTCGATGCTTCTTCCCTTCCTGTCGGTCAGCTGGTTTTAAGTAGCCCAACGCGTACCAATAACGAATTACAGGATTTGGCCAATACTTACATCAGACCAAGCTTTTCAGCAATACCAGGCTTACTTTCTCCAGCTCCTTTTGGTGGTAGCCCAAGAACGATCGAAATTAATGTTAATCCTTCCTTATTGCGATCTCATAATTTAACGGTTGATCAGGTTGTAGAAGCCATCAGGCTAAATAATCAAACGGCTCCATCAGGCAATATTAGAATTGGAGATAAAAACTACATCACACCAACTAATTATACCATTAAAAAGGTTAAAGATTTCGAGAACATTCCATTATTTAAAGGGAGCGTTCAGAACCTTCAGCTTCGCGATGTAGCAACTGTTAAAGATGGTGCAGATTTAGTTGCGGGTTATGCCTTAATCAATGGAAAACGTTCGGTGTATCTAAGTATTGCAAAATCTGGCGATGCTTCGACCTGGGATGTTGTTAAAAACTTAAAGAAAAATTTACCAAATATTCAAAGCTCCTTACCAGAAGATGTTACACTTTCTTACGAATTTGATCAGTCGGTTTACGTAATTAATGCCGTGAAAAGTTTAGTTTACGAAGGCGCAATTGGTGCTATTTTAACAGGCTTAATGGTTTTACTTTTTCTGGGTGATAAAAGAGCAGCATTAATCGTAATTCTAACCATTCCAACATCGATTATAGCAGGTGTTTTATTCCTCAAATTGTTCGGGCAAACCATCAACATCATGACTTTGAGTGGCCTGGCTTTGGCAATTGGTATTTTAGTCGATGAATCAACAGTAACTATAGAAAACATTCACCAACATTTCGATATGGGCAAACCCAAGGCTTTAGCCATTTGGGATGCCTGTAAAGAGATTGCTTTCCCAAAACTCCTTATTCTGTTCTGTATTTTAGCTGTATTTGCGCCTGCTTTTACCATGACAGGTATTCCTGGAGCATTATTTTTGCCGCTGGCATTGGCTATTGGCTTCTCTATGGTGGTTTCATTCCTGCTATCGCAAACCTTTGTGCCCATTATGGCAAATTGGTTAATGATTGCCCACCCTAAAAAAGGTGCTACCCATCATCCTGGAATTACACAAGATGAAGCCGATTTTATAGCGACAGGAATTCCCATAGAATCTGAAAAGGATACACTGAATCAGAAAAAGATTTTAGTAGAGCGTAAGGATTTTAACGATGATGGGAAAATAAGCTTCTTCGATAAATTTAGAAACCGTTTTATGCGCTTTCTGGATAGGATACTGCCTTACAGAAAATCGGTTGTATTAATTTATTTAGTTGCTATAATTGGCTTGGCGGCCCTATTATTGGCAAATATCGGAAGAGATGTTTTGCCAAGAGTAAATTCCAGTCAGTTTCAATTAAGGTTGCGTGCACCTGACGGTACACGTTTAGAGCGTACTGAAGAAAAAGCAAATACCGTTTTGGCAGAACTCAAAAAAATGGTTGGGGCAGAACACGTTGGCATTTCATCGGTTTATGTTGGTCAGCATCCTGCGCAGTTCTCTGTAAACCCTATTTATTTATTCATGACGGGCCCTCACGAGGCCGTTTTCCAGGTAAGCTTAAAAGATTATGAGGAAGACATGGATGATTTTAAAGATAACTTCCGTGCCAGGATTAAGAAGGTTTTACCTGATGTTAAACTTTCCTTCGAACCTATTGAGCTTACCGATAAGGTTTTAAGTCAGGGTTCTCCTACTCCTGTTGAGGTTCGGATTTCGGGTAAAAACAAAAAGTTAAACGAAAAATATGCAAGCAAAATTCTGGCAGAATTAAAAGAAATTCCATACATGCGGGATGTTCAGATTGCACAGCCAATTAAATACCCATCGTTAAATATAGATATTGATCGAACTAGAGCTGCACAGCTTGGTGTGGATATGGCCGATATTTCGCGTTCGCTAATCGCTTCTACTTCTTCATCTCGCTATACAGATAAAAACATCTGGCTTGATGAAAAAGCTGCTTTGCCATATAGCGTCCAGGTTCAGGTTCCTTTAAATCAAATGACAAGTAAAGATGACATTGGACAAATACCTGTTCTAAAAAATTCGGCAAGACCTGTTTTAAGTGATGTTGCGAAAATCACAGCCGACACCACTTATGGCGAAAACGATAATATTGGTGCAATGCCTTTCCTTTCTGTTACCGCAAATCTTTATCACACTGATTTAGGAACAGCATCAAAAGATGTTGAAAAAGCAATAAAAAATGTTGGAGAATTGCCAAGAGGTTTAAATGTTGCAGCTGTTGGATTAAGCAAAGTATTAACCGAAACTTTAGATAGCTTACAATCGGGTTTATTGGTAGCCATAGTTGTTATCTTTTTAATGCTTGCCGCAAACTTCCAATCGTTTAAGGTACCATTGGTTATTTTGGCTACTGTTCCAGCGGTAATATTGGGTTCACTTTTATTGTTAAGAATAACGGGCTCCACCTTAAACCTGCAATCTTACATGGGAATTATCATGTCGGTTGGGGTTTCTATTGCAAATGCTGTTTTACTAATTACCAATGCTGAGCAACTCAGAAAACACAATGGTAATGCATTAGAATCTGCCAGAGAAGCGGCAGCCTTACGTTTACGCCCAATTATTATGACGAGTATTGCAATGATTGCAGGTATGTTACCAATGGCAATTGGTCATGGTGAAGGCGGTGGTGCTGTTTCGCCGCTTGGCCGTGCGGTAATTGGTGGTTTATTAGCCTCAACATTTGCGGTATTAATTGTTTTACCGCTTGTATTTGCCTGGGTTCAGGGTAAACAAACAACAGATTCAATATCCCTTGATCCAGAGGATAAAGAAAGTTTACATTATATTAAAGGTTTAGAAGAAAACGCATAACGCACATCATAAATGAAAACAAAAATATTTTCAACGGCTATTTTAGGTTCTGGTTTATTGTTATTTACTACAATTTACGGTTGTGGTAACGAAGAAAAAAAGGAAGAGAAAAAAGAAGTTCGGGCAGCAATTGCCACATTCGTTTTGAAGAAAGATAAATTATCTACTACCCTAACTTTACCTGGAGAGCTAATCGCACTGCAACAAGTTGATTTATATGCAAAAGTAAGCAGCTTTGTAAAAGCACTGAAGGTGGATATTGGCTCTGAAGTTACAAAAGGGCAATTATTGATGACTTTAGATGCTCCTGAAATGAATTCGCAGTTAGCTGCCGCTCAATCGAGATTGAAAGCACAGGAAGCAATCTACACCGCCAGTAAAGCAAATTACAATCGTTTATACGAAACCAGTAAAACCCCTGGAACCATATCTACAAATGATTTGGATCAGGCACTGGCTAAACGTAATTCTGATTTAGCACAATTTGAAGCAACAAAGGCTGCATACAAAGAGGTTGGTTCCATTCAAAATTATTTAGAAATAAGAGCTCCTTTTAGTGGTGTAATTTCTGCCAGAAATGTAAACTTAGGTGCTTATGTTGGTCCATCGGGAAAAGGTTCAGAATTGCCAATATTTACCCTTCAAGATCAAAAAAACTTACGTTTAGCGGTTTCCATTCCCGAGGTTTATACTGGTTACTTAAAACTGGGCGATGAAGTTAGCTTTACGGTAAAGTCACTTCCAAACGAAACTTTTAAAGCAAAAGTTAAGCGCTTGTCGGGCGCCTTAGATTTACGCTTACGATCTGAAAGAATTGAAATTGATGTGGCAAATGCTAATAAAGCATTATTACCAGGAATGGTCGCTGAAATTAACATTCCCCTGCCAGCAAATGCAAGCACTTTTGTTATCGCAAAAAAAGCTTTGTTAGATACTAGTGAAGGATTATACATTTTAAGAGCTGAGAACAATAAACTGGTAAAAGTTGCCGTAAAAAAAGGCAGAGAAACCGACGATAAAGTTGAAATTTTCGGTGATATTAAAGAAGGTGACAAATTAATTGCAGAACCTACAGAGGAAATGCATGAGGGAATGACCATTAACCCTTAACTTTACTTAAAGAATTTGTACAAATGTTAGCCAGAAATCAGGAAGTAAATCCGTTAACGAAAAATGAAACCCTCGAGGATTTCTACAATAATTTAACTATTCGTCTTCCCGAAATCCCGATGCCTAACTTAGGCTTAATAAACGACATTGGGCATTTCAACGTTTTCAATCGCTCAATCGTTTGTACAAATATGCCATCTGCCTTTAGCCGACGCGATTTTTATAAAATCTCGCTGATCATTGGAGATGGTATTCTGCATTATTCTGATAAGCAAATTCAAATTAATGGAAAAGCATTATTGTTTACAAACCCAAATGTACCATACTCCTGGGAAAGCACATCGCCGAAGCCAAATGGTTATTTCTGTTTATTTACCGAAAACTTTATCCACCATCGCAACGAAACTTTAAGAGAATCTTTGCTGTGGAAAATTAATGAGAACCCTGTCATCCATATTGATGACGAGCAGGAAGAAACACTGAAAGATATTTTCTCAAAGATGATTAAAGAAATGGATGGCGATTACATTCATAAATATGATTTGTTAAGGAATTATGTCCAGTTAATTGCTCATGAAGCTTTGAAAGTACTTCCGAAGGGAAATATTTTTAAATTAAATAATGCTTCAGCCCGCTTAACGGCCCAGTTTATCGAACTTTTAGAACGTCAGTTTCCAATTGGTGCCACCGAACACGTTTTAGAATTAAAAACAGCTAATGATTTTGCATGCCGACTTTTGGTGCATGTAAATCATTTAAATCATGCAGTTAAGGAAGTTACTGGCAAAACTACCTCAGAACACATTGCGAAACGAATAATTACAGAAGCGGTGGCTTTGTTGAAGCATACAGAGTGGAATATTTCCCAGATCGCTTATTGCCTGGGCTTTGAATATCCAGCCAATTTTAATATTTTCTTTAAACGCCAAATGGGCTCAACTCCAAAATCTTTCAGAAACTAATCTGCCTTTAGCCAGCCTGTAATACTCATTCTGGTTACATTTGTTAAAAGTACTTCGTGTGCTAACTCATCACTTTTAAAAAATACTATTTTGCCATTTTCTGGCGCAACGTTTTGCGGAACACCTTCTTGATAAATACAGAGTTCTCCCCCATCGCCAGGTTTCCATCCAATGTTTAAATACATAATCATCGAATATTTACGGCTACCGCTATTTTGAAACTGGTCGTAATGCTTTTTGTAAAAACTTCCTTTCTCATACATGGTATAATGAAATTCGTAACCTGTTATCCCAGTATAGCAAGTTTGGTTTAAATAAAGTACAAAGCGATCCATTAAATCAAAAAAATCATTCTCATACTGGTTGTCGTGCTTTCGATCTAACCAGTAAATTACATCGCTGCGTACCAGTTTATCATGATTTACAACGGAATTATTTCCTGTTCCAGCTGCTAAAAGCTGATTACCTTTGTACAAATCGAAAATATTATCTCGTAAATGGCCTGCTAGAGAAAGGCTCAGGAAATTTTCGGCTATGCCTATTTCATTATCAATAAAACTATCGATTAATGTATTAAAGATTTTTTCCAATATTTTGGTTTATCGATTCGATAATCTATCCAATCTTTTGGTAAGGTAGTCTTAATTAATGGTAGAAAAGCTTTATAAAATTTTACTTTTGATAACCAAAACTATTCCTTTTGATGAAGCAAGACATTTTCCCCGCTCAATACTCTACCCTATCTGCTACAGCTTTAAAAAAATATATTGCTCAAACTTATAATCTGGAGGATTTTAACTGCAAACTGTTAATCAGAAATGTTAGCGACACTTATATTTTAGAAAGTGGCGATGAAAAGTTTATATTCAAAATTTACCGTGATTCACATCGTAAATTAAGCGAAATTGAAGCTGAGGTAGAGTTGTTAAACATTTTAAAAGGTGAAGGAAATTCTGTTTCTTACCCGATAAACGACATTCATGGAAATCAAATCCAACAATTTAATGCAATAGAAGGCATAAGAAATGGTATTTTATTTTCTTATGCCGAAGGAAATGTAATTCTTGATTTAAATGACGATCAGCTTCAAAATATTGGTAGATCGATTGCGAAATTGCACAACACGACAGCATCATTAAAGCTAAAAAACCAAAGGCAGGAGTTTAATTTTGAAACCACCTTATTTGAGCCTTTGAAAACGCTGAAGCCGCATTTTAAAGATATGCCAGAGGAGTTCGTTTATCTGGAAGAAGTTGCTGATAAAGTGGTTAAAAAATTCGAAATATTTGATATTAAAAACTTTAGTTATGGTTATTGCCACTATGATTTATTTCCTAAAAACTTTCATTTTGATTCAGCAGGAAAAATTACTTTTTTCGATTTCGATTTTGCTGGCGAAGGATATTTAATTAACGACTTAATGTCGTTCTTAAACCACTTCTTCTTTCATATTTTAAATAATCTCACCACCATTCAACAAGCAGAAAAAGACTTCCAAACCTGCTTAAAGGCTTATCAGGAAATCAGGGTATTAACGGCAGATGAAATAAAGGCAATTCCATACTTAGGCATTACTTTTCATATTTTCTTTCTAAAATTCTTTTATGATAATTACGATGATTGGTCGAATGTTTTTCTAACACCGCGATACACCAAACACAGGGTTGGCTTAATTAAGAAATGGGTTGAAATGTATTGTGAGTTTTAGTTACGCAACATTATCAAAGGCATTCTTTAATATTCAAAATCAGAATGTTAACTTAGCTAAATAACTAATTCACATCTCATGGATCAAAAAATCATCACGCTGTACGATAGGTACACACACAGTCAGCTAAGCAGAAAAGAATTTATGAAAAAGCTAGCCATCCTAACAGGAAGTACAGCTTTAGCGCTTACCGTTTTACCTTTGCTCGAAAACAATTACGTATCTGCTGCCGAATTTGAAAGTGATGAAATTACAGCAGAAGAAATTACTTATCCTGGTGTTGAAGGTGATATGAAAGCCATTTTGGCTAAACCAAAAGGCAAAAAGAATTTAGGTGCCGTATTGGTTATCCACGAAAACAGAGGCTTAAACCCACATATTATTGATGTAACCAAACGCATTGCAGCAGAAGGTTTTATTGCGCTTGGAGTTGATGCATTATCGCCTTTAGGTGGTACACCTGCCGATGAAGATAAAGGTCGCGAGTTAATTGGCAAGCTAGACGCTGAAAAAAATCTTCAAAACTATTTAAAGGGACTAGAATACCTTCGTAAAATTAAAGGTGGAAATGGTAAAGTTGCCTGTGTTGGCTTTTGCTGGGGCGGTGGTATGGCAAATAAACTGGCTGTAAACGACCCAAAATTACAAGCGGCCGTTGCTTATTATGGCGCTCAACCTGCAACTGCTGATGTACCTAAAATTAAAGCCAGCGTAATGATGCATTATGGCGGTTTAGATGAAAGAATTAATGCAGGTGTCCCAGCTTACGAAGCAGCCTTAAAAGCTAGTAACATCGATTATAAAATCTTTATTTACGATGGTGTAAATCATGCCTTTAATAATAACACATCGCCAACACGGTACAATGAAGCCGCAGCAAAACTGGCCTGGCAAAGAACAATCGATTTATTTAAAAGTAAATTAGCATAGACATTGATATAAACAGATCATGAGATACTATTTAAGTTGCATAATCACCCTATTACTAATTTATGCTTGTTCTAAATCTCCAAGTAAACTGGATGAGGTTGAAATATATGTTCCAGACACTGCAAATCCTTTAACAACATCAAACATCCCTTTTAAAAATTATTTGGGAGTGAATGCCTTCGAATGGGATTTTGTATCGCCAAGTCAGCCGAGCATAATTACTAATCCTCAAATTTCATTAATTAAGTCATTTGGAGGAGTACGTCATTATCTCGATTGGAGTAAAATAGAGCAATCAGAAGGAAAATATACCTTTAATCCATCTCACTCAGGTGGCTGGTATTACGACATAATTTATCAAAGATGTAAAACCGAAGGGTTAGATCTTCTGGTTTGTTTAAAAACGATTCCAGACTGGTTGATGAACACCTACCCAGCTAACCAGCGGGACGCAGAAAATGTACCAGCTCCATACGGTCTGGATAAAAGCGATCCCACTTCTTATTTAAAACAAGCAAAAACCGGCTTTCAGTTTGCTGCTAGATACGGGTCAAATAAAACCTTAGATCCAAGCCTAGTAACAGTAAATACCTCAATAAGGTGGACTGGCGATGATGCAAATTCAGTAAAAATTGGTCTTGATTTGGTAAAATATATTGAATGTGATAATGAACGCGATAAATGGTGGAAGGGGAAACAAGCCGAACAAACCGCAGAAGAATATGCAGCGAATATGTCTGCATTTTACGATGGCCATAAAGGAAAATTAGGTAAAAATGTCGGGGTAAAAAATGCGGATCCGAAGATGATAGTTGTTATGGCTGGTCTATCAACCGCAAATCCCGAATATGTAGTTAAGATGATTGATTGGTGTAGAAAAAACAGAGGCTTAAAAGCAGACGGAACTGTAGATTTATGTTTCGATGTAATAAATTATCATTTATACGCCAATAATGCTTTCATCAACAACGGAAACGCAACTACAGGCGTGGCACCAGAGCTTTCCAATATCGGAACTGTTGCAGATAGTTTTATTAAAATGACAAAAACAAATGCGCCAGGTTTAGAGGTTTGGATGACCGAAACGGGTTATGATGTTGGGAATACGCCTCAAAAAGCGATAGCTATAGGCTCTAAAACCGAGTATGTTACACAGGCAGACTGGAATTTAAGAACTGCTCTTCTATATGCTCGACATGGCTTAAACAGATGCATGTTTTACATGCTAGATGATGCTGGCGGACTTAACAGTACAACCCAGTATAGCTCCTCAGGCTTCCATAACGACGATTTATCTAAACGACCATCAGCAGATTACATATCACAAACAAAAAACCTGCTTGGAAGCTATTATTATGCTGCTACTCTAAATAAAGACCCCATAGTTGATTTGTATAAACTTGATAAAAAAGAAATCTATGTACTCACTGTTCCCGACCAAAAAGATAGAACTGTAAATTATCAATTGGATTTAGGCACATCAACGCAAGCGATCATTCATACTTTACAGATTGGTAAGGATGAAATGTCGCACAAAACTGTAAATGTAGCGAACGGAAAATTAACAATTCAGGTTACTGAAACACCAATTTTTGTAGAGAAAATATAATTAAAACTAATAAAATTCAAGTTGTCATCCTGAGTTTATCGAAGGGTAATTTATAATAAATCCATTCGATAAACTCAGAAGTCAAGAAAAATTTATGTTATTTCGAAACGGCCTCTTCTTCTAATAAAATAACCGATAAATAAAGCCCTTGTTTCCAGCAAAAACTACCAAATTACCTTTTTTAGATTTTTGAACAGAATTAAAACTGATATCAGAAATATGTTTCCAGTTTTTGCCTCCATCTGTAGATATATCGGTTCCTGAAGTTCCTGTAGCAATTAGTGTGTTTTTGTCTAGATAGGTAACACCTGAGCGATAACCTAATACTGGAGATTCTGGTTTTGTCCAGGTTTTACCACCATCAGCTGTTAACAAAACATTATTGCTGTTCTCTTTATCCTTAACATAATTACCACCAACCACTACTCCGTTTTTAGCATCGTAAAAATCCATTCCAAACGGACCTGTGCTATTTTCGCCTTGCCAAATCTGACATTTAAAAACCTGCCAGTTTAAACCATAATCGCCAGAATAGTAAATATTAGAAACGGTACCACCACTCGAAATCCAAACCTTACCGCCTGGTAATGTTTTAACCGTTGTGCCGCTTGCCGCAAACGCAGCTTCTCCCTTTGCTAAAGGAAACTTTAAGTTATCCGAAATGTTTAACCAGCTTTTCCCAGCATCGATGGTTTTCAGTAACTGCATTTTATTACTTATCGGATCTCCAAAAATGATCGCTTTATTTTTATCCCAAAAACCTAAACCATCTAAAAATATAGCTGTATCAACATTTTTGTAACTTTCTGTCCAGCTTTCGCCACCATCAACAGTTTTCAAAATATAGGCAGGCGATCCTGCGTTTACTACAACAGCTTCCTTTTCATTAAAGGCTTCAATATCACGAAAATCGAGCTTTTCGTAGCCTTTTGGTTTTATCCATTGCCAGGTGGCGCCACCATCTAAAGTTTTTCCAACCGAACCATTACTTCCACTTACCCAAACAACTTTATCAGTTACCACACTTAAGCCCCTTAAACTGGTTTTCGTATTTTCTGTTAAAGCTTTTACTGAAAACGTTTGCGCATCGCAAAAAAAAGGTGCCATTAAAAGGCACCAGATTATTTTTTTCATTTTATTAGATTTATTTCACTCTTTTAAAAGCTTCTGAACGACCTAGTAGTGAAATTCCTATATAACCTCGAACATTCATAACATCATTCCCTTTTAAAGATATGTTACAGCTATAAGTTTTTCCGCTTTTCGGATCGTAAATTGTTCCATCCGTCCATTTACCATCTTCAAAAACAAAATCTTTTAAAATTTCTAAGTTTAGTAAAGGTCTGCTTTGCAAACTAGCGGTTGGATTTTTCGAATCCATTTTTGGTTTACCATTCAGATTTGGTTCTTTTAACCAAGCCAGCTTCCCATAATATTTGTCGCCCTTTTTATAAACTTCTATTTGCCCTTCGCCCGAAGCATTGAGCCATTTACCAACAATTGCGTCCTTATTTTGTGCAATCGCATTAAAACTAACGGCTACAAACAGCAGCATAAATAATTGAAACTTTCTCATAATTGATTTCTATTTAGTGTTTTTAAATATAACAAATTGACTTTTCTATGCAAACATAATAAATAGAAAAAATAGGAGTAGGTTTTATTACTTAGAAATGATAGGCAAATATTTTTTATGGTAGGCAAAAAGCAAAAATAAATTGAATATAAGCATAACTGCTACCATTGGTAATTGTTGCGGCCCTAAAAATGCATGATAAAGAAATATGTTTAAGGTTACGGGAAATATAATAATGGCTCCCAGCGGAGCAGTTCGGCCAATTAAAAGTAAAATAGCAGATACGAGTTCGGTTACTTTAATTAAAGGCATTAAGTAAACCGACGCCATAACACCAGCCAAAAATGTAGTTTGATCGGCGCTCAGTTTTGGAGCTTCGGGTGTATAGTTTATAAAATAAACAACGGAAGCAAAAAGATACATTAAGCCGAGAAGCACCCGAACAATAATAATTGCAATTTTCATAATTCTTGGTTAGTTTTTAGTTGTGGTTAATATTATAATGATTTGTAACTATTTATTTTCTATGGATTACAGATAATTCATTCCAGCATAACCCAACAATCTGCGCCACAATGCAATTTGACCTATACAATTTGCTTCTCTATATATAGTAAATGAAATCATTTCAAACAAAGTCATTTTTATGCCAGGCATTTCATAAGCTTCTTCTAACTTTTCATCTGTCGCGTTTGTTAATGCGGCTAATAACGGTGGCGATATTTTTTGCCAATCTTTTTTAAAATCCTCTAATTTCGGATAAGCCTGATCGTCGATGATTCCTTTATTGTCTTTAAATAATTCGCCTGTTGATGAAGGTAAATCGATACCAAAAGATTTCGCTAAATGGTAACGTCCAGAAATTACGCTGCCTGTAATCCATGCAATATGATTTGCTTTCGTATCCATCCTATTTTCCGCATCTTTTTCTTCAATTCCATCCAATGCCCTTATTAAAAAATCGGTGTGCATTTCATATAAAACAATTAATCCGTACAGTTTACTGCTAACTGGCTTAGTTTCCATAACGTTATTTTTCTTTAATTTAATTAGTTAATATTAAAATTACGCGGATTGCATTAAAATTCGCGTTGCCGTAAAAGTCAATTATAGGGGTTATTTAAGACAAAAAATTTTATATTTAGCTTGCCAAAAAGCTAACCATATGATTAAAACAGGCCTTCTTATACCCGAGCAATATAAATTATTAAGCGTAGCCGCCATTTTAGAGGTTCTCGAAGCAGCAAACAAGTTTCAAATTGCAGAAAAATTTGAAGAGGCTTTCGACATCACCTTATTAACCATAAATAATACTGTTGATGGTTTCTTTAACACCTATAAGGCAGATACCATCAATACGGAAGAAAAGTTTCAGCTTATTTTAATTCCTTCATTTACTACCGATGATATTAAAAGCACCATTTCGCTAAATCGGGCTTACATCCCATGGTTAATTAAACAATATCGTACAGATGCAGAAATTGCAACATTTTGTACTGGAGCATTTTTACTCGGCGCAACTGGTTTGTTAGATGGAAAAGCTGCAACTACACATGTTGATGCTTGCACTGCGTTTTCAGCTGCCTTCCCTGCTGTTCAGCTAAAAGCAGATAAAACGGTTACACACGATGGTAATCTTTTTACCAGTGGAGGCGCTACTTCTACCTTTCATTTGTTGTTATATTTATTGCAAATTCATTGCGGAAAAGATTTAGCGATTAAAACAGCTAAAATTTTTGCAATTGACATGGATAGGCAAAATCAATCGTACTTTAGTTCATTTCAACCCACTAGGCACCATAACGATGAAATAGTTGCATCAGCTCAAGAGAAAATTGAAAGTAATTATCACGATGTTTCTACTATAGAAGAAATGATAAAGGATATTCCATCTAGCAGAAGAAATATTGTTAGACGTTTTAAACAAGTTACAGGAATTACACCAATTGAATACCTGCAGCAAACCCGAATAGAGGCAGCAAAAAAATTGCTAGAACAAACTGCACAGCAGATGACTGAAGTAATCTATAACTCTGGATATAACGATCCAAAAGCATTTAGAAAAATATTCAGGAAAACAGTAGGTATGACACCCTCTCAATACAGAGATAAATTTCAGGCTAGATAACCTCAGAAACACAACATTAAGATCAAAATATTGTAATCATTCTAATACAATTAAAAATAATTCTAAATAACAAAATAATTGTTGTTAACTTAACGTTATAGTAATCTAACCGAATTGTATTATGAGCACACTACTGTTAATCATTGGTTCCTTCTATTTAATTTCTCTCTGTTCGATGATCTACTGCTATTATTCAGCAGAGCAAATGCCTTATGATTACGAATAACATAAAAGATTCAAATAAATAAACAACTTGAGTTAAGCGAAATTTCTCAAGTTGTTTATTTAAAACGAGAAATTACATTCTTAATTTTCTAAGCCTTAGATCTTAGCTTAAATAGCTAAAATTCTATTTCTATTACTAATTATTAGTCGACCTCCGTCCTAACGTTTTTCTTTTCTTAAAAATATTTCGTTAAAAACTTGCGAAACCGAATAGTTGCACATATATTTGCAACCAATTAGTTTCCTATTTACAAAATCCGAAATGAGAAGAGATGTATTCCAAGCCATAGCCGATCCAACCCGAAGGGCAATTATTACGCTGATTGCCTTGCAGGCTATGACGCCCAATACGGTTGCTGAGCATTTCGACATTACCAGACAGGCTGTTTCTAAACACCTCCGAATTTTAACAGAATCAAATCTGGTAAAACAGGAGTACAAAGGAAGAGAGATTTATTACTCGCTTGAAATTGAAAAAATGAAGGAAATTGATCAATGGTTAAATCAATTTAGGGCAATTTGGGAAACCCGATTTAATCAGCTTGACCATGTATTATCAACCATTAAAAAACAGAAAATATGAAAAATGATTTGCTATTTGATTTTACCGTTGACAAAGCGACCAAAACGGTATCAATAACCCGAGAGTTTGATGCTGATCTTTCTTTGGTATGGGATGCTTACACCAAGCAGGAAATTTTAGATCAATGGTGGGCACCGAAACCCTGGGAATCAAGAACCAAAGTTATGAATTTTGAAGTAGGCGGCCATAGATTTTACGCTATGGTAGGCCCCGAAGGACAAGAACATTGGTCTGTTCAGAAATATAATTCGATTACACCGAAAACCAACTTTAAAATGCTAAATGCTTTTGCAGACGAGCATGAAAACCTGCAATTACCTGGTTCTGAATGGGATTTAAATTTTAGTGAAGAAAACGGAAAGACAAAGGTTAATATTTCGATTTACAACGAATCGTTGGAACGTTTGGAGCAAATGATCGAAATGGGCTTCAAAGAAGGCTTTACTATGACGCTGAATAGCCTTGATGAGTTATTGGAAACTTTGAAGTAAGAATACATTCTTGCTGGCAGTTATCTAACTTTGCCATAATTAACAAAAGCCGAATAGTAAATCATTCGGCTTTTGTAGTAATTTGTAGAAACCTAAAAACGTTATAACCCATTCTTAATAATTTAAAAAACCGAAATGGATTCTAATCAAAATTCCCCAAGCCCTTTTAGTCAAACTTATTTCCATGGAACAAAAGCCGATTTAAAACTAGGTGAACTTATTGTTGTTGGTTACAACTCGAACTTTGGAAAAAGAATAAACGCTAAATATATCTTCTTATCAGCAACTTTAGATGCCGCAATTTGGGGTGCCGAACTCTCTTTAGGTAATGGGCTAGGAAGAATTTATTTAGTAGAGCCTACTGGTCCAATTGAAGACGATCCTGATTTAACCGACAAAAAATTCCCAGGTAATCCGACAAAGTCTTACCGTTCGCAGCATCCTTTTAAAGTGGTTGGCGAAATTACTTTATGGCAAGGCCACCCTTTAGAACAAGTTGAAACGATGAAAGGGCATCTACAAAAACTAAAAGAACAAGGAATTGATTCGTTGAACGATTTATAAAGATATTAAGTGCAAAATAAAACGACTTTAAGATTTGCTATAACAAAAATGGCCTGCTAAAAAGCAGGCCATTTTAAATTAAAAGAGGAAATTTTACTTCCCGTTTTGTTCTACGTCTCTATCCATTTCTATTAAATCTACATTTTCTGGACTTGAGAAATCGCCGATTAAATATTTATTAAAGTGATCGGCCAGTTTCCAAAATGCATATTCAGTCATATCACCAAAACCATGTCGCTGGCCAGGAATTAATAAGAAATCGAAACGTTTTCCTGCTTTCATTAAAGCATTTGCCACACGAATCGAATTTGCCGGATGAACGTTATTATCAACATCTCCATGCATTAACAATAAATGACCTTTTAAATTTTTAGCCAGATCTGGATTTTTATCAATACTGTATTTAAATGAGGTATCGCCTTTTAAAGACACAATTTCTTTTACACCATGGTGCTTCTCACTCCACCAACGGTTGTAAATACTATTATCGTGATTACCTGCATTGGAAACCGCCGCTTTAAAAAACTCTGGGTAAACCAACATCGCTGCAGTAGACATAAAACCTCCACCCGAATGGCCAGTTATACCAACTTTTGTATCATCGATATAAGCATATTTCGAAGCCAATTGCTCAATAGCCGCTTTTTTATCAGCCAAGCCATAATCGCGGAGGTTACCATAACCGTAAGTGTGGTACCATTTAGAACGTGAAGGATTACCACCACGGTTACCTACTGTAATTAGAATGTAGCCAAACTGCGCTAAACGCTCTGTACGATCCATACTTTTACTAAAAGCTTTATTCACGGCTTCAGTTTGCGGTCCAGGATAAACGTACTCTATAATCGGGTATTTTTTATTTGGGTCGAAATCAAACGGCTTATACATTACACCGTATAAATCGGTAACTCCATCATCAGCTTTAACTTTAAAGGGTTCAGGGAACTTGTATCCAGCCGAGATTAGTAACGATAAATCAGTTGTTTCTAAATCCATTACCTTTTTACCGTTTCTATCGTAAACGCTCGATTTTGGTGCCGTATTTACCCTCGAATAGTTATCTACGAAAAAGGTATTATTATCATTCATGCTCGATTGGTGATCAAAATCGCCTGCATTAAGCAATTTCATATTCGAACCATCGAAATTAATGCTGTAAAGGTGTAAATAATATGGATCTTCTTTCCCTTCTCTCCCATTTGCGGTGAAATAAAGTACGCGGTTTTTCTCATCAATATTTACAATGCTTTCGCAATGAAAAGAACCTTTTGTAATTTGATTCTTTAGTTTCCCGTCTCCATCAAAAAGATAAAAATGTGCCCAACCATCGCGTTCGCTCCAGTGAATAAGTTCTTTACCATCGTTAACCAATCCTGGACGATTAACTTCTACATATGAATTAAACCTTTCATCAATTAATGCTGAAACTTTTCCTGTAGTAATATCAATGGTACCAACATCAATACGTTTTAAATCGCGACTTGTACGAGAAAAATAAAACCTGCTATCGTTACCTAACCAAACCGACGGACGGAATTCGTTATCGCGGTCTTTTGCCAAAACAGGTTTGCTCCAAACCGAAACACTCTGATCTTTAAAAGCAGAAACATTTAATCTTTTATAAGATTTTGCAGCAAAATCAAAAAGTAATACTTCATCCTGTGGTGCCTCAGCTTCGCCTGGCATTTGATATTTATAAGTTTCTAAAGTCGGGCGACCAGGTGTTACGCTGTTAATTACCCATAAATCTTTTACCTTACGGGAATCGGTTCTATCTAAAACAAAATATTTCGCATTCGGCGACCACAGTACATAAGCACCGCGGCGTTTTTTGTTGTTTTTCTCGTTCTCTACATTGTTTTCGCCATCGCCGTCACTTCCGTAAGAATAAAACTTAACGCCATCTTTTGTTAGCTGATGCTCTACAATAGTGCTGTCTTCTTCATTTTTAACCGCTTTTTTGTAGTTTTCTTTATCCATCCAATACAAATTATAATTGCGGGAGAAGATAATAGCCGACGAATCTGGCGCTACAGAACCCCAGGATGGTTTCGGTTTTGGCTTGCTAAAATTGGCTACCTCACTAAGTTTGGTTGTGGCTAAATCATATTTAAACGAATAGATTTTTTTCTGCATCGAATCTGCAGCTTTTTTATCCTTTCTGTCTTTTTTTAATTCATCAACAGTGCTTTTAATTTCGAAAGTGATACTTTTTTCATCAGAAGCAAATTTCAGATTCTCTAAAGGTAAATGCTCTGCATCAAAAGGATCGCGAACAATTAGCGTAATATCTGCCGCAACTTTCGCATTATCGAACATTATTTTTTTGCTCTTCGTAGCTGGATCAACCAAATACCAAAATTTACCTTTCGGGCTTTCGAAGGTATACCAGAAACGATTGCTTAGTTTAAGCCAATGTGGATCTACTGATGTAGAATACACCATCTTTTTTAATTTATTTGGCGAAAACCTTGATGCCAGCTGGTAATTAGCTTTAGGGCCAGCCTGTATATTTTCGGTTATGGTAAAGGTTTTAGTTTGGGCAACAGCCGTAAATGATAAAAGCTGAACTCCTAATAACAGTTTGTAAATTTTATTCATTAAGGATTTATTTTGAGAAGCCAAAACTATCTAATAATTGCAATTACAATGCATTATACATGTAATAAATGCGTTAGTTAGCTTAAAAAGCAACAAACTCAAATACTTATCAACACCCTTTTATTTGAAGCTTAAATAATTAGAGTATTTTTTAGTTTTGTACAAAATACTTAACTATGAAATTCAATTTTTTAACGATTATCACGGCTACTGTTATTTTGTTCAGCGGTTGCCAATCTAATTCTCAGGCCGAAGACAAAAAAAGTGCAGATTCTACTGAACAAGTTACAAAAGGTAACGAAACTACAACTCCTGTTGACGTTTCTAAAATTAAAGTTGCAGATGCAAAAACTATATTGGATCGTAAACAAGTGCCTATTTTGTGCTATCATCAGGTTAGAAACTGGAAATCAACTGATGGAAAAGTGGGTAAAGATTATATCGTAGAAATTCAAAACTTTAAAGATCAAATGAAAATGTTAGCCGATAGCGGTTACCATACCATTTTACCAGATCAATTATATGCTTACTTAAATACTGGCGCAGCCTTGCCAAGCAAACCAATTATGCTAACTTTTGATGATACGGATCTCGATCAATTTACGATAGTAAATCCAACCTTAAAAAAACTTGGTTACAAAGCGGTTTATTTCATCATGACGGTTTCGATTGGCAAAAAAGGAAAGTTTGTTGATTATATGAGCAGTGATCAGATTAAACAGTTATCTGATGAAGGAAATATAATCGGCTCTCATACTTACGATCATAAAAATTTCAAAAAATATGCAGGTAAGGATTGGGAAGAGCAATTAGATAAACCTACCAAAAGATTAGAAGAGATAACGGGTAAAAAAATGACAGAATTTGCTTATCCATTCGGCTTATGGAATGCAGAAGGTATTCCTGAATTAAAAAAACGTGGTTTCAGAATGGCTTACCAACTTTCAACCAAACGCGATGAAAAAGACCCGTTATTTACCATTCGCAGAATTATAGCCAGTGGTTACTGGTCGCCAAAAACATTAAGCAACAGCATTAAAAATAGTTTTTAACCTTTAAACCCTGGCAAATGCTGGGGTTTCTTTTTAAGCCCAATTATGAAAAAGCTTCTCTCACTTTTAATTACTTTCTGCTGTATAGCTACGCTAAAAGCACAAGTACCCCACCTTAGCGGTCAGGTAGAAATCTCGATGTCTAATGGCCAGATTACCTGTAACTTTACAATTTCTAACATACCCGATTTAGGTAAAGAATATCAGATTTTACTAAATAAGGGCTTTAACATCAAATACATAAAGGATTCTGTTAATAAAACTTTAAGCTACTCTGGTTATTACAATGGCAAAATGCGTGGCGAAGGTTTGACTTACATACCAGTAGCTGGAAATGATGTATTAACAAATCCTAAAACCTTGCACATTAATTATGTAGGTTCTTTCCCGATTTACACGGATACCCTAAATTTTACTGATTTTAAGGGTTTAATCGCTTTTAACGGTAAAACGATGCGGGCAACCGACCAGTCGAAATGGTATCCAATTATTTATGATGTAAAAAACGACAGGCAAATTGAGCAATTGACTTTCGATATTGAAGTAATTAGTAAGGATGCTAAAACGATATTTGTTAACGGAGATTTACCAAAAGCTGCACCAAAAGCAACGTTTACATCAAAAGTACCATTATCGCCGATGTTATTTGTGGGTAACTATGATGTTCAAAATACGAAAAATGCAATGTTTCTAAATACAGCAATGAATGCCAAACAACTTAAAGTATTTGAAGAAAACATTGCAGAAATTAAGTCTTATTATTCAAAAAATTTGAATATACCATACGAAACAAAAAATGTATTTATAGAGCATGAACCTATAGAAAAATTTAATAAAGGCCGAAGTTGGGGTTTTGTATCCTTCCCTGTTATAGCATTTGCTGGAATTAAGCTTGGCGATATGGTTAGCGAAGAAAAATCATCTTTAAAAGATTCGTCAGATTACCCTTTTATTGCACACGAAATTGGCCATTATTACTTTGGTGATGTTTTGCAACCAAACTCTACATTATTTTGGTTTTTCTTAGAATCAACAGCAGAATATTTATCAGTAAAGGCTGCAGAGGCAAAATTTGGAAAGGAATTTACGGCTAAATATTTTAGAGAACGTGGAAAAGAACTCAAGAACTTTAAAGCAGTACCACTAAATAAAATTACTGAAATGAACCAGATTTCTGGAACTTACAGATATTATTATGGTCCATTTTTGTTAAGAGGATTGGAGCAAATCATTGGCGAAAAAAGAATGTTTAAATACTTAACCACGATTTTAAAAGCCGATAAATCATTCACCAATTATGATTTTCTGAAGCAGAATGCAAAAAAATCTGGCATTTCTGAAGCGGAATGGTCAACTTTTGAAAAAGAATTTATTCTTTCTGAAAACGCAGTATCTTTGATTAAATAATATCAAATAAATTGAACACAAATCTAAAATCAATCACTTATTCCCTTTTATCTTTTATTTTTTCGGGATTAATTTTTACTTCATGCTCAAATAATCAGGCTAAAGAAAAATCAATTGAACAAGCCAGTGCTTTAGAAAAAAGTGAAGCAGACACCACCAAGCAAAAACCAGCTGATGCTAAAACCATTTTAGCCCGTAGGGAGGTTCCTGTTTTATGTTATCATCAAATAAGAAATAATATTTCCAGTGATAGCAAAAGAGCGCACGATGACATAATTGCGCCAGATAAGTTTAGAGAACATATAAAAATGCTTGCCGATAGTGGTTACCATACCATTCTACCCGATCAGCTATATAATTATTTGGTCTATGGTGCAAAATTACCTGAAAAACCAATCATGATCACATTCGATGATACGGACATGGATCAGTTTACCGTTGGGAATGCCACTTTAAAAAAATATGGATATAAAGGCGTTTATTTCATCATGACAGTATCTATCGGGAGAAAGGGTCGGATTAACTATATGACGAAAGAGCAAATTAAACAATTATCTGATGAAGGCAATACTATTGCAAGTCATACTTATGACCACAAAAACTTCGCTCAGTTTAACGAGGAAGATTGGAAAACCCAGATAGATGAACCAACTAAAAAACTGGAAGAAATAACAGAAAAAAAAGTAGAATATTTTGCTTATCCATACGGTGTTTACAAGGCTGCCAATCTCCATAAATTAAAAGAGTATGGCTTTAAAGCAGCATTTATCTTATCCACGGCAAGTGATGAAAATTTCCCTCTGCTTACCATTAGAAGAATAATCGATCCAGGCAGATACACTGCAAAAAACCTTTATTTCAGCATTAATAAAAGTTTTAATAAAACAAAAGCCAAATCGTAAGTGTAGATTAATTAAGGAAACACAATTAGCATTGCCCACATACTATGAAAAACTTAATTTATTCCAGCTTTTTAGCCTTAATTATATTTACCGCCTGCAACAACCCGAAAACGGATAAAAATGCAGAAACCGCTGAATCAACAAAAAATGCGAGTACCGTTTTAACAAGCACATTTTATAAAAGACTGGAAGGCACAATTGCTGGTAAACCTGTGGTTATGCATTTGCAAAATGCCGATGATGATTACAGCGGCGTTTACTATTATGATGCATCTTGGTTAAATTTATCGACCGATACATTAATTGGAAAGGATAGCATTGTTCTTTTCGAAAATAGTTTTTATGATTATTATTTTGATAAAGATGCCAAGCAATCAAAAATTGCTTTAAAATGGAACGGCAATGGTTTCGACGGAAATTGGTTTAACGAAACCAAAAAGTTTGCTGTAGCATTACAGGAAAAATATCCTGAAGGCAGTTATGAGTTTACTGCTGGAATGTATCAGGATTCGGTAAAAGCCATTGCAGGCGATGCCAAATCTCCAGTGGCTGAAATCAGTTTTGAGTACCTTAAGCCAAAACAAAATGACGATTCGGGTAAATGGCTTGATAATCAATTAAAGCGAATCTCGGGTATTAAATTAAGTGCTGAAGATCGGGAAACGGGCTTTAAAAAAATTGCCCAGGCTTATTTCTCTGATTACGAACAACAAATTAAGGAGCAGAAAAAAACTGGCCCCGATAGAGGATTTATGCAATGGATGAATTACACCAACAATAGTCAGCAATCTATCGATTATAACGATAATGGCTATGTGGTTATAGATTTTCTTGCCGATGCTTACACAGGTGGTGCGCACGGAAATTACAGCAGTACAATGTACTGCCTCGATGTAAAGAACAAAAAACAGCTTGTTTTAAGCGATATTGTTAAAATAGATAGCAATACTTTGCAGAAAATTTTGGAAAAAGGTTTAAGAAAAAATTATAACATAAAGCCTAACGAGCAATTAAGCACCGTGTTATTTGATAACTTTTTAAAACCAAATAACAATTTTTACTTCAACTCAAATGGAATAGCTTTTATGTACAATCCTTACGAGGTTGCCAGTTATGCGCAAGGACAAATCGTAGTTTTTATTCCCTTTGCTGATATTAAAAGCTATTTAACGCCAGATTTTGTTCAACGAATGAAACTCAAATAGCTTAATTTTTTATCCGCACACGCCAACATAACGATCTTAAAGAATCTCTTTTATTAAATACGTTTTGCCGTTAAAACTTAATTCATCAGCAAGCTTTTTTCCAATAAAAAGCTTGCCAATCGGTGCAGCCTGAGATACTGCAAAAAACTTTTGCCCATCAAGATTTAATTCTCCAGCACTAATACTGATGTAGAAATTTCCTTCAGTAGTTAAAACTAAGCTTCCGTTCTTAACTTCTTTTGCAACATCAACGTTTTCCAGTTGTTGCAGGGCGATTCTTTGTTGCCCCGCCTCGTACAAAAGTTTACTATTTCTGTCCATTTCCTGCTGCATCATCTCTCGGGTAGTTTCGTACTTGTCGCCTGCACTGCTTTTAGTATCATCATTCGATGCCTGCCGAGCCTGTTGCATAGAATATTCGATATTTTCTATTCTATTTTGAATAAAAGTTAAGCAAAGCTGATAGAGTTGAGTTTTTAAGGCAGACATAATTTGTAATAGATAATGTAAAACGGGCGATTTAAGATGTTAATGGATTAACTGCGAAGTGCAAAAGCTTTTTCCAGAATAGATTTTATCTTTTCCGCTGGAATATCTTCGAAATGATTGATTAGTAAAATTTTCATTCGGGCCCTTTTCTCTTGCAACAAATCTTCGTGGTCAATTTTATTTCCATCTACCAAACCAATGTAAGGCTGATGGATTTTTTTATGAATCCAAAGATAACAGAACATTTTTCCTTTATGGTAATAAAACGGCATTCCATATTTCCAATGTTCAGTTACGTTATCATAACCAGTTAAAAGCAACCTTAAATATTGAAGGCAGCTCTTTATTGGTTCATCTTTCTGTTCGAAATAATGATCTAATGGATTAAGCATATTTTAAGGATTGATGGTTTGTTTTATTGCTAAATTGTTTGTGCATTTTCCCAGCCAGCGAACTGATGAACCAATGAACTAATAAACCCAAAAACCTACTCCTCAATCCAACTCACTTTTTCTTCAATCGATGTACGGTTTGGTGCCCATGGTTTTTCGTTATGGTAGCCCATATAGAATAAGCCAATACATTTTTCATTCTCTTTCAAGCCCAAGAAACTGCCTAAATCGTGTATTAATGGTGGCGAACTCCAATAAGCACCAACTTTTAAACTTTCGGCAGTTAAAGCCATATTCTGAACTGCACAAGATACCGCAGCCAGTTCTTCCCATTCGGGAATTTTTCCGCTAACCGCCATATTGATGGCAATAATACAATCAGCCTGACTGGTTTTCTCTGCAAAGCTATCGTACTTTTTTTGAAGAAAATTTTGAGGAGACACCAATTCCTTATAAAGTTTTCCAAGCTCCGCTCCCAATTTTGCCAAACCTGCTTTTCTAATTACAGTAAAACGCCAGGGTTGGGTTAACTTATGTGTTGGTGCAAAATTGGCCGTTTCTAAAATTTGATTAATAACTTCAACAGGTATTTCTTTTTTTATATAACTGGCAGGAAAAATACTGCGGCGTTCTTTTATAACTTGTGATATGATTTCGTAATTACTCATCTGGTAAAAATAGTTAAAAGCAAAAAGATTAAAGCTGAAAGCCAAAAGCAAAATTGTTAAAAACTAAAATATTTGACTTTTTAATGTCTTGATAAGCTATAAACAGCAAAAAGACTAAAGCTGAAAGCGAAAAGATAAAAGCTGAAAGCCAAAAGATAAAAGCTGAAAGCGAAAAGATTAAGGCTGAAAGCCAATAGCAAAATTGTTAAAACTAAAACATTTGCCGCTTTAATCTCTTGATACTCGATACTTACAATTTGATACTTACTACTTGATACTTTTCAGCTGCTTCCTAATTTGTTTAACCTTTGCAAAAAACCCAATGCTTTCCTTGTCAACTAAAAATTCCATAGTATCAATTAGTTCTTCTTTAATCCACTGGTGTTTTGAAATTAAATTAGCCAGAATATTTAAACAGTGTGATTTTACCGCAACAGGAATATTTTCATCAATTAACCAGGCAAAAACTGCTTCAACAAAACCTTTAGTATCGTAATCTTGCAAAATATCTTTTACTTCTCTTGAAGCTTTTTTATTTGTCATAAAAGCCAGAATTTTAACAAAATGGCGTAAAGCAGAAGGATTATTTTGTTGAGGAAGTTTATCTAAAAAATAATCAGCAAACGGCAGGAAGTTAACTTGATGATTGGAATAAACCCGTTCTAAAATCCATGCAGCTCTAAATCCAATTTGCTCATCATGATGAAAACTCAAATCAATTAAATTTTTTGCAGAAAAAGTTTGATCTGATACATTAGATGCCAATTTTTCAACTTCTATTTTGCCAATAGGTTTTTGTATGATATTTATTAAAAATTGCATGAACCATAAAAATAAAAAAATCAATTGAAATAACTGCCTGCTGAAGCAGACCGCAATGAAATAGCTAAGCAATAGCACCAACAAGCCGTCATTTCGAGCGGAGCCAAGAAATCTTTGAACAATGTATATTAATTTAAAAGATCTCTCCATCCGCCGCATTACAGTCGAGAAGACTGAAGAACGGAATGGAGTTAGCAAAGAAGAAAACAAGCGTATTAAAAGGCACAATCTTTTGTTAAATAAACCTGATTGAACTGAATACTTTTATAAATAGTAGCAACCTTCAATAGGCTGTCATGCTGAGGCACGAAGCATCTCTAACCTATAAAACAGGTGCTTCGTACCTCGGCATGACAGACGTTATTTATAAAAGATTGAAGTGAAAGCGGGACTACAGAATCTATGAAATGCTGCGCAATCGTTTTCAAATTATAATTCTTCAACCTTTTTACCCTCAACCTTTTTCCGTATCTTTGCGGCTTATTTATTTACAGTATGATTTCAGTTTCTAATTTATCTTTACGATACGGCAAACGCACATTATTTGAAGACGTTAACATCAAGTTTAACCAAGGCAACTGCTATGGTGTAATTGGCGCTAACGGGGCAGGTAAATCTACTTTCCTGAAAATTTTATCGGGCGAAGTAAGTCAGACATCGGGTAGCGTAGCTTTTACTCCAGGAGAAAGAATGGCGGTTTTAAAACAAAACCACTACGAATTTGATGAGTTTTCGGTATTAGAAACCGTAATGATTGGTCATAAAGAGCTTTATGCCATCATGAAAGAGAAAGATGCCATTTATATGAAGGAAGATTTTACCGAAAAAGATGGCGAACGTGCTGGAGAATTGGAAAATATTTTCGCTGAAATGGATGGCTGGAACATGGAGAGCAATGCTGCAACCATGTTGAGCAACTTAGGCATAACAGAAGATAACCATACTAAATTATTAAAAGAGCTAGATAATACGCAAAAAGTACGTGTGTTACTGGCGCAAGCGTTATTTGGTAATCCTGATATTTTGTTACTGGATGAGCCAACCAACGATTTGGACATCGAAACGATTGCATGGTTAGAAAATTTCCTGGCGGATTACCAAAACATTGTATTGGTGGTTTCTCACGACAGGCACTTTTTAGATGCTGTTTGTACACATATTGTGGATATCGATTTCGCAAAAATGAGTACTTATACAGGTAACTATACTTTCTGGTATGAGTCTAGTCAGCTGGCGTTAAAACAACGTAGCGACCAGAACAAGAAAATGGAAGACAAAGTGAAGGAGTTACAGGAGTTTATCCGCAGGTTTAGTGCAAATGCATCGAAATCAAAGCAGGCAACTTCGCGTAAAAAGGCTTTAGATAAAATTGATATTACCGAGATAAAGGCATCGAGCCGTAAATATCCTGCAATTATATTCAATAATACGGGTCGCGAAGCAGGCGATCAAATTTTACAGGTTGATGCTTTGGGAAAATCTGGCAATGATGGCGTTTTATTCGACAAAGTTACTTTCATGGTAAATAAAGGCGATAAAATTGCAATCTTATCTCAAAACAGTTTGGCTACTGCAGCATTTTACGATGTTTTAACAGGTAGAACACCTGCTGATAAAGGCGAATTTAAATGGGGCGTTACCATCAGCACAGCTGATATACCGAATGATAACTCTGAATATTTTGCTGGAAAAGATGAAAACCTGGTTGATTGGTTACGCGAATATTCGGGAACGGATGCTGATGAGCAATTTGTACGCAGCTTTTTAGGCCGTATGTTATTTTCTGGTGAAGAAGTTTTGAAGAATGTAAAAGTGCTTTCAGGTGGGGAGAAAATGCGTTGTATGTTCTCGAGAATGATGTTACAACAAGCAAACTTATTAATGTTTGATGAGCCAACCAATCACCTGGATTTGGAATCTATCGAAGCGTTAAACAACGGGATGAAAGATTTTAAAGGTACCGTTTTGTTTACTTCACGAGATCACCAGTTAACAGAAACCGTTGCAAATCGCATTATCGAAATTACACCAAAAGGTACAATTGATAAGTTAATGACTTATGATGAGTACATCAACAGTCCCGATGTTGCAAAACTTCGCGAGGAAATGTATTCGTAAAAGATTTAATAAAAATTTAATTGAAAAGAGTTTTGATATGATATCAAAACTCTTTTTCTTTATAAGACTAATCCATTTTATGAAAACGCTCGCCTCACTCCTTTTATCTTTAATTTGCTTTTCGGTTTTTGCTCAAAAGAGCGATTCTACACGTATTCGAAAAACCGCAATTGGCTATAATTTAATAGAAGAAAGCACCGAATTAAAATCAAAGCCGCATGTAAAAAACGGTTCGGCCGAAGTTTTTCTTCACAAGAAGCTTGTTGCTACTGGCTTATACAAAGACAATGAAAGAGTTGGTAGATGGCGCTTTTTTAATAGAGACAGCATTTCGCAAGTTTACGATTACAAATCAAAAAAAATAGAATATAATGTTCCTGATACCACATTGGCTTATAATATAGACTCATTAAATCAAGGCGACAAAGTAAGCTATCCAATAAAAATTGGTATTATGAATAATTTGTATTGGTACCTGGCTTCAACTGCAAAAGTACCTGATGAGCTAAAGCAGATAAAAGGTGAATATCAGGTAACCTTTGTAATAAGTATCAGTAAATTTGGAAAAATAACCAAACAGGAGGTAAACTATAAATCAAATAACATTAGCAAAAGTTATGAATTGGTTGACCAGACTCATGGATATAAGGATTTCGAATTTTCTCCTGCAATAGCAAATGGAAATGCTGTAGACAGTCAAATGATTTTAAAAGTTAGAGTAAGAATCGGCCATTAAGTATCCTTAACAAGCGAATCGAATAATTTATTAAAAAAAATAGCTCTACTGTAGCGTTTCTCTAACGCCTCTCGTTTTATTAGAAAAAGTGTTAATGGCCATTAACCAATTTTATTAAAAATTGATTTAAAACATTAAAATGAAAACTACTCTGAAAAAATTCGGTACAATTAAGATTATATTCTCTCTACTTGCTTTAACTATATTTATATCTGCCTGTAAAAAAGATTGGGGCGATTCTAACTCCGTTACCGTTGCAGGCATTGGCTTTGTACACGCATCACCAGGAACTGGCGCTTTGGATTTGGTTGTAGATAACCAGAAGGTTAACAGTAAAGATTTTACTTATACCAACGATTTAGGTTACTTTGGTGCATACCCTGGAACAAGATTATTTGGTGTCGTTAAAAAAGATTCTACAAGGTACCTTGCTACCTCGAGCTTAACGTTACGCTCTGGTTTATTTTACTCGGCTTTTGTTATTGATGTTTTACCAGCTCCGAAAATTTTATTGGTAGAAGATGATTTGAAAGCACCCGAAACGGATAAAGCTAAAATTCGTTTCATTAATTTGAGCCCAGCTTCTACTCCTTTCGATTTAGAAGTGAGTAATACCGACCCTGCAGCGCTTACCGCTCCTTACCTGTTAACAACTAATAAAGCATTTAAAGATTTTAGTGCTTTTGCTTCTATCAATCCATCAATTAGCTATAATTTTGCATTGAAAGAAACAGGTTCTGCGGCTACTGTTGCAACTATATCTAATGTTAAAATAGAAAAAGGAAAAATTTATACCATTTGGGCAAAAGGCCTGAAAGCGGCAACCGATAGTACAAAACTATCTATAGGCATAATGACTAATAAATAACACCTACATATGAAACGAAAATTAACATCATCCTAATTCTAAAAAAAGGATGGTGTTATTTTCATTAATTTGGAAACCAGAATGCCATACAGGCAATGTTACATAAAAGCTACTCTTAATTAAGTTCTTACAGGTTGATCAAAAAAATACTCACTATTGAGGAAATAATAAAAGGCTGCAAAAAGAACGATAACAGCTGCAAGGAAATGATGTATAAATCATTTTACGGCTATTTAATGGGTATTATTTTAAGGTATGTAAACAACAGTTACGACGGCGAAGAGCTTGTAAATGACTGTTTTATAAAGATTTTCAAGAATATAGAAAGTTTCCAACCGCCAAGTAATTCAGTCGAATTACAAAAAACATTTAAGGGTTGGATAGCCAGAATTGCATCTCGAACGGCAATAGATAAACTTCGCACATTAAAGAACCAATCCTATGTTGATGATTTATCGGAAGCTGAACATCCTGTAAGCAACGTTTCAGTAACCTCTGATTTGCACGTTCAGGATATTTTAAAACTATTAAATGATTTGCCAGAAACACACCGGCTAGTATTTAACCTTTATGAAATTGAAGGCTTTGCGCACGATGAGATATCGAAGATGATGAATATACCCGAGAGTTCGAGCAGAGTTTACTTAACAAGAGCAAAAAACAAGCTTCGAACGCTGTATTTAAAAACAATGGTTAATTCGTATGAGAAAAATGGATAAAGAATTAATTGACCAGATTAAGGATAATCTTCATGCACATGAAGAGGCTTACACGCCTGGAGCGTGGGAGCGCTTTGCTGTGCAAGAAGAAAAGAAAAAAAGAGGCTTTATTTACTGGCCTCTATGGTCTGCTGCTGCCATTATTTTAATTGCTGGCGGTTTATTTTTCTTTAGAAACGAGGAGCAAAATCAAACCAAAATAGTTGTAAATAAACCCATAAAAGCTACTGAAAATTCGAAAGCAACAATACAGGAAAACAAACCGAAACCAGTAAATACTGAAAACAAAGTATCAAAATCAAATCTTTTAACTCACGAAAAAGCGATTGTTCCAAATAATTATGGTTCAAATCAACTTGCATCAGTTTCTCCAATAGAAAAAACGAACTTGACTGAGATTAACGCATCTAATTTGCCTTATGCTCAAGTCGAAAATACGTCTTCGGCTGTTGTTTTAATTGATTTGAAAAATCAGCCTACACTATTAAACACAATCAAATCAGAAAGAATAGCCCAAAATTTATCGGGCAAGAATATCGAATTTGTACCAGAGAAGAAAAAACCATCGTCGGCTAAAATTACATTCGAACAAATACTTGCAGCCGATAGCCATAATAACAAATTTGCAAAAACAGAGAAAGATAAAAGTGCTGATAAATGGGAACCTGGAGTTTTTGTAGCCCCTGCAATGGGAAATGATAATAAGGTAAATATGAACTATGGCTTTTCGCTATCTTATAGCTTGGCTAAAAAATTATCGATTAGTTCTGGCATTGCCTACACGGCTTTAAGTGGTAAAAATGATTTATCAAATGTTTATTCGGGAGCAATGAATTCGCCTGCATCATCTCAATCTTTATCTACAGACAGCAAAAGCTTAGAATCTGTTGATGCTAGAGTTCGAGGAATAAACATTCCGTTAGAACTGAAATACAATATTAGCGATAAAATTTATACGGGAATTGGCGTTTCGGCACTGGCCATTTTAAATAACAGACAAGAAAACAATTACATCGTAAGCCAGACACAAAATACAACCGTTGTAAATTCGATGGGCTTCTCAGAACAGAAAATGTTAGTGGTAACTGGAAGAGTTTCAGAAGCACAAAAAGAATCAGTTGCAGCCCCAGACAAGTATTTAGGTTTCTATAATTTTTCTTTGGGATATAAACAGAAAATATCACCAAAGAAAAATATAGCGGTTGAGCCTTTTTTAAGAGTACCAATGAAAAACTTTTCAAAGGATAACTTAAACCTTACCAATGGCGGTTTAAGATTAAAGCTCGATTTTTAAAGTATAGCAGCCAATTCTTTTACTGATGCCCTTTTTTTATAATCTTTATCAAATTGTACAAATTTAATCCGACCATTTTTACCAATTATGTACGTTGCAGGAACTGGTAAAACTGCATCGAGTGCGCCGTTATTTTTAGCAACATCAATGCCATAGCCTTTGTATTTTGAAACAAGGCCCTCCTCCATCACAAAATCAACCTTATAAGCTTTCATAATTTTATATCCTTTATCAGATATAAGAGAAAAAGACGCTTTCGTTTTGTCTTTTGTTTTAGTAATAGATTCATCACTTTCTGGAGTTACACCAAGTACATAAGCACCTTTTGCACTTAAGCTCGTTAACGAATCTTGCAAATCTTTAATGTGTTTATTGCAATAAGGGCACCATTGACCACGATAGAAGAATAGTACAACACTTTTGTTCGTCTTCAACAACTCTTTCAGGTTAATTTCTTTGCCTTCACTATTTTTGGCAATAAATTCGGGCGCTTTATCGCCAACTTTTAAACCAGTTTGTGCCTGTAAACTGTAAGAAAAAAGTAACGCAAAAAGCGAAAGGATTAAGGTTTTCATTTTGATTAATTTAATTTATAAATGTAGTTTAAACTTTTAGTCGTTCATAACTCCATTACCTTACAGTTAAATATTAAAAAAAATCAGCAAAAATAAAAGCCCCGAATAAATTCAGGGCTTTTTATGATATATGTAATCAGCTGAAACTGATCGATTCGAATTGTAAATTAGTGACCTGAATGACCATCGGCACCGTGAGCGTGACCATGAGCCAATTCGTCTTGTGTAGCTTCGCGAACACTTAAAATGGTACCAGCAAACACTAAGTTTTTACCAGCCATTGGGTGATTTAAATCTACAGCAACTGTTTCATCGTGTACAGCAGTTACGCCAGCTCTGAATTGGTTACCGTTGTTATCTTGTAAAGGAATAACATCTCCCACAGCTGGAACTTCACCGCCTGCATCAGTAAACATAGATTTTGGAAGGTCTGCAAAAGCACCTGGATCAATTTCTCCATAACCATCAACAGCCGATAATTCAAAGCCATATTCATCACCAGTTTTTAAACCAGTTAAATGTTCTTCAAATTTAGGCAACATCATGCCAACGCCATATAAAAATACTAAAGGATTTTGCTCATCAGCTTTTTCAACAAAAACTTGTTGTCCTTCTTCGTTAGTAGTATGTAATTCGTAAGTTAACGATACTACAGAGTTTGGTGAAATATTCATTTAAATTAATTTTTTGTAAATACTTTAATGCTTCCTCAACAGTTATAACCCGCAACTGGCATAATTATTTTGGCAAATGTTTATTAAACTGATTAAGCCTTTTAAATATTGCGTGGCAAAGATAAGTTAATTATTTACCTAACAAAAAAGATGCGCCTTTTGTTCAGAAAAGAACAAAACTATGATAAAATTTCATGATCAATCACTTTGGTATTATATCTAAGGGTTGTTTGGGAAAGGGGTCTAAATTTTCTTTTGTCTTAAAGAAGCTAGGTTTAAGCCGAACAAACGAAGCACTCGCTGATCGTTAAACACTAAAATCACTTCGTGCTAAAAAAAAGAAGGTGCAAAGCTTATCACAACCCTGCACCTTGAAACAAACTAATTTACGAAGTACATCCATACTTCTATTACTTAAATTTAATATACTATTAACACCCTTTACAGATAAAGGTTTTACAAAAAAGTACTCCTATTTGGTTTGTTTAAACAAAAAGCAGCTACAAATTTAATGTAGCTGCTCTTAATTTTTTTCGGTAGATGTTTGAGGTTTAATCTAAACTAGACATCAGTTAATGCCAGATGTCCGAATTTTTAACTTCCATTAAGCCCATTTGTTTTAAATAATCCATAGAATTTGACTTTAATCAAATAGAAAGCGTTTTATCCAAAAAAATGATTTAAATCATCTTCAATAACTCCTCTATTGCATATGCTCCAATGCTTCCTCAACTGTTTTAACTGGAAGCTGACATACCTTATTTCGGCAAACATAAACCTTGGTTTCATTACTTTGTTTACCCTTTAACAAGGGCAAACTACTCTCTGTGCCACCTAATATAATTTTATTTGGAATGTAGTGATTATTCAACTCCAACTTAATTACATCGATTTCTAATCCTGTTATAGCGATCTCATTAATTCCATAAACTTCGTTAAGCAATAGAATGGCCCAGTTCGAATAGGCAGAGCCATAACTTTTTATCATTGGATATACCGCAGCAAGCATTTCTGACGATTTTGCTCTATAACTTTCTAAATCAAAAAGCAAACCCAGTTTTTTCAAATTTAAAGCCATTGTAGAATTTGCCGCTGGAATTACATTATCCATTACTTCGTGCTTTCGGGCAATTAAATCTTCACTTTCGGCCGAAGTATAAAAGAACATCGGTGAATCGGTATCTGTAAAATTGGTTAAAACATAATCTGATAGTGATTTCGCCTCCATTAACCATTTTTCATCAAAATCATATTCATAAAGTGCAATTAAGGCTTCGATAAAGAAGGCGTAATCATCTAAAAATGCAGTAATTGAAGCCTTGCCATTTTTAAAATTACGATATAAGCCTCCATTTTTAGATTTTAAGTTTAACAGCATAAAACTGGCCGCCGCTGCTGCTTTTTTGTAATATAAATCATGACTCAAAATTTGGCCAGCATCGGCCAAGGCCTTAATCATCAATCCATTCCAGGCGGTTAAACATTTATCATCCAGTCCAGGTCTAATGCGTTTACTTCTTATCTCCAGCAATTTTACTTTTGCTTGTTTTACTTTATCTAAAAGCGTTTCAGCATCAAGATTGTATTTTTCTACTAAAACATCATCACTAATTGTTTTACGTAAAATATTAGTCTGCTCCTCTTCCCAGTTTCCATCTTCGGTAATATTGAAGTAGGCGCCAATCAATGCTGCATCCTCCCCTAAAATCGCATTAAATTCTTCCTGATCCCAAATATAAAATTTACCTTCTACACCTTCACTGTCTGCATCAAGCGCCGAATAAAACAAGCCATCATTCGATGTCATTTCATTAAATACCCAGTCTATCGTTTCTACTGCAGTTTGTTTAAAAGAATCGAATTTTGTGCATTGGTAAGCCTCGATATATAGGCTAATCAATTGGGCATTGTCATAGAGCATCTTTTCGAAATGCGGAACATGCCATTGATCATCAACAGAATAACGGGCAAAACCACCACCAATCTGGTCGTAAATTCCGCCGCGACTCATTTCCTCAAGCGTATGGCAAACGGCTGTGAAAACAGATTCATCATCACTCAAAAAACCATAACGAAGCAAGAAAACCCAGTTATTTGGCAAAGGAAATTTCGGAGCACGGTTATAGCCTCCATATCCAATATCGAAATGTCGCTTCCAGGGCTCGATAATTTCTGTTAAATGTTCATTAGTACAAGTTTCCAGGCTAACCGATGGAATTATTTTTTCGCTATCGCGGATACCTGAAGTTAAACGCTCTGCATATTGAGTAGCCTTATCTGGTTCGTTTGCCCACAAACCTGCAACATTTTCTAAAATATTAATCCAGTCGTCTTTTTTAAAGTATGTACCGCCATAAATCGGTCGCTGATCGGGTAAACAAATGCAATTTAATGGCCAGCCACCACTTCCAGTCATTAACTGAATAGCATACATATAAATCTGATCAATATCAGGTCGCTCCTCCCGATCCACTTTTATACAGATAAAATGTCGGTTCATCACTTCGGCAACCTCATGATTTTCGAAACTTTCGCGTTCCATAACGTGGCACCAATGGCAGGCCGAATAACCAATACTTACCAAAATCAATTTATTTTCTGCTTTAGCTTTTTCTAATGCCTCAGTGCCCCACTCGTGCCATTGCACAGGATTGTAAGCATGTTGCAACAGATAAGGAGATGAAGCGTTAATTAGGTTATTGGGCTCAGAATTAGTGTTTGACATGGCTTTTTGGATATGAGAATTGAAACTGTAAAGCTATTAATTATCTACAAACCTGTTCGGTTTTAGTTTTTGTTTTTATACTTTAGTTTAATATTTATAGATTAATTATTATGGTTCTTTAGCATCACTAAATTTGTAATACCTAGTATCGACTAACAAATTTGTCTATCTATATTAAACACCTCAACTTTTAATCTTCAACCTAAAACCTTTAAAACATGAAAATCACACACACTGAAATATATCGCTTTAGCATCCCAATGGAACCATTTGTAATTGCAACTGGTACTATGCACTTTGCTCAGAATGTGTTGATTAGAATTTATACGGATGCAGGTATACATGGTATTGGCGAATGCTCCGCCTTCCCAATGATTGTTGGTGAAACGCAGGAAACCTGTATAGCAATGGCTAAAGATTTTGCTGCCATTTTGAAGGGAAAGAATCCTTTAGATATTCCTGAAAGAATGAATGATTTATTAGGTTATGCCGACCACAACAGCACAATAAAAAGTGCTTTTGATATGGCTTTATTCGACATTGCCGCTAAAGATGCGGGGTTACCACTCTATAAATTTTTAGGTGGTACTAAGCGGACCATAGAAACCGACATGACAATCGGTATCGATACCCCAGAAGGAATGGCTAAAACTGCTTTAAAATACCAGAGTCAGGGTTGCAGAATTATAAAAATTAAACTCGGAAAAAAGGTAAACGATGATATCGAGCGTGTAAAACATATCCGCGAAGCAGTTGGTGAAGAAATGATTTTGCGATTAGATGCAAACCAGGGTTGGAGTTTTGATAATGCTTTATTCGCTTTAGGAGAATTGGAAAAATACAACATCGAGTTTTGCGAACAACCCATGCGCACCTGGTACGATGATAAATTGCCCGAATTGAATGTAAATTCTCCGATCAAACTAATGGCCGATGAAAGTTGTTATAATCACCACGACGCCAGGAAGTTAATTAACAGTCAATCTACCACGTATTTAAACATTAAATTTTCAAAATCGGGTGGAATTTTAGAAGCACAAAAAATCCATGAAGAAGCTTTGCAGACTGGTGTTAAATGCATGATTGGAAGTATGCTGGAAAGTAGAATTGCCCTAAGTGCAAATTTACATTTTGCATTAGCCAGTCCAAATGTAGAATTTTTCGACTTAGATACAGCCCTGTTAGGTCATTTAGCAGATCCTTGCGTTGGTGGACTAACCTATAATGGCTATTTTCTTGATGTTTCTGATGAAATTGGTATCGGTGCAGAAGCAGATGAATTTTTCTTGGAAAAATGTGAAAGCTGGACTATTTAACTCCCTAATCTCTTAGGGGGAAAGCACCGGTCAATTATAAAAAAGTTTAAAGTTTATTTAAGAAGTTTAACACGCTAAAAAATTATATAAAAGCATTTGCAGGGCAAAGACCCCTTGCGGATATTATTTTACAACCATCTCCGCCAAGGCCGTACTATCCCCATTAAAAGCATTAAAATCTACAATATGACCAATACCATTAATTTTTGCTTTATCAGAATGTTGCCAAAACTTCCATCGATCTTTAGATAAGCGTAATTTTGGTTGATAGTAATGCGCAATCCACAGCGGATAATCGTCAAAATTTCCATCTAAATAATCTTCGTAAAACTTCAAACCTGTATAAATAATAGGTCTTACTTTAGTTTTCATTTCTACATAATTCAGAAAATCAGACAGTTCCGCCCTCATTTTGAGAGGAGAAACCCCATCAAGCGTTTCAATATCTACAACAGGAGGCAAATCACCCTTTTCAATATTAACAACTTGTAAAAAAAACTTTGCTTGTGTTTTACCATCACGTTTGGGTCTGAAAAAATGATAAGCACCACAAATAATTCCAGCTTTTGGAGCCTCACGCCAGTTGCGTTGAAAATAAGGATCGACTAACAAAATACCTTCCGTGGCTTTAATGAAAGCAAAACGAATGCTTACTTCGTCCTCTTTCATATTTTTAACCTTCTGCCAGTTAATTTTACCCTGATAATAAGAAACATCAATGCCATGTATCGAATATTTCTTTGGTATTTTAATGTTAAAACTTTCGTAAGTGCGGTAGTTCGGGTCTTGCCCCCAATCCTTAATCCATCGCCAGGTAGATACAAAGCCATTAACAATGTAACCATAGTAAAACGGAGAAAGCAAAATTAAAAGCAGACCAGCAATAGCTACTTTCCACTGTGTAGGAAAAGGTTTCGACTTTTTATTTCTTGGTGTTGCTTTTCGTGTTACAGTTTTTTTAGCAACAGGATTTCGTTTCTCTGGTGGCATAGCATATTTGATTCTGCTAAGTTGAGGAAAATGAAGGGAAATAAAAAAACGAAAGAACTGCAGCTAAGATGTTTTTTTTTGTATCGTTCGTTCTTTCTCTTGGCGATATCCCAAATTCCCTTTTAAAAGCAAAATAAAAATGCGATAAATCTTCAAAGCCCAAATCAATATAAATATCGGCAAGCTTTAACGTTTTTTCTTCGATGAGAAACCGAGCTTCCTGTAAACGTCGTTTTATCAACCAACGATTGGGTGTTTCATTAAAAATGGTTTTAAAATCTCTTTTAAATGCTGATAAACTTCGTCCTGTTAGAAACGCAAAACGTTCTATATTTACATTGAACTTATAATTTTGTTGCATAAATTTTTCCAAATCCAATCTTCCAGGAAGGCCAAAATCAAACAAAATATCTGATAATTCTGGTTGAAGTTGTAGTAGAATGAGTAATAATTCTTCTCTTTTAATATCTGAGAATGTTGAACTGATATTTCCAGAATTATTATAATAGGGCTCTAATGACAACAAAAAACTATTGATTAAATCATCTTTTTCAACTTAATAAAAGCATCCTTTGAGATGAAATTTTTAAATAAAATCGAATACTTTTTCTGAAATATCTTTAAAAATGTTTCATCGAAAAAAATGATAACTTTCTCCAATTCGTTGTTATTTTTTACTTTGTTGTAACGAGCCAAACGGTTTTTACGAACGAGACAACTTTCACCCTGCTTCAACACATAATGTTTGTTGCCGTTATAACCATTCATCGTTCCCTGAGCCAGAAAAAGAAAAAAATGCTCGGCTATAAATTGCTCTGCCGAGAGAGCTGGACCAATAATGCAGGATTTTATTTCCGTTATTTTCATCTGTTCTACATTAATATATCTCCAACAGGCAGAATGGGTTCTGGTACATCCGTTTCGCCCAGCATTTGCAATAGATCTATTTCAATGGTACGGCAAATAGAAAGCATTGGCACATCGTTGTAAGAGCCTTCAAATGGATTTTCGCTGTAGTCGCCCACCAATTCCATGCTTACGTAAACCCAACCTAAAATCACTACCAATGGCACCGATATCCAAATGCCCATGTCTCCTAATTTTGAAAATTCGCCCATAAGACAAAAGGGCAACATATGATAAAGATGCAGACAAATACAAAACTTAAATTGGCATATAGTCTAGGTAATGGAAATTTTTAGATGCGTTCCGCTTTGCATATTTTTTGAAAGGTCAAAAATATCGTCTGCTTCCAAAATTTGCTTAATATAACCTTCTGATACAGCATTAATCATTGCCTTCCCTACTTCAGAAAGTTTCAATGTTTTAGCAGATAAAAATGGCGACATTAATGGGCCCAATATTTTGTAAATGGTCTTCACATTTTTTTGTCCTTTGGTTCCAGTCATTATCGCTGGGCGAAAATTGTACTGACCTTTAAATGGCAATTTGATCAAAGCATTTTCGGTTCTGCCTTTCACCCTTGCCCACATTACTTTTCCTTTTTCAGAGCTGTCTGTACGGTTGCCAGAAACGTAAATGAAAGTCATTTCTGAATTGATTTCTGATAATGCCTTTGCAAACGGAACGGCAAAATCATAGGTTTTCCTCGTAAAACTTTCCTCGTTTTCGCCAACAGAACTTACACCTGCGCAAAAAAAGCAACCATCATAATTTTTGAGTAGGTCTGAATGGTTTTTGATTTCGGAAAAATCTTTTAGAACTAATTGTTTCAGTTTCGGATGTTCTAAATCGTAATTTCTTCTTCCGATGATGAGCACTTCTGTCACTGCATGATTTTCCAAACATTCGAATAAAACGCCTTCGCCTACCATTCCTGTTGCGCCTGTTAATATTACTTTCATTTTTTTAAGGTTTTAATGGTACAAACTTCAATAATGAAAGATAATATTCTTTTGTTGACAAGTCCAGATTTATTTGTTGAGAAGTTCAGGTAAACCGAATTTATTTTGCCTTTAACTGGCCGCTAGAAACTCTGGTGATTTTTTTGCTTTGAACAATTATGCGACAGCTCTGCGAATCCTCAAATCCCAATTCAATAACAATATTACTAATGCTAATTCGTAACCTTCTTTATATGTTTACAATTTTTAAATCGATTAAGCTATTTGCAGTCGCAAAAATAGCTTCCTCATTGTTTTTTGGTTACGAGTCCAAAAGAAATTTCTTAAGAAGTAGGTTTAACTAATTATTCAAGATAAAAGATAGAACTTACAAACCATATTACCCTACACCGTAAATCAGCATCGCTGATAAAGAAAGGCCATTAAAACCTCTATAGATTAGCTGATAATTTCTACTTTTGCATTACCAGAAAAATCCATGTTCAAACTCATATTAAACACCTACAAAACATCATTCAGTGGCCTGAGCAGAGAAACCTGGTTATTAAGTATTGTGATGATGTTTAACAGATGCGGCAGTATGGCAGTTCCGTTTATGGGTTTGTATGTTACCCAAAGCCTGCACAGAAGCGAAATGGATGCAGGTTTAATCATTACCTTATTTGGTGTAGGCTCAATTTTGGGCTCGGCAACTGGCGGGAAACTCACAGATATAATTGGTTTCAGGCCAGTACAAATTCTATCGTCGATTATTGGTGGCTTACTTTTTATATTATTCTCCACCATTACGCATTTTTCTACGCTATGCATTTTAGCTGTGGTAATCAGCTTTTTTTCTGAAGCTTTTCGCCCTGCCAATTTCACGGCAGTGGCACATTATGCAAAGGAAAATACCATAACACGATCTTATTCATTAAACCGATTGGCTGTAAATATTGGTTGGTCAGCTGGCATAAGTATGGCGGGCATCATTGCGTCGATCAACTATAAACTCTTATTTATTGTAGAAGGTTCGGTGAGTATTTTAGTGGGCATTTCGATTTTATTATTATTACCTAAAGTACAAGACTTTATAAAAAAAGCGAAGGAAAACCGCAGCACGATGGTAATTTTGAAACCCTGGCAAGATGCCTTTTATGTAAAATTTATTCTTTTAACCACCTTATTCATAACCTGTGCTTTCTTAATGTTTAGAGTTGTTCCAGTGTTTTTTAAAGAAGAATGGCATATTGACGAATTTGCGATCGGGATTATTATCGGTATAAATGGCGCAATCATCGCCCTGTTCGAAATGATTATGATTAATAAAATAGAGAAGAAAAAATCGCCCATGTTTTTCATCATCATTGGATCGGTTTTCTTTGCAGTATCTTATTTATTGCTAAGCGCACCGATTATTTTTCATGTATTAACAGCTGTATTAACAATCGTAATTTTCACTGTTGGAGAAATGTTCGTGCTACCATTTATAAATACCGTTGTTATTAGCAGAAGTAACGAACATAACCGTGGCTTATATGCGGCTGGTTATACTTTAAGCTGGTCGTGTGCACAGGTTGTTGGTCCTTTAGCTGGCTTTTTTATTGCCAAACACTTAGGCTACAACTGGCTTTGGTTTGGCTTGGCTTGCATACTTTTACTTTGTGCCTATGGCTTTAGCATCCTGGATAAGAAACAGGAAAAAGCCATTCTAAATGCAGATTAGTTTTCCGTTTTCAACCGAATAGCTGAAAACGGAAAACAGCAACTATTTAAGTTTTTCGGCTTTAACTCCCTCGTTCGTAATTTTTACAGGAAGAATGTTTCCGTTAGTATCGAAATTCATTTCATCTATGCAGGTAACACGATGATTGCCATCGGTATCGCCAATTGGTCTGCGGTGGTAAACAATATAATACTTGTCTTTTTTCTTATTGATAATAACCGAATGATGCCCTGCTCCTCTAGCAATAGTATCGTTTTGCTCTAAAATCTTACCTACCCGTTTAAATGGGCCAAATGGCGAATCGCCAACGGCATAAGCAACAGAATAATCTGGACCAGTCCAGCCACCTTCACTCCACATGAAATAGTATTTACCATTTTTGATAAACATATAAGGTCCTTCTACGTACTTGTCAGGTGTAATTTCTTTAAAAATTGTTCCATCATCAAAGGGCAAGAAACCTGTAAAATCCTTATTAAGCTTAGCAATGTTGCAATGTTTCCAACCACCATAAATTAGGTAGTACTGTCCGTCTTTATCCTTAAATACAAACTGATCGATGGGTTGAGCCCCATTATGAAATTTATCTACCAAAGGTTTGCCTAAATGGTCTTTAAACGGCCCTTCAGGTTTATCAGCTACAGCTACCCCGATACCACCAACTTCGTTATCATTCTGGATATCATTCGCACCGAAAAATAAATAGTATTTTTTATCCTTTTCAACAATTGCAGGCGCCCACATTGCTTTGTTAGCCCATTTAACTGCTGAAGTATCTAAAACATGTGGATGTTTTTTCCATTTCACCAAATCATCAGATGAGAAAGCATCCAAGAAAACCTGTTCTTTATATTTGGAAGAATAGGTTGGGTATACCCAGTATTTATTATTGAAAACTGTAGCATCCGGATCAGCATACCAGCCCTCAAAGATAGGGTTTCCATATTGATTAATCGTTTTAGTACTTTGAGCAAAAGAACTAAAAGCCAATAAAAGTAAAAGAGATGAGGTTATGTATTTCATGATGACAATTTATAAAAAAATCCCTTCAAAAAAAATAATGCTGGGATACCTAACTGCTTCGACTGCGATGTAAAGATTTTTAAAGATCAAAAATCTTTCCGCTACGTTCGATATGATGAGAACAAATAAAAAAATCCCTGCTATTTACAGGGATTTTTGAATTGTTGCAAATTACAACAACTGATGTATTAATAAATTACTTACTCAATTCAGCAAAATATTTATGGAATAAAGGTAAAGTTTCGATTCCTTTGTAATAGTTAAAAATATCGTATTTTTCATTTGGTGAGTGCAACGAATCGCTATCTAAACCAAAACCAAAAAGCACAGATTTAATGCCCAAAACATCTTCGAACAATGCAACGATCGGAATACTTCCGCCACCACGTGTTGGAATAGCCGTTTTACCAAAACTATCTTCAATAGCTTTTTCCGCAGCACGGTAAGCAACACTATCTGTTGGAGTTACTACAGGTTCGCCACCATGATGAGGTGTAACTTTTACTTTCACATTTTTAGGTGCAATGCCTTCAAAGTGTTTAGTAAAAATTTCTGCAATCTCCTCTGAACTTTGATTGGGAACCAAACGCATAGAAATTTTTGCATTTGCTTTGCTTGGCAATACTGTTTTAGCACCTTCGCCAATGTAACCACTCCAAATTCCGTTAACTTCTAAAGTAGGACGAGTACCAGTACGTTCTAACGTAGAATAACCTTTTTCACCCCAAACTTCTTCTATATTAAGGTCTTTTTTATATTCTTCCTCATCATAAGGAGCAGAATTTAAAGCTTTCTTTTCTTCATCTGTTAATTCGATAACCTTATCGTAAAAAGCAGGAATGGTAATATGGTTGTTCTCATCGTGTAACGAAGCAATCATTTTGCAAAGGATTGTTGCCGGGTTTGCTACTGCACCGCCGTAGACCCCAGAGTGTAAATCACGGTTCGGACCAACAACTTCTACTTCCATGTAGGCTAAACCACGTAAACCTGTTTCAATTGATGGATGCTCCATACTGATCATCGAAGTATCTGAAATTAAAACTACATCAGCTTTCAAACGCTCTGCATTTGCTTTAACAAAAATACCAAGGTTAGCAGAACCAACTTCTTCCTCCCCCTCAATCATAAACTTTACATTGCACGCCAAAGTATTGGTTTCCATCATCAATTCGAATGCTTTAACATGCATATAAAACTGACCTTTATCATCGCAAGCACCACGAGCGTAGATTTTACCATCTCGTACGGTTGGCTCAAAAGGTGGAGTATGCCAAAGCTCCAATGGATCTGCAGGTTGCACATCGTAGTGACCGTAGATTAAAACAGTTGGTAAAGAAGCATCTATAATTTTTTCGCCATAAACAATAGGATATCCTGCTGTTTCGCAAATTTCAACCTGATCAGCACCTGCATCTTTTAGCTTTTGCGCTACATAATCTGCAGTTTTTAAAACATCGCCTTTATATTTCGGGTCGGCACTAACCGATGGAAAGCGCAATAATTCAAACAGCTCATCTAAAAAACGTTGTTTGTGCGTTTCTACATAATTTTTAATCTCTTGCATAACAAAATTAGTTTGGGCAAATATAGGGTTTTAGTATATAAGCCTTGAAATTTTCGGCATAAATGAACACAAAATTACAGGAAACATTACCTAGAAAATGTTGTGATAGTAAAACTACAAGTTGTTCTTTTTTTGGTAAAATAATTTTATTGTTATTTATTTAGATAAATTGTTTAACCGAACATTATTATTTCATTTTTTTGCTAAATTGCGCCCTTTAAACCCCTACATACAAACCTCAAAACAAGAAAGTTATAAATGAAATTAAGCGCAATTATACCGCATACCCTGCTGCTGTTTTCATTTTTAATGCCACTAATTACGATGGCTCAAACTAACGTAAAAGTTAGTTGCCCTGAAGCGGCTCAGTATTATGCAAAGGATAGTATTAATATTGTAACTTTTGGAGCAAGCACTGTAGAAGGAGTAAAAGGTCTTGGTTTTCAAAGCATGCTCGAATCCAATTTTTTAAATTGCTATGGCGGCAAGGTTGTAAACATCACAAATCAGGGCATTGGCGGACAAACCACCTTACAGGGCTTACTTAGAATTGATAAGGCTGTACAAAACAGAACGGGCTTTATTGTAATTTCGATGGGTGTAAACGACGCCATAGCCATTGCTTCAGGAAAAGGAAGTGTTGCCGAAACTACCGCAAACATGAGGCTTCTGATTACTACTAGCCTTAAACAGAAACTCGTTCCTATATTATGTACATTACAAAATGTTGATGATAGAAATAATACACCTCTTGTAGCTGTTAACGTAAACATTAGAAACATTAATGCAGCATATAGAAAACTGGCCGCAGAGTATAAAATTTATCTCGCCGATGTAAACGCAGCTATGCGTAGAGATTTCTCCCTTTATCAGGATGCTTTTCATCCAAACGCGAGAGGTTACCGACTTATAAGCTATGTAATTTTCGACGCTATAAACAAGGCTATTTTCGATAGATTTCTGAAGTTTATTGTAACCCAGAACTACCCTAACCCAGCATCGGTACAAACTTTTATTGATATTGTTCTTCCCGAATCGGATAAAGTAAATGTACAGATTTATGATATTATGGGGCGCTTGACTAAAACAGTTGTAAATGAATACTTAAACACAGGAAAACACACTTTCGACATTAATACAAGCAACTTCGTTCCTGGGGTTTATTTTTTCAAAATATCATCAGACTCTGGTCAGTATAATTCTGTGAAAAAGTTCATCGTATCAAGGTAACAAAAGATTTATTTGTTAGTCACATAGTGGATTAATAGTTTTATATCTTTAACCATGCCTACAGAAACTTTCACAAACGAAGCAATTGATATAGAAAAGCTTCCTAAATATGAAGAAATCCAACTAATCCAACCTCACTCCGATTATTGGAAAATCATTTGCATTAATCTTTTAACCGTGCTAGGCTTAGCTGCAATTGGTGCTACAATATTGATAATTTTTATTGATGAAATCAGACCAAATGCTTTGCTTATTATTGGTATATATTTTGTAATGGCAGTACTTCTTTTTCTACTATTCAGGGCAAGCTTTAAGAAACGTGGCTATGCTATTAGAACAAAAGATGTAATTTACAAAAGCGGAATTATAGCCGAATCTACAACGATTGTTCCTTTAAACAGAATTCAGCATATAGAGCTAAATGAAGGTTTATTATCCAGAATTTACAAATTAGGTTCTTTACAAATATTTACAGCTGGAGGCCAAAGCGGACATTTACATATTGCGGGAATACCAATTAACGAAGCAAAAAGTATTCGCGATTTACTTTTGAATAAACTCGAGCTGATTGAAAAACCGACAACTGAAATCGAACAATAATGAACAGCGACTTTAGTAAACCGCAAAGGCAATCGGCTTTTGGTATTATTGTAATGGCAGCCCATACCGCTTTTAAAATAGGTAGAGCCTTTGCATTTTTGATCGTTATTGCCCTTGTTAAATCTCAGGGTAATTACTTGTTATACATTTTATTGGCCCTGGCCTTAATGTTATTAGTTAGTTTCTTATTTGCTTATTTATGGTACATTAAGTTTACTTTCTTTTTAGATAAGGAAAAGCAGGAATTCGTAGTAAACAAGGGGATTTTTAATCGTGACCAGGTAACGATTCAACTCGATAAGATACAACAGGTTAACATTAATCAATCGATACTGCAAAAAATTATCGGCGTTTATGGCTTAAAAATAGATACTGCTGGTGCACACAGCGAAGAGGTAGATATTAAAGCAATTGACGAAACATCTGCATATAACTTAAAAGAGCATCTTTTAAACAGAAAAGCATTGGCTATTGATGACTTGGAAACCGCTGAACAGCATTCTTCGACTGCGGAAGTACCTTTATTGAAAATAAGCTCATGGACCTTACTTAAAGTTGGTTTAACCTCTAACTATGGGCAAAGCGTAGCTTTATTGGTTGCTTTCTTTTACACTATAATATATGAAGGCAGACAATTAATAGATGCTTTTCAAATTGATAAAGATGAAATACAAACCACGGTAACTGGCATGCTTACCATATTAACGGTTGCTATTTTAGTTGCTGCTCTTTTAATTACCTTACTAATTATTAACCTGGTTAGAACTTTTTATAAGTATTTCGAACTGGAAATTAGTGAGCACAAACATTCCCTGCTCCTATCATCAGGATTAATCGCTAAGAAAAACACTTTGGTAAGTCCAAAGAAAGTTCAAATTACCAAATACAGTCAGAATTATTTCCAAAAGAAACTAAACATGCTTAATCTTAGTTTAAAGCAGGCACATTTTGGTCAAAGTAAAAAAGGGCATGAAATGCATGGATCTACATTGGAAATTCCAGGTTGCAACCCAACAGAACGAGATGACTTACTGAAAATGATTTTAGGAAAAATCCCAGAACAAGGCAAAACGTTTATACCCGATTGGCGTTTCCTAAATTTGCCCATCTTCTTTAAATTGGTTTTACCTGTTGCTGTTTTTCTAGTTTTAGCATTTAATACACCAGAAGTGAAACCTTTTGTTGGTTTTGCCTTTGCTTATTTTATTATTGGAGTTTTAATGATTTATATTAGCTATCGAAGGCATCGAATTTCCGTAAATCGCGATTTTATTATCAAGCAAAGTGGGATTTGGGACATTTCTAACGAAATTGTTTCGCCAGTTAAGATACAAGCTATCACTACTTTTCAATATCCCTGGCATAAAAGTGTAGATGTTGGCCACCTTTGTTTGCATACTGCCGCTGGTCAAATTCATTTTAAATACGGCAATTACACTGAGATTAAGCAATTGGTTAACTATTGGCTATATCAGGTGGAAAGCGCTAATGAGGATTGGATGTAGTTGATGGTTTATTTCTTCGGAATTTACAAATAACGCAGCTGTTTCTGCGCAAATCATCTTCAATCTGTAGGCGTATTAAGTGATTTAGTTAATAATATTTCCAGCAGATCAGAAAGATTAACGCAGATCTTCTACAAAATCACTTTCTTTCTGCGGGAAATTCTATAATGTCATAATTCCTTTGATGGTTGCTGTCTGTTTGTAAATTGCAATTACTTCATCAGCATTCTGCACTTGCTTTTTAACAGTAATTGATACATATTTGCCTGTTTTAGATGGCTGTTCAAAAAACTCGTCATTCGGCAAAACCTTTCTCAAATCCTCAATTTTATCAAGTCCACCAGTGATAATAAACTTAAAATGATACAAACCTGGAAACTTCTCAACGCTTTCTAGTTTCTCTTTAAGGTTGGCATAAATATCTGTATTGTTTCCCTCTGGGATATCTGTAAATTCTATGTTTTTATTTATTTTTTTATCTTCCATATTTACAATATATCAAATTCTATTCCTAAATATTTTAGGTGCAATTATGGCAGAAAGCTGTTTTTAGTTTAACCATTAAACGACTGAAGTTCGATACAAACTAGCAATGCTTTAATGTAATTATAGAAATGCATTTTGCAAATTAAACCCTGGATAGTAGCAGAAACCCATCATTTCTAAACCTTGGCGTAGCGGATACCTGCCTTGAGCGTAAGGCCTGCAAGCGTATGAGCAAAGCAAAGGGCTAACATTATGTGGATACACAGGTTTTGCTTTTCAAAAAAATCGGCCCTCTATTTCTCCACAAATTCAATAAAAAACTTTTGAATTGTTATTTTTGAGCCTCAAAAAAACAGGAGCCGATTTGGATTATTTAGAAGGATTAAACCCACAACAAAGAGCAGCAGTAGAGAACACTAAAGGACCAGTAATGATTGTTGCGGGTGCTGGTTCGGGCAAAACGAGGGTAATTACGTATAGGGTTGCCCATTTGATTCAAACTGGAACCGATCCTTTTAACATTTTGGTTTTAACCTTTACCAACAAAGCAAGTAAGGATATGCGTGAGCGTATTGGTAAAGTGGTTGGTGCGGAGGCGAAAAACATCTGGATGGGTACTTTTCACTCTGTTTTTGCAAAAATTTTACGTGTTGAAGCGGAGAAAATTGGTTATCCAAGCAATTTTACCATTTATGATACCGATGATAGCAAAAGCGTATTGCGTGCCATTTTGAAAGAAATGCAACTAGATGATAAACTTTATGCGGTTAACTTCGTGTTCGGAAGGATTTCTTCGGCTAAAAATAATTTGATTTCGTGGGGTGAATACCAGGCTAACGACCAAATTCAGGCGGAAGATATTCAAAATAAACGTCCATTGATTGGACAGATTTATGAGCAATATGCCAAACGTTGCTTTAGGGCTGGCGCCATGGATTTTGATGATTTATTATTCAAAACCAACATTTTATTGAAAGAACATACGGATGTTTTAAATAAATACCAGCAAAAATTTAGGTATTTGATGGTGGATGAGTACCAGGATACTAACTTTTCGCAATATACAATTGTGAAAAAACTGGCTGCTGCTTATCAAAACATTTGTGTGGTAGGTGATGATGCGCAAAGTATTTACGCTTTCCGTGGAGCGAATATTCAAAACATTTTGAACTTCGAACGCGATTATCCTGATTTAAAAGTTTACAAATTAGAGCAAAACTACCGCTCTACTCAAAATATTGTTGATGCAGCGAGTAGCATTATTGCAAACAACAAAAATCAGTTAGAGAAAAATGTTTTCTCTGAAAATGCCGAAGGTGATCGAATTAAGGTTGCACGTGCTTTTACAGATAATGAAGAAGGCAAATTGGTTGCCGAATCGATTATTCAGGAGCGTACAACAAAAGGTTACAAGCATAGCGATTTTGCTATTTTATATCGTACAAACGCCCAAAGCAGAGCGATGGAGGAAGGTTTGCGCAAGCTAAACATTCCTTATAAAATCTACGGTGGTCAATCTTTTTACCAACGCAAAGAGATTAAGGATTTAATTGCCTACTTCCGTTTAACCTTTAATCCGAAGGATGAGGAAGCGATTAAAAGGGTGATTAACTATCCTAAACGTGGAATTGGCGATACTTCTATTGATAAAATTATTGTTGCGGCAGATCAAAATAATGTAACGATGTGGGATGTGATTTCCAACGCACATCAATATGTTGATGGCCGTTTAGCAAACCAGTTGAACGATTTTTCGATGATGGTTCAAAGCTTTCAGGCGGAAGCAAAAAAGCTTGATGCTTACGATTCGGCTTTGTTTATTGCGCAACACGCTGGTATTTTAAAGGAACTTTATACCGATGATAGTGTTGAAGGCAGGGCGAGATATGAAAACATCCAAGAGTTGTTAAATGGTATAAAAGAGTTTGCCGAGCGTGAGGATATTGAAGAGAAAGGTCTGGATATTTTTATGCAAGATGTGGCGCTTTTAACCAATGACGATAAGGATGGCGATAAAAACAAGGATACGGTTTCGTTAATGACGATTCACTCGGCCAAAGGATTAGAGTTTAAAAATGTATTTATTGTTGGTTTGGAAGAGAACCTTTTCCCATCGCAAATGTCGGTTAATTCGCGTTCTGACTTAGAAGAGGAACGTCGTTTGTTTTATGTAGCCATCACGCGAGCCGAGATAAAACTAACCATTACTTATGCCACCTCTCGCTATCGCTGGGGAACTTTAACTAACTGTGAGCCAAGTCGTTTCATTAACGAAATTAATCCGCGGTTTTTAGAATTGGAAGTTAAACCTGCTAAAAGCAATATGATTGAGGGCAGTTTTGATGATGAGCGTAAAACATGGACTTCGCAACCGCGTGATTTCTTTAGTAAACCGAAACCTGCAAGTACAAGTTCTGCTCCTCCTCCACGCCCAAAAACTACTTCGTTACTGGCAAAAGCTCACGTGCCTACGCCTGGTTTTGCACCATCCCAACCACATGAATTTCAAGGCGGTATGGAAGTGGAGCATGAAAAGTTCGGTTTCGGAAAGATTATTAGTTTGGAAGGCGCTTTGCCTGATGTTAAAGCAACGGTATTTTTTCAAGGACTGGGTAATAAGCAATTGTTACTGAAGTTTGCGAAATTGATGATTGTGAGGTAAGTATATTTTTGCAAAAAAAAAATTATTTGCCACGGAAGCACGGAATTAGGTTTTAATTTTTCGTGGATTCTGTGCCTCCGTGGCAATTTATAATTAAGTCTTTCCATGTAGGTTTCTTCTTTGGCTTAAAATTTGTTTGCCACGGAAACACGAAAGACACTGAACTAGGTTTTAATTTCCATGGATTCTGTGCCTCCGTGGCAATTTATATTTAAATCTTTCCATGTACGTTTCGTCTTTTTGCTTAAAATTTGTTTGCTACGGAAACACGAAAGACACGGAACTAGGTTTTAATTTCCGTGGATTCTGTGCCTCCGTGGCAATTTATATTTAAATATTTCGAAGTAGGTTTCGACTTTTTGCTTAAAATTTGTTTGCCACGGAAACACGAAAGACACGGAGCTAGGTTTTAATTTCCGTGGATTTTTTACCTCCGTGGCAATTCTTTTAATCGTACTAATTAATCGTCTTCCTCTCTGTGAAACATTTGTGCGCTCTGTGGTAAAACCTTTTCCTTAGAAGTTAACCCCAATTTTGAGTTTGAAAAAGCCCAAAATTATCCTTATTATTGAGACTGTTTCTCCCGCAGAAAAACCATGCAGCTTACTCGATTAGAAATTAAAGGATTCAAAAGCTTTGGCGATAAAGTAACCATCAATTTTAATGAGGGCGTTACGGCTATTGTTGGACCGAATGGTTGTGGAAAATCCAATGTGATTGATGCCATGCGATGGGTTTTGGGCGAGCAAAGCACCAAAGCTTTACGTTCTGAAAAGATGGAAAACATCATCTTCAATGGCACCAAAAACCGTAAGCAGGCACAACTAGCCGAAGTTTCGTTGAGTTTTGATAATACCAAAAACATCCTACCTACTGCTTATTCTCAGGTTACAGTTACCCGAAAACTATATAGAAATGGGGATAGCGAATATCGTTTAAATGATGTTCAATGTCGTTTAAAAGATATTACCGATCTATTTTTAGATACTGGAATAGGCTCTGATAGTTATTCGATCATTGAGCTAAAAATGGTTGATGAAATCATTACCAATAAGGAACACAGTCGACGTTCGTTATTTGAAGAAGCATCAGGAATTTCGAAATACAAGCTACGCAAGAAACAGACATTCAATAAATTGAAAGATACTGAAGCGGATTTAGAACGTGTGGATGATTTACTTTTCGAAATCGAAAAGAACCTGAAAACCTTGGAAAGTCAGGCGAGAAAAGCTGAGCGTTATTACAAATTAAAGGAACAATACCGCGAATTGAGTGTTCAATTGGCTACCCATCGAATTGCCTTTTTCCGCACCGATTTAAATGCTCTGGAAACCCAAGAGCAAAGTCAGCAAGTTTTGAGAATTGAATTAAGCACCAAGATTGATACCCAGGAAGCTGAACTTCAAAAAACTAAATTGGAAAGTATTCATCAGGAGAAGAACCTTTCGATACAACAAAAAGCAACCAATGAACTTGTTTCTAAAATTCGAGCGTACGAAAGCGAGAAGAAGGTAAAAAATGAGCAAATGCGTTTTTTACAAGAAAAAGAAAGTCGTTTAAGTGGAGAACTGGAAAAAGATAAAAATCAGCTTAACCACATTAAATACAATATTAAGCGTTTAAACGAGGAAGTTTTAACAGAAACGGAGGTTTTTAATAAAGTCGAATCAGATTTAAAACTTCTTAAAACTTCTCTTGATACTCTTCGCGAGCAACAACAAATAGAGAAAAACAGGATTGATAATCTGGTAAAATCGGTTAACGATTTGCAGAATCAGGTTTATCAGTCTCAAAAAGAAATCGATATTTTAAATATTCAAAAAGATGCTTTGATACAAGAAACCAACAGAAATGTTGATGATACTGAAACCAAAACATCAGAATTAAAGGCTTTTGATCATGCTTTGGCGGAGCTAGATTTGAAAGTTAATGAAAGGCAATCCAACATTAAATTGCTTAAAGAAGCAGAAGAAATCTTAAAAGAAAAACTGGCTGAATCGGAAGTTAATTTAAGCTCGAATAAAGAAAAACTTACTGCAGAAAATCGTAAAAAAGATGCTAAGCAGAACGAATACAACCTTACAAAATCGCTTGTAGATAGTTTAGAGGGCTTTCCCGAATCTATCCGCTTTTTAAAAAAAAATACGGCTTTTGCTAAAAGTGCTTTGCTCCTATCTGATATTTTGTTTTGTAACGAAGATTATCGAATTGCAATAGAAAATTATCTTGAGCCTGTAATGAATCACTACGTGGTCGATCGTTATGCAGATGCTGTTCAAGCAGTTAACTTATTGACCGACGCCAGCCGTGGGCGAGCTAATTTCTTTATTTTAGAAAATATTCCAGATAAAAACCCACACTTTGCTACACATGAAGGTTTGGTTTCTGCCCTTTCAGTTGTAGAGGTAGATAAGAAATACCAGCAGCTTTGTAATTTGCTTTTGCAAAATGTGTACATCGCTATTGCAGAGCAAGAAAATATTTTCAAGAATGCGCCAACCGAAAGTTTAACTGTTTTAGCCAAAAACGGAAAATATGCGCAAACTAAATTTACGCTTTCAGGTGGCTCGGTTGGTTTATTTGAAGGAAAAAGAATCGGTCGTGCTAAAAATTTAGAGAATTTAGCTAAAGAAATTAATCAATCCGAATCGCTGATTAATCAATATAATATTGCAATAACTACCGAAACTGAACAAATTTTAAATCTGAAAGAATCCTCAAAAATCAATCAGATTAATACTTTTCAGCAAGAATTAAATCGAATCAGTAACGAGCAAATTTCGGTTCAAACACGTCGAGATCAATATCAGGAATTTATTACGACCAGCGAAAATCGAAAAACAAATATCGCACAGAAAATAGTTTCTATTGAAAAATCTTTATCAGAAAAATTACCAGCTTTGGTTGAATTGCAGAAAAAGCAACAACAAGATCATGTTAACCTGCAAGAACAGCAACTGAACTATCAAGACTTGGCTGATCTGGTAAATGAATCTGCTGGAAAATATAATCAGGATAATATCCGTTTCCATCAGCAACAAAATAAGCTTTCGGGTTTGGAAAAAGATTTGGATTATCGTTTTGTTCAGGAAGAAGCCTTAAATAAACGAATTGCTCAAAATGACAAGGAACTTCAGGAAACCTTAACCCAAATTACAGCTACTTTGCAACATACCGATTTAAGCGATGATACACTTTTAGAGATGTACCAGCAACGAGAAGATATGGAAAAAGGCTTGACTGAATTGGAAAAGGAGTATTTTGAGCGTAAAGGCAATATCAACGAAATGGAAAATAGCCTCACAAATATTCGTAAAAATCGTGAGGAAACAGACTTTCTTTTAACAGAAATCAAGGACAAAAAGAATGCGCTTAAGATTGATTTAAATTCATTGAAAGAACGTTTGGCTGTTGAGTTTAACATCGACATTAACGATCTTTTAGAAACTGAAGCTGAGGTAGAAGTTTTAGAAAGTGAGTTTGAGATTCGCCAGAAAGTAGAGAAAATGAAACGCCAACTGGATGAATTTGGTGCAATCAACTCCATGGCAATGGAAGCTTTTAAAGAAATGGAAGAGCGTTACGTTTTTATTCAGAATCAGAAAAAAGACTTGAATGCAGCCAAAACCGATCTTTTGCAGACCATAAAAGAGATTGATGATACCGCAAAAGATAAATTTATGCAAGCCTTTACCCAAGCTCGCGAACATTTTATTGTGGTTTTCCGTTCACTTTTCAATGAAGAAGATAGTTGCGACTTGATTCTTTCGGATGTAAATAACCCATTAGAAGCCGATATCGATATTATCGCCCGACCGAAAGGCAAAAGGCCATTATCTATTAATCAATTATCTGGAGGAGAAAAAACCTTAACCGCCACTGCACTTCTATTTTCACTTTATTTATTAAAACCTGCCCCATTCTGTATTTTCGATGAGGTTGATGCTCCGCTGGATGATACGAACATTGATAAATTCAACAATATCATCCGTAAATTCTCCGATCAATCGCAGTTTATTATCGTATCGCATAATAAACGTACCATTGCCAGTACTGATATTATTTATGGCGTAACCATGGTTGAACAGGGCGTTTCGAGGGTTGTAGCAGTAGATTTAAGGGAAGTTGCGGCCTAAAACGAAAGTCTTAAAGTAAAAGTGAGAAACAGATTCCTTTTACAAGAGACCCTATATTATAACATTGGTAAATTCAAATCTTTCTGAACTTCTGTCATGCTGAGGCACGAAGTATATGCAGCCTATGAAACAGATGCGTCGTGCCTCAGCATGACAAAGCCTCAACTACGCAATACAGTATAAAAAACTACGTTTTCCTTTCAATATCCCAATAATTAATATCTTTAAGGCCAAATATCATAAAAAATGAAAATCCTATATATTATCCCCTTAGCGATGATGCTCAGCTGTTGTTCATCAGTTAAAAACCAATCTTCAACTGGAGCAGGCAAATTAGATAACCAGCTTTTAAAAGATGTAGAAATATTATCATCAGATGCATACCAAGGTAGAAAAACAGGAACAAAAGGCGCAGAAATGGCAAGAGCTTACATCATCGAACGCTTTCAGAAACTTGGATTAAAATCTTATCCTCAGCACGTAAATTACGCACAGGAGTTTACGTTTAATTCAAGAGGTGGAGCAAAAGTTAATGGCACAAATGTAATTGGCTATATACCTGGTAAAACATCAAACGTAATCGTGGTTTCAGCACATTACGATCATTTAGGCGTAGTTAAAGACGAAGTTTTTAATGGTGCAGATGATAATGCATCAGGAACTGCAGGCTTACTAAAAATTGCGGCATATTTCGCCAAAAATAAACCAACCAATACCATCATTTTTGCTTCATTCGATGCAGAAGAAATGGGTTTACAGGGCGCAAAAGCATTTGTGGCTAATCCACCAGTTAACATTAATACCATTGCTGTTAATTTAAATATGGATATGATTAGTCATAGTGATAAAGGCGAACTTTATGTTGCTGGTACATTTAAGTATCCTGATTTGAAGAAATATGTAGATACTACAAGAAAGGAAATCAAAGTTATTTTAGGTCACGATGATCCTAAACTTGGTCATGATGACTGGACTAACCAAAGTGATCAAGGCGCATTTAATGCTAAAAATATTCCGTTTCTATACTTTGGCGTAGAAGACCACAAAGATTACCATAAAGCAACCGATGAATATTCGACCATTACCAAACAGTTTTTCAGTGATGCAGCGAATGCAGTTTTAGATGTTGTTAAAAGTATTGATAAACAATCCGAATTACAGAAATCTTTAAAAGATAAAATGATTATGAAAAATTAATTTTATTTCTTCATAACGAATCTGAACCTGCTCATTTGGGCAGGTTTTTTTATGCCTTAGATTTTAAAAATAAAATTATATAACTGTAAATCAATATCTTAAAATTTAAACTACAAAAATAGTTTGCAAACTATAAATATAGTAGTAACTTCATTTAACCAAACTATAAAAATAGTTACTATGATAAAAGAACTCACAAAAGCAGAAGAACAGATTATGCTCATCCTTTGGGAAATGGAAGAAGCATTGGTAAAGGATGTAATCGAAAAGATGAATGAACCAAAGCCTGCTTATAATACGGTATCAACGGTAATTAGGGTTTTAGAGGGCAAAGGTTTTGTAGATCATAAAGCAATCGGTAATACGTACATCTATTTTCCTATTATTAAAGAAGCTGATTATAAGCGTTTTGCGTTAGAAAAAGTAATGAACAATTACTTTGAAAATTCTTACGAGAGTTTAGTCTCCTTTCTTGTAAAGGATAAAATCATGAGCAATGATGAGCTTAACGAAATCATCCAGCTTGCAGAAAAACTTAAAAAAGATAAATAATGAACTGGTTATATTATTTACTCGAAGCTAATCTATACCTCTCCATATTCTACGGCTTTTACAGATTGTTCTTGCATAAGGAAACTTTTTATGTACTGAACAGATATTATCTGATATTAAGCTCACTTATAGCTTTTTTAATTCCGTTCTTACAACTGGGCTTTTTAAATAAAGACATTATTCAAAATGAACAGGTTATTTATCAGCAGATTCAAATAGATAAATCATTATTTACAGTTGAAAACATATTGTTATTCACTTACACATTAACGGCTATGTTTTTTCTTTCAAAAATGATATGGGGTTTAAGATATATCATTCACTTATTAAAGAAATCAGGAAAAAGGATTGAAAATGGCGTAACTGTAATCGAATTATCTAATACCAAAACGGCATTTTCTTTTTTCAACTTCTTGTTTATCGATCCTCAGTTGCCTCGAAGAAATACCATTTTAAATCACGAAATGGCTCATATAAAGCAAAAACATAGTTTAGATGTGTTGTTTTTTGAACTAATAGGAAGCTTAAGCTGGTTCAATCCGATCGTTCATTTCTTAAAAAGCGACATTAAACTTTTGCATGAGTATTTAGCTGATGAAGAAACAACTAAAAATGGGATAGAAAAATATGAATATGCTATTTTTTTAATACAAAATTCTTACGGTGACCAGTCAATAAAATTTACTAATCAAATATTTAATTCATCAATTCTAAAAAGAAGAATAAACATGTTAAATCAGAAAAAATCGGCAAAATGGGCCAGGCTCAAATTGTTACTTGTATTACCAGTTACAGGACTTATGCTTTGTACTTCTACAATGGCATTTACTAAAGATTATGGAGTTGTTGATTTGTATCCGAAAAATATTCACAAATACGCTGCTAGTCCGCAAGATAGCCTGAAAAAGAAAAAAGTTAAAGAGATTACAATTTTACCTGCTCCACCAGCACCAGGCCAAAAATCGAAGGTAAAAGGTATAAAACAAGTGCCACCTCCACCACCTGTTGAGCCAATAGCTCCACCTCCGCCACCAAAAGAACCAACTAAACTGAGACTAAAAAAAATCGCTCCACCTCCACCGCCAATTGAGCCAGCGCCAAAGAAAAAAGTTAGCAAAAGTGATGTGATATCGGGAACCACAATTACTATAGAAGAACCAGTTATAAAAAAAGTAAAAGGTATAAAATTAGCCCCACCACCACCGCCAATTGAATCTGCACCTAAAAAGCAAGCTGGTAAAGACGATGTAATTTACGGAGATCCAATACCAGGAACTAGGTAAAATTCATTAGAACCTAGAAAAATTTAAAAACTAAATCTAAAATTATGAGCTGGCTATATTATTTACTTGAGGCTAATTTGTACCTCGTATTATTTTATGGATTTTATAAGATAACCCTGCAAAAAGACACTTTCTTTAAATTAAATAGGTTCTATTTAATTACAAGCTCAGTTTTAGCTTTAGTTTTTCCATTCATCCAATTAGGGTTTTTAAAAAAACCAATTCTGATCCTGAACGATTTAATTGTTCAACCAAGTGCATCTGAACCTCAATATTCTGATATTTTACCCTTGCAGGAGGTAAAGCAAGATTTTCTAACGGCTGATCATATTGTGTTTGCTATATATATTTTAGTTGCTTTTTCATTACTTATAAAATTGATTTTAACGATCAAAAACATTGTTAAAATAAAAAATCTGCCATCAACAACTTTGGAAAACGGAGTTGAATTAATTGAATTGAAAAATTCAAAGATGGCATTTTCTTTCTTTAATTCAATCTTTTTAGACCCTCATTTACCTGACAGACATACCATTATTAAACATGAGTTAGCGCACATTAATCAGAAACACAGTTTCGATGTTTTATTTTTTGAGATTTTACAAATTGTAAATTGGTTTAACCCCATTCTACATTTCCTTAAAAAGGATGTAAAACTAATACATGAATACTTGGCTGACGAAGAAACCACTAAGGCAGAAATCGAACGATATCCCTATGCAATGTTTCTTATTCAAAATTCTGTTGGCTTTCAAAATTTTAAACTTACTAACCAAATATTTAGTTCATCTATTTTAAAAAAAAGAATTACAATGCTAAATCAAAAAAAATCGGCTAACTGGGCAAGGCTCAAAATGCTAATTCTTTTACCTTTAATTGGCGGGGTACTAGCCTTATCAACCATGGCGTTTACAAAAGACTATTGTGTATTGGATTTATATTCACATGCATTGGTAAAACAAGACACCATAAAAGCTAATAGTATAATTGAAGGATTAACGATTCTAGATGAAGGCACAAAATTTACTTTAACGTTTAGATATAATGACTTACTAAAAAAGGGTATGCCAGTATCAAAAAAACTCTTTATTGTAAATGGTAAATCGATTGAATCTGGAAGTATTGGTGGTGTTGAAAATGCAGATTATTTTATAGATTTAGATTCGGAGAATGGAATGAAAAAATACGGCAAAAAGGCTGAATTTGGGGCAGTTGAAGCTGTCGGAAAAAACATAAAAATTCTAAATGTCCCTTCTCCACCGCCTCCTGGAAAACCAATTGATTAATTAGAATATCGAATAGACTTACTGCGGCACATAAACCACATATTTAGTCTCAAAGAAATCTTCTTCAAAATAGGCTGAAAGCGGATATAATTCTGCTTTCAGTTTCGATTCTTTAATTTCTTCGGCTAAATCGCCACCCTTTAAATATAAAATTCCATTTGGAATTGCATTTAGAGATTCCTTTTTAAACTTTCCCTGAATCCAAGGGTAGAATTCACCTAGGCGAGTAACCGCTCTGGAAACGACGAAATTGTACTTATCCTTAAGTTGTTCTGCCCTTAAATGATCGGCTTTAACATTATCTAAACCTAAAGCAGAAGCAACTTCTTTAACAACCTTAATTTTTTTCCCAATAGAATCTACTAGGTGAAACTGAGTTTCAGGAAATAAAATAGCTAAAGGAATACCTGGAAAGCCACCACCAGTACCCACATCGAGCACACTTTCGCCAGCTTTGAAAGTACAAACCTTTGCAATTCCAATTGAATGGAGTACATGACGTTCATACAATTCTTCGATATCTTTTCTTGAAATTACGTTGATTTGCGCATTCCAATAACTGTATAAGTCAAAAAGTTGCGAAAACTGTGCAATTTGTTTATCAGTTAAGTTATTAAAATATTTAAGAATTAGGTCTGGTTTAACTTCAAGCATAATGATGGAGCCTTAAAATGGCTGTTTAATTTTATTTCCAACTAACTTTCTTTTTGCCAAACATGGATAAAAATCCATTTAAGGTTAAAAAGAAGAACAAAAGTATATCTAATATCGGGAACCACCAACGTAAATCTCTATAATTTAAACGGTTCAATAATTTCGGATAAATCAGGCATCTGATGAGGATACTAAATCCAAGAATTCCTGCAGCAATATATCTCGTTTCGAGACTAAAAAACATACAAGCTGCAAAGGCAGCATAAAACATAAACTGAGCAATAATTTGCAGACTTAAAATAAATTTGTGTTCTGACTTGTAAAATTTACCTGCTCCAAAATGGCGCTTTTTCTGTTTTAAATAGCCACTCCAGGTTTGATTTGGTTCGCTCCAAACCTGGCTTTCTTTATTGATCCTAATTTGTGTGTTATGTTTATTTGCATGCGCATTTACAAATAAATCATCATCGCCCGAAGGGATGTGCATATGAGCTGCAAAACCTTTATTTTTGAAAAATAATGATTTCTTGTAAGCCATATTTCTACCAACACCCATGTACGGCATCCCTTTTAGGGCAAAAGAAAGATAGTTTACTGCAGTAAAAAATGTTTCGAAACGAATAAGTGCATTTAGCAGGCTTCTTCTTTTTAAATATGGCGAGTAGCCCAAAACAATTTCAACATTTTCGTCGGTAGGCTGCTGCATACCCAATAGCCAGTTATCGCTTTCAGGTATACAATCAGCGTCAGTAAAAACCAGCCAATCGTGTTTTGCAGCTTTTATTCCCATAGTTACGGCAAACTTTTTGCCTGCAATGAATTTATCGTTATCTAAAATTTTAACAACTTTTAGTTTTGAGTATTGCTTTTCTAATTGCTCTAAAAATTCTTCAGTACCATCCCAAGAGCGATCATTAACAACAACTACCTGAAAATCAGGATAATTTTGATTTAAAATACTTGGTAAATATCTTTCAAGATTTGTAATCTCATTTCGTGCACAAATAATTACACTTACTGGCTCTTTTGCTGTTTCAGGTATTTCTTCAACACGGACCTGAGCTAATTTTAAGTGCACAAAAAGCACATAATAGAGCTGTACAAAAAGACAAAGAACTAAAATAGAAAGTAAAGAAATTTCGGGTATGGATAATATCACAACGTTAAAATAAATAAGCGCAAATTTCTCATTTTTAATCTGTAATACGCTTTTATTTTGATAAAAAATTAAACAAAAATATACCCTCTTATTTTCTTATTTTTGGCAGATTTTTGTGACGAGAAAAACACCATATGAAATTTACTTTAAAGGCTAACGATCCGCTTTCTAAAGCCAGAGCGGGCACAGTTACAACAGCCCATGGCGAAATACAAACACCAATTTTTATGCCTGTGGGTACTGCTGGAACGGTTAAGGCTGTTCATCAACGCGAATTAAAACAGGATATTGATGCGCAGATTATTTTAGGCAATACCTATCATTTATACCTTAGACCAGGATTAGACACTTTAGAAAAAGCTGGTGGCCTGCATAAATTTATAGGTTGGGATCGCCCAATTTTAACTGATAGTGGTGGTTATCAGGTTTATTCTTTAAGTAAAGTACGAAAAATAAAAGAAGAGGGCGTAACATTTCGTTCGCATATTGATGGTTCTAAGCACCTTTTTACACCAGAGTATGCAATGGATATTCAGCGTACAATAGGTGCAGATATTATAATGGCTTTTGATGAGTGTACACCTTATCCGTGCGATTACACATATGCTGCTGAATCCGTTAAAATGACGCACCGTTGGTTAAAACGTTGCTGTATTCATTTTGATAATACACAACCAAAATATGGTTTTGATCAAACTTTATTCCCTATTGTACAAGGTTCTGTTTATAAAGATTTAAGAATAAAATCAGCAGAATTTATTGCAAGCATGGGAAGAGCGGGTAATGCAATCGGTGGATTATCGGTGGGAGAACCTGCCGAAGAAATGTATGCAATGACTGAAGTTGTTTGCGATATATTACCATACGATAAACCTCGTTACTTAATGGGTGTTGGTACGCCGATTAACTTGCTCGAAAACATTGCACTTGGTGTTGATATGTTTGATTGCGTTATGCCTACCAGAAATGCCAGAAACGGCATGTTGTTTACTAAAAACGGTATTATAAATATTAGAAATAAAAAATGGGAGCAAGATTTTTCTCCAATAGAAGCTGATAGCGATTTACATGTCGATTTAGTAACCAGCAAGGCTTATTTACGACATTTAGTACATAGCAAAGAAATGCTTGGCGCACAAATTGCTACCTTGCATAACCTGCACTTTTATCTTTGGTTAGTTAAAGAAGCTCGGGAAAAAATAATCAGCGGAGAGTTTTACGAATGGAAAAACCAAATGGTTAAAGTATTGGGCAATAAGCTATAAAATGAATTTAATAAAGGGCAACATAAAAATTATCGACCGCTATATTATTGGCAAATATCTGGGTACATTTGTATATACACTCGCTATTTTCGTAATTATAATTGTTGTATTCGATCTATCTGAAAAACTTGATGATTTTTTAAAAAGCGGATTGAGCTTTTGGGGCGTATTAACTAAATACTACGCTGGCTCTATTCCTTTTTATATAAATATGCTCTCGCCCCTTATTAACTTTATTGCGGTAATATTTTTTACGGCAAAAATGGCCGACCAAACTGAAATTGTGCCTATTTTAAGTGGTGGCGTTAGTTTTAACCGATTCTTGTTTCCTTATTTTATATCGGCAAGTATTATATTTTCGGCAAATCTAGCGTCGAATTTATATATACTGCCTTATACAAATACGCTAAAAAATACCTTCGAAAATACCTACGTTAAAAGAAATGACCCTTCTACGAAATCAAACATCCACATGAAACTGGATGATAAAACTTACATATATATTCAAAGTTTTGATAACAAAACTAATTACGGCTATCGTTTTTCCTTAGATAATTTTAATGGCGATGTATTGGTAAAAAAAATAGTTGCTGATAATATAAAATGGGATTCTACTAAGCGAAAATGGCAGTTAAGCAATTACTCCATTAGAAAAATTGATGGTTTAAAAGAGAGCATGATTTATGGAAATGGAAAGCTAAAAGATACAATCTTGGATATGCGTCCTGATGATTTTTCGGCATATGATAACGTAGTTCAAAACCTTTCTACCCCTGAATTGGCCGAGAAAATTCGTAAAGAAAGAACCCGCGGAACGGGTATAATGAACGACTTAATGTTTGAGCAATATAAACGCTATATCCAACCATTATCAGCCTTTGTGTTAACCCTTATCGGTGTCGCATTATCATCACGCAAAGTACGTGGTGGCGTTGGCGTTTCGCTTGGTATTGGCATCTTCTTAAGCTTCGCTTATATTGTATTTAATCAATTCACTCAAATGTTTTCTACCAAAGGCGGCTTACCTCCTTTTATAGCAGTTTTATCGCCAACAATTGTATTCGGTTTGTTAGGTTTGTACCTACTCAAACGTGCACCAAAATAACATGGAAGCCAACAAAAAAAACCTCCTTATTCTTCATCTTACTGTTTTTATTTGGGGCTTTACTGGCGTACTTGGAAAAGTAATTTCTATTGATGCAGTACCTATGGTTTGGTACCGAGTTTTAATTGCTACATCAACACTTTTTGCCTGGTTTTTATTAACCAAAAAGAATATAAAAATCACAAGAAAACAGTTCATACAGTTTTTTTTGACTGGCGGAATCGTGGCTATCCACTGGATTTTTTTCTTCCACGCTATCAAAGTTTCTACCGTTTCTGTAACCTTAGTTTGCCTTTCATCCTTCACTTTATTTACTGCAATTTTAGAACCTTTAATTAAAAAACAGCCTATTCACATGGGCGATATTTTAGTTGGATTGTTAATTATTGTTGGCATATATATGATTTTCAAATTTGAAAGTCAATACACTTTAGGAATAATTTTTGGCCTTTTAGCCGCAGTCGCTTCCAGTTTATTCTCTACAATAAACTCTACATTTGTTCAAAAAAGCGAACCTTCAATTATCGGATTTTACGAACTCGTTGGAGGTTTATTCTGGATAACCTTGTATCGTTTATATGATGGTTCTTTATTAAATACTCATTTCAATCTTAACACAAAAGACTGGTTTTATATCGCCATTTTAGGCACGCTTTGCACATCAGTTGCCTACGTTGCAGGTGTTTCTGTTATGCGAACTTTATCTGCATTTCGAGTAGCACTTGTAACCAATTTAGAACCAGTTTACGGCATTATCCTGGCCTTTATTTTCTTCAAAAATAAAGAGCAAATGACGGGCGGTTTTTACATCGGTGCCATTGTAATTTTGGCTTCTGTTTTCCTTTACCCTATCTATAAAAACAGGAAGAATAATCTTTAGTTTTCGATAAACTCAAACACATTTTAACGGCTTAATCTATTAGCCAAAAGGCAAGATATTTACCATTGAATGTAATAGAAAAAACTTCGGTTTACGGAACAATTCTAAACACCTACAACACACCAATTTTGTAATATACTCACAAACATTACGACCCTAAAAAGCTCGGTTTTAAAGCTAACGAAATTAATTAGAAATTGAGATGTCCCCATTAAAACGGAGTATTTAGCTCGCCTTTTAAGCGGTTTGTTTTTGCTTAATTCGAACCATTAATTAGTTAAAATTACTACTTATAAAGCTAATAAAATTGCAAGAAATAGGTGGTTGTAACAACAAGGTAGTTAATTTCAAACTGAAAGTCTTAACCTCAAAAACACAACACAAAATACTAATAATCAGCAAATTAACAGCAAAAATGGATTTTAGCTATAAAGTCAACAAATCAGCTATTAGAAAGCGAATATTGCAAAGAAATTCAATTAAAGAGGCTGAAACGAGCATATTTTTAGCCTAATATGTGGTGTTTTATATACGTTTTATTGAACATACAAACTTTTAACAGTATCAAAAAGCGGCTAAATTGTAAGGAAAAAAAGGCTTTTGAAAGTCAAAATCATCATAATATCTGGTCTAAAAAACAAAGCAAAATACCTACGGGTTACATCCATTCTAACCAAATATCATGATTATCCTTTGAGCAGTAACTCTATCGAGGCCCGATTAAATTAACGCCATTTAGTCAGCTATAATTATTCTACTCCAAATTTTTTAAGCTAAAACTATGAGAATAGCTGAATAAAAAAAGGAAAAAATACACCAGTTGATGCGACGAAAAATCATCAATTTTCAACAAAAAAATTTGCGAAACCAGTCATCTCTATAAGCCTTTATCTTCATTTTTTTTAAATGATAATCCCTAATAAATACAGCTTAATTAAGTTGAAAAATTCTATTAAAAACTCAATATTTTAAGGCTAAAAAATAAATTCTGATTTCCAATTTCCGTAACCTAAACTCAAAAACGGAGTGAAAAAATTTAAGGAAAATCGATTAATAAGTGTAAATTAAGGGCATAAATTAATGGATTAAAAAAATACTGTATTTTGATGTAAAAGCAACAATTACCACACTATTTAAACTACATTAAAATAAAATATCGCAATTCATATAAAATACATAACAAATTGAAAAACAATAAATTAAATATTTCTAAATAAAGTTAAAATTTACAAAAATAGAATCTTTTAAAAAATAAAAAACTAAGTATTTTAGCAAACATTTTAGATGAACACAATAAAACATAACAATAAACTATTTTTCAGATACTTACACGTATTTACATTAAGCTTTATTTCATCATCAGTTTTTGGGCAAGTTTTCAGCACTGCACAAAACCCACTTAGTGTAAAATGGAACTACATTCAATCGGGAGGCTTTAAAATCATCTACCCAAAAGAACTGGAAAAAGAAGCACAAAGAATGGCCAATACCCTACCCTATATCTATCCCAAAATAGGACTAAGTTTAAGACAGCAAAAAGCATCCATTCCGCTGTTGTTGCAAAACCAGGGAACCATAGCAAATGGCTTTGTTCAGTTAGGCCCCAAGAAGTCGGAATTCTATACAACTCCCCCACAATATTTCGACAGTCAGGATTGGTTAAACAACCTTGCTGTTCATGAGTTAAGACACATTGCACAGTTTGACAAATTGACAGGAACACAAGCACGCCCTTTCCCCGAGCTGGTTTATTTCGCTTACTTCGGAGCTGGCCTACCGATCTGGTTTTTTGAAGGAGATGCAGTCGTAAACGAAACCGCCTTAACCGAATCAGGACGAGGAAGACAACCAAAATGGATTATGCCTTTTCGGACCTCACTTTTGGGTGGCAAAAAAATTTCTTACAGCAAAGCATATTTTGGCTCGAACAAAGACGTAACTCCTGGCTACTATCAAACTGGATTTTTAATGGTTGCCGATATGAAAGAAAAATACGGCCAATTCATTTCTGATAGCTTACTTGCCGACATTAGAAAAAGGCCAATCAGACTTTATCCGTTTTCGCAGAGTTTGAAAAAATTTACTAGAGAAAACACAAAAAAATATTTCTTATCAACTCAGGAAAAGTTAACTAAAAACTGGAAAGCTCAGGAAGAGAAATTATCCTTTGAAGAGTATGAAAGCCTCAATCAAAAAACTTCATTAGCCACTAACTATTTTCTACCAACCCGACTGAATAAAAATCAGATTTTAGCACTTAAAGAAAGTAAAACAGATGCCCGATATTTTGTAGTGATAAATGAGGATAAATCTGAACAAAAATTATTTGGAATAGGCTATCAGGAACAGCCTTGGTTTAGCCTAAAAAACAACCTCTTAGTTTGGGATGAAATTCGCTATGATCCGAGATACAAACAGAGAAGCTATAGTGTAATTTGCAGCTACAATTTAAAAACAAAAAAATTCAAAAAACTAAGTAGCAAAAGCCGCCTCTTCTCCCCTAGTCTTTCTGAAGATGGCAAGAGAATCATCGCTGCAAAAGTAGAACTTAACAACCAGTTTAATCTTGTTGAACTTGATGCCTCAACTGGCCAAATTTTAAAAACTTATCCCAACCCTAAAAATGAAATTTTGCAAACACCCAGTTTTGATAAAACAGGAATTAGAATTGCTTATATCAGCGTAAGCGAAAGTGGGAAAAGTTTGTGCTTAATGGAAGACAAAAAAAATACACGAGTCATTTCTAACAGCAGACAACAATTAAGCAGACCAATTTTTGTTGGCGACAAAATTGTGTTCAATGCACACTTCAATGGCATCGATAATATTTACAGCATTAATATCCAAACAAAGAAGATCAGTGCCCTAAGTGCATCGAGGTACGGAGCCTTTAATGCAACAGAAACTGAAGATGGAAAAATAATTTTTAACAATTACAAAATTAACGGATACGAAATCACTGAGAAGAAAATCTCTGAAAAACCTGTAGGCAAAAATGTATTTATAGATTTTACCGCAGCCGCAGAAAAACAAGAAAATGTAGGCAACGTTTTCAATAACATTCCAGATAGCGCATTTCAATCTAAACGGTTTCGTCATGGACTAAATCTTTTTAGTTTTCACAGTATAATTCCAGTAATCGATAACGAATATATTTTCGGCTTAGAACTTCAATCGAACAATTTATTAAACACCATGGATTTTTATTCGGGTGCAAAATACCATCGCGATTTAAAACGCTTTGAGTACACCGCAGATATTAGTTATAAAGCGCTTTACCCTGTTTTTAGTGTTGCGTATCGAAACCGACCAAAACGGACGTTCTACAGAGCTAAAAATGTGATACAACAAGGGGACTGGAGAGAGAACTTTGTTAAACTTAATGCATCACTTCCCTTCTCTGTAAACGCAAGAAATCAAAATTATTCTTTTTCACTAAATGCGGCTACCAGTTTTACGCAACGTTACATGACAGAGAATATGCCCAGCAATTTTATCACTGCACTTAAATTCCCGATGGAGTACGGCGCCACGTTTAATCATAGTGTTCGTACAACAGAAAGAGATATTGCTCCAAAATGGGCTCAGATTTTTCGGGCAACTTATAACCATCAACCTTTCGATAAAAATCTTGGCGGTAAAATTATAGCGCTCGAAAGTTTCTTATATTTTCCTGGACTTGCAAAAAATCATTCCTTACTTACAAGTTTCAATTACCAAAAAGCTACTGGCGTAAATCAATATGCAACAGAAATTTCAACGGTTTATGGCTACAACAATATTCTTGCAAGAACTAAACTGCAAAATAGTTTGCTTCTAAATTATCGTTTTCCATTTGCTTTCCCCGATTGGGAGTTGAGCTCACTGGCCTATGTACGTAACTTCCGAGCTGGTTTGTTTTGCCATTATGAGAACATTGGCATAGACACAAATATTGGCCAACCGAAAACTTATGGCGTAGAATTGAACAGTAGCTTAAACATTTTGCGGTATCAACCTGTTGTTGATGTGGGAGCGAGATTGGTTTTTGTTAACAAAATTTACAATCAAAATCCGATATTAGAGTTTTCATTTAATTATAGCTTTTAACCCATGAGCGGAAAAACCATCTTCATCATCATCCTAACGGCACTATTAACCATATTTTTGATGGTAAACACCGAACCTGTCGACTTCGACTTCCTCGTGTCAACTGTTGCGGTATCCAAACTTCTGGTAATCGGGATATGCATTATTATTGGTTTTATTATCGGTTTCATCGTAGGAAGACCAAGAAAAACAGTGAGTAGCTATGATGCTGAAATTGAAAAGCACCAACCTATTTCAAACAAAAAGGAGCTGAGTGACGAGGACAGGGATTATATATCCTAGGTGCAGAAAGGTTTACCAGGATTTTAAGGATTAAATGATTTTAGGATTAATAGTGTCCTCAAATCCAGATTCCAAAGTACTAATCAATAATTTCAGCAAAGTTCCAAAATATTATGCTTAAAAATAATTTGGCAGTGAATTGCAATGGATTAAAAATTTAATCGATATTAGTTTATCCCTATTTCTAAAAAGTAAAATTCAATTCTACTAAAATGAAATATGGCGATTTAACTGGAAAAATTATCGGCTGCGCTATGAAAGTACATGCAACTTTAGGCTCGGGCTTTCAAGAAGTAATTTATCAAAGAGCACTTGCCATAGAAATGCAAAAACAAAATTTAGGTTTTCGCAGAGAAATGGAAATGACAATCTTTTACGATAACATTCAAATCGATATAAGAAGAGTAGATTTCTTTGTTCAGGATACTATTATGCTTGAGTTGAAAGCTGTTTCTGAATTGAACGATACACATTTAAATCAAGCAATAAATTATTTGGAAGCCTACAATCTTCCAGTTGGCTTACTGATAAACTTCGGAAGCAAAAGTTTATCTTTTAAAAGAGTCTACAACACAAAGCATCCTGAAAACAGAAATCAGGATTAATGGAATCAGAAAATAAAATCCTAAAATCCTTTAATCTTAATAATCCTAGTCAAAGACAATTAGCCCAAAGCGGTCATAATTTCCCCGTAAAGCAAACCACTTCCACCACCGTAGTGCTGAATAATTTTGATTTGAGGTTTTAAAGCAATTATATCGCTTCTAAGCACTTTTTCGCATTCAGGACTAATACCATTTCCTAAAAGCACCAAATCAACATCTTGCGCTTTTAAAATAGATATCGCTTCCTCATCGGTACAAACGCAAATACCTTTCCATTCTGGTCGGGCATTAAGCAAGCGGTTCATCACAACAGTAATTTCTGTATCTCGGCCGATATAAAGTATGGTAGTTTGCATAAATTATCAAATAGTTTTAAATAGAATTGTCACGTTGAGCTTGTCGAAATGTAAGTACATCGACAAGCTCAGTATGACAATTAATAATTGATTTAATTCAATTCCATCGGAACATCCATCAACAATACCTCTGCATCTGCAGAATTTGCTTTAAAGCTGATGCTATCTGTATCCCAAATACCAATTGCATCTCTTTTGTTTAAAACCTGTCCGTTAATGGTAACTTCTCCGCTAATTACAAAAGCATAAACACCGTTTCCAGCTTTTTTGATTTTATATTCAGTTTCAAAGTCAGCATCAAATTTACCTAAAGAGAACCAGGCATCCTGATGAATCCAAACATTATCATCGTCGGCATTTGGCGATAAAATTTGTTTAAAATTATTGTGACGAGCAGCAACATCTAAAGTTTTTTGATCGTAACGTGGTGCAACATTCTTTTTATTCGGAAACAACCAAATTTGCAATAAGTTTAACTGAACATCTTCTAGCGCATTAAATTCGCTGTGGCTAACGCCCGTACCTGCACTCATTACCTGGATTTCTCCAGCATTGATTACTGCCGAATTTCCCATACTATCTTTGTGCGCAATGGCTCCAGCTAATGGAATGGTAATAATTTCCATGTTATCATGTGGATGCGATCCAAATCCCATTCCACCATCAATCAAGTCATCATTTAAAACGCGTAAAACTCCAAAATGCATTCTTTCAGGATTGTAATAATTAGCAAAGCTGAATGAGTGGTGAGCGTTTAACCAACCATGGTTTGCATGGCCTCTGGTGTTTTCTTTGTACAAAATAAACTGTGACATAAATTTCCTTTCTTGTTTATGATACAAATTTACTACAGGTTTTAAACCTGTGCATTGATGTAGGGTAAGTAATACCAGGATTTAATTAGATTTTAGGATTACAAGATTGCGGCGCTTAAATGCTAGTTTTGTTTTGCTATAACAGTATCGCTATTGAGTCCTCGTATTACATCAAAAGCCATCCAATTTGCTTTTTTTGTTTGGTTGGGATAAGATGTTGTTAGCTATTTTTTTGAAGTATCAATTCCAAAATGCGCCTTTTTTTTAAAAAAATATTCAGGTTTGCTAATGGCTTTTAGTTCGGAAAGCCTTTTTAATTTGTACTAGCCGAGAATACGCTGTCATACTGAGGAACGAAGTATCTGTAACCGATGAAACAGATGCTTCGTGCCTCAGCATGACAGAAGTTAATAAAAAGCTTGAAACAAAAAGCGGGGCTATCGAAACCGATGCGCCACTGAAATTGCTTTACCTCTAAATCGACTAAAGTGGACATTAACTTTCTATCGCTCTTTGATATTGCTTTTCCACCTCGCCTGTAATTCCCGCCTCTAGGGGCTAGGGAGTTTCTAAAGCCTGCTCAATATCTGCTAAAATATCATTAATATGCTCCAAACCGATGGATAACCGAATAGAACCTTGCTCAATACCAACAATATTACGCTCTGCTTCTGTTAATTTGCTATGCGTACTAGTTGCTGGATGCGTCGCAATTGAACGTGTATCGGCAAGATTTGCAGAGATGGAGAACATTTTCAAGCCATCCATAAATTTACTGGCGCCTTCAACACCACCTTCAACCACGATGGTAACGATACCTCCGCCCTGTTTCATTTGCTTTTTGGCAATTTCATACTGTGGGTGCGATGGCAAAAAAGGATATTTAACCAATTTAATTTTCGGATGTTGCTCTAAATATTCGGCCACTTTTAAAGCGCTTTCGCAATGGCGGTCCATACGCACAGCTAATGTTTCTAAGCTTTTAGATAAAATCCAAGCGTTGAAAGGCGATAAAGCTGGTCCGCTATGACGGGCGAAACCTACCACTTCAGCTATAAGCTCTTTTGTACCCAAAATAATTCCACCTAGAACGCGACCTTGTCCATCAATATATTTAGTTGCAGAGTGAATAGAAATATGTGCGCCTAATTTAATTGGCTGTTGAAGATACGGCGTTGCGAAACAGTTATCAACCACCAAAAGCTGATCGTGTTTCTTGGCCAAATCGCCAAGAAAAGCTAAATCGATAATATCAATTCCAGGATTTGATGGCGTTTCAACAAAAATCATTTTCGTATTCGGCTTAATCAAAGCCTCCCATTCTTCTGGTTTATCTAAATCGGCATAATCGAAAGTTACGCCCCATTTAGAGAAAACATTGGTTAATAGCTGGTGCGTAGAACCAAAAACCGAACGACTGGAAACAATATGGTCGCCCGCTTTTAAAAATGCACCAAAAGTTGTAAAAATTGCAGCCATACCTGTTGCGGTTGCAAAACCATCTTCAGCACCTTCTAATAGGCACATTTTTTCTATAAATTCTGAGGTATTAGGATTTGAATAACGACTGTAAACATTTCCTTCTTTCTCATTCGCAAATAAAGCACGCATTTCTTCGGCATCATCAAACTTATAACTCGAGGTTAAGTAAATTGGTGCAGAATGTTCTTTATGCGAACTACGTTCGGTTTGAGTGCGGATCGCTATGGTTTCAAAATTTTGGGATTTCATGTATAAAGTTGTAAGTTTTAGGTTCTAAGTAATAAGTTAAAATAAAGTGGGTTAATTTAGCTTAAACACAACTTATTACCTTAGTTGAGTATGTTAGATTATAAAAATGTAGGTAAAGTAATTAAGTTTAGCGCATGTGATACTCATAACTTAAAACGTATTACTTATCACCTTTAATTGTGTATGTAAAATTAATTTTTGCAGAGCGACCTAAAATATTCGACACAGAGCAGTACTTATCGAAAGTCATGGCCAGAGCACGCTCTACTTTTGCTGTACTTAAATCTCCATATAATTCGAAGTGAATTTCAATTACGTCAAAAATCGGCGGCATTTCCTCATCTTTGCGAGTCGCGTTTATAGCAATTTTAATATCATCAAGCGGTTCCTTTTGCTTAGTTAACACATTTACCATGTCAATTCCACTGCAACCACCAAGGCCAACCAATAACATTTCCATTGGTCTGAAACCTTTGCCTTCGCCACCAATAGCAGCTTTTGCATCTAATTCAACAGTAAAACCGCTCTCGTTTTCTGCCTCGAAATTAAATTTTCCGCTCTTACGGATTAGATTTATATTCATTTTTTAGTATTCAAGTATTTAGTATCAAGTATCAAGACATTTTGCTCAAACCTTTCAGCTCTAGTCTTTGCGCTTTCTGCCTTAACCTTTCAGCTCTTTTTAAATATTATAATAAACTAAGTTGTCTTTTTCCAGTTCAGGCAGTTTAACGGGTGCGTTAAAAATTGCAAAAACCGACGAACCGCTACCACTCATTAAAGCGAATGTAGCGCCTGCATCGTATAAACTGGTTTTTATTTGATGAATTTGGGGATATTTTGCGAATACCGATGGCTCGAAATCGTTGATAACCTTATTTTTCCATGTTGTTGGCGACAAATGTATGATTTCTTTTAACGATTGCAAAGGCTTTTCAGGTTTTACCAACGCATAAGCATCCGCCGTGCTCACATGTACGGGCGGTTTTACCAAAACTTTAAACCAAGCTGACAAATCAACTTCGCATTTTTCAAATTCATCGCCTTTATTAAAAGCATAAACAGGTTTATTCTCGATAAAAAAAGCACAATCAGCGCCGAGCTGACGGGCGTAATCTTCCATCTGAATAATTGATAAATCTAAACTGAATTTATCATTTAACAATTTAATGAGGAAAGCACAATCTGCCGAACCTCCTCCCAAACCTGCTCCTACTGGAATATTTTTCAACAAATTAATTTGCTGTGCAGGAATATCAAAATCATTTTTAATCAGCTGATAAGCCTTTACACACAAATTATCATTCGCATCTCCAGGAATATCGATGCCATGAATTTTGCAGGAGGTAAAATCGGCGTCGGTAATTTCAACTGAATCTTTAATATTGATCGGGTAAAAAACAGTTTCTAGGTTATGGTAGCCATCGCTGCGCTTCTCTGTAATATTTAAGCCTAAATTTATTTTTGCGTTTGGAAAGGATAACATTTTCTAAGTATCTAGCAATAAGTATCGAGGATCAAGATTTTCTTCAATCGCTACAACACATCACAAACATACAAAAGTGTTTTTAGTGATTTATGTTTCTTAACAATTCTCAAGCTAAATTGAAGCGCAAAACCTGCAAACCAACTTTAAGTTTGTACCTGTGTTTCGCTTTTACGCTTCGCTTCGTCGTACCTCCTTGCTGCAGGGTAATCGCTGCACCCAGGGCTATACCCAAAATTTGTACAACTATTAAAGTTTTTAAAAAACCGTAAAGCCCAAATCATTTCAATGTTAGTAAATTATTAGTGTGCATAAAAAGGAGCATCAACAAATCATAAATTTTAGATATTTGTAATTAATTATTTATTTAAGATTTTGGAAGTCCAGATTATTCGGGATTAAGGGTTATGAAACAATATTTAGATTTAATGCAGCATGTGCTGGATAACGGCGCACAAAAACACGACCGTACAGGAACTGGAACCATCAGCGTTTTCGGCTATCAAATGCGTTTCAATTTACAAGAGGGCTTTCCGATGGTTACCACCAAGAAACTGCACTTAAAATCTATCATACACGAATTAATCTGGTTTTTAACTGGAGATACCAATATTAAATACTTAAAAGATAATGGCGTTCGTATTTGGGATGAATGGGCTGATGAAGATGGAAACCTTGGCCCAGTTTATGGCTCACAATGGAGAAGCTGGCCAACACCAGACGGACAACAAATCGACCAGATTACCAACATTATTAACACCATAAAAAACAATCCCGATTCGCGTAGAATTATTGTTTCAGCGTGGAACGTTGCAGAGATAGAAAATATGGCTTTGCCGCCTTGTCATGCGTTCTTTCAGTTTTACGTAGCCGATGGCAAATTAAGTTGCCAATTATATCAACGAAGTGCAGATATCTTCTTGGGTGTTCCTTTTAATATTGCATCTTATGCTTTATTAACCATGATGGTTGCACAAGTATGTGGTTTAGAAGTTGGCGATTTCGTACATACTTTAGGCGATGCGCATTTATACAATAACCACATTGAGCAAGCACATTTGCAGTTAAGCCGCGAGCCAAAACCATTGCCTACCATGAAAATCAATCCTGATGTGAAAAGCATCTTTGATTTCAAGTTTGAGGATTTTACTTTGGAGAATTACGAAGCGCATCCGCATATTAAAGGTGTTGTGGCGGTATAACCCCCTTGCCCCCTAAAGGGGGGCTGAAACCTAATTGGAAATTATCAAAATCAAATGAATACGACAAATTCAAGTTCCTCCATAGAAACTGAGGGGTTAAACAATGGCAATGAAAAGCCCCTTCAGGGGTTGGGGTTATCAATAGCCGTTGCAGTAGGCGAAAACTTCGCCATTGGCAAAAACAACCAGCTTCTATGGCACATGCCTGCAGATTTGAAGTTTTTCAAGCAAACCACTTCGGGGCATACTATAGTGATGGGTCGCAAGACATTTGATTCTGTTGGCAGGCCTTTGCCAAACCGTAGAAATATTGTAATAACCAGAGATTCATCACTAAAAATCGACGGAGTTGAAGTAGTAAATAGTTTAGATGAGGCGTTAGAAATTACTAAAGCAGAAGAGAAACCTGTTTTTATTGTCGGCGGAGCAGAGATTTATCGACAGGCTTTACCAAAAACTGATACCCTTTATTTAACTACTATACACCATACTTTTGATGCTGATACGTTTTTCCCTGAGATTGATAGAAGCGTGTGGGAAGTTGTGAGTAGTGATCCGCATAAAGCTGATGAAAAGAATAAGTACGATTATACTTTTGAGGTTTTAAAACGAAAGTAATCTGAAAAGTCGTCATTGCGAGGTACGAAGCAATCTTAATGTATTAACTATTAAGGCCCGTGTTTATAATTTTTAAAAACTCCATCCACTGTTGCAGGATTCCATCATACCTCACAAGGAAGGAAGCGTTATGCTTTTAGCCGAAAATAGAATTACTTCTTGTGCCACCTAAACCTGATATTAGCGGCAGCCTCCGATTTTTTCTATTCGGAGCTAAAGCGGTTAGCAGGACCGAACCAAAGCTAAAAGCTACTGTTATTGCTTTCCAAATAAATCAAAGCATAATTTCGTATCCAAAACAAGATCTGTGTAACGAATGTATAGCGATTATTCGTCGTTAAAAATTAATCTTAATAAATTATCAATTAAGGGGTTCTATAATTTAAAAATTTAATTAGATTTGCCGACTTGTTAAAAAAACAGCGAAGACAAATTATTTTAAACAAACAATGCAAGGAAAAGGTTTTATTAAGTTTATAGCGATAGTATTAGCTATCGTTTGTGCGTATGCACTTTCTTTCACTTTGGTATCATCCAGTGTGGAAAAAGACGCAAAAAACTATGCGAAAGGTGATTTAGCCAAGGAAAAGGCTTACTTAGATTCGATGAGTACTGAAAAAGTTTACCCGTTATTGGGCTTTACTTATCAGGCCGTAAAATCGAAAGAGATTAATCTTGGTCTGGATTTAAAAGGTGGAATGAACGTAACGATGGAAATATCGTTGGCGGAATTAGTTAAATCGTTAGCAGATAACACAACTGATGCTAATTTTAACAAAGCGTTACAAAATGCGCAAACACAATTAAACGCAGGAGGTAAAGATTACATCAAATTATTTGTTGATGATTTTGAAAAATTGAATCCAGGTGTAAAACTTGCTGATTATTTTTCTAATCAAGATAATGCTTCACAGTTAAAACCAAATGCAAGTAATAGCGAAGTTCAGTCTTTCTTATCGAAAGAAGCTGAAAGTGCTATCGATCGTTCATTTACAATCTTACGTTCTCGTATTGATGGTTTTGGTGTTGTGAGTCCGAACATGCAAAAACAACCTGGTAGTAACCGTATCTTAATCGAGATGCCAGGTGTACAAGATAAAGAACGTGTTTCTAAATTATTACAAGGTTCTGCAGAATTACAATTCTGGCAAGTGTACCAAGTACAAGAAGTTGTTTCTTTACTTGAAAACATTAACAAAACATTAGCATCTACTTTAAAAGATACTACTGCTGTTGCTAAAGAAACTACTACAGCTCCTGCTGCGGGTGGTAAATTAGCTGGTTTAGAGAAAACTGCAGCAGATACTACTAAAGGTGGTAAACTTGCTGGCTTAGGCAAAAAAGATTCGACAGCTGCTAAAGCAGCAATTGCAAAATCAAATCCTTTATTCTCAATTTTAAGTATTCCTACTTATCAGGGAGAAAATGGTCAACCTGCTTTACGTCCAGGACCAATTGTTGGTTGGGTTGCACAAAAAGATACTGCAAAAGTAAATTCATATTTTAAAACGCCTGAGGTTGCTGCCGCTATTCCTTCTACTATGAAGTTTATGTGGAGCGTTAAACCAATGGAAGGTTCTAAAGTATTCGAACTTTATGCTATTAAAGTTACCAGTGCTGATGGCAAACCAGATTTAGGTGGCGAAGCAGTAAGTGATTCTCGTAACGATTTTGACCAAAAAGGTAAACCAGAAGTAACCATGTACATGACCAGCGAAGGTGCTGCAAAATGGAAAAAAATTACTGCTGAAGCTTCTGCTGATAGAAATAACTTAAAATCTATCGCTATTGTATTGGATAATCAGGTTTACTCCGCTCCAACGGTACAAAACGAAATTCCTAATGGTGTTTCTTCTATCTCTGGAAACTTTACACAAGAAGATACTAAAGATTTATCGAACATCTTAAAAGCTGGTAAATTACCTGCTCCTGCTCGTATCGCTGGTAGCTTCATTGTTGGTCCTACTTTAGGTGCTCAAGCTATTCACGATGGCTTAATATCTTTCATAATTGCATTTATTGTAATCTTAATCTTCATGGCGCTATATTATCACCGTGCTGGTTGGGTTGCTAACTTTGCGTTATTAATTAACTTATTCTTCATTATTGGTATCTTGGTATCATTAGGTGCTGTGTTAACATTGCCTGGTATTGCTGGTATCGTTTTAACAATTGGTTTATCGGTAGATGCGAACATTCTAATTTTCGAACGTGTACGTGAAGAACTTGCTTTAGGTAAAAACATCCCTACTGCAATTAGAGAAGGCTTCAAACATGCAATGCCATCTATCTTAGATGCTAACATTACCGTATTCATTTTAGGTGCTATTCTTTACTTATTTGGTAGCGGACCAGTTCAAGGTTTCGCAACTACATTATGTATTGGTATCCTTTCTTCTTTGTTTGCTGCCGTTGCTATTTCGAGAGTTGTTTTCGAAGCGATGTTGGATCGTAAAATGGAAATCAGTTTCGATAACCAATTTACACGTAACGCATTTAAAAACTTAGCCTTCAACTTTGTTGGCCGTCGTAAAATTTACTACATCATCTCTACAGTAATTATTATTGCTGGTATTGGTATGTATTTTAAACATGGTGGTTTAAACTTAGGTGTTGACTTTAAAGGTGGTAGAACTTATTTGGTTCATTTCGATAAAACAGTTAATACTGAAGATTTAAAATCTAAATTGACTGTTGTTTTTGATAATGAAACGCCTGAAGTTAAAACCGCTGGTAGCGATAGTCAAGTAAAAATTACAACTACTTTTCATATTGAAGATCAAGATCCTAAAACTGATAAAGTTGTTGAGGACGCTTTAAATAAAGGTTTAGCAGGTTCTAAATACGAAATTGTAAGCTCACAAAAAGTAACGCCGATTATTGCTAGCGATATTGTTAACGGTGCTTTCTACGCGGTATTGGTATCATGTGTATTCATGTTTATCTACATCGTAGTACGATTCAAAAAATGGCAATATGGTTTAGGAGCAGTACTTGCATTAGCGCATGACGTTTTAATGGTATTGTCTTTCTACACAATTTTAGATGGCGTTTTACCATTCTCATTAGAAATTGGTCAGGATTTTATTGCAGCGATTTTAACCGTTATGGGTTACACCATGACAGAAACAGTTGTTGTATTCGACCGTATTCGTGAGAAATTGAAAGAAGCTGGTAAAGACGATTTACATGGTGAAGAGCGTAACAACTTAATCAACTTCGCGTTGAACAGTACATTAAGTCGTACCATTTTAACTTCATTAACGGTATTCTTCGTGTTATTGGTAATCTTCATTTTCGGTGGCGATAGCATCCGCGGATTTATCTTCGCATTGTTAATCGGTCGTATCATTGGTACGTACTCATCATTATGTATCTCTACTCCTATCGTAATCGATTTGGGTAGCTCTGCTGAAAAAAGAAAATAAGATTTCTTAATCTTTAGATATATTAAACGCCTCGATATTTATCGGGGCGTTTTTTTGTTTAGGCTAAAAATGTTAACAATCACTCCAATCTTTACAACATTAAAACATTTCAGACTTAAAACATTGCTACAATCTCTGTAAATTCGCCCTATGGCAAAAATATCAATTAACCTTGCTACAGGTTCGTTTCAAAAGGAAGAAATAATAGTCGGAATCGATTTGGGCACCACAAATAGTTTGGTTGCTTTCATCAATCCTGATAAAAATCCGCAGGTGATAAACGATGCTGGAAAGGGATTATTAGTGCCATCTGTAGTATATTTCAATAATCAGAACGATGCAATAGTAGGTAATGAAGCAAAAGAGTTTTTAACTACCGACCCTGCAAATACAATCTTTTCTGTTAAAAGATTGTTAGGCCGTTCTTACAGAGATGTTGCCGACCATAAAGATATTTTCTCTTATAAAATTATTGATGACGATACCGATGCCTTAGTTAAAATCCAGGCTGGAAATCGTTTTTATACACCGATTGAGCTATCGGCTGAGATTTTAAAAGAGCTTAAAGCCAGAGCAGAACATGCTTTGAAAACACCTGTTAACAGAGCTGTAATAACCGTTCCAGCTTATTTTAACGATAGCCAGCGACAAGCCACACGTGATGCAGGTAAACTTGCAGGTTTAGATGTTATGCGTATTGTGAACGAACCTACAGCTGCAAGTTTGGCTTACGGGATTGGTTTAGACCCATCGCAACAAAAAACCATTGCCGTTTACGATTTAGGAGGTGGAACTTTTGATGTTTCTATTCTTCAAATTCAAAATGGGATTTTCGAAGTTTTGGCAACTAATGGAAATACTTATTTAGGTGGTGATGACTTCGACAGAGCCATTTTAGATCATTGGATTGAGAAAAACAATTTAGATATTAAGGTTTTAGCAGAGGATAATATTTTAATGCAAACCTTACGTTTGCAAGCTGAAGCCGCTAAAAAAGCATTATCTACTCAAAATTTATATAATGAAAAAGTTGGTGAAATCTGGTGTACGCTGGATAAACAAACTTTCGAGCAGTTGATTTCTACAAAGGTTGAGGAAACCATTACTGCGTGTAAAAACGCTTTAAAAGATGCGGATTTAACGGCTTCAGATATTCATGAAGTTATTTTGGTTGGCGGCTCTACCCGCACACCATTCGTAAAGCAACAAGTAGAAAATTTCTTTGGTAAAAAGCCACAAGATAATATCAATCCTGACGAGGTTGTGGCGCTTGGAGCAGCTATTCAGGCTGATGTTCTAGCAGGAAATCGTTCTGATATTTTATTGTTAGATGTTACCCCACTTTCGCTTGGCATTGAAACCATGGGTGGTTTAATGGATGTAATTATTGCCCGTAATAGCAAGGTTCCGACGAAAGCTGGTCGCCAATATACCACTTCGATTGATGGACAGATAAACATGAAAATTTCGGTTTACCAGGGCGAACGCGATTTGGTTAAAGAAAACCGAAAGCTTGCTGAGTTTGACCTAAAAGGCATACCAGCTATGCCAGCTGGCTTGCCTAAAGTTGACATTAACTTTTTGCTTAATGCAGATGGAATTTTAACTGTTCAGGCGATTGAATTACGCTCTGGTGTAAAACAAGAAATTGAGATTACGCCAAGTTATGGTTTGAGCGACGATACGGTTGAAAAAATGTTAATCGACAGCATTACCCATGCTAAAAGTGATGTAGAACAACGTATGCTAATCGAGGCGCGTAGCGAAGGTGAGCAATTACTTTACACTGCCGAACGTTTTATTGAAAAACATTCTGAGCATTTAACAGCTGAAGAAATCTCTGAAACTAAAGTTCATATTGAGGCCTTGAAAACCGCTTTAGCTTCTCAAGAAAAAGATACGATTTTAAAGAAGGCTGACGAACTGAATGAATTTACGCGTCCTTTTGCAGAACGTGTGATGGATGCGGCGATTTCTACTGCAATGAAGGGAAAGAAAATCGAGTAAATCTGAGGTTGAAGTTGATTGCCTGATTCATTAATTTTTTTCCTCATTGCGATGCAGGAAGCAATCCTAAGACTATAGCGGGGAACAAAACTCAAGGCGTTAGAGTTGCTTCGTACCTGACAATGATGCCCATAAAAAACCGCACAAAATAATGCTTGAGATTATTTTACTCTGCTTTCTATACGGAAGCTTTGTGCGCTTTGTGGTTAAAATTTCTTACCATACATCAAAAATTCTCTGCTCCTAACCCATTAACTTTGTTTAACAAATTTTAGCAATTATGGAATTAGGTATTGGCATGTTTGGCGATTTGCAGATTAATGCAAAGGGAGAAATTCAACCCGCACAACAAAGACTTCAGGAAATTATAGAAGAAATTAAACTCATGGATGAAGTGGGTTTAGATTTTTACGGAATCGGTGAACACCATCGCCCGGATTATGCAGTTTCCAGTCCCGAAATTATTTTAGCTGCTGCAGCAACCATAACTAAAAACATTAAGTTAAGTAGCGCTGTATCGGTTTTGAGTTCATCCGATCCAGTTAAACTTTACCAAAATTTCGCTACAATAGATTTAATTTCGAATGGCAGAGCCGAATTAATGGCTGGCCGTGGAAGTTTTATCGAATCTTTTCCACTATTTGGCTTTAACCTGCAAGATTATGATGAGCTTTATGAAGAGAAATTAGAATTACTTTTAAAAATAAATTCATCACCCAAAATAAGCTGGAAAGGTAATTTCCGTCCAGAATTGGTTAATCAGGAAGTTTTGCCACGTGCGGTAAACGATAATTTAAAAATATGGGTTGCTGTGGGTGGCACGCCAGAATCTGTAGAACGCGCAGGAAGATTAGGTTTACCTGTAATGTTTGCCATTATTGGCGGCCAACCCATACAATTTAAGCCACTTTTCGATTATTACAAAAAGGTTTATCAGGCTTATGGTCATGATATGAATAAATTTGAAGTAGGCGTTCATATGCACTCTTTATTTGGCGAAAACAACAAAGATATTGCTGATTATTATTACCCGCTTTACTCTGCGCAAATGAACCGAATTGGCAAAACTCGTGGTTGGGCATCTTATCAACGTAATCAGTTCGACGCTGGAATTGGTAAAGGTGGTGCATTAATTATCGGTGATGCGAACGAATCAGTTGATAAAATTTTAGAAATGGAAGAAACTTTTGGCTTAACGCGCTTCTCAGCTCATATGGATGTTGGCGGCCCATCACATGCCGCGATGATGAAATCCATCGAAATTTTCGGAACTAAAATAGCACCAAAAGTAAGAGCAGCCTTGAAAAAATAATTAACACTTGTTTTTTTCAACATATAAAATTAAGAGTATATATAATAGCTTATATACTCTTAATAGGCTTCCCGTTAAGCTTAATTGCAAAAGATACCTTTCTAACAGATGAATGAATGCACACCATTGAAATCATAAAAAGAGATAATTAATAAATCAGTTCAAATAAATTTCCCTAACCTTGTAAAAATTCATCCCTATATTTATTAAAGTAAATTACGCACGATAAAATATAGAATGGATAATTCGGAAAAAATAAACCTGCTTTTAATTAAGTTAGAAAACTTGTTGCTCAGACAGCAAGGCTTCGATGCTGAAATTAAAGCTTTGAGAGATGAAGTTAGAGCTTTGCAATCTCCTGGAGCCACTCCCACTCACGATGTAATAGTTAAAGGGCCAGTTATTGCGCCACCACCAAGAAACACGCCTCCATCTCAGGTTATCCAAAACACGAATAATTCTAGGCCCGTTCCGAGTTTTTCTTCATCAAATACAAATCAGCAGCAACCTAATTTTGCTGATAGATTTAAACGTGACAACATAGTTAAGTCGGATTTCGAAAAGTTTATTGGTGAAAACTTAATTAGTAAAATCGGGATTCTAATTCTAATAATTGGTGTAGCCATTGGGGCCAAATATGCTATCGACCACGATATGATTAGTCCATTAACCAGAATTATCTTAGGCTATGCTGTTGGTGCTGGTTTAATGGCATTTGCAATTAAACTCAAAGAAAAATACGAAAACTTTTCGGCGGTTTTGGTTAGTGGGGCAATTGCTATTATGTATTTCATAACTTATGCAGCATACGATTTCTATGCCCTCATTCCGCAGGTATTAGCGTTTGGATTAATGGTGATATTTACATCTTTTACTGTTGTGGCCGCCATAAAATATAATAAGCAGGTTATAGCACACATTGGTTTAGTTGGTGCTTATGCCGTTCCTTTTTTACTAAGTGATGGTTCTGGAAAAGTTGGTGTATTATTCACCTACATGGCTATTATCAACATCGGGATTTTGATTTTGAGTTTCAAAAAATATTGGAAACCTTTGTTTTATGCATCTTTTGGATTAACCTGGATTATCTTTTTAGCCTGGCGGTTAGATTTGAGTTCTGCAAATATTTTCTTTAGTCTATCGGTCCTGTTTTCGACCTTGTTTTTTGTTATTTTTTACATTACAAACCTTGCCTATAAAGTAGCAAAGAAAGAAATTTTTGGGCTGAGCGATGTTGTAATTATTCTTTTAAATTCATTTATTTATTACGGAATTGGCTATTTTATCCTTTTAGGGAATAAAAATAGCGCAGAATTATTAGGCTTATTTACACTAGCAAACGCTGTAATTCATTTTGTAGTAAGTTTAATTATCTACAAAAAACAACTTGCTGATCGAAATTTATTCTACTTGATTCTGGCAATGGTAATTACTTTTATTACAATGGCTGCACCAGTACAATTAAATGGTGGCTGGGTTACAATTTTCTGGACCGTTGAGGCTGCTGTATTGTTCTATCTAGCAAGAGTTAAAAACATCGCGATTTACGAAAAACTTTCTTTTCCATTAATATTCCTTGCCTTCTTCAGTTTACTGCAAGATTGGACAACATATTATAATTTTTATTATGACTCAGAGTTCATTACACCAATATTAAATGTTGGCTTTTTAACTGCAGTTATTTTTATAATAAGCTTTATCTGGATATACAACATCAGCAAAAAAGAAATAGAGAAACCTATAGAATGGGCGTGGGCAAGACAAATACTTAACTATGCAATACCATCTATCTTATTGTTAGTAGTGTACGTTACTTTTAGGATAGAGATTTCCAAATATTTCAATAACCTTTTCGAGCTAACCAAAATTAATACCAATCCAAACGGTAAATCTGCCTACGTAAATTATGAGTACAATTATAATTACGAAAAGCTCCAAACTGCCTGGATTTATATTTATACCTTATTCTTTGCATCAATTTTGAGCTATTTTAATGTTAGAAAACTTAAAAGCAATGAATTAGCTATTGCATGTTTAGTTATAAATTTGATAGCTGTTATTGCTTTTTTAACCCATGGACTTTATAATTTGAGCGAACTGAGGGACGCATATTTATCCCACACAGATAAATACTTCAATATCAGTTCATTTAATATTGGCATTAGGTATTTAAGCATTGTATTCTTTGGCCTATTTATTATCCAATGTTATAAATTAATCAACTCTGGCTTATTTAAAATGGATTTGAAAGTGATGTTTGACTACTTGCTTTATATTTCCATTTTGTGGTTAATTAGTAGTGAATTAATTAACATTTTAGAATTAGCAGATTTAGATGGAAGCTATAAGCTAGGGCTTAGCATTTTATGGGGCATTTATTCACTGTTTTTAATTAGCATGGGCTTAGCTAAAAACAAAAAACATTTGCGGATTGGGGCTATGGTTTTATTTGGCATTACCTTAATAAAACTATTTATTTATGATATTGCTTACTTAAGTACGATTTCAAAAACCATTGTTTTTGTGTCGCTTGGCATATTATTATTAATCATTTCCTTTCTTTACAATAAGTATAAACATTTAATTATTGATGATGCTAAAGCTGAAAATTAATATCTTTTTATTGCTTTCGATGTGTTTTTATATCGCAAGTGCACAAACAGATGCCTTTAAATTTAAACGGAATATAATTGGGGTCAATTCGGCTTGGCACAAACTACAATTGCCGAATCAACTTTATAAAAATGCAAATTCGGGCTTTGATGATTTAAGAATTTTTGGTGTCGATGGAAAAGATACCTTAGAAGTACCATACCTTTTAAAGCAAAGAGCAGACAAAGTTATATCAAAAGAAGTTGATTTTAAACCCGTTAACGAAAGCGCAAATTCTAATGGCTTTTTTTACACCTTTCAGCTGAACAGTGCTTCTACTATTAACCAAATTAACTTGGCTTTTAAAGAAGGTAATTTTAATTGGCAAATTACCCTCGAAGGCAGTAATACCAACACCGAATGGTTTACAATTTTAAAAGACTACCGCATTTTATCCATTAAAAACAACGATACCGATTACCAATTTACAAAACTTAGTTTTCCAGATTCTAAATATTTGTATTATAGGTTGATGATCAGGAGCGCCGAAAAACCTGGTTTATTGGAGGCATTAATTAATAAAACCGATACCATCAAAGGCACTTATCAGGATGTAAAATATAAAACTTTCCGTTTAAATAATGATGCTGTTAATAAGGAAACAGTTATAGATGTTACTTTAGAAAATCCTGTACCGCTCTCCAATTTATCGCTAAATGCGCAAAGCGATTTCGATTTTTACCGCTCAATAAAAATTGAATATGCCACAGATAGTTTTAAAACTGATAAAGGAATGCAGTATAATTATGCAAGTCTTTATCAAGGAACTTTAAGTTCATTAGAAAAACCTGAATATAATTTTGAGAATACCATTGCTTCAAGGTTAAAAATCACTATTCAAAATAATGATAACAAACCATTGCGCTTAGGTAAATTAGAGCTAAAAGGAAACATTTACGAGATTATTGCTCGTTTTGATAAACCGAAACTAACTTATGCGATATTTTATGGGAATGATAAAATAAAGGCTCCTAGCTATGAAATTGAGAAGTTTGAAAGTAAAATCCCTGAAAATTTAACCTCATTAACTATTGGAGAAGAACAGAAAAATTCCACCTATACTACTAAAATAGAAAAACCATTATTCGAAAATAAAGTTTGGCTATGGGCTTTAATGGCGGTAATTATAGCACTTTTGGGTTGGTTTTCTTTTAAAATGCTTAAGAATTAATTTATATATACCATTAAAACAAAACATGAAAAACATTTTTCAATCCGCAATAACTGGCGAAGTTATTAGTAGGATTAACAATCTTACCTCATCAACACCTCAACTTTGGGGTAAAATGAATGTTGCGCAAATGTTAGCGCACTGCAATGTAAGCTATGAATTGGTTTATGAGAACACACACCCAAAACCAAACGCTTTTATGAGACTTATTATGAAAGTAGTGGTTAAAAATTTAGTAGTTAGTGAGAAACCGTACAAGAAAAACAGTCAAACAGCGCCAGCATTTGTAATTTCAGACCAAAAGGAATTTGATAATGAAAAAGCAAGACTGATTGCCTATATTAATAAAACACAAGAGTTAGGAGAGACGCATTTTGATGGAAAAGAATCACATTCATTTGGAAAGCTTACAAAAACCGAATGGAATAATATGTTTTACAAACACTTAGATCATCATTTAGGACAATTTGGGGTTTAAAAAAGTCTCAACTGCCCCTAAATAAGTCCTAAATAAAACCGCAAAAAAGCAAATTGTTGCTTAACTTGTATAGACAAAATTCTAACCAAAACATTAAGAATGGCAAAACCACTAGTTACCTGTCTTTTGTTTGATGGACAAGCAGAGGAAGCAGCAAAATTTTATTGTACAGTTTTCAAAAATTCAAAAATTACCCAGGTAACACCAATGGTAGTTACTTTTGAGTTGAACGGAAACAAATTTATGGGTTTAAATGGTGGCCCAAAATTAAAATTTGATGAAGCAATTTCATTTGTGGTGAGTTGTGATACACAAGATGAATGATTACTATTGGGAAACTTTTACCAAAGATGGTGGAGCAGAAAGCATGTGTGGGTGGGTAAAAGACAAGTTTGGAGTTTCCTGGCAAATTGCACCCGCTAATATCGTCGAACTATTATCCAACCCTGAAAAGGCTACGCGGGTAATGGATGTAGTGATGCAAATGAAAAAACTGGATATAGCTAAAATTGAAAATGCTTAAATAACCTAATTACAGTGAATGAAGCGATTAACGATAATTATTGCGTTAATCATCCCGCTTTTCTTTTGTACCTCTTGGGGTTTCTTTGCACACCAAAGAATAAATAACCTGGCTGTTTTCACTTTACCAAATGGCATGATTGGTTTCTACAAAAAGAATGTAAAATACATTACCGAACATGCTGTAGATCCTGATAAACGTAGGTATGCTGATACTTTGGAAGCACCAAGGCATTACTTAGACGTAGAAAACTATGAGAAAAGTATCGATAGCATTCCCGAAAAATGGAACGATGCTTTAGCTAAGTACGGTAAAAAGCATTTAAATGAAAATGGCATTGTTCCATGGCAAATTCAGCGAACGTATTATAGTTTAGTTAAAGCTTTCGAAACCCGAGTTTCCATTAAAATCTTAAAGTATTCTGCCGATTTAGGTCATTATATTGGCGATGCTCATGTTCCTTTACATACCACTTCTAATCACAATGGTCAAACAACTAACCAGGTTGGTATACATGCCTTTTGGGAAAGCCGTTTACCTGAATTATTCTCGACGAATTACAGCTTTATTGTGGGCAGGGCAACTTACATCGAAAACCCTTTAAAAGAAGCCTGGAAAATAACAAAACACACTCATACCTTACTTGATACCGTTTTAACCTTTGAGAAAGAATTAAGCATATCATTTCCATCGGATAAGAAGTATAGTTTCTCTGAACGGAATAATACAGTTTTGAAGCAATATTCTTTAGCATATTCAAAAGCCTATCACGATAAAATGAATAATATGGTAGAAAAACAAATGCGTTCTGCAATATTAGAAATTGGCTCTTTCTGGTATTCTGCCTGGGTTGATGCAGGGCAACCCGAACTCAAAAATCTCATTAAAATTGAGGTTAACAAAGGCATAAAAAAGAGGAAGAAGAAGCGGAAAAGAAATACCAGAATGGTAAAATATTAGGAAGAGAGATTTAAACAAAAAAAGCGAGCATTATTGCTCGCCTTTTTTAATACTTATAGTTGAGTTTAGTTCTCACCCTCAATAATTTTTTCTATTTTTTTTGGTTGAAGACGGCTTTTTACCGCTGCCCAAATTGCAGGCACAAAGGTTACAACGGCTATAAAAACAATAACCAGTTCGAAATTATTTTTAATGATCGGAATTTGACCCAGCACATAACCGCCCAATAATAAAGCTACGATCCAAGTTATGCCACCTATAATGTTAAAATAAGTAAATCTACCAAATGGCATTTTAGCTATGCCTGCTACAAACGGAGCTATCGTTCTGAAAATTGGCAAAAAGCGGCTAAAAATTATTGCTTTACCACCATGTTTTTCGAAAAATTCATGCGATTGTTCATAATATTTAAGTTTTAAAATCTTATTATCTTCCTTAAATACACCAGCGCCTAAAACACTTCCTAATTTGAAATTAACTGTATTACCTAAAATTGCCGCAACAATTAAAATCAATAGCATAACCCAAATATTTAAACCAGTTTCATGCTCACCAGCTATTAATGCACCCATTGCAAACAATAAGGAATCACCAGGCAAAAATGGTAAAACAACTAATCCTGTTTCAGCAAAAATTATAAGGAATAATATTAAGTAAGTCCAAGTTTGATAATCGTTAACAATTTGTGCTAAATGGACATCGATGTGAAGAATAAAATCTATGAGTTGCTGTAGTAATTCCAATGTATCTGATTTTGAGCAAAAATAGGAATATCAATTTGATAAAAAGCCGTTTCTGAAATATTAATTGAATTTGATTAATTGTTGACAATTAATCGCTCCCTTAACTTCCCTTTATTTACTCCTTTATTAACACCATCAATGATTATGGTATAGGTTTTACCTTTATAAAAATTGGTAGCAGGTATGGTGTCAATTACACTTGTTGAATCAACAAGATTTAAAAATATTTTAGCGTTAGAATCTGGTTTTAATACAATGTATCCAGAATTTTCTCCATTTGCTAAAGAAGCTGTAAAAGATGATGTCCTGTTCCTGATATTAACTTTTGAATCCAAAGTGTATCCTAAATTTATAAAGAATAGCCTTGCATTAGTAGGATCAGGAGTCAAATTATCCTCATAAATCGTTAGCAAAGAATCTATCTCTGAAGTTTTAGCGTAAAAAACTGAATAATTTTTTCCTATACCAAAAGTATATTTTATAGAATCACCAATTTTCGTAGTTCCTGTGTTTTTGGCTAAAATGTTGTATTCCTTATCACCCTCGTAAACCAGATAATCTGTACTGTTACCATAAGATATTCCTGTAGTAGTCGTTCTTCTAATTCCGTTTAAATAGAAATCCTGAGAAAGCTGATCAACATTATTGAAGAACCGAACCTTAGTATCTCCTTTAATTAAATTATCGTTTTTAACACAGGCCGTAATTAAGCAAACTGCTGTAAATAGAAAAGATAGTTTTAAAAAGTTAAAGGCTTTGAAATTCATACAGGTAATATCTTATACGCAAAGATAGCTTTTGTATTTCAATTAGGTAAACTGTAACTAATTATACTCGATAAGATGAGCTTCTAATGTTGCAGCAGTTAAGCCGCTAAACCAAATTGTATAAATTTTACCTGGAATTAAATCTGTGGCAGCGATAGTTTTAATACTTCCTGAGCCCACAACATTGTACCTTAATGCAGCACCTGCATCTAATGAAAAATAATTGGATGCTTCTTTAAATAGTAAGCCATTAACAAATTGCGCACCTGCTTGTACAGTTACATTAATACCCGTTGCAAAATTTGGCGATAAATTTATGAGCCTGATTTTTGCAGTCGCCATATCAGAAATACTTAAATTATCTTCATAACTAACTATTTCTCTATTCGCATTTCTATCAGAAACTAAAAAAGTACTATAAGTTAATGATGGAGTAAAATTTAAATTCGTACTTGTATTTAAATTATTTGAAGCCTGGTAGCTCAGGTTTCTGTTTCCAGATGGGATTGTTAAATAATCGCTTGTTTCACCAAAGGTTAAAGCGGCAGAAGTTAACTTTTCATTATCAATGTAAACATCTTGTTTAGTTTCTGTTTGCACGGCATTAGTAACTTTAATTTTAGTTTGTCCCTGAACAATTAAATCGGGATCTTTCTTACTACAGGAAGTAATACATAAAAAGCAAACTGCAAGCAGAATTGCCTGGGTGATTGAGACACGTTTTGTAAAGATTTTCATAGGTAGTTGTACTTGGTTATAACCAAAATGGCTTGGTCAAAAACCAAGCCATTTCCCTATAAAAACTAAAGATTTAGTAGTTTCTAATAACTATTATTTAACATAACTGGCATAACTAACATTAAAACATCTTCGTTTTCATCATTAGTTTGCGGTATTAATAAGCCTGCTCTATTTGGTGTAGAAAGTTCTAAAGTAACTTCATCGCCACTTAAGTTACTTAGCATTTCAATCAAGAAACGTGCATTAAAGCCGATTTCTAAGTCTTCACCATCATATTGACAGCTTAAACGCTCGTGTGCTTCGTTTGCAAAATCCAAATCTTCTGACGATATATTTAACTCACTTCCATTAATTTTCAACCTAACCTGGTGAGTAGTTTTATTAGCAAAAATTACTACTCTACGAAGCGTATTTAAAAATAAACTTCTATCAATTACTAATTTATTAGGGTTATTTTGCGGGATAACTGCCTCGTAATCAGGATAACGTTCGTCTATTAAACGACACACTAAATTGATATTATCGAACTTAAAGAAAGCGCTGGTTGCATTATAATCAACTGATACATTAATATCATTTGAAGGCAAGGCGCCTTTTAAAAGTGTTAAAGCTTTTTTTGGTAAAATAAACGATGTTGCTTTATCAGCTTTGCTATCCATACGACGGTAACGAACCAATTTATGAGCATCGGTAGCTACGAATGTAATGTGCTGAGGCGATAACTGACAGTAAACACCTGTCATTGCTGGACGTAACTCATCGTTACTAACCGCAAATATAGTTTTGGTAATTGCTTCTGTTAAAACAGATGCTGGTAAATTTACCGATGAAGCGTTTTCTACAACAGGAATTTTTGGAAAATCATCACCGTTTTCACCGCTCAATTTATATTTACCTTCGCCTGCACTAATTTCGATTGCGAAAGTTGCATCGTCAATATTAAAAGCAATTGGCTGATCTGGTAAAGTTTTAAGCGTATCTAATAAAATTTTAGATGGAACGGCAACTTTTCCCTCTTCTTTTGATTCTACAGCTAAGGCAGTAGTCATACTGGTTTGTAAATCAGTAGCGGAGATGGTTAAATTACCATCTTTAATTTCAAAAAGAAAATTTTCTAGTATAGGTAAAACTGTACTGCTGCTAGATGCACCGTTAACAGTTTGTAGATGTTTTAATAAAGTTGATGTGGATACAATAAATCTCATGATATCAATTAGTCTTCTTCAAAAATATAAAAATTATTTAGCGTACTTGTACTTGCGGTAATAATGTTGAAAAATTGCAAATAATATTAACAATAATAAGGGAACTATAATATTTAAAACCTGCCATTTGGTTTTTTCCAGTTTAATTTTTGCCTTATCAAGCAATCTGATTTTAACGTCTTTGTTTCTTAACGCAATTAAGTTATCATCATCAGTAAAATAATCAACAATATTTAAAAGTAGTGCTTTATTTCCGTAAGTCCGCTGTGTATATCTATCAAAGCCTAATGGCAATGGCGAATTATCTTTAGCGACAACCTGGTTTTTAAATAAATCTCCATCGCCTATAACTACCATTTTGCTTGGCTTACCAACTGCAACGTTTGTGAAAGGTGTAGAAATTCCCGCTGGCAAAGGTCTTCCTGCAAAAACTGACTGAAAATTCCCTTCTAATAAAACGCCTGCACTTTGCATTGGATTTTGAAATGTTTTGGGGTCGGGCTGTTCTGCAACCATTTGTAAGGAGAACTGTTTAGGCACGTTAAATACCCTATTAAATGCAGAAGTAGTTAAAATATAAGTTTTCTTAATTCCTTTTGAACCAATTGTATCAACGGTACTTGGAAATTCGGATTTAATTCCATCTAAATTTTTTACTAAACTCGCAGCGGTATCAGGCAATAAAATTGGGTAGTACAACCAAGGTACAAGCTGTATTTGTGGCTGACCACCAACATTTCCAGTAGAAACAGGAATTTCGGCGCTATTCTTATCGGCAATTACATTGTAATTAATTCTAGCTCCATACATAAACAGCATATCATCTAGGTTCAGGTTTTTATTTAAAACCATCTGGCTGCCTTTTCCTCTTAAGCTATCCAATTCTGCCGAAATTTGATCGATACTCCAAAGCACCCGACCGCCATTCATTACGAAGTAATTGATTTTATATTTTTCAGCTTCGGTAAACGCGGTTTGAGGCTTAACTACAATTAGCATTTTTAATTTATCCAAGCCTGCTTTATCTATGGTATTTAGGTTAACTCGCCCAACTTCGTAACTATTTGCCAGTGTGTGCATGGCATCATAAAGCTGTAAATCGGAAGGCTCTGCGTTCGATTCAGTAAATCCAATTCGAGGATTATTTCCGCCAATTACTTTTTTAATGCTTGAAGTAAAAATATATTCTAAATTTTCGATAGAGCGATTGATATTGTCTTCATAACTGCCCCCAGCATCTAAATTTTGAAACAATTTAACTGGCATTTGTTTGCCATCGCTTTCTACCATTGCCATCGGAAAAACCAATTTTTGAGTTAATCCGTTTTCTGTTTTTACGCTTAAATTAGTAGCTTCTATACCTTGCTGATAAAGATTATTAATTACCGTATCCTGATCTGCAGTATTAAAGCCTGCAAGTGGATCGATAAATACAACTTTTAAATCTGTGTTTGAATAAGCTTTGTAATCGGTTAATAAATCTTTAACAGATGCTTGCAAACGCTTAAAGGCCGCAGGTAACTCTCCATTTAAAAACACAGTAATTATGATCGGTTTCTCTGTACCTTTCAGTAGTTTTTTAGTTTTATCACTTAAAGTAAAGCGCTTATCGGCAGTAAAATCGAAACGATGAAAAATGTATTTCCCTCCAATATTTAACAATATTAAAGCGACTAATACCAATCCAAAATTTATCCATTTATTATTGATTTTCATTTTCTCTTCCCTCCCGCTGCAAGTTTTGTAAACAATAAAAACACTGTTGAAAAACTAATAAAATAAACTAAATCACGTGTATCTAACACGCCCCGACTAATAGATTGGTAATGTTGATTAATACCAAAAGAGGCTATTGTAGTTTCAAAACTTTGCATGGATAAAAGCTGGCTGGAATAATCGAAACCTAAAAAGGCAAAAGCACATAATGCAGCAGAAATTGCAAAAGCGATGATCTGATTCTTGGTTAAGGCAGAAGCAAAAACTCCGATTGAGGTAAAGGCTGAGCCTAATAAAAACAAACCAATATAAGAGCCAATTACAGCACCTGAATCGATATTACCTTCTGGTAAACCTAATTTTGAAATAGAATAATAGTAAACCAATGTTGGTATTAATGCTAAAAGAACCAATACTAAACAGGCTAAATACTTTGCAATAACAATTTGCCAAAGTGTAATTGGCTTGGTAATTAAAAGTTCATAAGTTCCTTCTCTCCTTTCTTCGGCGAAAGAGCGCATAGTAATTGCTGGAATTAGAAACATAAAAAGATATGGAACCAGACTAAAAAAACCATTTAGTTCTGCATAGCCATAATCAAGTAGCGAAGTATCCGGAAAAAACCAAAGTAAAAGTCCAGAAACGGCTAAAAAAACTCCAATGGTTACATAAGCAACCATCGAATTTAAAAAACTAAATAATTCGCGTTTAAATACTGCGTACATACAATGTTAAAATGCCGAAGTTAACTAAATAATTGGGCAAATTAAAGACGTAAAAAAAGGGTAATTAGGTAAATAAAGTTATTTGAAAAGGTTTTTGAACAGCTGATTAATTAAGACGGTATGTTTTTGCTATAAAGCGAAAACGTAAGCAAAACGAACACCCAGAAAACCTTTTGTGCTCGATGTATTGAGAAATGTCATACTTTCATTCTTGCCTGTCCAACCTTCGTATCTTATACCTAAATCCAGTTTATTTTTGCCCGATAAGTTGAATATATTTCCTAAACCTGGTGACCAGGCAAACAATGTTTTTTGACCGTTATTTAAAGCCAACGCTGCCCCAAGTTGACCCTCAACGTAAAAAGTTTCGCTTAAATAGTATTTTAATCCTGCTTTTAATGGAGCGTAGGTTAAATCCTGAACGTTTAATAGTTGGTTTCTCTTACCAAAGAAATTTGTAATACCACCATTTAAAGTTAATGCAAACGATGAAGCTATTGGAAATTCTGCTTTAATCGATCCACCTAAACCAATATTAGAAATCGCAGCAAAATTACGTGACGGAAGTCCGAACTCTGCACCAATATCAATTTTAACAGCATTTTGAGCTTTAATTACAAAAGAAATAAAAAGCATCGATGCAAATAAAGCAAAACGAATTTTCAACATAAATTATGCGGTAAGTTTTCTAAAAATATCTTCTAACGAATTTTCATTATAAGCCTTTTTAATTCCTTCAAGTGAATCGTTTGCCACAATTTTACCTTTATTAATAATTATGATGTCATCGCAAATGGCTTCCACTTCTTGCATAATATGTGTGGAAATTACAACCGTTTTATTCTTTCCTAATTCTCTTATCAAAGCACGAATATCAACCAACTGATTTGGATCTAAACCCGATGTAGGTTCATCTAAAATTAAAACATCAGGATTATGAATAATTGCCTGCGCTAATCCTACCCTTTGGCGATAGCCTTTTGATAACGTGCCAATTTTTTTATGTTGTTGGGGAATTAAACCTACCATTTTAATTACTTCATCAATCCTTACACTTAAATTTTTCAGTTCATAAGTTTGGCCAACAAAGTTGAGGAACTCCTTTACATACATATCTGCATAAAGTGGCGTATTCTCTGGCAGATAACCAATATGCTTTTTTGCTTCAATTGCTTGCGTTAAAATATTCTTATTCGAAATTTGAGCTTCCCCTGATGTTGGTTCCAGATAGCCAGTAAGCATACGCATTGTTGTAGATTTACCAGCTCCGTTCGGACCAAGAAAACCCAAAATACGACCAGGTTTTGCATCGAAACTTATCGAATCGACTGCTATTTGTTTATCGTAATGCTTGGAAAGGTTTTTAACTGAAATACTCATGGTAAAAATTTTAAACGCAAAGAATACAAAGTTTTTTAAACGATCGTTATGCTTTTAATTAACGTATACTGAACTTATCTTTTTATTATACCTAAACTTATCTAATTGCTCTGCAGCCTGACCAATATTATCTGATGATAAAATATCGGCTCCATTATTTACCAAATGATAATAAACGTTTTTAGCAGGGTTTGCAATCGAACTTTTATCAATATTACCCATTGTACCTAAAATAGTGGCAATACCTTTGTCGTGAAGGTATTTGTAAAGTTCTTTATCAGGTGCAGAAACCCCTACAAAAGCTACAATTTTATCACTAGGAATACCTAAACTATTTAATCTTTTTAGTTCGGCTTTCTTTTGTACTGATGCAGAAATCATTAAATCGGGTGCCAACTGATGTACCTCTTGAGCTTGATTAGCGGTGTAAGTGATAATTATTGAATTGCTTTGTACCTTATATTGCTTAACTTTTTCGATAACTTTTGCATAAGAAACGCCTTTCTTTAAGTCGATGGTTAGTAAAACCTTTCCTTTACTCCAGCTTAAAACGCTATCCAAAGTTGGTATTTTGAATTTTGTTTCCTTTCCATCGTCGTCTTTTAAATTAAAAGTCTTTAATTCCTCGTAAGTATAATTTCCGATTGGACCTTTACCTGTCGATGTTCTGTCAAGATTATCATCATGCATGATTACCATTACCGAATCTTTACTGTAAGCAATATCGAATTCGATTACCATCGGATTATAAGTTGTGGCATTTTCGAAAGTTTCGATGCAGTTTTCAGGGAAACCTGGCATTGGGCCGCCACGATGGGCACTAATTAACGGAAAACGGTTTTCTGGCGACCATTTTAAGAATTTATACAATTCTTGGGTGTTGTTAAATTTAATATAATGATGAACTTTTTCTTCTTGATTGCAGGATGTAAAAACCGATACCAAGGCTAATAAAATCAAATGATAAAATTTCATGCTTCAAAAATAGGAAAAAATGGAAGATGTAAGATGTAAAACAGAATTCTTAGCGGTATGCATTTAAAACATAAATAGATTTATATTTTTTGCCTCTTAAACCCGATTGCAGCGGAAATACTTTTAAAATTGCAACAACGATAAACTAGCTGTCAGAAGTTTTTAAAAGATTGCAGCAAAAAGCGGGACTACAGAACCTGACTAGCACTACAATTGCTTTTCTAAAAAATTTAGAGCTGTAAAGCATTTTTACGAACATCAAACCAAGCATTTCTACTTTAATCTTTCTGCTTTAGTCTTTCAGCTCAAAATAATTATCTTTGCCTCCATTATGGCTCAAAAGAATAACGACGAACAATTTAAAAATGTAATATCACATGCTAAGGAATACGGTTTCGTGTTTCAAAGCAGCGAAATATATGATGGCTTAAGTGCCGTTTACGATTATGGCCAATTGGGTGCCGAGTTAAAAAACAACATTAAATCGTACTGGTGGAAAGCCATGGTACAAATGCATGAAAACATTGTAGGAATTGATTCTGCAATTTTTATGCACCCGAAAGTTTGGAAAGCCAGCGGACACGTTGATGGTTTTAACGACCCGATGATTGACAATAAGGATTCGAAAAAACGTTACCGTGCCGATCAATTATTAGAAAATAAAATTGATGAGTTATATTCTGAACTAGCCAATTTTAGTACAGAGAACAAGGCTAAGTTTGAGGAATTTCAACAAGAAATTTTAGGATTAAGTGATGAAGGACAAGCGGCCTGGATTCCTGGATTTAAGGAAGAAGTTTCGATTTTAGATAACGCCAAATATCCTTTTGTTGATGAGGCTAGCTGGAGATTTGTGAAAAAAGGCTTGGTGCTTGAAGTTGAAATGAACCTGGCTTTAAAAGCTGAAAACTTAGCACAGCTGAAAGATTTAATTGTAGATTATAAAGTAATTTGCCCGATTTCGAAAACATCTAACTGGACGGATGTTCGCCAGTTTAACCTAATGTTTAGCACGCAATTTGGTGCAATGGCAGAAGGTAGTGATGAAGTTTATCTTCGCCCTGAAACGGCACAAGGTATTTTCGTAAACTTCTTGAACGTTCAAAAATCGGGAAGGATGAAAATTCCTTTCGGTATTGCGCAAATTGGTAAAGCTTTTAGAAATGAAGTGATTGCCCGCCAGTTTATTATGCGTATGCGTGAATTTGAGCAAATGGAAATGCAATTTTTCGTTCGCCCAGGTGAAGACAAAAAATGGTTTGAATATTGGAAGGAAGCTCGCTTAAAATGGCACCAAGCTTTAGGAACATCTCCTGACAAATATCGTTACCACGACCATGTTAAGTTAGCGCATTATGCAAATGCGGCTACTGACATTGAGTTTGAATTCCCTTTCGGATTTAAAGAAGTGGAAGGTATTCACAGTAGAACTGATTTCGATTTAACACAGCATCAGGAGTTTTCGGGAAAGAAAATGCAATATTTCGATAACGATTTAAACGAAGAAGGTAAACCTTACGGAAATTATGTTCCTTACGTAATCGAAACTTCAATTGGTTTAGATCGAATGTTTTTGTTAACGATGATTAATGCTTTCGAAGAACAGGATTTAAGCACTGAAGACAAACAGGATAGCCGTACTTTATTACGTTTACACCCTGCTTTAGCACCTTACAAAGTGGCTGTTTTCCCTTTAACAAAAAAGGATGGCTTACCAGAAAAAGCTCGTGAAATTATGGATGCATTGAAATTCGATTTCAATTGTATTTATGAAGAAAAAGATGCAATTGGTAAACGTTACCGTCGTCAGGATGCAATTGGTACGCCTTTCTGCTTAACTGTAGATCACCAAAGCTTAGAGGATAACACGGTTACGATTCGTCATCGCGATAGCATGGAACAGGAACGTGTTGCCATTGCCGATTTAACAAATATTATTGGAAAAGCAGTTAGCTGGAAAAATTTATTAGCGTAATTTACCGTTTTCGAAACCTAAGAACTTTAGGTTAGATATTTATAATATTTAAGTCGCAGGTTTAAACTTGCGGCTTTTTTCATGCAAAATCCAATAAATCCTATCGAATAATAAAAAATCTGATGGATTTACATAGATTTTCGATTGAGGCTTTATTAATTTATTTTATCTTAGCCAACTAATTAATTAACACTAAAAAAGTTACGCTCGTGAAAGTATTTTTCAAATTATGCTTATTGGCATTAACCTGTCTTATCTTTACCTCATCTTGTAAAAAAGAAATCAATTATCATCCTGAATGGAATACCTCATCAATGAGTGCAAAAATTGATGGTATTTTATTAGAATGCACCCTAGCTACAGCTCAATTTTATAATGTTGGGGCACAAACAACTGCTCAGATTTCTGGTCTTAAAGGAACAAGTGGTTTTACTTTAATGATCAATGATTTTAAAGGCGTTGGCACTTATAATGTTGCCGATAATAATATCGCAACATATCTTTCTGGCAATACAGGCCCATCAGAATCGTATATGGCAAACTCTATTGGAACAATAAAGATTACGAGCTATACCGATCAAAACATAATTACTGGCACATTCGAATTTAAAGGCGAAAATCCATCAAACTCAACAACAAAAAACATTACTGAAGGGCAATTTAGCATAAGTTTAGCACCTGTTAAACTTCCAGAAACGAACAATAGTACAAATAACTTAAGTGCTAAGGTAGATGGAGTTTTAACTGGTTTTACTGGCGAAGCAGTTCAAATTAACGTCCCTCTTCTTGGTAATGTGCTAACAATAACAAGTATTAACGGCGATAAACGTATAATAATAGGAATTATTGGCTACAAGGGTGTTGGCACTTATAATTTAGCAAGTGATGGAACTGGCGGTTATATGAAAGATCAAACAGCAACTGGCTCATTTTCATCAGACAGTGGTACTTTAATAATTACCAGTGATGCAAATAATAAGTTGAAAGGAACCTTTGCTTTTAAAGCCCCAAATGATGATAGTTCGATAAAAACATCGGTAAATATTACTGAGGGAACTTTTGATTTACCTTTCAGTAAAAAATAAGGCTTTACTTTTAACCAGATTTGCTCAAATTCACGGGCCAGATCTGGTTAAAATTATCGTATTTTCAATTATATCAATCGATTGAATTTAACCGTTTAACCTAAAACACACAAAGAATATAGAATTGAAATATTAATGATTTGGAAATAATTAAATTTGAGTTAACCAAATTTATACTATGAATCAGATCAAATTATTTTTCGTTATCACTATTTTTCTGTGTTCTTCTTTTATTGCAATTGCACAAACCAAAAAGACTAAATTCAAAGTAATTGCCTTTTATACTGCAAAAAACGACTTAGCGCATATTAGTTTTGTGCACGAAGCTAATAAGCAGTTTCCAGAAATGGCCAGTAAAAATAATTTCGGATATGATTCTACCTCGAACTGGAATAATTTAAACGCAGAATTTCTTTCTAAGTACCAAGTGGTGCTGTTTTTGGATACAAGACCAGAAAAACCCGAACAAAGAGCCGCATTTCAAAAATATATGGAAAACGGAGGTGCATGGCTAGGCTTCCATTTTTCTGCTTTTGCTTTAGAAAAATCAGCTTATGACATGAATTGGGATTGGTATCACAACACATTTTTAGGATCTGGTGGTTATGGTAGTAATACATGGCGACCAACAGCTGCCATTTTAAGGCTCGAGGATAAGAAACACCCAGTAACTAAGAACCTTCCAAATACATTCAAATCGCAACCCAACGAATGGTATCGCTGGCAAAATGATTTAACTAAAAATCCAGATATTAAAATTTTAATAGCCATCGATTCAACAAGTTTTCCATTAGGAACTGGGCCAAAACAACATGAAATATGGAAAAGTGGTTACTACCCTGTAGTTTGGAGCAATAAAAAATATAAAATGGTTTATGTAAACATGGGCCATAACGATATGGATTATGAACATAAATACGATAATACAAACAAAACATTATCCTTTACTTTTGATAATGAAATTCAAAATAAAATGATTTTGAATAGTTTAATTTGGTTGGGTACAGGTAAAAAAATAAAGTAATCATTAATTTATCCATCATCGGGTTTATATTTGATGAATACTCAAAATTATAGATGAAAATTCCACAGAAATTCTTTGCTCGTCAACATGAAATTGCAGCCGATTATTTAAAGGAATTGGATAAGCACCTTGATGACATCGTTTCGGGCAGGGCAACAGAAATGTTTGAGGTTAGAGATTTTGCTGCTCTGTTATTTGTACATCCAACACATTTCAGTAACACGATTAAATCGGCAACAGGCCATTCCCCATGTTTTTTCTTCGAAGAGCGTTTAATGGAAATTTCAAAATCGATGTTGCAAAATGTAAGCACACCAATTTCTGAAATCGCCCGAATTTTAACCTACGATCCATCAAACTTCACCAAGTTTTTTAAACACTTTGAAGGCAAAACGCCAAAGCAATATCGCGAAGAATACTTCAATTCGTTAACAAAAAAGGAAACTGTCACCATATAAAACTTAAGTACTCACCATTTTTCCTTAACGTATCACCATTTTCATCACTACTTTCCATTTAACTTTGTTTATCAAATTAAAAGAAAATGGAAAAACAAAATAAAATAGTATTGGTAACTGGCGGTAGTCGCGGTTTAGGCAAAAATGCAGCAACACATTTAGCAAAAAAAGGTTTTGATGTAATTTTAACTTATCAATCGAAAAAAGATGATGCAGATGAAACTGTTAGAGAATTAAAAGCAATTGGTGTTAATGCAGCGGCTTTACAGTTAGATGTAGCAGATAGCAAAACATTTGATTCTTTTTTTGAAGAAGTGAAAACAGTCTTAAAATCTGTTTTTAATGCAGAAAAATTCGACTATTTGGTTAATAATGCTGGAGTTGGAATTTATAATTCATTTGCAGAAACTACGGAAGAACAATTCGATACTTTAGTAAACATTCAATTTAAAGGAGCATTTTTTTTAACTCAAAAAGCATTGGCTCTTTTAAATGATGGTGGTGGCATTGTTAATATTTCGAGTGGATTGGCTCGTTTTGCTTTACCAGGTTATGCGGCTTATGCATCGATGAAAGGCGCCATGGAAACGCTTACAAAATATCAGGCTAAAGAATTAGGTGCACGCGGGATAAATGTAAACATTGTTGCACCTGGCGCAATAGAAACAGATTTTGGTGGAGGTGCGGTTCGCGACAATGAACAATTAAATAAAATGATAGCATCGCAAACTGCTTTGGGCCGCGTTGGTTTACCAGATGACATTGGTGGCGTAGTAGCCTTTTTATGTACACAAGATGCAAAATGGATTAATGCACAACGCATTGAAGCATCAGGTGGTATGTTTTTATAATTTTGGCCACGGAAGCAAAGAAAATTAGATTAATTACTCTCGGTCGGTTAATCACCGACCGAGAGTTTGAAATGTCAATTGTATTAGAACTCGGAATGACTAATCTAAGTTTAATTCCCATACCAATCGTGCTGATTGACACGAGTAATCTGAGCCTTTCCAATTTCTGTTAAGTATCTTTTCGCACTAACTAAGGTTTTATACTCACGCTCATCATAATTTGAAGATGTTGGTAATAAGCTGCTAATTTTAACCATTCCAGCTGATTGAATAAATTCGCCGTTTCCCATGTATATCGCGGTATGCGTTACTCTTCCGCCCATATTACCGCGAAGTTTAGCTGCAGCAAAAAAAAGCAAATCGCCAGCTTTTAAATTTTTCAAACATTTATCAAGACTTGTAGAATCTCCTTCCAATACGTCAACGTCTACGCCTACTAAAGCCTGTTGAGAGGCATCTCTTGGAATCACAACCCCATTTAAAAAGTAACTGGTTTTAGTAAATCCACTACAATCTACCCCTTTCACCGATGTTCCGCCCCACAAATACGGAACACCGATTAGTGTTTTGGCCGTTTTGAGAATTGCCTCAGCGTCAGGATTTGGCTTCTTCTGCCATTCTGAGAACAACTTAGCATCCGCTTTCTTAATATACCCAATTCTCTTATCAGGAAAACTTACTTTGTAAAAACCTTTTTCCTCACTTGTTAAAACCAAAATATTGCCCTTAACCAAATCAGAAACTCGAATAGAATTTACATCAGGCTTACTAAAAGCATGACCAAAATCTTCTAAATAAATTATTCGTGTGGATTTTTTCCAGGCATCAAATTCTTGCTTGTTCATTAAACTAACTGCGGTTCCATCGGTATAAGATAAATAACCATCAGGTGTGCGAACCAAATAATAACCGCTTTGTTTTTTCAAAACTTCCACAGGCGTTCCTAAAATCATTTGCGTCATCATTTCGGCTGCATTTTGTGGCGCAGCCCGATTGTTGCAAACAGAAAGATTTGCCAATCCATACTCAAGTCCGTTTAGATTTTTAGCAGGCAATAACGAATTTACCTTTGTATAACCTGTAACGCCTGAAACTTGTTTATCTAAAGCAGCCAAAGCTTCTGCCGAAGTACTTTCTACAAAAATACTATCACCCTTAAATTGTGTATTAAAGTAAATAGACCTCTTATCTGGAGCATATTCCTTTTTTATTTGATTGAAAACATTTTTGAAACTTGCCGTATCAATTTGCGCCTTTACTGCAATGGAAATTAAAAAAAAGCAGAACAGAATAATTGGTTTTTTCATAGTTTTTAACAAAAATTAAAAATACTAATAATACTTTTCACCACCTGTAACTAATTGCTCACCGAGCTTAATTCCAGTTAAATTTTAAAATCTAAAAATAAATAATTTTAAAAGGCGTTATCCATAAAATGCCAAACATGTACCGTCCAATTTCTATCTTCATTTTCTTTTTGTTTAACACGGGCATTGCTTTAGGGCAAAATTGGACAGATGCCGAATTTAAAAAAGCCAATACAGCCGTAAACGCTGATTACTTAACTAATGAAGAAAAAAATGTTGTTTTGTACATGAACCTCATCCGCCTCGATGGCGAAAAATTTTATTACACCTTTTTAGAAGATTACATTAATAATTACAATTCAAAAGTTAGGCAATATAGAAATTACAACGAGTTAAAAATCGCACGCAATAACTCCTATTATTTATCCTTATTAAAACATGTTAAAGGCGTAAAAAACCTTCCAATGTTTTATCCTGATGAAAAACTAACATCATTAAGCCGAAGCCATGCAATAGATTTAAACCGAAATAATTTAGAATCGCATGATAGTAGTAATGGTGATAAGTTTTCAAAACGCCTCGCTAAAGACTTCCCAAACAAGACAATGAGTGAAAACATAGATTTTGGCTTTTCTAACAGCTTAGATATCGTATGTCATTTACTGTTAGATTGCGGCGTTCCAACACTTGGGCATAGGTTTAATCTTCTAGATCAAAAAAATAAACTAAACACGGTTGGCGTTAGTATTCAGCCTCATCCATCCTATAGTTGGTGCGCTGTAATAGATTATGTTTCGCAACCTACTTTTTACACCAACAATCGCTAAAAATTCTTAAATTTAATTTATACTTTTTTGAGCTAGAACATATCAATAATATCTATGTTGAAATAGATAATAACAGTTTGCTTTAGCGATTAAATAACCTCAATTTTATAGCAACATAATAAAACATAAACTATGAGCGAAAAGAAAAAACTTACTTCAGCATCGGGCATACCGTATGCAAGTAATGAAGATAGTATGACAGCTGGTCCACGCGGCCCGATATTAATTCAAGATTTCATTCTCCATGAAAAAATGGCTCATTTTAATCGTGAGCGCATACCTGAACGCGTTGTGCATGCTAAAGGTTCTGGCGCTTACGGCACTTTTACCGTTACTCACGATATTACAAAGTACACAAAGGCTAAACTTTTTTCTGAAATTGGAAAGCAAACCAAAACTTTTTTGCGTTTCTCTACCGTAGGTGGCGAAAAAGGTTCTGCAGATAGCGAACGCGATCCTCGTGGTTTTGCATTGAAATTTTACACCGAAGATGGTAACTGGGATTTAGTTGGAAATAACACCCCCGTTTTCTTTGTAAAAGACCCTAAAAAATTTGGCGACTTTATTCATACCCAAAAAAGAGATCCTCAAACCAATATGAAAAGCCCAACTATGATGTGGGATTTTTGGAGTTTAAATCCCGAAAGTTTACATCAGGTTTTAATTTTAATGAGCGATAGAGGAACACCATTCTCTTACCGCCACATGGATGGTTTTGGTAGTCATACATTTTCTTTTTACAATGCAAACGATGAGCGCTTTTATGTAAAGTTTCATTTTAAAACAAAACAGGGCATTCAAAATTTTACAAATGACGAAGCTGTGGATATGAAGTCGCAAGACCCAGATCATTCGCAACGCGATTTGTTTGAATCGATTGAAAGAGGCGAATTTCCAAAATGGACATTAAAAGTTCAAATTATGCCTTTCGCAGATGCAAAAACTTACCATTTAAACCCTTTCGATTTAACTAAAGTTTGGCCACATGGCGATTATCCTTTAATCGAAGTTGGAGAATTGGAATTAAACGAAAACCCTGACAATTATTACGCACACGTAGAACAGGCCGCTTTTGCACCTGCACACGTGGTTGATGGAATTTATTACTCTCCTGATAAAATGCTTCAAGGTCGTATTTTATCTTACCCCGATGCACAACGTTATCGTTTGGGTGGTAATTACGAACAAATCCCAGTAAACCGTTGTCCTTTTATGACAAATAATTATCAACGCGATGGCTTAATGGCTGTAAATGGCAATGGTGGTTCTAATCCCAATTATTTCCCGAATAGCTTCGACGATATCGAGGTTGACGAAAGTTATAAGCAACCAGCATGGCCGTTAGATTCGCTTATGGCAGATCAATACGATAGAAACGCTGAAGGTGAAAACGACCATTACACGCAACCAGGAAATCTGTTTAGATTAATGGATCCTGAAGCTAAAAAGAATACAATTGCAAATATTGTTGGCGCAATGGGCGGTATAAATGGCGTTAAAAAAGACGAAATTGTTAATCGCCAGCTTTGCCACTGGTTTCGAGCCGATATGAATTTAGGTTTAGGCATTGCAAAAGGACTTGATTTAAATCTCGATAAGGCAATGGAGGGCATGGTACATGCAGATCCTACGCATAAAGCAACAAACAATTAATTTTTAAATATGAAAAGTCCTGATTTTAAAATCAGGACTTTTTTGTTTTCTATCTAAAATAAATATTTTAAAAAATTACCTTTGCAGGCTTAGGTACAAATAATGCGCAAATTAATTTTAGCAATAATAGATTTTTTTCACCCACCGTTTAAAAAATATATTTCATTACACAATTTCAGGTATTTAGCAACAGGTGGCGGCACCTTGTTATTAGGTATATTAAGTTATTACTTTGCCTACTTTTTTATATTCAAAACTGATGAAGTAAATTTTGGCTTAATTGTAGTTCAGCGAGAAACTGCATCATTATTTGTAGATTATTTAGTTGCAATTCCGACCAGTTTTTTACTTAATAAATATGTAATATTTACCCATAGTAAGCTAAAAGGGCGTGTTCAGTTTTTCAGGTTTTTAAACCTCCAAATCATTAATATCCTGGCCAACTACGTATTGTTAAAATTTTTACTCGAGCTTTTAAGAGATTATCCAACCTTAGCCATGTTATCTAGAATTGCCGTTTCTGTTTTAATGGCGCTTTTTAGCTACATATACCAACACTATTTTACTTTTAGCGTGAAAAAAATTGGCGATAAAAAGCATTAATTTAATTTGAAAAGCAAGTTTCTAAGCTTTTAGGGTACAGCAGTCCCGCCTTCGTTTCAATCTTTTTATCAATGTAATGCTGCGCTTGTCTAAGTACTGCACCAAAAAAGTATTTCTCACTAAAGTCGGGTTTAGGTGGCTTACATTTGTAATTCTATTACCCGCTGGTTGCATATAACCCGTTTGTGGCTCAAAACTTTGTTTGTAAACGGGATGGCAGCGATATCTTTTTGGCATTTGTTCTGAGCGAAGCCTAAGAACAGCCAAAAAATTTAGCGTACAGCCCGATTGAATTTTCCGATGAAATGCAAACAAACATTTTCTAATTATTCGAAATTAAATTTCAAATAAAGCTTTTTAACCAAACATTTATCTCTACAAAACCTTTATTAATATACTCGGCCAATTTAAGCAGTTACTTTCTTGCTTACTTAAAATCAAGGCTGTAACTTAGTTGCCGACCAACTTATTTTCTTAATACCTATGAGCCATTTTAATGACTTTAATAATGCGCAGGTTGCAAAATTGCCTAACCATTTAAAGCAGTTTATTGTTGACCAGAATTACGAAAAATACACCCCAATAGATCAGGCGGTTTGGCGTTATGTTATGCGCCAAAATTATAGTTATCTTAAAAATGTTGCCTACTACCCATACATTAAAGGTTTACAAAGAGCTGGCTTAAGTATTGAGCATATTCCCGATTTGCAAACCATGAATGATAATTTGGGCAAAATTGGCTGGGGTGCCGTTACCGTTGATGGTTTTATTCCGCCCGCTGCTTTTATGGAGTATCAGGCTTACCGAGTTTTGGTTATTGCTGCTGATATTAGACAAATAAATCATATAGAATATACGCCTGCTCCAGATATTATTCATGAAAGCGCTGGTCATGCACCTATTATTGCCGATACCGATTACAATAATTATTTAAGTTATTTTGGCTCTATTGGCGCAAAAGCCATGTTTTCGGCCAAAGATTTTGAACTATATGAAGCCATTAGAAAACTTTCTATTTTAAAAGAATCGGCCGATGCGAATGAATACGATATTGTTAAAGCCGAAAAAGAGCTTCGTTTTATAAATGAAAACATGGGTGAACCATCAGAAATGGCTTTGCTTGGGCGTTTACATTGGTGGACTGTTGAATATGGCTTAATTGGCACGCTCGAAAATCCTAAAATTTATGGTGCAGGTTTATTATCGTCAATTGGCGAAAGTGCCAGTTGTATGAATACGGAAGTAGAAAAAATCTGGTATAATAAAGACACCATCAATTATTCTTATGATATTACTAAAACTCAACCGCAGCTTTTTGTAACAGCCACCTTTCAAAATTTGATTGATGTTTTAGAAGAATTTGCTGATACAATGGCATTTAGAAAAGGTGGAACCGAGAGTATTATGAAAGCTATTGCCTGTAAAAACGTTGCTACGGCTGTTTATAGTTCGGGCTTGCAGGTAAGCGGAGTTTTTACAGATTTAGGCGTAAGCCCGACCGATCAAGTTACTTTTATTAAATCAACTGGGCCATCTGCTCTGGCATACCACAACAAACAATTAAATAATCATGGTAAAAATTACCATGCCGATGGTTTTTCTTCGCCTGTTGGCAAATTAAAAAGCGCCGAAAAGCCTTTAGAAGATTTTACCAATGAAGAAATAAAAATGTTAGGTTATTCTTCAGGTGGCAGATCTCAATTGGTTTTCGAAAGTGGAATTACGGTTAATGGTAACGTTGAGAATATTTTGCGTGCAGATGGAAAAGCCATTTTAATCACTTTTAACGATTGTACTGTTACTGAAAGTAATGGAAATATTTTATTTAAACCCGAATGGGGCATTTACGATATGGCTGTTGGGGAAGAAATTATTTCGGTTTTTAATGGCGCTGCCGATAAAGATGCTTACGAAGAAATAACTTTAATTAGCGAAGCTAAAACGCATAAGATAACCTATGATGAGAAAATCATTAAATTGCATAATCTATACAAAGAGGTTAGAACGATACGAGAAAATGGCGAACATATTGATAACCTAAGCTACATTTTCGAACAACTTAAAACTAACCATAGGCAAGATTGGCTTTGTGCGCTTGAAATTTTAGAACTCGTTTATCACAAAAAAATCTATCATCAATTGGAAAAAGAAGTTCTTGTATATCTGGAGATTAAGGCAGGAAGAGAAGCTGAACATACAAAACTAATTAACGATGGTTTGCATGTAATTAAAAATCCAGTTAGCCAGTTAATTACAGAATAGTAAATTTGTGCAGATTCGGTTTATAAGAATCTATTTTTTCAAAAAAAAATTAAAATGAATATTATAATTACAGGCGCCAGTAGCGGAATTGGGTTTGAAACAGCTTTAGAGCTTAGTTTACAAAAGGATAATAAAATTGTAGCAATTGCCCGTTCTGCAGATAAATTGCGTAAACTTTTAGAAATTGCCAAAGGCATTAACCCCGATTGTACACTTTTACCTGTAGAATTCGATATTGTAAATGATGACTATGGAGCTTTAATACCTTTCCTGAAAGAACGTTTAGGTACAATTGATATTTTAATAAATAATGCTGGATCTTTAATTAATAAGCCTTTTTTAGAAACTACTGAGGAAGATTTAGGCGAAATGCTGCAAAGTAATGTAATCTCTCATTTCCGAATGATTAAAAATACTTTGCCCCTAATGCAGGCTGGTAGCCACATTGTTAACATCGGTAGCATGGGAGGATTTCAGGGAAGTGTTAAATTTCCAGGCTTATCAGCATATTCGGCTAGTAAAGCAGCACTACATACACTTACAGAATGCTTAGCTTTTGAATTAGCCGAAACAGGCATCAAAATTAATTGCCTGGCCTTAGGTTCTGCTCAAACAGAAATGTTAGAAACTGCTTTTCCTGGTTATCAAAGTCCTGTAATGGCTTTTGAAATGGGTAAATACGTAGCTGACTTTGCTAAAACAGCTCATAAATTTTTTAATGGGAAAATATTACCTGTAGCAGTTACTACACCGTAAAATAAAATGAATGATTTTATTTAAATTATGTGTTACTTAGAGTATTGATAATCAATAATCTAAAATTAAATCTATGGAAACAAATAACCCATTTCAACAAGCTCCACTTACTGCAGAAGATGGAAAAACAGCAAGCATAGTCAGCTATCTTACAATTATTGGCTGGCTGATTTCGTATTTCGCCTTACATAAAGACAAGAAAACCTCGCTAGGAAGTTTTCATCTTAGACAATCTCTTTTAATAAATTTGATTTATATCGGTTTAAATATAATTCAAAGAGTGGTACTAATTGCTACTGCATCAACCACTTTGTATTATTTATTTTCGATAATATATTTAGTTCTGTTTATTCTTTGGCTAATTGGTTTAATTGGAGCAATTCAGGCTCAGAAAAAACCTATTCCGCTGATTGGAGAGCAAGCTCAGACCTTATTTCCAGGTATTTAATTATTGAAAAAAATATTTCAAAAAAGAGCCCAGGTTTTACCTGGGTCTTTTTTGTTTTAACTGGTTTTCAACATTTTAATGCGCTTAAAATATTTTCCATATCTTTGGCGCCAACATATGAAGAAAATATTAATCTTAATTTCGTTTTTCATTTTGTCTGCAACTGCAGGAAAAGCACAAACAGTCATACCTGCACAATATCAGGAATTGGTTAAAAAACTTACAGCAAATCTTCCAAAAAGCGCTGAAGAATCAATTAAAAAGACAGAAAATACAAATTCCGAAACACTTATCGATTTTGCAAAAAGTATGCTCGGCATTCGTTATCGTTATGCTACTAGCAACCCTAAAATCGGTTTCGATTGTTCGGGTTTTGTAAGTTATGTTTTCAGTAATTTTGGCTTCAAAGTTCCACGTTCATCAAGAGAATTTAGCGGAACTGGGAAAGAAACAACTTTAGAAAATGCTAAAGTTGGCGATGTATTAATTTTTACTGGAAGTAATTCGAAAGTGCGACGAGTTGGCCATGTTGGGATCGTATATTCGATAGATGATGATGGAATTAAATTCATTCACGCATCGTCAGGAAAAACACATAGCGTTACCATTACACCACTTAATGGCCATTACAGAACTCGTTTTATGAAAATTGTAAGTATAATTTAGTATCTACTTTTTTATATATTTCCACATTCTCGGTTTTCCTTCTCCAATCCATTCTACCGCCGTATCTAAACGTTTTTGTTTGGTAGCCTCAGTTTTGGCTTCTTCTAGCCAATTTACATATTCACGCTTATTAGATTCGCTAAAATTTTGAAAAACACCTAAAGCTTTAGGGTCTTCCTGCAAGGCATCAATAAAATATTTAGGGACTACAAGACTAGGTTTTTCGGGTGCTTTTGGCTTTGGAGGTAACTTTATGCCATCTTCATTCAACTTAATTGCTTCAATTATATAGGCAATAAGAATTTCATCTGCTGGTAAATCTTTAAAAGATGTTATTTTACCCAGCGAACCCATCGCATTGCTTCTATCTTTAAAAAGATTATACTCATCTTTCATTAATGAACCTTTCCAAAAACCAAAAGCACAATGATTTTTAAACGAAGCAAAATGACAAACTGGGCCTTTTAACTCGAAAAAAGGCATACTCCATTTCATTTTTTCCTCTATTCGGGCATCTGCCTTATGTACTAAATTACGTAAGTGTTCCAAAATAGGGATTGCAAATTCTGCTGAATTTATAATATATTGATCAACCTGAACAATGGTATGCATGGCCGTATTTTTTAATAAATTTAAAGCAAAACAATCTTTAATGCAAGTTCTACCTCGCCTTGGTTAAGAAAAATTTTAGCAAGTTCGTGCAATTCTCTTTCCCTATTCGTTACATCGCCAATTGTTGCATCCAAAACCTCTTTAACCTGTGGATTTAAGCTAATTAAATCAACTTCTTCATCGCTGGGCAAATACTCTACATTACCAAGCATACCCAAATCGTTACCCGTTAAAACTTTAGATAAACGAACAGATTGAGGTAAAGCATTTACCCCTATTCCAAGTTTCGCCAATGGTTTGGCTACTTTAAAAAGATTATCTTCTGTAACTCTGCAGTACCAATCGCCGCCTAAACGAGCAACCAAATCTATTTTTTGCTGATCGATTTTGCCACTGGAATCTAATATGTTTTCGTTAATATGAATGAGTTTTATTTCTGCCAAAATTAAATTTCCTGCGCCATGATTATCACCTAACGGAATCACTTGATTTACAACACACTCAAACTGAACTGGCGCTTCGGCAACTCGTGGTGGTTTTACAATATCCGATTTCAACATGGTAAAACCTGCTTTTTCAAACTCATTTACCCCTTTTGCATATTCGGTACTGGCTAAACTCATTTGCTGCACCATATCGTAATTAACAATATTGATAACACATTCTTTAACTTCTAATACGTTTTGTAAAGTATGTTTTGTTGTATTATCGCGAACACGCCTTGCTGGAGAAAAAACGCAAATTGGTGGTTTAGTGCTAAACATATTAAAGAAACTGAAAGGACTTAAATTAATATTTCCTTCAGCATCGATAGTAGATGCAAAGCAAATTGGCCGCGGCGCAATAGCATACTGCAAATAATCCTGTAATTGAACAGCTGTTAAATCTTCGGTTTTTAGGGTTAACACGATAATATTTATTAAAAATTTAGCATTAAGAAAATCGATGGCAGAAGCTACTTTTTATTGTCAGTCCCGCCATACGCATTATCTTTTTTGATAAAAGTTGTTGCTAAACAACAGTTAGTACTCCAAAAAAGGATAATCGCTGCTGTCGGGTTTATTATAGTAAGGTTAACCTAAGTAATTTAAACCTAACAGCAGCGAACACGGAATGTAATGAAGTAAAGCGAATGGCAGGGCTTTCTAAACCAATGAAAACCGAAGCCTGCTTTTCAAATTATATTATTTTTTCAAAGCCAGGATGGAAAAATCGGTACCGGCTTTGGTAATATTATTAGTTAAAGCACCTAAACCAGTAATTTCCATTTCAACAACATCGCCCGGTTGCAACCATTGTGTTTTGTAATTTGGATCGTTTAGTAAGCCAGTACCATTAAGTTCTAAAAAGCAACCTGTACCAACCGTACCCGAACCAATTACGTCGCCAGGAAGAATATCTACGCCGTAAGCACAGCGCTCTATAATTTCTGCAAAAGTCCAGTCCATATCTGCAGTGTTACCTTTAGATACTTCGATGCCGTTTACGCGACAAGTCATTTTCAAATCGTACGCATTACCTGTATGACCAGCTTTTGCGGCAACTTTATACTGTTCCAATTCATCTGGTGTTACCAACCAAGGGCCAATAACGGTAGAAAAATCTTTTCCTTTTGCAGGGCCCAGATTTAACAACATTTCTTCCATTTGAAGCGTTCTGGCACTCATATCATTCATTACCATGTAACCAGCAATGTATTCATCTGCTTCGGCAGCTTTAATATTTCGGCCTTTTTTACCAATAACAACTGCTACTTCCAGTTCGAAATCAAGCTTTTCAAAGTGATCGGGCATACATTCGATTTCGCCAGTACCTTGAATAGCATTGTGGTTAGTAAAATAGAAAATCGGGTATTCATCGAATTGAGGAATCATATCGACTTTACGATTACGGCGAGCAGCCGCTACGTGTTGCCTGAAAGCATATCCGTCTCTACAACTGGTTGGGTGCGGAACTGGTGCTAAAAGTTCGTAAAAAATTTCTTCTTTAGCCTGCAAGCTTTCATCCTTAATTTGTAAATCAACCTTTTTTGCTCTTTCCATTAGCACTTCCCCACCTTGCAAAAATTCGTTCATGTTATCTGGAAGCAACTTATCGCAACTATTTAAATTATAGATATGACCGTTTATGTAAACGCCAAGATGCTCTCTGTCTTCTGTTTTGTACGATACTAATTTCATATATCATTTGGTTAAAATACATGGTAAAGCTAATAATTAGCTTAAGAATTAAAACAATAATTTAAAATTTATTGAAATCTAAAAAATTTAATCTTTTAAATAAATTGCTTACTTTAGCAGCATCAAAACCATGATTTTAAAAGCATTACATATCAATTTAGTGAACGACGCCATTGCTGCACGTCGCTATAAAATGCTATCTAAATTAATCATGGCTCAATATTCTCTGTAATTTCTTTTACTATTCCTTTTAATTGAAACGCATTGTCGTTTTAATTGTTTATTCAATAAGATTTTTTCCTAACCAAAAAATAATTAATATGCCTGTTTATCACAAATTGGGGCAAATTCCTGCAAAGCGACATACGGTTTTTCGCAAACCTGATGGAAAATTATATGCAGAAGAATTGGTATCGACCGAAGGTTTTTCGAGTCTTTATTCGCTGGTTTACCACTGCCACCCGCCTACTATTGTAAAACATTTAGGTGAACCTTATAATGTTGAGCCAAAAATTGCCCGAGAAAAACACCTTAAACATACCAGCTTAATTGGTTTTAAAATTAAGCCTGAAGATGATTTTTTAAAAAGCCGTAAACCTGTTTTGGTTAACAGCGATTTACATATTGTTTTAGCTGCGCCAAGAAAATCGATGACTGATTATTTCTATAAAAACAGTCAGGCTGATGAGATGATTTTTGTGCACGAAGGTTCAGGCAAACTAAAGACTGGCTTTGGAGAAATCAAATTTGGCTATGGCGATTATTTGATTATTCCTCGCGGTACAATTTACCAAATGGAGTTCGACAATGAAGATAACCGTTTGTTTATTGTAGAGAGTTTCAGCCCGTTAAGGCCACCAAAAAGATATTTAAACCAGTATGGTCAATTAATGGAACATTCGCCCTATTGCGAGCGCGATTTGAGATTGCCTGAAAATTTGCAAACGCATGATGAGTACGGTGATTTTAAAGTGCTTATAAAAAAACAAGGTTTAATTTATCCATACACTTATGGCACCCATCCGTTCGATTACGTTGGCTGGGATGGTTATCATTATCCTTATGCATTTTCTATCCACGATTTTGAACCTATAACAGGTCGTTTACATCAACCACCACCTGTACATCAAACTTTCGAAGGACATAATTTTGTTGTTTGCTCTTTCGTTCCTCGTAAATATGATTATCATCCTGATTCTATTCCAGCACCTTACAATCACAGTAATGTAGATAGCGACGAAGTACTGTATTATGTCGACGGCGATTTCATGAGCCGTAAAAGTGTTGTAAAAGGCCAGATCACTTTACATCCAGGCGGAATCCCTCATGGCCCACACCCTGGAACGGTAGAAAAATCAATAGGAAAAGAAAAAACGGATGAATTAGCAGTCATGATCGATCCGTTTAAACCACTAATGCTAACGCAAGATGCCTTAGATATTGAAGATGAAAACTACCACAAAAGCTGGCAGGAAAACATAGAATAAATATCAGTATTAAACAGATTTAGGATTACAGCATTTAAAATAAAACACTTCAACTCCCAAAAGCATTTGGGATAAATATTACAATAACTATGAGCACACAAACATTCGCAGAAAAAATAGCAAAAGCACAAGATTTTCTGCCAATTAACGGAACAGATTATATAGAATTTTATGTGGGCAACGCCAAACAAGCGGCTCATTATTATAAAACGGCTTTTGGCTTTCAAAGTTTGGCTTATGCTGGCCCCGAAACTGGTGTACGCGACCGAGCTTCTTATGTTCTGCAACAAGGAAAAATCAGGTTAATTTTAACCACTGCATTAAAATCTGATCATCCAATTTCTGAACATGTAAAAAAACATGGCGATGGTGTAAAGGTTTTAGCCCTTTGGGTTGATGATGCTTACAGTGCATACGAAGAAACTACAAAACGCGGTGCAAAATCGTACATGGAGCCAAAAACAATAACCGACGACAATGGCGAAGTTAAAATGAGTGGCATTTACACTTATGGGGAAACCATCCACATGTTTATCGAGCGTAAAAACTACAATGGAACTTTTATGCCTGGTTATCGCGTTTGGGAAAGCGATTATAAACCAGCCGATGCAGGTCTTTTATACATCGACCATTGCGTAGGTAATGTAGGCTGGAACCGAATGAATGAAGCCGTTAAATGGTACGAGGAAGTAATGGGTTTCGTAAACATTTTATCTTTCGATGATAAGCAAATTAACACAGAATACTCTGCATTAATGAGTAAAGTAATGAGCAATGGAAATGGCTTTTCTAAGTTCCCGATTAATGAACCTGCAGAAGGTAAAAAGAAATCGCAGATTGAAGAATACTTAGAATATTATGAAGGCGAAGGTGTACAACATATTGCGGTTGCAACTAAAGACATCGTTAAAACAGTTAGAGAATTAAAATCGCGGGGAGTAGAGTTTTTAAGTGCGCCACCAGAAGCTTACTACGACATGATGCCACAACGGGTTGGTAAAATTGATGAAGAAATTGCTCTATTGGAAAGCTTGGGGATATTGGTTGATTGTGATGAAGAAGGATATTTACTGCAAATTTTCACTAAACCTGTAGAAGATCGCCCAACGCTTTTTTTCGAAATTATTCAGCGTAAAGGCGCTCAAAGCTTTGGTGCAGGTAATTTTAAAGCGCTTTTCGAATCTTTAGAAAGAGAACAAGAATTAAGAGGAAACTTGTAGGACGAGTAAGATTGAGAAACTAAGGGAAATAAACAAAGATGAAAGAGCACAGGCCGCTTTTAGTGCCACGCATACTAATACTTCGCCTTTACTCCTTGTTTCTCTATTTAAAAATCTTCACTAAAACTTCATAATTGAAATGCACCTTTGAATAACAAAACACAAGAAGCGATTTCCGTTTTGTTAAATTCTAAAAACTCATAATTAGTTTTTTAGTTTTCCGGTTACCCTTATCTGATACCTCATGTATTGCAAAATACATGAGGTTTTTTAATTTTATTCGGCGCTTTCTTTTAGCATTTGATACAAATCAGTTGCTCCACCATCGAATTTCGTACCGTTAACATAAAATGATGGCGTTCCATTTACACCACTTCTAACACCACTTTCAAAATCGTTTTCGATTTTTTCTGTTAGTTCTTTTAGTAAAGAATCTTTTTGAAACTTATCTAAATCAAGATCAATTGTTTCTGCAAGTTCATCAAAAAGTGCTTCGCTTAGGCGATATTGGTTTTCGAAAAGTGCATCATGCATTTCCCAAAACTTGCCTTGCATTGCAGCTGCTTCTGCAGCTATTGCAGCAGGCAAAGCTAATTCGTGTGATGATTGCAAAGGAAAATTTCGGAAAACAAATTTTATCTGACTACCAAAAACATCCTCGATTTCTTTCATAATTGGATGTGCATCTCCACAATGCGGGCATTGATAATCGCCAAACTCTACAATAGAAATAGCGGCAGAATCTGCGCCTTGAATATGATCTTGATTACTGATTTCGGGTTTTAATGTACTCATGTTTCTATTTTTTATCTAATTCTTCAAGTGCGTCTAAAATTCCATCGGCGCCAGGATTTACGGCAGTTGGCGACAAATAACTCCAGGCAACTTTACCTTTTTTATCGATAACAAAAAGCGCTCTCTTGCATTCCCCAACTTCATCATCATAAACACCGTAGGCTTTAGAAACCGCTCCTTTTGGTTCAAAATCTGCCAGTAACGGAAAGTGTAAACTTCTATCCTTTTCGAACGCTAAATGACACCAAACACTATCTACAGAGATTCCGAAAATCTGCGCATCATGTTTTGTAAAATATTTTAGCGTTTCATTATACAGTGCCATTTGGTCGCTGCAAACAGGACTCCAATCTGCTGGGTAGAAAGCAAGAATTACGTTTTTACCAAGAAAATCTTTAAGTTTTATTTTTTGATCAGGAGTAGCATTCAACTCAAAATCGGGTGCTGTAGCGCCTTTTTCTAACATAGTTTTATCTTTTAATTTAGGCTAAAGAACTTCACCTAAGTGTTTATAATTCGATTTAATAGTATCAAATACTTCGCTCATTTTTCCACCAAGCATTAGTTTTGTCATAGAAACTGTCATACCTTTTATTTGTTCCCATTCTATTTTTGGTGGCATGGCTAAAGCATTTGGATTGGTTAATATATTTAACAAAATTGGTCCATCATGGCTCATCGCATTTGCAATTGCATGCTCAACATCTTCTGGTTTAGAAACTGTAACACCTTTAAATCCCATTGCCTCAGCAACCAATGCAAAATCAGGATTTATCATATCCGTTTCGTTATCGGGCAAACCATCAACCTCCATTTCAAGTTTAACCATTCCCAATGCCCTGTTATTAAACACAATAATTTTAATTGGCAAATTATATTGCTTAATCGTAGCCAAATCACCTAGCAACATCGAAAGTCCTCCATCGCCACAAAGCGCAATTACTTGCTGTTCTGGATGAGCAAGTGCGGCACCAATAGCCATCGGCATCGCGTTAGCCATTGAGCCATGATTAAAAGAACCTAACATTTTTCTTTTACCTGTTCCGTTAATAAATCTTGCACCCCAAACACAACACATTCCAGTATCAACTGTAAAAATCGCATCATTACTGCTTAACTTATCAATTGTATCGGCAACAAATTCTGGTTGTATTTTATTTTCCTCTCCTTGATCAGTAACATAATTTTGTTGTTGAGCTTTAACTTTTTCATAGAATGCAAGTTGTGCATTTAAAAAGCTATCGTCTTCTTTATTATTAATTAATGGCAGTAATGCTGAAATAGAATCTTTAATATCTCCGCATAATCCCATGTGTAATTTCGCCCTTCTACCTAATCGTTCAGGATTTTCATCAATCTGAATAATTTCATTTTTCTCAGGCATAAAATTTTGGTAAGGAAAATCTGTTCCCAAAAGTAAAACCACATCCGATTCGTGCATACTATGATATGCTGATGGTTGTCCGAGCAATCCCGTCATTCCTATTTCGTAAGGATTTCCATATTGCATGCCCATTTTACCTCTAAAAGAAAAGCCTATTGGAGCCTTTAATTCTTTTGCCAAAGCTATAACCTCAGCATGAGCTTCTGCAGCGCCTATTCCGCAATAAATTGTTATTTTTTTACCTTCATTCAAACAGTCTGCAAGCAGCTGAAGCTCATTGTCTGATGGTCTGATTATAGGGTTACACTTAAACAGCTGCATTGAAGTTTCGCTTTCTACTGCATCTAGTTGTGCAACATCGCCAGGTAATCCAAAAACAGCAACGCCTTTTTTGGTTATCGCATGTTGAATAGCAGACTGAAACATTCTGGGCACTTGTTCTGCGGTAGTAGCTATTTGATTATAAGAACTACAGTCATCAAATAATTTTGTCGTATTGGTTTCCTGAAAATAATCCATACCAAATTGATTGGTATTAATCGTTGATGCAATGGCTATCACAGGAACATGAGAGCGATGTGCATCGTACAATCCGTTAATTAAATGAACATGCCCTGGTCCACAACTTCCTGCACAACAAGCTAAACCATCCAACTCAGCCTCTGCTGCTGCAGCGAAAGCACCAACTTCTTCATTTCTAACATGAATCCATTTTATTTTTCCATTTCTACGAACAGCATCATTAAAATAGTTTAAACTATCGCCTGTTACCGCATAAACTCTTTTTACACCTGCTTCAACCAGCATTTCAACTAATTGTTCTGCAACATTTTTAGCCATATATATTTCTTAAAGTTAAGATCGTTTGGACCTTGATTTAAATATTAATACTATTTATACTTTAATAACGATGGTATTGTTTGCTTTGAAATTACAGTATTTTGTAATTTTTAAAACTTTAGGTTTAGTATAGTATTTTAACCCAGTTTTTGTCTTTTAATTAAATAGGATTGAAGAATTGGATAGAAACCCTCATTTATGTCTGCATCAATTAAATCTATTTTATATTGAGCACATTTTAATGTAATTTGTTGCCTGTAAGCAGATACAGCATCCACATAATTTTCCTTTACTTGATTGGTGTGGACTTTAATTGTTTCGCCCGTTTCCATATCAATAAATTCATAAGGTCTGTTTTCAAAATTAAAATCTACTTCTTTCGATTGATCAACTACGTTAAAAATAACTACTTCGTGCTTATTAAACTTTAAATGTTGTAAAGCATCAAAAAGTTCATCTGTTTTTTCAGGGCTTGTTTGTGTATTAAATAAATCGCTGAACACGATAACTAATGAACGTTTATGGATTAATTCTGCAACTTGGTGTAACGCTTCGCTTAAGTTTGTTTGTGCATTTACTTTTGGCTTTTGAAGCAATTCCTCTAGCTGTGTAAATAAATATTTTTGGTGGACTGTGGTAGATTTCGCAGGCGAATTCATTAAAATCTCATCAGTAAATAAGCTCAACCCAAATGCGTCTCTTTGCTTTTTTAAGAGATACATTAGAGCAGCCGCAGCTTGAATAGAAAAAGTTAATTTATTATTTTTTGGTTCAGGAAAGTACATAGATGAAGAAACATCAATAACAAATTGACATCGTAGATTGGTTTCTTCTTCAAAGCGCTTGCTGTAAAGCTTGTCGGTTTTGGCGTATAATTTCCAGTCGATATTTTTTACATTATCGCCGTTATTATATTGGCGATGCTCGGCAAATTCTACAGAAAAACCATGAAACGGACTTTTGTGTAAACCTGTTATAAAACCTTCAACAACTTGCTGAGCGAGCAATTCTAAATTGCCAAAGTTGGTTTCATTTTCGTAATTTACTGCTGGCATAAAGTAAAGCTAACGAAAGATTTCTTAATAAACAGAATCTGTAAAAACAGTATCAATGCATTTAATTACTAAAATTATAATTCTAACAAGCTTAATTAATCAAAGAAGCCCCGAATTCTCCATCGAAATCGGGGCTTCTTTGATTCAGTTTTCAGACTCACTTCTTGTCTATCTTATATAACTTACCATTATCGGTAACCGAATAAAAAGCACCATCTTTACCTTCTACCATATCTCGGAAACGCTCGCCTTTACCTTCTAAAAGTCTTTCTTCACCAACAATTTTATTATCCTTAATAACTAAACGGATAATGTGCGAACCACTTAAAGCGCCTACAAACAAATTGCCTTTCCATTCTGCAATATGGTTGCTGTTGTAAAAAGCTATGCTACCAGGCGAAATACTTGGATTCCAAAAATACACGGGCTGCTCCATACCTTCTTTCTGCTGAATACCATCGCCAACTTTTTTACCACTATATTCAGTTCCATAGGTAATAATTGGCCAGCCATAATTTTTACCTGGTTTAATAATGTTTACTTCATCACCACCTTTTGGTCCAAATTCTGCTTCCCATAAATCGCCTGTTTGCGGATTGATTGCCAAACCATCAGGATTACGAAGTCCGTATGCGTAAATTTCAGGTTTCGCGTCTCCTTTACCTACAAACGGGCCGCCTGCAACTGGCTTACCATCTGTAGTTAAATGTAAAATTTTACCTAGTGAAGAGTTTAAGTATTGTGCCTGGATTCTGATATCAGAGCCTGAGCGCTCGCCAGTACTAACAAATAGATTTCCATTTTTATCAAAAACAATTCTCGAACCATATTGAAGTTTACCGCTATAAGCTGGTGTAGCACGATAGATTACAGTTTGATTTTCTATTGCAGTTTCATTTGCAGATAACTTACCTTTAGCAATTGCCAGCAAAACACCTTTGCTTTGAGGCTCCGAGTAGGCGTAATAAACCATTCTGTTTTTAGCAAAATCTGGATCTAAAGTTATATCTAATAAGCCACCTTGTCCCGAATCATCAACCTGTGGCAAACCCACAATTTTACTTTTTAACTTCCCATCGGCAGAAAGGGTAACCATAGTTCCTTCTTTCTGTGTAATTAAAAAACCTCCATCAGGCATTACGGAAATTGCCCAAGGACGTTCCAGTTTATCATTTATAATAGAAATATTTAAAGGTGTAGCAGTTTTAACACTTGCAATACGTGTTTGGCCTGCAAAAGCAGGTTTGTAATCTGCCGAAGGTGTTCCAGTTTCTACAGGATTTTGTGCAGAAACTAAAGTAATTCCACCAATATTTAATAAACAACCAGCTAATATTAATTTGGATGTTTTGTTGTTGAACAGGTTCATAGTTATGATTTTGTTAGAAGAATAAAAGAACAAAAAAAAATTGTAATAAAAAACCCGAACTCTGTAACGAATTCGGGTGATATATTTTAATAAAGCGTTGTGTTTTAGTTTTTTGCTTTAAGCTAATTGCTTATTTAATTTTTCAGCTAATACTGATTTTGGAACAGCACCAACTTGTTTATCTACAACCTGACCATCTTTAAAGTATAATAAAGCTGGAATGTTACGGATACCAAACTGCATAGAAATTTGTGGGTTATTATCTACGTTTACTTTACCAACGATAGCTTTACCATCATATTCTTTCGCAATTTCCTCTACTACTGGACCAACCATGCGACAAGGGCCACACCATTCTGCCCAAAAATCTACTAATACGGGTTTATCTGACTTTAATACAAGCTCCTCGAAGTTTGCATCTGTGATTTCTAATGCCATAATTTATTTTTTTATATTCAAATATATGTATTCAATTCTAATGCCACCTATACTGTAATGCCAATTTGACATTATTGTGGTTTGTTAGCTGGTTGTTTTTTTACTTGATTCGTTTTTAGGCATCCGTTACAAATACGAAACAACTAACTAAACAGCCAAAAAACTAATTCAGTTTGTAGTTAACAACATTCAATCCTGTTAATTGTTCCAAAAATTTATTGTTTGGATTAATTTTAAGGTTTTTAGATGGCATATCTAACATAATCTGCTTCTCACTATCAAAAATAGCAAAGTTAAGTTGGCAGTTTTGTTGCTCAGAATTTGCCTTATTGTCTGCTAAAATCTCATCTATCTGCTTCATTAACTCTTCATTTATCCTTTCGATAGGAACCTGAATCGTTAGGCTTTTAGCTAATTTATCCCTCAATTCAGACATTAAATTGATCGCAGTGATTTTAAACTCCCAATCCCCTGCTTTTCCGAAACGCTCACCAACTCTTCCTCTTATCTGTAAAAAATAACCTTCCGTTAAAAATGATTTAAACTTTAGAAAATCTTCTCCGAAAAGTGCCATTTCACTAGCATCGTCATAATCTTCGAATACAAATGTGCCGAATGGCTTGCCTGTTTTCGTTATTCTTTGTGATGCAGTTACAACCAAACCACCAACACAAAGTTCACGGTTTTTAAGTTTCTCAAACTCTGCAAGAACTTCTTCGTTCATATCACCCATTCTCACCTTATTGATAATACTGAGTTGCCTAACACCATGCGTGCAGAATTTATCAAGTTCTAGTTTATAATTATCTAAAGGATGACCAGATAGAAAAATTCCGATCGCATCTTTCTCATATTTTAGGCGATCCATTAAAGCCCATTCTGGCGAAACTGGTAACGATGGTTCTAATATCAAATCGGCTTTCGAACCTCCAAATAACGAAGCTTGTGATGTATTTTCATTATTCTGAAAATCGTTGGCATATTTAATAATTTTCTCAATGCCATTCATTTTATCGTTCGGACCGATATAAAAATATTGCGCTCTGTGTCCGCCGAAGGCATCGAATGCACCGCTGTAAACAAAACTTTCGTAAGCTTTTTTATTTACTATACGCGTATTAGAACGCTTAGCAAAATCATAAACTGTTCCGTATGGCCCATTTGCTAATCGTTCTTCAATTATACTTTCTACAGCCTTCTCACCTACTCCTTTAACCGCCGACATACCAAAACGAACTTCACCTTTGGTATTTACAGAAAATTTAAGATCAGATTCGTTTACATCTGGGCCTAAAACCACAACACCCATTTGGCGACATTCTTCCATAAAGAAAGCAACTTGTTTAATATCACTCATGTTGTTGGAAAGTACCGCAGCCATATATTCTGCAGGATAATGTGCCTTTAAAAATGCAGTCTGATAAGCAATCCATGCGTAACAAGTAGAGTGAGATTTGTTGAAGGCGTAAGATGCAAAAGCCTCCCAATCTTTCCAGATTTTCTCTAAAGTTGTCGCATCATGGCCTTTTTCTGCCGCTTGCTTAACAAATTTAGGTTTCATTTTATCCAGAACATCCTTCTGTTTCTTACCCATAGCTTTACGCAAAACATCGGCCTCACCTTTGGTAAAACCAGCTAGCTTTTGCGATAAAAGCATTACCTGTTCCTGGTAAACGGTAATTCCGTATGTTTCTTTTAGATACTCTTCACAAGCATCTAAATCGTATTTAATTTCTTCCTCTCCGTTTTTACGCTTAACAAAGCTTGGAATATATTCCATAGGTCCTGGACGATATAATGCATTCATGGCAATTAAATCATCAAAAACTGTAGGTTTAAGTTCTTTCATGTATTTCTGCATACCTGGACTTTCGTACTGAAAAATCCCAATGGTTTCTCCACGCTGGAAAAGTTCGTAGGTTGCTACATCATCAATAGGAAACGTATCTGGGTCTAAATCGATATTGTGTCTTTTCTTTACCAGTTTAACCGTATCCTTTATAAGCGTAAGGGTTTTCAAACCCAAAAAGTCCATTTTTAATAAGCCAGCACTTTCTACAACGGAGTTATCGAATTGAGTTACGTATAAATCAGAATCCTTAGCTGTTGCAACTGGAACAAAATTCGTAATATCGCTCGGCGTAATAATTACCCCGCAGGCATGGATACCTGTATTTCTTAACGAACCTTCTAAAACCTGAGCTTGTTGAATGGTTTCGCCACTCAAATCCTTTAAAAGTCCCAATGCTTTTAATTCCTGAACGCGTTCGTATTCATCAGGACGCAAAGCATCTTTTAAAGTTTTTTCATCCAGATTGAAGATTTTAGCCAGCTTCATATTTGGAATTAGCTTGGCAATTTTATCGGCTTCAAATAAAGGCAAATCCAATACCCTTGCGGTATCTCGGATTGATGATTTCGCAGCCATCGTTCCATAAGTGATAATTTGCGCAACCTGACTCGAGCCGTATTTGTTGATTACGTATTCCATTACGCGACCACGACCCTCATCATCAAAATCGATATCAATATCGGGCATGGAAACACGATCGGGATTTAAGAAACGCTCAAAAAGGAGATCGTATTTAATCGGGTCAATGTTGGTAATCCACAAGCAATAGGCAACTACAGATCCTGCGGCCGAACCACGACCAGGACCTACAGAAACATCTCTTCGGCGAGCTTCGGCAATAAAATCCTGTACAATTAGGAAATAACCAGGATAACCCGTTTTTTCAATTGTAGCCAATTCGAAATCTAGACGCTCAATTACTGGTGGCGTTAATTCGCCATAACGTTTTTTAGCACCTTCGTAGGTTAAATGCCTTAAAAATTTATTCTCGCCTCGTTTTCCGCCATCCGCTTCGTCTTCGGTAACTAAAAATTCCTCAGGAATATCAAATTTAGGCAAGAGTACTTCACGAGCAAGTTTATAGGTTTCAATTTTATCTACAATTTCCTGAATATTTAAAATAGCCTCGGGTAAATCCGCAAAAAGCGATTTCATTTCATCAGGCGATTTAAAGTAATATTCTTGGTTGGGTAAGCCATAGCGATAGCCACGACCACGGCCAATTGGCGTTGCCTGTTTCTCACCATCTTTTACACACAACAAAATATCGTGTGCATTAGCATCCTTTTTATTGATGTAATAGGTATTGTTTGTTGCAACGAGTTTAACCGTATGTTTTTTTGCCAATGAAATTAATGATTCGTTTACACGATTTTCATCTTCCTGATTGTGGCGCATAACTTCAATATAGAAATCATCACCAAACTTTTCCTTCCACCATAATAAGGCTTCTTCGGCCTGGGTTTCGCCCATGTTCAAAATCTTATTCGAAATCTCTCCCGATAAATTGCCAGAAAGCACAATAATATCGTCTTTATACTGTTCGATTATATCTCTATCAATACGAGGAACATAATAAAACCCTTTAGTATAAGCAATAGAAGACATTTTAGCTAAATTATGATAGCCCTTTTTATTCTTTGCTAATAGCACCATTTGGTAGCCATTATCTTTTGCCGTTCGATCTAAGTGATTGTTGCAAACAAAAAATTCTACCCCAACAATCGGTGTCATAACCACTTCTGTAGGGCGTTGTCCAGCTTCAATAGCTTCAGCATTTTTAGCCTCTGCTGCCTTATTATGATTTAAAACTGCATTTACAAAGTGAAATGCTCCCATCATATTTGCATGATCCGTCATTGCAACGGCAGGCATTTTTTGTGCAGCTGTAGCTTTTACCAAAGCAGGAATACTTATGGTACTTTGTAAAACTGAAAACTGGGTATGGTTATGCAAGTGAACAAAAGTTGCCGCAGCAAGTTCTTGCTTATTCCCTTCAAGTTCTTGTTGTGAAATTCCGCCACCTTCAGCTTTTTGTATTCGTTTACGAATTTCATCAGAAGCTGATTTTAAATTGATGTGCTTTAAACCAACACCCTCAATTGTTGCAGGGTTTACCTCTCTAAAACGAGGAAAATATTCTGCATCGACCAGTAGTTCTTCTTTTTTAAAAACTTCACGTTTAACCAGCTCTAAAAAGCAACGCGTAGTTGCTTCCACATCGGCGGTTGCGTTGTGGGCTTCGTTAAATGGCGCACCAAATAAATAAGCGTGTAACTCGGTTAAGGTAGGTAGTTTAAACTTACCACCTCTACCGCCTGGTAATTGCAAAAGTTGTGCGGTAACTTCAGTACAGGTATCTAAAACTGGCATTTCGGCCATGCGATTTGCAACACCAAAACGATGAAATTCGCAACCCATGATGTTTACATCGAAGCCAACATTCTGACCAACAATAAACTTTGCCTTATTTAAAACTTCATTAAATTTATACAGCATTTCATCAAATGAAATACCTTGCTCTATTGCTAAATCAGTCGAAATACCGTGAATTCTTTCTGCATCGTAAGGAATATTAAATCCTTCTGGTTTAACCAGATAATCTTGATGTTCAACCAATCGCCCCATCTCATCGTGTAGCTGCCACGCAATTTGGATGCAACGTGGCCAGTTATCCGTATCGGTGATTGGTGCGTTGTAATTACGTGGTAAACCCGTGGTTTCAGTATCAAAAATTAAGTACATATTTTATTGAAAAGAATTAACCGTTGTAGAATATTAACGGTTCTTCAAAAATAAGGAATTTGAAGCCTTAAGTTGTCAGTAAATTATCAACAAAAGAGTAAAGGGTTGATACAGTCTGCAGGTTTAAATTTGGAATTCCAACCTTGGTTGGTCGAGATTTATAATCTCGACCTTATGTATTGAGGATTTGAAATCCACGGCGCTAAAAACGGGATTATAAATCCCGACTAACACAAAATAAGGAATTTGAAGCCTTAAGTTGTCAGTAAATTATCAACAAAAGAGTAAAGGGTTGATACACTCTGCAGGTTTAAATTTGGAACCCCAACTTTGATTGGTCGAGATTTATAATCTCGACCTTATGTATTGTGGATTTGAAATCCACAGCGCTAAAATCGGGATTATAAATCCCGACTAACAGAAAATAAGGAATTTGAAGCCTTAAGTTGTCAGTAAATTATCAACAAAGGAGTAAAGGGTTGATACACTCTGCAGGTTTAAATTTGGAACTCCAACCTTGGTTGGTCGAGATTTATAATCTCGACCTTATGTATTGTGGATTTGAAATCCACAGCGCTAAAATCGGGATTACAAATCCCGACTAACAGAAAATAAGGAATTTGAAGCCTTAAGTTGTCAGTAAATTATCAACAAAAGAGTAAAGGGTTGATACACTTTGCAGGTTTAAATTTGGAATTCCAACCTTGGTTGGTCGAGATTTATAATCTCGACCTTATGTATTGTGGATTTGAAATCCACAGCGCTAAAATCGGGATTATAAATCCCGACTAACGGAGGACGATTGTAATAATTGCCTAAAAATGCTCCTGGCTAACCAACTCACTTACATCATAGCCTTTTTCGCGGCATCTTTCGATAATATCAACCAGTAAATCAGCCTCCATCTTTGGTTCACGAGCCATTATAAAGAGATATTTTTCATCAGGATGCCCAACAACAACATAACTGTAATCATCAGCTAGTTCGATAATCCAATACCCGATTTTAAAAGGCCACAAAAATTGCGCTTTCATATCACCATCAGGTTTTTCTTCCTCAAAAAATAACTTAGATGTGATCGATTTTTCTTCAGGTTTTCCTTCTTTATGATAAGTTGTTAGAACATCAAAATGATCATTATCTGCTAACGTATAGGTTTCAGTAGTTTGTTTCCAATGCTTATCCATTAGAGTAGGAATAGAGTAAAGAGAATACCATTTTCCTTCAAAAGCTTTATAATCGATATTCGAAATAGGTCTATTTTCCATTGCTTATTATTTTTAGAAGTAACCAATTTAGTATTGATAAGGTTTTAGTTATTACAATCTATTCTCTAAAAGAGTAAATTTTCTATAAAATACCCATCATCAAAACTTGTAGAAAATAACTGCATTCTTGCGTTTGTCTACTGCAAATCGGTATAAGCCTATTGTAATGTACATTTGCCTACCGCAAACCTGCAACGATCAGATATAATTATAAAGTTTTGAAAAGGATTTTTTAACCTTATATTTATTTATACCTTCGATTGGTAATTAACAGCAAACCATTAAAATTTAGATATATGAAAGTAACGGTTGTAGGAGCGGGCGCTGTAGGCGCAACTTGTGCAGATAACATTGCACGTAAAGAACTGGCTAATGAGCTTGTATTATTAGATATTAAAGATGGTTTCGCCGAGGGCAAGGCCATCGATATGATGCAAACCGCTACTCTTTTGGGCTTCGATACAAAAATTTCGGGTGTAACAAACGATTACAGCAAAACTGCTGGTTCGGATGTAGTTGTAATTACTTCAGGCTTACCACGTAAACCCGGAATGACTCGTGAAGAATTAATTGGAATTAATGCAGGTATTGTAAAGGGTGTTGCAGAAAATATATTAAAATTTTCTCCAGAGGCGATTATCATTGTGATTAGTAATCCAATGGATACGATGACTTATTTAGCATTGAAATCTTTAGGATTACCTAAAAACCGCATTATTGGGATGGGTGGAACTTTAGATAGTTCTCGTTTTAAATTCTATTTATCGCAAGCATTAGATTGTAATCCAAACGATTTACAAGGTTTTGTTATTGGTGGTCATGGCGATACAACCATGATTCCTTTAACGCGTTTGGCTACATACCAAAGTTTACCAGTAAGCAATTTATTGGATAAAGCTACACTTGATAAAGTTGCAGCTGATACAATGGTTGGTGGTGCAACTTTAACTGGTTTGATTGGAACATCTGCATGGTATGCGCCTGGTGCTGCTGGTGCAGCATTAGTAGAAGCAATTTTACGGGATGAGAAAAAACTTTTTACTTGTTGCGTATCGCTTGAAGGTGAATATGGCCAAAATGATATTTGCTTAGGTGTGCCAGTAATTATTGGCCGCAATGGATGGGAAAAAATTATAGATTTTAAATTAACTGGGGATGAGCAAGCTGCATTTAATAAAAGCGCAGATGCGGTTAGAAATATGAATAGCGTGCTTGCCGAAATGAAATTGGTGTAATCCTTATTTGTAAACTTATTTTTGCCACCGAATACAGAAGCACGGAATATGCTAATCATCCGTAAATCCTGTGCTTTGGTGGCATTTTTTTTCAATTTAGTAATTGTCATCCTAAGCGTAGTCGAAGGTAGTAGACATAAATAACTATGAAAACAATTTCAATTCCTTTAAAACTCATAAACTTACAAGACGACGGTTTTCATCTTTTGGTAGAAATTGTTGTTTTTAAAGAAAAACACTACGCTGTTTTAGATACTGGTGCATCAAGAAGTGTATTCCATAAATCATTAATCGAACAGCATCTTTCAGAAACCCTTCAAGTATCAGAAGAAATTAATGCCGCTACCCTATTTACAACTACGACAACCATTCAGGCTACAATTCCCGAATTAAAAATCGGCACATTAAAGTTAAAGAACTACGAAACTGTGGCTTTCGATTTGCAATCGGTGAGTGATACTTACCAGCAATTTGGTCATCCTCCAATTGGTGGCATTATTGGCGGCGATATATTGATGCAATACAAAGCGGTTATTAATTACGATAAATTAATTTTAAGGTTATACAAATAATAACCATTTTCTGATACATATCATTTTTCTCTAATCTTTTTAGCAGATATTTGTATCAAATGAAAAAGTATATTCTTTGCTTTTGTATTATTTTTTGGAGCGGATTAATTGCTGGAATTAGTTTTTTAGAAGCACCATTAAAATTTCAAGCTCCTGGAGTTACCATACCATTAGGTTTAGGAATAGGGCAGCTTGTTTTTCAGGCCCTAAATAAAATTGAAATAGTTTTATTAGTACTAATTTTGATTTGCACTTACCAAACATCATTAAAAAACCTAAAAGGATTACTTTTACTCTTCATTACAATTTTATTGTTAACTGATACTTTTTGGCTTTTACCATTATTAGATGAAAGAGCAAAATTGGTATTAGGCGGAAAACCAATTACCGAAAGCTTTCATCACATCCTTTATATAGTAATCGAGAGTTTTAAATTCATATTGCTAGTAATACTTGGCTTTTTAAACTTAAAAGATTTATCACATGAAAATCGACATTAGCAACAGAGCAGATATTATTTTTTTGGTTGATACTTTTTATACCAAAGTACAACAGAATAATAAAATTGGCCCTATTTTTACAGAGATTGCTAAAGTAGATTGGTCGCACCATTTACCTAAAATGCACGATTTTTGGGAAAGTATTTTATTTGGCAAAGCAGTTTACAAAGGCAACCCAATGCTTACACATTTTGCATTAAGAGAAAAAGCTAACATGCACCAGGAAGAATTTAATACCTGGAAAAAACTTTTCTTTGAAACCGTTGATGAACTTTTTGAAGGTGAGTATGCAGAAATGATAAAACAAAAAGCACAATCCATAGCCGATTTAATGCATTACAAATTAAACAGTCCGAACCAACGCATCAATATAGTTTAAATATTTATTTTGATTTAAACCGTTTCTTTTTAAATTTAAGTAACCAAACAAATCAAATATGAAATTTTTAAGAATCTTAGTCGGGATTATTGTTGTAATCGCAATAATTCTCGTAGTTGGAAGTTTTTTTCTTCCTAAAACTTATTCGGTAAGCAGAAGTACAACTATTAATGCACCTGATAGTGTAATCTACAAAAACATTGCAGATTTTAACGAATTCTACAAATGGAATCCATGGGCTAAAATGGAACCAACTGCTAAAACAACTTTTTCGGGTACAGTGGCACAACCAGGTCATTTGTACGAATGGGCAGGTAAAGAAACTGGAAGTGGGGAAATGAAAATTTTAAAGGTAGAACCATACAAACAGGTTGATATCGATTTGTTTTTCAAAGAACCTTTTGAAAGTCATGCCGATACTAAATTTGATATCACGACAGAAGGAACGGGAAATAAAGTTACCTGGACAATGAGTGGTGAAAACAATTTTATAAGCAAGTGGATGTGCCTGGTTATGGGTGGTATGGATAAAATGATTGGTAAAGACTTCGAAAGCGGACTAGTGAGCCTAAAGGAAAAATCAGAAGCTGGAAAATAATAACAACTAGCAAAATCCTTTTTTGAACTTCCTGACGTAAATCAGGAAGTTTTTTTTTACTATTTTTTTGTTAAACAAACAATTGTGTCGGCTTTTGGTTAAAAAAGCAACATTTATTAATTTCTGTCGATTTAGATTTTGTTATTCGCATTTTTTTAGATTACTTGCCATTAGATGAATTTGTTAATAGTAGAAGACGAGCCAAGCATTGTTTCAGTTGTTTCGCGTGGGTTAACCGACGAGGGCTTTACAGTTAGTATTGCGCCAGACGGCATTATAGGGAAACAGATGGCTTTAGAGCATAATTTCGATTTAATTATGCTTGATATTATGTTACCAGGCATAAACGGCTTGGAGCTTTGCAAAATCATTAAAGAACAAAAACCTACTACACCAATTATCATGCTAACCGCTTTAGGAACGACCGAAAATGTAGTTAACGGTTTAGATAACGGTGCTGATGATTATTTGATAAAACCTTTCAAATTTGCTGAACTCTTCGCCAGAATCAGAACACTATTAAGAAGGTACAATGGCGTAGCAGCGCTTGATCAGATTATCCAAATAGCCGATTTGCAAATTAACTTAAGCGCCAAAAGTGTAAAAAGAAATGATCAGGAAATTATATTAACAGCAACAGAATATCGCTTGCTAGAATTTATGGCGAAGAATAAATCTAAAATATTATCTCGAATAGATATTTTAGAAAGTGTTTGGGATATTGATTTTAACCTCGGAACGAATGTAGTTGATGTTTATGTAAACTACCTTCGCAAAAAAATAGATAAAAACTCAACGCAAAAATTAATACATACTGCAGTTGGATTAGGTTATGTATTAAAAGATCGATAATGGAAATAGCCAAGAAAATTACGTTACTCTTTGCCATTTTATCAGCAGTTATCATTTCGCTTTTAAGTGGTTTTGTATGGTATTTTTCTAATGAATTTGCTTTCGAGGATTTTTATAAGCGATTAGAGGCAAGGGTAAACATTGCGGCACAAATAAAACTTTACGAAGACGACAATAACGATGTTTACGCAAAAATGCGCAATCAATACCTGGAACGTCTACCATCAGAAAAAGAATTTATAATCGAAGCAGGCTCCAACCAATCTACAGTTGATAGAGAACTGCCTAAGGTTTTCTATGATAGGATAAATGCTGGTTTTATGGCCAGATACCGTGTTGATAATCATTTTTATGCAGGTAAATTTTTTAAAAATTCGCAGCAAGGTTACGTAGTGATTGTTTCCGCAAACGATCCTTTTGGTTTTAGAGAATTAAAAGATTTGCAAAAAATATTGATTATTGGGTTCTTTCTTTCAATAATTTTATCATTTATAGTTGGCTGGCGATTCTCTAATTATATGTTGATGCCTTTAAGAAATATCATCAAAAGTGTAAAAAAAATTAAGGCAGAAAATCTACATTTAAGGCTCGATGTTAAAAGCGGGAGCGATGAAATGTCGCAATTGGCACAAACCTTTAATAATATGCTTAACAGGCTGGAAACGGCTTTCGAAACTCAAAATAATTTTATTAGTAATGCTTCGCATGAATTAAGAACACCATTAACGATTATTAGCGGAGAGGTAGAATTGGCAATCAAATCCAAAGATGATGCAGAAAAACAGCATAAAGCCTTAACTAAAATTAAAGATGAATCGGATAGATTGGAGCATATTTTAACGAGTTTATTAGGCTTAGCCCAATCTGGTTTTAACGGAAAAAACCAACCATGGGAAGAAGTAAGAATAGATGAATTACTTTGGGAAATTAAAGCTTCAGTAAATCAAGTACATCCAAATAGCAGAATTGATATTGATTTGAATACCCTACCCGACGATGATGAACAGTTAACACTTAAGATAAATAAAAACCTAATAAAGCTTGCCATTAGTAATATTGTAAGTAATGCCTGTAAATATTCGAATAATAATCCCGTAACTATAAATCTTGAAAGCAAGGCAAACACGTTATCAATTGCTGTAACAGATCTTGGTATTGGAATACCGCAAACTGATATTCAACATATTTTCGAGCCATTTTACAGAGCCTCGAACACCAACGATTTTAAAGGTTACGGAGTAGGCTTGCCTTTATCGTTAAATATTATTCGTTTACATAGAGGTAGCATTGCCATAAAATCTCAAGAAGGAATCGGAACTGAAATTAAAGTTCTACTGCCAATAAAAGGCTAAAAAAATCTTATCATAATATATCATTTAATGCTTCAATAACCTCTACTCCTTCTTCAACGAGTAAAAACTCTCCATAATAATGAAATTTCTAATAAACAATTTGAAATTCTAATCTAATTTTAATCTCGTTCTTATTTCGCTGTAATAACATCGCCTTAAACTTGTATAAATAATTTAATCGTTTATTTAAACATAAGGCCATGAAAACAGTATTAGTACCAACCGATTTCAATTTAGAAAGCACTAAAATTATCGATGCACTTGTTCAAAATCAAGGCGAAGAAAATTTAAATATCATTTTTGTACACGCATTTAAACTTTCAGATTCTATAACTGACATGTTAATGCTTAGTCGCCGCAGCCGCGATTACGAAAATATAAGTGATGAATTTTATCAGGCACTAAATAATTATAAAAACAAATATCCTAGTAAAATTAAAACCATAGGTATAGAATATTTCTACGGAAGTACGGTTGCCGCATTTAAAAATTTTATCGAGGCTTTTGATGTTAATAGTGTTGCTTACTTAAAAGATTACAAATTTACACCTATAAATAAGTACAGTATCGATCCTAAATATTTAACCGAACGTTCGGGCTGCGAAACCATTCAGTTAAATACGCTAACTGTTCATACCACAGAAAATTTAATCGATACCAAAATTCACGAGGCTCAATTGCAAGAGCTTAAAGTTTAATTTATTCACACATAAGATTTTATATCATGCTGTTACGAAATAATATTCCGCTCACATACATATTTGGAAAAGTAAAAAAAGAACTACTTTTTGTTATCGCCTATTCGGTTGGTATTGTAGTTCTATATCAAAATTTTCATGTTACACGCATCTCCATTCCTGTTGCAGTACCAGCATTACTAGGCACAATAATTTCACTTTTACTAGCATTTCGCTCTAATCAGGCGTACGATAGATGGTGGGAAGCCAGAATACTTTGGGGTGCAATCGTTAACGATTCCAGATCCATTTCTCGCCAAATAATATCATTTGTAGAAAATCCTTACGGGCAAGAGGAAATAGAAGAGTTTAAAGAACGATTTATTAAACGACAAATTGCCTGGTGTTATGCGCTTAGCCAATCGTTAAGAGGTTTTAATCCCCGTAAAGGTTTAGAAGAATATCTTTCTGCTGAAGAAGTAGCTTTTATTAAAAAACGCAAAAATGTAACAACCTCACTATTGGAATTGCATGCAATGGATTTGAAAAAAGCTTTACGAGAAGGTTGGATAAATAAGTATCAGCAAATTGAAATCGATAAATCCTTAAACGCTTTATGCAATAGTATGGGTGGCTCTGAGCGAATTAAAAACACCGTTTTTCCAGTAACTTATAGTAAATATATAAGCATGTCTATTCACTTATTTATTGTGTTATTGCCTTTTGGCTTAATCGAATACTTTGGATATATGGAAGTGCCGTTGGTGGTAGCAATTGCAGCATTTTTCTTATTAGTCGAAAAAATGGCTGTTCATCTGCAAGATCCATTTGAGAATAAACCGACAGATACACCAACCACTACAATTTGCAGAACTATTGAGCGTGATTTATACCAAATGCTTGATGATAATAAAATATATGAGGATAAGCCTCAAACAGAATTAGCTCCAATAGGCTCGTATTACATTTTATAAGAGACTCTTTAATTCTTAGTTTAATCCTGCTTTGTGGGATGGTTAGTTAGCCAACTTCTGCTCTTTGGATAGAGAGCGGAAATGGCAAAATTTTTATAAAAACGAGTGAGCTATAGCCACCTGATTTATTCAGGTGGCTTTTTTGTTATTAAATAAAAAAACCTCTTCAAGTTAAAACTTGAAGAGGTTTTTAATATGTTTCGCTCTCTACTTGAGTCTTTTAACCTTAGCTCAATTAAGCATCAATTTTCGCATACTTAGCATTACGCTCAATAAATTCTCTACGTGGAGCAACTTCGTCGCCCATTAACATAGAGAAAGTATGATCGCATTCTGCAGCACTTTCAATTGTAGCTTGTAATAAAGTACGAGTAGCAGGATTCAAAGTTGTATCCCAAAGCTGTTCAGCGTTCATTTCGCCCAAACCTTTATAACGTTGTATGTGCACACTCTCTTCCTTACCATTACCTTTAATACGTTGTACAGCAGCATCGCGTTGTACGTCATTCCAGCAATATTCAAAATCTTTACCTTTTTTCACCTGATAAAGTGGTGGCGAGGCAATATAAACATAACCAGCCTCAATTAATGCTCTCATATAACGATAGAAGAAAGTTAATATCAAAGTGGTAATGTGAGAACCATCGATATCCGCATCCGTCATGATTACGATTTTATGGTAACGAAGTTTTGTTAAGTTTAAAGCCTTATCATCTTCTGGCGTACCAATGCTCACACCAATAGCTGTGAACATATTTTTAATCTCGTCGTTTTCGTAAATCTTATGCTCCATCGCTTTCTCAACATTCAAAATTTTACCTTTTAAAGGTAAAATAGCCTGAACGTTTCTATCGCGACCTTGTTTAGCAGTACCACCCGCCGAGTCACCCTCTACTAAGTAAATTTCACATTTTTCTGGATCACTATCCGAGCAATCAGCAAGTTTACCTGGCAAACCAGAACCACCCATTACGCTCTTACGCTGAACCATTTCGCGGGCTTTACGAGCCGCAGCACGAGCCGTAGCCGCTAAAATAACCTTGTTAACAATCATTTTAGCTTCCTTCGGATTCTCTTCCAAGTAAGCCCCCAAAGCTTCGCCAACAGCAATATCTACCGCACCCATAACCTCACTGTTACCCAGTTTAGTTTTAGTTTGTCCTTCAAATTGCGGTTCTTGAACTTTAACAGAAACTACTGCTGTCAAGCCTTCTCTAAAGTCATCACCAGTAATTTCCATTTTCAGGTTTTTTAACAAACCCGATTTATCTGCATAACTTTTTAAAGTACGTGTTAAACCTCTACGGAAACCTGCAATGTGGGTTCCTCCCTCGTGCGTATTAATATTGTTTACGTAAGAGTGAACGTTTTCCGAATAACTATCGTTGTATTGAAAAGCTAATTCTACTGGTACACCATTTTTTATACCATCGATATAAATTGGCTCAGGTAAGAAAGATGCTCTTGTTCCATCTAAAAAGGAAACAAATTCTTTTAAACCACCTTCTGATTGGAAAACTTCCGACAAAAATGTCCCGTCTTCTAAAGTTTCACGTTCATCAGTTAATGTTAATTTAATCCCTTTATTTAAGAAAGCCAGTTCGCGTAAACGAGCAGCCAAGGTATCATACTTATACTCGGTTGTTTGCGTAAAAATTGTAGCATCTGGCGTAAAAGTTACAATTGTACCTCTTTTATCGGTTGTTCCAACCTCTTTTACATCATATTGCGGAACACCAATTTTGTATTCCTGCATCCAGATTTTACCTTCGCGGTGTACTTCAGCTTTTAAATCGGTAGATAAAGCATTAACGCAACTTACCCCAACACCGTGCAAACCACCAGAAACCTTATAGGTATCTTTATCAAATTTACCACCCGCGTGTAAAACCGTCATTACAATTTCAAGCGCCGATTTATTTTCTTTCGTATTAATTCCTGTCGGAATACCACGTCCGTTATCTTCAACTCTGATTGAGTTTCCTGCTAAAATTCTAACGTCGATTGTATCCGCATGGCCAGCCAATGCTTCATCAATCGAGTTATCTACAACCTCGTAAACCAAGTGGTGCAAGCCTTTTACACCTGTATCACCTATATACATCGAAGGGCGCTTACGCACCGCTTCTAAACCTTCTAAAACCTGTATATTATCTGCCGAATAATTTGACTTTAAATCCTGTTCTTCGCTCATATTTTGTTTAAAACTATAATCATCAAAAATACGCATTTTTTGGTACATAAACTAATATGTGGATAAGTTTTAGCTTGTTGAAACATGAGAAATATAATGCCTTAAAAGGGGTTTAAATAAGCTTTTTAAAAGCAAAACCTGCGTTTCAATCATGTGTTAGTCCCGCTTTTTATTACAAGCGCCGAGAAAATTCGGCGGCTTTACATTTCAATCGGGTTTAGAAGGCAAAAAATCTACTAAAATGAATGCAATTATCCCACCAAACGTCCCTAACGAAACGAAAAACATTGCGTTTTTTCTACTTTCCTAACGGAACGAAAATGATGATTTTTCATCCAATCAAACACTCCTAACAAAATGGATAAACCATTTTTTATACCCATCAAACGTTCCTAAAGGAACGAAAATGATGATTTTCCACCAATCAAACACTTTAATAAAATAGCTAAACCATTTTTCCTAATAATTTAAATTTTACGCTTAACTAATTTATTTTATGAAAATACCTTAACCACACAAACTTGCATTGAAATTGCATATAAAAACTAATTTATATAAGTTTGCTAAAATTTATTAAACAATAATGGAAAGAAAAACCTTTAAAACCTTTGGTTTATTTGCAACAGCAGCGCTTATTACAGCTTTTTCTGCTTGCCAAAACAAAGAAGCTAAAACAACTGAAACTAAAAAAACAGATAGCGCTGCAGCTGTTTCTGCAGATGAGAAAATTGTATTTGTAAATTCAGATTCGTTATTAACAAAATACGATTACTACAAAGACCTTAAAGTTAAATTTGAAGGTAAAGGCAAGAGAGCGCAAGATGACATGAAAGCTAAAGGTGAAGCTTTCCAAAGAGAAGTTGCTCAATACCAACAAAACGCAGCTAGTTTAGCTGCTGATGTTCGCAAAACTACAGAAGATCGTTTAGCTCGTAAACAACAAGAATTACAAGCTTATCAGCAAAATGCTGGTGGCGCTTTACAAAATGAGCAGGCTGCAGAAAACGAAAAACTTTACGATAAAGTTGCTGGTTACTTAAAAGGATACGCTAAAGAAAAAGGTTACAAAATGGTTTTAACTTATTCTAAAGGTAATAGCGCTATCTTATTTGCTGATGAAAGCTTAGATGTAACTTCTGAAGTTATTAAAGGCTTAAACGCAGATTACGCTAAAAAATAATTTACAATTATAGATTAAGAAATGCTCCGCAAAAACGGGGCATTTTTTTTGCTCTAAATTTTACAATGGAGAATAAAAAACAACACGAAGAATTTATGCGTATGGCTATTGAGCTATCGGTAAAAAATGTTAGCGAAAGTATTGGCGGGCCATTTGGTGCTGTCATTGTTAAAGATGGAAAACTAATTGCTGGCTCGGCTAACAAAGTAACATCAACAAACGATCCAACTGCACATGCAGAAGTTTCGGCGATACGTTTGGCTTGCACAGCGTTAAACACTTTCGATCTAAGCGGTTGCGTTGTTTACACCAGTTGCGAACCCTGTCCGATGTGTTTGGGCGCCATTTATTGGGCCAAAATTGAGACGATTTATTATGCCAACACAAAAATAGATGCAGAGGATATCGGCTTTAGCGATAAATTTATTTATGAAGAATTGGATAAACCAATGGAGGAAAGAACATTGCCTGTTGTGCAAATGATGCGTGACGAAGCTATGCAAGCTTTTAAACTTTGGGAAACATCGCCTATGCGAATTGAATATTAAAAAGTGATTAGCGGAAAAGTTTTTAATCAGTCAATTAATACATAATCTTCTTTTGAAACAAAACTTTACGATTAGCGTCTTATAAGTGTATGACCTACGAACAAAAAATTACTAGTGAGTTGGAGTTTTGGAAGTTTAAAACTTTGCAAAAACCATCCTTCTTAGATAAAACTACCAATAAAGTTCAAAAGAAAATTAATAGTCTTATCCCAGATAAAGTTCATAGTGCTATAACAACTGCCATTAAGCAAATGGTTAAAGCCGTACTTTTTGGATCTGCATTTACAACTTCTAAGCCCGTTTTAGATTTAACATTAATGCATCGCGAAGCTTTAATAAAACAAAAGATTGAAAATTATAAAAAAACTGGTGCAGCAGAAGGTGGAATTACTGGCGCAGGCGGTTTTTTAATGAGCCTTGCCGATTTCCCTTTACTGTTGAGTATTAAAATGAAAATGCTTTTCGATATTGCGGCAACTTATGGTTACGATGTTAAAGATTACCGTGAACGTTTATACATTTTACATATCTTTCAGTTAGCTTTTTCGAGTAAAGAGGAAAGCAAAAATGTTTACCTGAAAATGCTAGATTGGGATGACAAAGCACATAAATTGCCAACAAATATTGATGAATTTGATTGGCTTACCTTTCAACAACAATATCGCGATTATATAGATTTAGCGAAGCTTGCGCAAATGTTACCGTTTATAGGCGCAGCTGTTGGGGCGGTTGCTAATTATAAATTAATCGAAAAGCTTGGCAAAACTGCCATGATGAGCTATAGAATGAGGCATTTCAGTTTACAATATGCGATTACAAGTGTGCAGGCTGTAGAAACTCATCAAATCAAAGCAAAAAACTAATCGTCTTCACCTTCGAAAAGTCCTCCGATTAAATCATCCGTTTGTCTCCTATCTTTTTTAGTCGGCCTACCTGTGCCTCTGTCACGCTTTAAATTTGGTGAATGAAACATCGACTTAAAGGCGTGGGTTTCTTCTACAGGAGTTAAATCTTTATATTTAGTTAATGCAATTGGCGAATCTGTTCTATTGTATGAAAACTCTACAACTTCGATTATCTTTTTTTCAATCCCTTTTGATACAGAATAAACATCGCCAATTTTCACAATAGCCGATGGTTTAATATTTTGTCCCTTCAACTTCACTCTACCTGCCTTACAAGCATCGGTAGCCAAACTTCTGGTTTTAAACAGTCTAATCGCCCACAAATATTTATCAATCCTAAGTTTTTCTGTTTCTGCCATTAGTGGTTTGTTAATTGCTTGTTTTTTTTAGTTTGGTGGTTTACAACCATAACTTAAAAATCCAAAACATAAAAATTCTAAAAACCAAAGTTAAGCAACCCTAACCAAAAAAACCAAACACCTAAAAAACTAAAAAACCAAAAATTTTAAGTTATTTTGCGTAAAATTTAAAAACATCATGTATTCAGATTTAAAGAAATTAATTGAAGCCGCTTGGGAAGATAGAACCCTTTTAAAATACAGCAACTACTGCGAAGCCATCGAAGCCGTTATTATGGGCCTTGATAAGGGTGAAATTCGTGTTGCTGAACCCGTTTTAAACTCTTGGGGCATTAATGAGTGGGTGAAGAAAGCTGTAATTTTATATTTCCCTATTCGTGAGATGAAAGAAATTAAAAGCGGCCCTTTCGTTTACCACGATAAAATGGATTTAAAAACCGATTATAAATCAACTGGTGTACGTGTTGTGCCTATGGCAAGTGCTCGTTATGGCGCTTATTTAGCTAAAGGAGTAATTATGATGCCATCGTATGTAAACATCGGTGCTTACGTAGATGAAGGTACTATGGTTGATACCTGGGCCACTGTTGGTTCATGTGCACAAATCGGCAAACGTGTTCACTTAAGTGGTGGTGTTGGCATTGGTGGCGTTTTAGAGCCTGTTCAAGCTGCTCCAGTTATTATTGAAGATGATGCTTTTTTGGGCTCAAGAGCTATTGTTGTTGAAGGTGTTAAAGTAGAAAGAGAAGCTGTTCTTGGTGCTAACGTAGTTTTAACTGCATCAACAAAAATTATTGATGTTACTGGCCCAACGCCTGTTGAGTATAAAGGAATTGTTCCTGCACGTTCAGTAGTTATCCCAGGTAGTTATACTAAAAAATTCCCTTCTGGCGAATATCAGGTTCCATGTGCTTTAATTATTGGTAAACGTAAAGAAAGTACAGATAAGAAAACTTCGCTTAACGATGCGTTGAGAGAAAATAATGTAGCAGTTTAAGCTGAAAAGTGAAAGCTGATAGCAAAATAAAAAATAAAAAAGCCGAAAGTACAGAACTTGACCAGTCAAGCTTTGGCCTTTCGGCTTTAAGTTTTAAGTTTAAAATTGGCTTCGACGGAAAAAGGGCTGCAAATAATTTAACCGGACTTGGCAATTACAGTCGTTCCTTAATAGAGCAGCTTGCCCGTCAATTTCCTGAAAATAAATATTTCGTTTATTCTCCAAAAGTAAAATCTTCAAAACAGATCGATACTTTTTTTGAGCAAGAAAACATTCAACTTAAACTTCCGTCGAAAAGTAATTTCTTATGGCGGAGTTTAAATATTCTAAAAGATTTAAAGCACGATGGCATTCAATTATTTCATGGTTTAAGCCACGAAATCCCATTTTCTATTCAGAAAACCGAAATTAAATCTATTGTTACCATACATGATTTGATTTTCCTTCGCTTTCCAAAGTATTATAAATTTATTGATAGGAAACTTTACAAATGGAAAAGCCAATCGGCTTGTAATCATGCAGATAAAATTATTGCTATAAGTGAAAAAACCAAAGCTGATATTGTAAAGTTTTACAAGATCAACCCTAAAAAAATTGAAGTTATTTATCAAACTTGTGATGATAGTTTTAAAACTTTTTTGGATCAATCAGTTTTGGATAAAATTCGTTTAAACTATAAGCTGCCTGAAAAATACATTCTCAACGTTGGAACAATAGAAGAGCGAAAAAACCTTAAACTTATTGTTCAGGCTTTAAAAACAGTAAACGAAGATTATAAACTGGTTGTTATAGGAAAACAAACGCCATACTTTAAAAGCGTTGAAGACGAAATAGAAAAACTCGGATTAAAAAACAGAATTCTATTCCTAAAAAATATTCCATTTGCAGATTTACCAGGAATATATCAATTAGCAACTGTCTTTGTTTATCCTTCTTTTTACGAAGGCTTTGGCATTCCGATTATAGAGGCTTTATATTCAGGCATTCCAACAATTGCTGCAACAGGATCGTGCTTGGAAGAAGCGGGCGGGCCAACTAGTATCTACATTTCTCCAGTAGATTCTCCGAGTTTATCATCTGCAATTAATCAGGTTCTTGAATCGCCAGCTCTGCAAGCTGAGATGAAAAGAAAAGGGCTGGAATTTGTACAAAAATTCGACAGCCCTGTAGTAACTAAGCAATTAATGGATTGCTATATAAATATTTTAAGATAAGAATTTCTACTTATTTTGCAGCTATCGCATTTGGCGGATATTGAGCCAAAATCTCCTTAACACCTGTATTTAAACGTTGTTCTCTTTTGCTAAAGTTATCAAGATTAAAGCCTGAGCCTTGTCCGTGCCAAAATAAAATCTTTTTAGCTGGGTCTAAGAAATCAACAATAATTGTTCCTTCGATATATTGATTTATATAGTTTGAGCCGCCCCAGCCGCCCCAACCACCACGCCAGCCCCAGCCGCCGCCCCAACCCCATCCACCGTAGTAGCCTGGTCCGTAGAAATCAGTTTTCTCTCGGGCAACAACAACCAAGTTAACTAATAAATCTGGTCGGTTTGATTTAGTAAATCCTTTAGCATTCATTTCAGATTCTACTGCAGCTAATAATCTTCTTTTATCAAGATTATTAAGTTTAACTCTAGCTATGCCTTTATCGTAAAAATTGTAGGTTTTGTAGGCGTTCAAATCTACATTTTTGTCATAGTCTGATGCGGTTCTGAGTGATGTACACCCAGCCAATGCAATTACAACGGTAATCAACATTGATAATTTTTGAAGTGTTTTCATTTGCTTTGCGTTTATTGTCTGATAATAACCTATTTAAAAATACGAAAAAATAAACAAAAACGATTTTTAAATTAACCAATTTGACAATGAGATTGATTATCTAAAAACGTTAAATAAATGCCTTTGTTTTATAGTAAATGTTAAATAATCAGCTTTTACTATATTTAACATATTATTTTAAAGATTACCTTGCAGCATGCTAAAAGAAGAAATTAATAAAGCACTTGAAGTTTTAAAATCAGGCGGCGTTATTCTCTATCCTACCGATACAATATGGGGCTTAGGCTGCGATGCAACAAATCAGGCAGCGGTTGATAAATTGCTTAAAATTAAGAACCGACCAGCTGAAAAAAGCCTTATTGTTCTTTTGGATGTCGATAATAAAATCCAAAGCTATATTAATGAAGTTCCTGAAGTTGCTTACGATTTAATAGAATATGCAGAGAACCCATTAACTATTATTTTTTCGGGAGCTAAAAATCTGGCAGCAAATGTTATAAACGAAGATGGCAGTGTGGGCATAAGAGTTGTAAAACATGATTTCTGTACACCATTAATTCAACGCTTTAGAAAGCCAATTGTTTCTACCTCTGCAAATATAAGTGGAGCACCTTCGCCAAAGAATTTTGATGATGTAAGTTCCGAAATTACGGAAGCAGTTGATTACATTGTCGATTTTGAACAGGAAAACAAAAGTTCTAAAAAACCTTCAACAATAATGAAACTTTCACCTGGCGGACAGTTTGAATTTATTCGTAAGTAAATACCAAAACCCTCAAAGGGGCTTTTAAAAGCTTAAAAGACTTTGTGCACCGAATGTTTTTCTTAATTTTGTGGCTTATTGCCCTTATATATGAATTCTAATTTAAGTGATGAAAATGAGAAATCCCCATCAGAGGATTTAAGGGCTCATTTAAAAAATCCAATTTTCAAAACTCTGTCGGCAATTGCCGATAAAGATAAAACCGAAGCTTACGTTATCGGAGGTTTTGTACGCGATTTATTCTTAAAGCGTCCATCAAAAGATATTGATGTTGTTGTTGTAGGAAGTGGTATAGCGTATGCGGAAGCAGTTGGAAAAAAGCTAAATACCAAGGTTGCCATCTTTAAAAACTTTGGAACAGCAAATATTAAATTTCAGGATTTAGAGGTCGAATTTGTTGGGGCAAGAAAAGAGTCTTATCGCTCAGAATCTCGCAAACCAATTGTAGAAGATGGAACGCTAAAGGATGACCAGCTTCGTAGAGATTTTACCATAAATGCCCTTGCAATAAACCTAAATGCAGCAAATTTTGGCGAATTACTCGATCCGTTTGATGGCATTAAGGATTTAGAAAATAAACTCATCCGTACACCGCTCAATCCAGAAATTACTTTTTCCGACGATCCGTTGCGAATGATGCGAGCAATACGCTTTGCATCACAATTAAATTTTAATATTGATGAAGATGCCTTAAACGCAATAAAAACGCAAAAAGAACGCATCAGCATCGTATCAAAAGAAAGAATTACCGATGAAATGAATAAAATTATTTTGTCTAAAAAACCTTCTGTTGGTTTTAAACTTCTTTTCGATACAGGTTTACTTCACATCATTTTCCCTCAAATGGCCAACCTTTTCGGCGTTGATATTGTCAAAGGAAAGGGACATAAAGATAACTTTTACCACACACTCGAAGTTTTAGATAATATTTGTGCTGATACGGATGATTTGTGGTTAAGATGGGCTGCCATATTACACGATATTGCAAAACCTGCTACAAAACGCTTTGAAGAAGGGCATGGCTGGACTTTCCATGGTCATGAAGATAAAGGTGCCAGGATGGTTCCAAAAATCTTTAATCAGTTAAAATTGCCTTTGAACGAAAAAATGAAATTTGTTCAAAAACTTGTTCAGCTGCATTTACGCCCAATTGTTCTTGCTCAAGATACCGTAACAGATTCGGCTGTAAGAAGACTATTGTTCGATGCAGGTGAGGAAATTGAGAGTTTAATGTTGCTTTGCAATGCAGATGTAACCACTAAAAACGAGTATAAAAAAACAAAATATCGCAACAATTTCGAGTTGGTAAAGCAAAAGCTCAAAGATGTTGAAGAACGCGATAAAATTAGAAACTGGCAACCTCCTATTTCTGGCAACGACATTATGGAAACTTTTGCACTGGAAGCCGGTAAAGAAGTTGGAACGATTAAAAGTGCAATTAGAGAAGCAATTTTAGAAGGTGAGATAACAAACGACTACACAGAAGCGTTTAATTTTATGCTAAATCTGGCAAAACAAATGGGATTAAATCCTGTTAATAAATAATTTAATTACCAAAATAGATGAAAAGGGCAACAATTTGTACCGTTTCCTGTTTTGCGATAAAACAAATTAACTTTATTTTTACAGCTCCAAATAACAATAATGGCTATTTATAAATTTAAAATTACTTTCGAAGATTTTGATGATGTAGTGAGAGAGATCGACATTAAATCAAATCAGACATTTGAAGACCTGCACAAGGCTATTCATAAATCTACAGGTTATAATGCAGAAAAATCTTCATCATTTTATGTAAGTACCGATAACTGGTTAAAAGGTGATGAGATAGCTTATTTACCAAGTGAACGTAAAAAAGATAGAGTGGTTTTAATGGAAAACTCGAAATTAAGTGGTTTTATCGAAGATCCACATCAGAAATTTTACTACATCTATAATTTTGATCGTCCTTACGATTTTCACGTTGAACTTGTTAAAATTATTTTAGACGCTGATCCACATATAGAATATCCTTTTTTAGCAAAAAGTACTGGTGAAGCACCTAAAATTATAGAGCAGAATAGCGTTGCTGCTGATGCAAGTGCAGCAGCTGTAACGGCAAACGAATTCGATTTCTTGAATGAATTGAACTTTATCCCTGAAGATACGGATGAACTCGAAGCGATGGGTGAAATGGGGATTAATGAACAAGAAAGAGACGAAGAAGAATCAGAAGATGGAGATGAGTTTGGTGATGAATTCTCTGATAACGAAGGTTACGAAGAGGATGGCAACAAAGATGATTATTAGGCTGTAGCTTTTCTTTTTAAAAATATTTAACTGTCGGATACACTACCCGACAGTTTTTTTATACCTTATCCACATGCCTGAAAGTCTAAATTCTAAAACATTAATTGTAATTGTTGGCCCTACCGCTATCGGAAAAACTGCCCTTGCTATTGAAGTGGCAAAGTATTTCAACACAGAAATTATTTCAGCAGATTCCAGACAGTTTTATAGGGAAATGGAAATTGGTACTGCTAAACCAAATGCAAAAGAGCTTTTAGCGGCAAAACACCATTTCATTAACTCTCATTCTGTTAATGAACTTTTTAGCACTGGAGATTTCGAGCTGGAAGCATTAAAAACGATAGAACAGATTTTTGAACAGCATGATGTGGCAATAATGGTTGGTGGATCGGGCTTGTATATTAATGCGGTTGTAAATGGTTTGGATGAAATGCCAGAAATTAATCTTCAAATCAGGGAAAAATTAAACCTACAGTTTGAAGAAGAAGGAATTTCAGCTATCCAAAACCAGCTTAAAGAATACGATCCAGAGTACTTTGAAAAAGTAGATCAGAATAATCCTCAAAGAATGATTAGAGGTTTAGAAGTTTTTCTATCAACGGGTCAAAAGCTATCGTCAATGTTATCTGCAACAAAAAAACAAAGACCTTTTGAAATAATTAAAATTGGCTTAAATACCGATAGGGCTAAGTTGTACGGGCAAATCAACAATAGAGTTGATAAAATGGTTGAAAATGGATTGGTAGAAGAAGTTAGATCTTTAATTTTCTTTAGAAAAAATAATGCTTTAAATACAGTTGGCTACAGCGAAATATTTGACTATTTCGATGAGACAATTTCCTTAAATGATGCAATTTCAGCAATTAAACAAAATACACGTCGCTTTGCTAAAAGACAGCTAACCTGGTTTAGAAGGGATGAAGAAATTAATTGGTTTGAACCCAATCAAACCGAGCAAGTTTTAAATCTGATTGCTAAAAACCTAAAAACCGTATAAAACAAAAAAAAAGGCCTGCCAATCGGCAGACCTTACAATACTTATAAAATCTTAATTCGGAAATTTAACGCCTCTGAATTGTGTAACATCCACTACAGGAATGTTAGAACCATATTTCCCATTAATTGCATCGATAAATACATTTGCAATTACCGCATTTCCACGAGGTGTTAAGTGAACGCCATCTAAAGAAAAAGCACCACCACTAATAAATGATGAATTAATACCAATTCCTTGAATTACAATTCCTGTTTTAACTTGATTAAGGTAACTATAAGTATCAGCTATAGCTAAACCTTTACTATCTGCTAACGATTTAATTGTACTGTTATAACTAAGTACATAATCCTTAACCTTTATAACTTCATCTTTGTCTAACACCCAATTGTTTGCTATAGGATTTAAAGGGTGTAAACCATAAGGAATGCCACCAGCGTTCGGTACACCAAACAAACCTGCTGTTTGAAATGGTAAACGGATTAAATCTTCAGCTGTAGCTGTTCTTACTGTACCTGCACCTGTTTGAATATAAATAGCTGCAGCAGCTGGATTTATCGCCTTTGCGGCATTTAATAAAGCAGCAACCGTTACTGTATTAAAATAAGGGATAGAAGTTACATCAGGAATTGTAGCCACGACGCCTTTCTGCCCATTTGCAGTTAAAGAATTTACTAAGTTTGAGTATAATAAAGCAAAAGTAGATTTATCGGTTAAAACATTAGTTGCATCAGTAGTTACACCGCCGTTAGTTGCATAACCAAGCGCATCATTATTACCCAACCAAAGTGAGAAAAATGTATGGTTTCTACCTTGAATAAACTGAAAGTAACTGACTGTTCCAACTTGTGTATCTGTTAACAATCGCTCTAGATATGGATTTGCAGCACCAAACGGAGCAGCAAAAGCCAAATCAACACGCATACCAGGTATACCTAAATTCTGTACCTCGCCAGTATATTTTGTTAAATGACCTGCCGCATCTCTTACTGCCAGATTAGTGGTTACGGGCGTTAATGTAGGTGTTCCATTAACTAAAGCTGTTAATGATAAATAACCTGAACCATTTGCTTGCGCATCTGTAAAAAAAGGAGAAGTAAAACTTCCGCCGCCAACAGTTGTCATTTTTGCAGCGATTAAATTTGGATAAGCCACTTTTTGACCTTCCAAATAAAGACCACCATCAGCAAAGCCCGAAGTTAAGGAATTACCAACTGCAATGTATTTAGTGAAATTAGCCTGCCCTGTAGAAGTACCTGCGGTAGTTTCAATTTCAGGCTTGCAAGAAGCTGCAAAAAGTAATGCAGCAATTGCTAAACTATTTAATATATATCTTTTCATGTGATTTTCTCCTACCATTTATAAGTTAACGAAATACCAGGAGCATAAACTAACGTTTTAAATGTACCGTCTAAACCTGTTTCCAAATTCTTTTGCTTACGCGACTTAACGTCCTCAAAGAAAAACGATGCGTTAACCTCAAAGCGACTAGTAGGGGCATATCCAACACCGGCGCTCAATATATAACGATCTGCATCTGGTGCTTCGGGCGTAACATAACCATCTTGAACTGGGGAGAAAGCATAGCCAACACCCGCTCTAAGTGCTAACTTATCTGAAGCTTTGTGATTAACACCTAACTTAAACGAAGAGCCATCACGATAATTACGAGCCGATTTTGTATCTGCTAAAGCAGGTGTATTTATTGCATAATCAAATGCTAATTCTTTATAAACTCTCCACTGTACCCAACTCGCATCAAATGCTAATGTTGTACTTGATGAAAGCGGAACACCAATACCTAGAGTTGTTGTAGATGGCAAAGGAAGCTCTGCGTTAAATGTATTCCCATCTGGAAAAGATGTTTTCAAAGAATTTGGAACATCAAAAGTTGCTGTTCCACCATCCAATTTAGTTACAACTTTAGACTTATGAACAACAGCAAAAGTAATATTACTCAGAGTATTAATGTATATACCAGCATTCCAGCCATACCCACTTCCAGTACCTTCTAATGTTGCATGACCAGAACGTCCATCAGGAAAATTCACAGGCAATGCACGTTGTAGGTTTACCTCGCCATGGTTATAAACAAAACCTGCGCCAATACCTATACGATCAGTAATTTTAATACTTAAGGTTGGCTGAAAATATATTGCTTTTAAATTTAAAGAGGTTAGTGCGTATTTACCCGACCAATCATTTCCCCAATCCACTAATCCACCAAATGGCGTATAAACACCTAAGCCTAATTTCCACCTGTTTGATTTTGGCCCCCAAACAGCATAAGCTTCGAATGGTGGAGCTATTTTGTTTTTTACGTTCTCCGTAATATTAGAACCTGATTGTTGAAAAGCTGATTTAAATAATAATGGATTAACGCCTGCTGAAATTGAGTTTTTCTCTAAGAAACTAACTGCACCAGGATTAAAAAATACAGAGGCTTCATCTAATGCAAGTGCAGAACCTGCTCCTGCCATACCGATTTGTTTTTGCCCTTGTAAGTTAACCTGGAAACCCTGCCCCAAAACCCATAATGGGGCGGAAAGTAATACGCTCAATAAAATTTTTTTCATTTATATATGGTTATAGCACAAATGTATACTATGCTAACATAGTAATCAAATATTTGTTTAAGTTTCTTTAAAAGAAATTATGCCTGAGCAGTTGGCCCGCCAAAACCCATTGGAAATGGTGGTTCTTCTTGTGTTTTAATACGTCCGTTTATAGCCTCAAATTTTTGAAGATTATCTTCTAAAGCCGCTAATAACCGCTTAGCGTGTTCTGGAGTTAAAATAATTCTCGATTTTACCTTTGCCTTTGGAATACCTGGCATAACGCGTATAAAATCCAAAACAAACTCGGTGTTTGAGTGGGTAATAATTGCAAGGTTAGAAAAAATTCCTTCAGCAATTTCCTCTGATAACTCTATATTTAACTGGTTTTCGTTCTGTTGTTCTTCCATTAAGATTTTAAATAAAATTTGTAATTGATATTAAACTAAGAGCCTTTAAAGGTAATACTTAAGTGCCAAGCTTTAAAATTTATTGAAAACAAAAAAGGGTTGTTCCTTATCGAAACAACCCTTTTTATAAAATGATATGCTATATTAAGCTTCTACTTCTTCTTGTTTCGAAGCTAATAATTTATCGTACTCTTCTTGAGAACCAACGATGATTCTTTCGTAACCACGAACACCCGTTCCCGAAGGAATTAAGTGACCAACAATTACGTTTTCTTTCAAGCCTAACATGTTATCACGTTTACCTGCAATTGCTGCCTCATTTAATACTTTCGTAGTTTCCTGGAACGAAGCCGCAGAAATGAAAGATTTAGTACCTAATGATGCTCTTGTAATACCTTGTAAGATAGAACTTGCTGTTGCTGGTCTCGCATCGCGAACCGTAATTTGTTTTAAATCTTTACGTTTCAATTGAGAATTTTCGTCTCTTAATCTACGTAATGAAATAATTTGTCCTGGTTTGATTTCGTTTGAATCACCTGCATCTTCAACAACTTTCTTGTCATACATCGCATCATTCTCGTCAGCGAAATCCCAACGGTCAACTGCATTGTTTTCTAAGAAAATAGTATCACCTGGATCCTCGATGTGAACTTTCTGCATCATCTGGTGAACAATTACCTCGAAGTGCTTATCATTAATTTTTACACCTTGCAAACGGTAAACCTCTTGAATACCATTTACTAAGTATTCTTGAACCGCTGCAGGGCCTTTAATTGATAAGATATCCGCTGGAGAAATTGAACCATCTGATAAAGGCATACCCGCTTTCACAAAGTCATTATCCTGTACAAGGATGTGTTTAGACAATGGAACAAGGTATTTTTTAACTTCACCATCTTTCGATTCGATTGTAATCTCACGATTACCACGTTTAACACCACCTAAAGTTACCACACCATCAATCTCAGTTACTACAGCTGGGTTAGATGGATTACGAGCTTCGAATAACTCTGTTACACGTGGTAAACCACCTGTAATATCTCGGGTTTTACCAGTAGCACGAGGAATCTTCGCAATAATTTGACCAGTTTGGATAGCCTCACCCTCATCAACTGAAACGTGAGCACCTACTGGAATGTTATATCCTTTAATAAATTCACCTTTCTTATCAACGATTTGAACTGAAGGGTTTTTCGTTTTATCACGTGTATCGATAATAACTTTTTCACGGTGACCAGTTTGCTCATCTGACTCTTCACGGAAGGTAACACCTTCTATAATTGCGTCAAATTGTGCTTTACCAGCAAATTCTGAAAGAATAACCGCGTTGTACGGATCCCATGAACAGATTTTATCACCTTTTGATAATTTATCACCTTCTTTTACGAATAAGAATGCACCGTAAGGAATGTTGTTAGTTACAATGATACGTCCAGTTCCTGGTTCAACAATTTTGAACTCACCTGAACGACCTAATACAACCTGAACTGTACCATCTTCTGTTTGTGTATCAACAGTACGAATGTTTTCGAACTCAATAACACCATCAAACTTAGCTACAATGTTCGATTCTGCAGCAATGTTCGATGCAGTACCACCCACGTGGAAAGTACGAAGTGTTAACTGTGTACCTGGCTCGCCGATCGACTGTGCAGCAATTACACCTACAGCCTCACCTCTTTGAACACGTTTACCAGATGCTAAGTTACGACCGTAACATAATGAACAAACACCTCTCTTGTTTTCACAAGTTAATACAGAACGAATTTCGATACCTTCTAACGGAGATTCTTCGATTAGTTTTGCAACTTCTTCGTTGATGTCTTCACCAGCACCTACTAATAATGTATTATCTAAAGGATTGTAAACATCATGCAATGAAGTACGTCCTAAAATTCTATCAAATAACGGCTCAACGATATCTTCCTGATCTTTCAATGCAGTAGTGTACATACCTCTTAAAGTACCACAATCTTCTGAATTAACAATCATATCCTGAGCAACATCATGTAAACGACGAGTTAAGTAACCCGCATCCGCCGTTTTTAATGCCGTATCCGCCAAACCTTTACGAGCACCGTGAGTAGAGATAAAGTACTCTAACACCGATAAACCTTCTTTAAAGTTTGATAAAATTGGATTCTCGATAATGTCACCACCTGAACCTGATTTTTGAGGCTTAGCCATCAAACCACGCATTCCGCAAAGCTGACGAATCTGCTCCTTAGAACCACGAGCTCCCGAATCAAGCATCATGTAAACTGAGTTAAAACCTTGGTTATCTGAAGATAACTGAGTCATAACGAAAGTAGTTAACCTGTTGTTGATACGAGTCCAGATATCGATAATCTGGTTGTAACGTTCGTTGTTGGTAATGAAACCCATGTTATAGTTGTTTCTTACCTCTTCAACTTCAGCAGCTGCTTGTTCTAATAAAGTATGTTTTTCTACAGGAATGTTTACGTCTTGTAAATTGAACGATAAACCTCCTTGGAATGCCATACGGAATCCTAATTCTTTGATATCATCTAAGAATTGAGAAGAACGAGCCATACCAGTTATTTTTACTACCTCACCGATAATATCTCTTAACGATTTTTTAGTTAATAACTCATTGATATATCCAACTTCTTCTGGAACCAACTGGTTGAATAACACTCTACCAACAGTAGTTTCAGTTAATTTATTAACGATAGAACCATCAGCTTGTTTAACATTTACCCTTACTTTGATAAATGCGTGTAAGTCTAATTCTTTCTCGTTATAAGCAATAATAACCTCTTCTGGTGAATAGAAATTAGAATCTTGTCCTTTTACAACTCTTGTTTCATCAGTTCTACGGCCTTTAGTAATATAATAAAGACCCAAAACCATATCCTGAGAAGGTACTGTAATTGGCGTACCGTTTGCAGGGTTTAAGATGTTATGTGCAGCCAACATTAATACTTGGGCTTCCAAAATTGCTGCGTTACCTAACGGTAAGTGGACAGCCATCTGGTCACCATCAAAATCGGCGTTGAATGCAGTACACACTAATGGGTGTAATTGGATTGCTTTTCCTTCGATTAATTTTGGCTGGAAAGCCTGAATACCTAGTCTGTGTAAGGTTGGAGCACGGTTTAATAATACTGGGTGACCTTTTAATACATTTTCTAAAATATCCCAAACTAATGGATCTTTTCTATCAACGATTTTCTTAGCAGATTTAACTGTTTTTACAACCCCACGCTCAATCATCTTACGAATAATGAACGGTTTGTAAAGCTCAGCAGCCATATCTTTAGGAATACCACACTCGTGTAATTTAAGGCTAGGCCCTACAACAATTACCGAACGAGCTGAATAATCCACACGTTTACCTAATAAATTCTGACGGAAACGACCTTGTTTACCTTTCAAGATATCTGAAAGTGATTTCAAAGCACGGTTACCTTCAGTTTTTACCGCGTTAACTTTACGTGAGTTATCAAATAACGAATCTACAGCTTCCTGTAACATACGTTTTTCGTTACGTAAAATTACCTCTGGTGCTTTAATCTCAATCAAACGTTTTAAACGATTGTTACGGATAATTACACGACGGTATAAATCATTTAAATCTGAAGTAGCGAAACGACCACCTTCTAATGGAACTAAAGGACGTAATTCTGGTGGAATAACCGGAACAATTTTAACAATCATCCATTCAGGACGATTCTCAATACGTGTATTAGCACCACGGAAAGCTTCAACAACCTGAAGACGTTTTAAAGCCTCATTTTTACGTTGCTGAGAAGTTTCGTTAGCTGCCTGGTGACGTAAATCGTAAGATAAAGTATCTAAGTTAATACGCTTTAATAAATCCTCTAATGCTTCAGCACCCATTTTGGCGATGAATTTGTTAGGGTCTTTATCGTCTAAGTATTGGTTTTCTTTAGGTAATTTATCTAAGATATCTAAATATTCTTCTTCTGTTAAGAAGTCCATATAGTTGATACCTTCTTCAGCCATTAAGCCTGATTGAATAACTACGTAACGCTCGTAATAAATAATTAAATCTAATTTTTTAGTAGGCAAACCTAATAAATAACCGATTTTGTTAGGTAAAGAACGGAAATACCAGATATGTGCAACAGGAACCACCAAAGCGATGTGTCCCATACGCTCTCTACGTACTTTCTTTTCAGTTACCTCAACACCACAGCGATCACAAACAATACCTTTATAACGGATACGTTTATATTTACCGCAATGACATTCGTAATCTTTTACCGGACCGAAAATACGCTCGCAAAACAAACCATCACGTTCAGGTTTGTAAGTACGATAGTTAATGGTTTCCGGTTTCAACACCTCACCGCTCGAGCGTTCCAAAATAATTTCTGGAGACGATAAGCTAATCGTGATTGATGTGAAATTGCTTTTTAATTTATTATCCTTTTTGTAAGACATATGCTTTTTTGAGTTAAAAGTTAAAAGTGCAAAGTTGAAAGTAGCCGGAGCTTTAAACTTTCAACTTTTAACTTTATACTTTAGTCTAACGTAATATCTAAACCTAAACCACGTAACTCATGTACCAATACGTTAAACGATTCTGGTACACCAGGAGTTGGCAAGTTTTCACCTTTAACAATGGCTTCGTAAGTTTTAGCTCTTCCGATAACATCATCCGATTTAACGGTTAATATCTCTTGAAGAATATTAGCAGCACCAAATGCCTCTAATGCCCAAACCTCCATCTCACCAAAACGCTGACCACCGAATTGAGCTTTACCACCCAATGGTTGTTGTGTAATTAATGAATATGGTCCGATTGAACGGGCGTGCATTTTATCATCAACCATGTGACCTAATTTCAACATGTAGATAATACCTACAGTTGTAGTCTGATCGAAACGCTCACCAGTTAAGCCATTGTATAAGTAAGTTTTACCCGAAGCAGGAACACCAGCTTTAGCAATCCACTCTTCTACTTCAGTGTGTGTAGCACCATCGAAAATTGGAGTTGCAAATTTAACACCTAATTCCTGACCAGCCCACGCCAAAATAGTTTCGTAAATCTGGCCAAGGTTCATACGTGAAGGTACACCCAGTGGGTTCAACACGATATCAACTGGAGTACCATCGGCTAAGAAAGGCATATCTTCATCGCGTACAATACGTGCTACAATACCTTTATTACCGTGGCGACCCGCCATTTTATCACCTACTTTTAACTTACGTTTTTTAGCAACATAAACTTTTGCCATTTGTACAATTCCCGATGGAAGCTCATCACCTACACTAATCGCAAATTTATCGCGTTTGTAAGCTCCAAGCTCTTCGTTAACACGGATACCGTAGTTGTGAAGCAACATTTTAATCATCTCATTTTTGTCGTCATCAGTAGTCCATTTGTTAGGGCTAATGTGCGCAAATTCAAGATCTGCTAAAATTTTCTGAGTAAATTTAGCGCCTTTAGCAACTAATAATTCTTTGTAAATGTTGAATACACCTTGAGATGTTTTTCCATTTACAATCGTGAATAATTTGTCAACTAATTCTGCTTTTAATTTCTCAGTGATATTGTTATATCCTTTGTCTAATTTCTCAATCGCCGATTTCTCTTCAGCTTTTGTAGTTTTCTTAGCACGGCTGAATAATTTAGTATCAATTACCACACCTTGGATTGAAGGAGGAGTTTTTAAAGACGCATCTTTAACATCACCTGCTTTATCACCAAAAATTGCACGTAGTAATTTCTCTTCTGGTGATGGATCAGATTCTCCTTTTGGAGTGATCTTACCAATTAAAATATCACCTTCTTTTACATCAGCACCGATACGGATAATACCGTTTTCATCTAAGTCTTTTGTAGCCTCTTCAGAAACGTTCGGGATATCTGGTGTTAATTCCTCTTCTCCACGTTTAGTATCACGTACTTCTAATTCAAACTCTTCAATATGCAATGAAGTGAAAACGTCATCACGAACAATACGCTCGTTAATTACAATCGCATCCTCAAAGTTGAAACCTTGCCAAGGCATAAATGCCACTTTCAAGTTTCTACCTAATGCTAATTCACCATTTTCAGTTGCATAACCCTCGCAAAGTACTTGTCCTTTAGTAACTTTCTGACCTTTCTTAACGATTGGTTTCAAGTTGATACAAGTATTCTGGTTAGTTTTTTTGAACTTAATTAAACGATAAGTTTTGCTATCACCTTCAAATGAAACTAAACGATCATCTTCGTTACGTTCATATTTAATAGTGATTTCGTTAGCATCTACATATTCTACAACACCGTTACCTTCAGCATTGATCAATGTTCTTGAGTCACGAGCAACGCGACCTTCCAAACCTGTACCAACGATTGGTGCTTCAGGACGTAACAATGGTACGGCCTGACGTTGCATGTTCGATCCCATCAAAGCCCTGTTCGCATCATCATGTTCTAAGAACGGAATTAACGAAGCAGCAATTGAAGTAATCTGGTTAGGTGCAACGTCCATCAAGTCTAATTTCTCAGGCTCAATAATCGGGAAGTCACCCTCATAACGTGCTTTAACACGTGGTGTTGTAAATACCCCTTTATCATCATATTCCGCATTAGCCTGGGCGATGGTTTTACCATCTTCATCTTCAGCAGATAAATAAATAACATCTGAATCTACAACTACTTTACCTTCTTCAACACGTTTGTATGGTGTTTCAATGAAACCTAAATTATTGATTTTTGCATGCACACAAAGTGATGAAATTAAACCAATGTTTGGTCCCTCAGGAGTTTCAATAGTACATAAACGACCGTAGTGAGTATAGTGAACGTCACGTACCTCGAAACCAGCACGCTCACGTGATAAACCACCTGGGCCTAATGCTGATAAACGGCGTTTGTGTGTAATCTCTGCCAATGGATTCGTTTGATCCATGAACTGAGATAACTGATTTGTACCAAAGAAAGAGTTGATTACTGATGATAACGTACGAGCGTTAATCAAATCAGTTGGTGTAAACACCTCGTTATCGCGAATGTTCATACGCTCACGGATTGTTCTAGCCATACGAGCTAAACCAACGCCGAATTGTGCATATAACTGCTCACCTACCGTACGTACACGACGGTTTGATAAGTGGTCAATATCATCCACCTCTTCTTTAGAGTTGATCAATTTAATCAGGTATTTAACGATTGCAATAATATCCGCTTTTGTTAAAACCTTTACATCATCAGGTGTATTCATTTTCAATTTACGGTTGATGCGGTAACGACCAACATCTCCTAAATCGTAACGTTTATCCGAGAAGAATAAACGATCAATGATACCACGAGCAGTTTCCTCATCAGGTGGTTCTGCGTTACGCAAAGCACGATAGATGTTTTCAACAGCCTCTTTTTCTGAGTTTGATGTATCTTTTTGTAATGTATTATAAATAATGGTATAATCTGCCTGGCTAGCACCATCTTCCTTAGAAAGGATAATAGTTTTAACACCTGCTTCGATAACCATATCAATGTGTTCGTCTTCTAAAACGGTTTCTCTTTCAAGAATCACTTCATTACGGTCGATAGAAACTACCTCACCTGTATCTTCATCTACAAAATCTTCAACCCATTTCTTTAAAACTCTTGCTGCAAGTTTACGACCGATATATTTCTTTAAACCTGATTTACTAACTTTTACTTCGTCAGCAAGATCAAAAAGTTCTAAGATATCTTTATCAGAATCGTAACCGATAGCACGTAATAAAGTGGTAACCGGGAATTTTTTCTTACGATCGATATACGCATACATTACGTTATTAACGTCTGTAGCAAACTCGATCCATGAACCTTTGAAAGGAATAACACGAGCAGAATACAATTTGGTTCCGTTTGTGTGACGGCTCTGGCCGAAGAACACACCTGGAGAACGGTGTAATTGCGAAACGATAACACGTTCTGCACCGTTGATAACAAATGTACCTTTTGGTGTCATATACGGGATAGTACCTAAATACACATCCTGAATAATGGTTTCAAAATCTTCATGTTCAACATCGTTACAAGAAAGCTTAAGCTTTGCTTTTAATGGAACATTGTAAGTTAATCCACGCTCAATACACTCGTGTATATCGTAACGTGGCGGATCAACAAAATAATCAAGAAACTCTAATACGAAGATATTTCTTGAATCTGTTATTGGAAAGTTTTCAGCAAACACTTTAAACAAACCTTCGCTAGAGCGATCGTCTGATGTGGTATCTATCTGGAAAAATTCTCTGAATGATTGCAATTGCACATCCAGAAAATCCGGATAGTCTATAATGTGCTTACTAGTTGCAAAATTTACTCTTTGTTCGACTGTCTTTGCCAATGGACTAAAAGATTTTAGTTTAAGAATAAACTATTTGTTTGGTTCGGGTTTGAAACATTCTCATTAACCAAGCAAAATGAGATGTTTATAAACAGGTAAAGACACCGACATTTTCAGTCGGTGTCTAATACATTTTTAGCTTAGCTAAATTAAGTGATTACTTAATTTCAACTACGGCTCCAGCTTCTTCTAATTGTTTTTTAAGAGCTTCTGCTTCGTCTTTAGCAACACCAGCTTTTAATTCTTTTGGTGCACCGTCAACTAAGTCTTTAGCTTCTTTCAAACCTAAACCAGTTAAGTCTTTAACAAGTTTTACAACTGCTAATTTCTGACCACCAGCTTCTTTTAAGATTACATCAAAAGATGTTTTTTCTGCAGCAGCAGCAGGTGCATCACCACCAGCAGGAGCAGCAACTACAGCAGCAGCTGCAGGCTCGATACCATACTCATCTTTTAAGATTTGAGCTAATTCATTAACTTCTTTTACTGTTAAGTTTACTAATTGCTCAGCAAACGCTTTTAAATCTGCCATTTTATTAAGATTTTAAAATTTACGTGTGTAATAATTTTGTTTAATTTGCGAACTTAAGGTGTTCGTTAACCTTCTCTCTCTTGTAGAGTTTTAACAATTCCTGCAATTTTGCCTCCGCTTGATTTAAGCGCAGATACAACATTTTTCGCTGGTGATTGTAATAATCCAATGATATCGCCAATAAGCTCTTCTCTCGATTTTAAGCTTACTAAGTTATTCAATTGATCATCACCAACGTATACTGATGAATCTATATATGCTGCTTTAAGCACTGGTTTATCAGAAGTTTTTCTCAAAGTTTTAATCAACTTAGCCGGAGCGTTAGCTGTTTTTGAGAATAATAATGATGAAGAACCTTTAAGGGCTTCGTATATCTCAGAAGCATCACCATCTAAACCTTCAATCGCTTTGCGAATTAAAGAGTTTTTAGCAACCTTCATTACGATATCACCTTCGAAACATTTGCGGCGGATGTTATTGATCTGCTCAACAGAAAGGCTAGATGTATCAGCAATATAAAAATTGCCAAACTCTTGCATTTGTCCTTGTAGTTCTAGAACTACTTCGTTTTTTTCTTCTCTGTTCATGATTAGATCCCCGCTACTGATTTAGTTTCAATTGCAATCCCAGGACTCATTGTAGAAGACACGTGAATGCTTTTAAAATAAGTTCCTTTTGCAGCAGAAGGTTTTAATTTAGAAATAACCTGAATAATTTCAAGTGCATTCTCATAAATTTTATCTGCTGGGAATGATACTTTTCCTATCGAGGCGTGTATGATACCCGTTTTGTCTACTTTAAAATCAATCTTACCTGCTTTAACCTCAGTTACAGCTTTACCAACTTCGTTAGTTACTGTACCTGATTTTGGGTTAGGCATTAAGTTCCTTGGACCTAAAACACGGCCCAATTTACCTACCTTAGCCATACAAGCTGGTGTAGTGATAATAATGTCTACATCGGTCCAACCACCTTCAATTTTAGCTACATACTCGTCTAAACCTACGAAGTCTGCGCCAGCCGCTCTTGCTTCTTCTTCCTTATCAGGAGTTACTAAAGCTAAAACACGTACAGTTTTACCTGTTCCGTGTGGTAAAGTAGCAATACCACGTACCATTTGATTGGCTTTACGCGGATCTACTCCTAAAGATACATCAATATCAACTGAAGCATCGAATTTAGTAGTAGTGATTTCTTTTACCAAAGCAGCCGCATCCTTTAAGGTATAAGCTTTACCAGCTTCTATCTTAGCATGTGCCTTTTTTTGATTTTTAGTTAATTTCGCCACTGTTGTAAACTGTTTTTTAATTAATTGTTCCAGGGTGCGTCACCAGAAACGGTGATTCCCATACTGCGTGCTGTTCCAGCAACCATACTCATTGCAGATTCGATTGTAAATGCATTTAAATCAGGCATTTTATCTTCTGCAATAACTTTAATCTGGTCCCAGGTCACCGACCCAACTTTCTTACGGTTAGGCTCAGCAGAACCACTCTGTAATTTAGTAGCATCTTTTAATTGGATAGCTACTGGAGGGGTTTTGATGATGAATTCGAATGACTTATCAGCATAAACAGTAATTACAACCGGCAATACTTTACCTGCTTTATCTTGGGTACGAGCGTTGTACTGTTTGCAAAACTCCATAATGTTCACCCCTTTAGCACCTAATGCAGGTCCTACTGGTGGCGATGGATTTGCCGCTCCGCCTTTGATCTGTAATTTGATCATTGCACTGACTTCTTTTGCCATTTTGTGTTTTTTGTTTATTTAAAACTCAATGTTAAATATTGGAAGCATGTAACATTTAATTCCTTTTAACTCCTATAAAGCTTAAAGGACTGCAAAGATATGAATAATCTTGCAGTCCTACAATAGAATACAGAAAATAATTATATTAGTTTATTTGTGTAACACTAATATAATATAAAAGCTCTCCCTTTTGAGGAAAGCTTTTTAATATTTTAATAATTTTAAATCTACAATCGTAAATTAAATTATTCTTTTTCTACTTGCATATAGTTAAGTTCAAGAGGTGTTTTACGACCAAAAATCTTAACCATAACTTTTAATTTTTTCTTTTCTTCGTTAACTTCTTCAATTACACCAGTGAAACCATTAAAAGGACCATCCATTACTTTAATGTTCTCGCCAACGTAGAAAGGAACATTCATCATTTCCCCCTGCTCACTCATCTCATCAACCACACCTAAAATACGGTTAACTTCTGCCTGGCGCATTGGAATTGGATTGCCTGCTTTATCACCTAAAAAGCCGATAACACTATTAATGCCTTTAATAATATGTTCTAACTCACCATCTAAAGTTGCTTCAATTAAAACGTATCCAGGATAAAAGTTACGTTCTTTAGCAATTTTTTTTCCATCTTTCATTTGGTAATATTTTTCCATAGGTATTAAAACCTGAGGTACCAAATGAGAAAAACCTAAACGGCTAATCTCAGCATCAATATACTGTTTTACCTTTTTCTCTTTACCGCTTACCGCTCTTACAACATACCACTTTAATTCGCTCATTATAGTATATTAATTAGAAAGTGATTTGTAAAAAGTATCTAAAACAAAAACAGAACCTTTATCCATTGCAAAAATAATTAATGCAATAATTAAAGAGGCTACTAAAACAAGAACTGCCGAATTTTGAAGTTCTCCCCAAGTAGGCCACGTAACCTTACTGGTCATTTCTTCGTATGATTCTTTTATAAACTCAACTACTTTAGCCATATTTATTATAATGATTAAATGATTGAGTTAGTGAGTGAGAGAATGCCTAACATTCAATCATTAAAACATTCACTAATTCAATCATTATTTTTGGCACGGGAACAAGGATTCGAACCCTGATCAAAGGTTTTGGAGACCTCTATTCTACCGTTGAACTATTCCCGTGTGTATAAAAAAGAGCTAGCCTAAACTAGCTCTTTTAATATTATTATAGCTTAAAATTAAGCTAAGATTTCAGTTACCTGACCAGCACCTACTGTTCTACCACCCTCACGGATTGCGAAACGTAGACCTTTTTCCATTGCGATAGGAGAAATCAATTTTACAGAGATTGTAACGTTATCACCTGGCATTACCATTTCAGTTCCTTCAGCTAATGAAATTTCACCAGTTACATCTGTAGTACGGAAATAGAATTGAGGACGATATTTGTTAAAGAATGGTGTGTGACGACCACCTTCTGCTTTTGATAATACATAGATCTCAGCTTTGAAATCAGAGTGAGGAGTTACTGAACCTGGTTTACAGATTACCATACCACGACGGATATCAGTTTTCTCAATACCACGTAATAATAAACCTACGTTATCACCAGCTTCACCGTAATCTAAAATTTTACGGAACATCTCAACACCAGTTACTGTAGATTTTAAGTTCTCAGCACCCATACCTAAGATTTCAACTGGATCACCAGAGTTGATTACACCACGCTCAATACGACCAGTAGCAACAGTACCACGACCAGTAATTGAGAATACATCTTCAACAGGCATTAAGAAAGGAAGATCAGTTAAACGTGGAGGGATTGGAATGTAGTTATCTACAGCTTCCATTAATTCCATAATTTTACCAACCCATTTCGGATCACCGTTTAATCCACCTAATGCAGAACCTTGGATTACTGGAATATCATCACCTGGGAAATCGTAGAATGATAATAATTCACGAACTTCCATTTCAACTAATTCTAATAATTCTGGATCATCAACCATATCCACTTTATTCATGAATACAACTAATGAAGGAACACCTACCTGGCGAGCTAACAAGATGTGCTCACGAGTTTGTGGCATTGGACCATCAGTAGCAGCAACAACGATAATTGCACCGTCCATTTGAGCAGCACCAGTTACCATGTTCTTCACGTAATCCGCGTGACCTGGACAGTCAACGTGTGCATAGTGACGGTTAGCTGTTGAATACTCAACGTGAGCTGTATTGATTGTAATACCTCTTTCTTTTTCCTCTGGAGCAGAGTCAATAGATTCGAATGAACGTGCCTCAGATAAACCTGCATCAGCTAAACATTTTGTAATAGCTGCTGTTAAAGTTGTTTTACCGTGATCGACGTGACCGATTGTACCGATGTTTAAGTGCGGTTTACTGCGGTCAAATTTTTCTTTTGCCATTTTATTTATAACTAATTAGTAGGTTAACTTTTTATTATTTTTTTTATTTATTGTTTTGATGCAATGCAACACAAAAAACCTTGCCTCTTCTGTATTTATAACAGATTTAACAAAGCTATTTACCTGAGCCAACTATGGGAATTGAACCCATGACCTCTTCCTTACCAAGGAAGTGCTCTACCGCTGAGCTAAGTCGGCTTTTTTCTTTTAGCTCATCAGCTCAATTATTCATCGTTCATTAGGTTACAAATGAACCACTGAACAAACTACCCAATGAACCAAAGAGCGGAAGACGAGGTTCGAACTCGCGACCTATAGCTTGGAAGGCTATCGCTCTACCAACTGAGCTACTTCCGCTTATCAATTTCCGATTGTTGGTTTTAGGTTTACAAACTTTCATTCGTAAACCTAAAATCTTCAAATCTAAAATTAATGTGGGGAGAGAAGGATTCGAACCTTCGAAATCTTGCGATAACAGAGTTACAGTCTGTCCCATTTGGCCGCTCTGGAATCTCCCCAACTTTATCCTAAAATGCGAACACTTTACAATAAATAGAGCCTCCTATCGGAATCGAACCAATGACCTACTGATTACAAGTCAGTTGCTCTACCAGCTGAGCTAAGGAGGCTTTAATTTTGCGCAATGATACGAAAAAACTTAATTTTTCATACTATTAACGTGTTTTTTAAAATATTTATCTTTTCACAGAACTTATCCAATTCTTTTTTGAGGTAACCCCCTTTCCGAATTGGAATGCAAATATACACACTTATATTTCTATTCAAAATAAATTTGAAAAAAAATTAGCGAGCTTGATGGCTCGCTAATTTTTTATTCATTTTTTAAGAAAATAGTTGCTTAGTAATCAGATATTTCGCCTTCGCTTAATATTATTTTTTGTTCACTAATTTTTTTTCTAGTTTTCTCCTTATGCTTCGTTATTTGCTTTCTTAATGATTCGATAGCCAGATCGGTGGCCTCTTCAAATGATTTACATTGTTCTTTAGCGAATAAGGTGCCGCCTGGTACAATCAGCTTTATTTCACTGATTTTATTAGCCTCATCTTCTACGTTCTCTAATTTTAAATACACTTCGCCACTAATAATCTGATCAAAAAACTGATCCAGCTTGTTTGCCTTCTTCTGTATAAAATCTAACAACTTACTGTCTGCACTGAAGTGGATTGATTGAACTCCGATTTTCATTTTTCCTCCTTTTTTTACGCCTTTGGATGGGCTTGTTTATAAATTGTTTTTAATCTTTCGATTGAATTGTGTGTGTAAACCTGTGTAGCAGCCAAACTAGAATGCCCTAAAAGCTCTTTAATAGCATTTAAATCGGCACCAGCATTAAGCAAACTCGTTGCATAACTATGCCTTAATACGTGCGGGCTTTTTTTATCACTGGTTGATACAAGACTTAAGTAAGAACTTACAATACGATATATTAACTTAGGGTATGCGGCACTACCTGTATTGGTAACGATTAAATTAAGTAAATTGTTATTGAAATTCTGCACCATTTTTGCCTCAACATAGCTATTTAACTGATTAATAAGCTGTTTATTTATAGGTATAATTCTTTCTTTATTCCTTTTACCTAAAACTTTTATCGTTCCGCCATAAGCATCAACATCAGTTTCTTTTAATTGCAATAATTCCGATAATCGCATACCTGTACCAAAAAGTAATTCGATTACAAGATGATCCCTGACAGAGCTAAAGCTATCGTCGAAAAACTCAGAAGAATCTAAAAGATTATCGATTTTTTGTGTTTCGATAAAAACTGGTAAACGTTTAGGGATTTTTGGCGCTTTAACTAAAAGCATCGGGTTTTGGGAAACTTTATCTTCGCGAAGCAAAAATTTATAAAGGCTACGCAATGCAGATATTTTTCGGTTAATGGTAGCAGCCGAAGATTTCGACTCCATTAAATCGACCATATAACTTCTTATATGCGTGTGCTTAACTTCTGGAATACTTAATAAGAATGTGCTTTGGATATAAGTTTCAAATTGGCCTAAATCAGTTTGATAAGAACTTATGGTGTGCTGAGAATAACGTTTCTCGTGTGATATATAAGTTAGAAAACTATTTAACAGCATTTAGTAAATATTAGTTCGGCACTTAGAATGAAGTTACTAATAGTTTTAATATTAAGAAATTATTAACTGAAAATTTTACACAAAAAAAATGCCTTCAGAAAAAATCCTGAAGGCATTTAATAACTTATATCGGTAACAACTATATAGTTGTATCTTGATTCATGTTTTGAATATAAACAGCATGTTTAATTTCAGTACGACGAGCTACAGATTTTTTCTCGTATGCCTGACGGCTACGTAGTTCTCTCAAAACTCCAGTTTTTTCGAATTTCTTCTTGAAACGTTTAAGGGCTTTATCTAATGATTCGCCGTCTTTAATGTTGATAATGATCATAACGCTGAAATACCTCCTCTCGTGGTTTTTAAATTTCCCGTGTTATCGGGGCTGCAAATGTAAGCAAATAATTGAAAATGAGAAAGTATTTCAAAAAAAATATTCATCAATGGCTGATAACATAAAATGCCCTGAAATTTCGTTCAGGGCATTTTATTATTTAAGATGGTTAAATTAGTTATCCGTCATAAGTTTATTGTATAATAATTCAGTACCTGATATTGGCCAGATGTACTGCGAAGAACTTGCTGGAACTGCCGAAACATTTCCTTTACCTGGAATTGTTAGACCCAAACGTAACAAATCTGGACTACGCAAACCTTCGCCTAAAAATTCGATATTACGTTCCGTCATAAAAGCATCAAACAAAGCCTGTGGACTAGCAAAACTTGCTGCAGTAAAAACAGTAGTCGCATCCGATCGGCCTCTTACGGCGTTTAGTAAACCTATACTCTGTGCATCCAAAGCATTTAAACTTCTGGCTCTTGCCTCGCCCAGATTCAGCAATACTTCTGCATATCTAATTACTGGAACATAATCTGCATAACCCGCAGCAGCAAGCGTTGGAAATTTCGACATATACGGCAAACCTCCTGATAAAGTAATAAAGCTCCTTCTTCTATCAGTTGCCTTATATCCTGCATCACCAATTATTCCTGTTGGATTTAAGGAATATAATTTTACTCCAAAAAAGTAAGAACCTAAAGCACTTTGACCTCCTCCTGCTTCTGTTCCAGTTACAAACGGCATCGATAAAATAGATTCGTTGGTTGTGTATGGTGTCTTAAATACATTGGTAATATCGCTTTGCAAAGCCAGTGACACACCACTCGATGCAACATATGGTGCGGTTGTACTTACAATTTTATTGGCTTCGGTTATTACATCTGCATAACGCTGCATCGTTAAATAAACCCTTGTTTTAAATGCAATTGCTGTATTTCTATGCGCTCTGGTTACATTGGTAACTGCAGTTGTACCGTAGCTAAGTGGTAATTCGGTTTCTGCTTCATTTAAATCTTTTAAAATCTGAGTATAAACCTGAGCAACTGTACTTCTTGCTAAATCATAATTACCAGCAACGGAATTTCCTGTTAAACGCAAAGGTAATCCTGGTTTACTACCCAAGCCATCATAATATGGCCTGGCGTAGAGCTGGAGCAAACTATAATAACTTATAGCACGAACCAATTTGGCTTCGGCCACATAATTCTTTGTCAAATCTGCACCAACTACCGATACTCCTTTTACGGCCATACCATCAATAAAAAGGTTGCATCTATTTATTGTACTATAAGCCGAAGCCCAGAAATCAGTTACTTCTTGAGCACCATTACCTAGTGTATAGTTATAAGTTTGATAAGCCGTTACTGAGTTACTGCTTTGAGCAAGAAAGTTATCTGCACGAAGCTCATTATAAATAAGGTATCTGCTTCCATAAAAATCGCCAGCTCTTAAACCTGCATATAAGCCTAAAACCTGTCCCTGAATTCTTCCAACAGTAGAGAATTGCGCATAGTCTAATGTTGCAACAGCTGTTTGCGATTCGGGCGTAAGCAACGATTTCTTGCAGCTTGTTAATAACGAAAGCGATACACAAACAATATATATTAATTTCTTTTTCATATCTATTGATTAAAAATTTAAAACTTAACCGATAAACCTGCAGTAAATGCACGTCCATTTCCAACAGAATTCCTTTCAACACCTGGAGAAGCATTACCTCCAACTGAGTTTCCGTTTGATGAAACTTCGGGATCTGAACCAGGATATTTAGTTAAAATTAAAAGGTTACTACCACTAACGTACAGTCTTGCACTTGCAAGCTTCAATTTTGCAACAGCACTTTTTGGAATGGTGTAACCAAAAGTCGCACTTCTAAGTTTTAGGAAATCACCTTTAAAAACATTAATATCAATCGGAAACGATGACCCGTTTGATACGTTATCTCCGTTAACGATTTTCGGAATATCAGTTTCCTGTCCTGGAGTAGTCCATCTATTCAACATATCGGTTGAGTTATTCCAGAAACGCTGATCTCTTAAGCCAGAGTTCGTTCCATAATAAATGTAGAAACCTAATTGGTAGGTAAAGGTTAAATCTAAATCGAATTGTTTATATCTGAATGTATTATTAAAACCTCCAGAAAACTTTGGTTGAGTGTTTTTATAGGGAATACCATCGTTATTTAATGAAATACCGTTTCTTGCTTCAGTTCCGTCTTCATAAGAATATCTAAATTGGCCTGCAGGCGCAACTTGTTGATATAATACTTTTCTCCCTGTTGATTTTTCAATAAAGATTCTTCTTCCTGTTGCAGGATCAACACCAGCGGTTTGAACTGCATAAATCATACCCAACGGACCGCCAACTTTAGAAATACTTGCAGATTCCAATGAAGATGTAGCCTGAATAAACTGAGTTAAACCTTCTGATAATGACAAGATTTCATTCTTGTTGTAAGAGATGTTAAAAGATGGAGACCAGCTGAAGCTTTCAGTTCGCACAGCATCTGCATTAATAGCCAGTTCAAGCCCTTTATTATACATAGATGCAATGTTTAATTGTGGAGTACTTGGTAAACCAGCCGAAGGAACCTGAGGCACGTTATAGATCAAGCCATCAAGTGTGTTTTTGTAATATGCCGCTTCTACAGTAATCCTATCATTTAAAATTCCAAAATTAAAACCAAGGTCTAACTTTTTACTTTCTTCCCAACCAATCTGATCATTTCCCGTTTGATTAGGAACTAACGTTGAAGCACCATTATATAAGCCCGTTGAATAGAATGAATACGAAGCCAAATTCCCTAAGCCACTTGTATTACCAACAGTACCATACGATCCTCTGATTTTGAAACTTGTAAAGGTTTTATCAAGTCCAATTTTCGACCAGAATTTTTCTCTTGCAATTTCCCATCCTAGGGCAACACCATAGAACACACCTTTTTTATTATCAGCTCCAAAAGCCGAGTATTCATCCTGACGTACGTTAGCATTAACGTAATATTTCTTATCGTAATTATAAGTTAAACCGCTAAAAAAAGACACCAGATAATTTTCGCCCATGTTGGCAACATTTACAGCGGGGGTTGCATAACCAGCTGCAAATACATTAAATGCTGGATCGGATAAGGTTGTACGGGAAGCGCCAAACCCTAATGAAGTACTTCTCTGTTGTTCGTTACCCAACAAAAGTGAGAAATTATGTTTTTCTCCAAAAGTTTTATCTGCCTGGATAGTATTCGTTAATACCCAACGCTTATTCTTATTTAAACTTTCTGCAGCAGAACCACCAGAAGCAGCAGAACCTCCATTGATCGGGTTTGCAAAAGAATCATTGTCTGAAAAGATATAATCTATACCATAAACAGATTTTGCATTTAACCAAGGTGTAATATTGGCTTGTAAATAAATATTCGATTGGATGTGATTGATCTCGTTATTGGAACGATCGAGATTTAAGACAGCAGCAGGATTATAAAAACCAACATCGGAACCAACATTTGCCCCTCTGCCAATCGTAGTCGCATTAAAAACACTATAACTTCCATCATTATTATAAGGAGAAACGTTTGGCGCAGTTACAATCGCTAAACGACCAAGACCGCCAGTTCCAAATGCTTCGCCTGCAAGAGAACCTGTAGAGGTCGCCGATAAATTTTCTTCATTTGAATAAGATATTTTACCACCAATAGTAAAAATTTTACCCTCCCGGTGATCAACTTTAAACAAGCCTGCTTTCCTGGTGTAATCATTATTTACTACAATACCCTGTTGTTTGGTATAACTTCCAGACATATAGTAATTGGTGGATTCGGTTCCACCAGAAATACTTACCGAATTATTATGCGAATAGCCTGTTCTATAAATATAATCATACCAATTTGTGTTAATTACATTCCCAGCGGCATCATTCGACAAAGCAAAATATCTTCTGTTAGCTGGGTTTGCATTTGTGTTATCGAAAGTTCCTGCATTTCTTAAACCTTCGTTTTTTAAATCTGTATACTGATATGCATCCAAAAGTTCAGGTAAACCCCTGGCTTTGGTAGAACCTACCCACGAATCGTATGAAACAACAGCTTTACCAGGCTTGCCTTTTTTAGTGGTAATAACAATTACACCATTTGCACCGCGGCTACCATAAATAGCTGAAGCTGCAGCATCTTTTAAAACCTCGAGTCGCTCAATATCATTAGGATTAATACTTGATAGTGCATTACCTGGTGCACTTGTTCCACTTACATCACCTGTATAAGTAGCTACACCATCAACAATTATTAAAGGATAAGAACTTAATGAAATTGAATTTGTACCACGGATACGGATTACTGGAGGATTATTTAAAACTCCATTTGGGATAGTTATCTGAACACCCGCAGCCTTACCACCCAAAGCCTGGTCAAAGCTTTGAACTGGTTTATTTTCTAGTTGCTTCCCAGTAATGGTTGAGATTGAACCAATATTATCTGCTTTTCTTAAAGTTGTATAGCCTGTAACAACAACATCAGTTAATGAATTACTTTCTTCTTCAAGCTGTGCGTTTAACGTAGCGCCTTTTAAAGGGAGTGTTTTACCAGCATAACCGATAAACCTAAAGGTAAGTGAAGTTGTGTTACTGGGTACGGAAATGGAATATACACCATCTGCCCCAGTTTGAGCCGCAATTCTAACTCCTGGAACAGTTACTGAAACACCAGGTATTGGAAGTCCATCTTTCTCGGCTGTAACTTTTCCGGTAATCGTTTTTTGCTGTGCCCGAACTGAAAAGCTCAGCACAACAAGAAGAAACAAAACTAGTAGTTTTTCTTTCATACGTTTAATTTTAGGTTATTGATTAATTATTTATTGAGGAAAATTGTATTCTAGCACAAAATAAACCCATCAAATTACCTAAGCAAGCCCTAAGACTCACTAAACACATGAAAAACTCCCCTATCTGATTTAAAAAACACCTATAAACAAAAAAATATCACATATATATGTAGAAAACTAGTTAAATTCTCTTCAAAATATGTAATATTTGGCTAAAAATAGATTGTTTTTGGTTTGGTTTTCTAAAAAAACAAAAAATAAATTTAAAAAAAGAATAAAATATAAAATTTAACTAAAAAAATATCTAATTATTAGTGATAGAATCAAAAATAAAACAAACAACACCCACAACAAAACCAAAAAGACAAAAAATAAATGCAAAACTTAACATCAAACATCATTTAATCAAAAAATAACAACTAATAAAAGCGAAATAACCTATCATAATATTTATTATTTCCAATTTGTAGTAATATTATATAGTTTTCTTACTTTTAGTTGTAAAAAAAGCAGAAAAATGACCTCAGGAAAAAAAATTATCGGCCTAATTATCTTAATTGCAGTTTTAATAATTGCAGGAATAGCATACTACCGCTACTTTTTTGTTTTCGGAGAAGGCGTAAAAGCAGGAGAACTTAACTATGTAGTAAAAAAAGGCTATATGTTTAAAACATATGAAGGCAAACTGATTCAAAGCGGCATAAAATCAAGACAGACTGGAACATTACAGAATAACGAATTCGAGTTTTCTATCGGCAGTAAAGAAATTGCAGAAAAGATGATGGCCAATAGTGGCAAATTTTACGAGTTACATTATAAAGAATACAAAAATACTTTACCATGGAGAGGTTTCACAGTATATGTTGTAGATAGTGTAATTTCAGTTAAAGATTTACCGCAATAGTCATTTCTTTCTCTTCGAAATACAATTCATTAGTAGAAAACATAAATTATCCAGGCAAAAAAAATCCGGACGCAATTAAACGATCCGGATTACTCATAATATATTTGGTTTGTTGTTCTTTATTAACCAAGCTTTCTGCTTTGGTGTTTAAGCCGTTAGCTTAATATTTCTCTCGCGATTACAATCTTCTGAATTTCGGACGTACCCTCGCCTATTGTACATAACTTACTATCGCGATAGAACTTTTCTACAGGGAAGTCTTTTGTATATCCATAACCTCCAAAAATCTGCACGGCCTCGGTCGATACCTTTACAGCTACTTCAGATGAAAAGTATTTTGCCATTGCCGATTCCTTTGTCATAGGTAAATGCCTGTTTTTTAAATCTGCTGCCTGGCGAATCAATAACTCTGCCGCCTCAATTTCCGTTGCCATATCAGCAAGCTTAAAACTAATAGCCTGAAAACTCGAAATCGGTTGCCCAAATTGCTGACGTTGTTTGGAGTATGACACCGCAGCATCAAAAGCACCCTTTGCAATTCCTAAACCTAAAGCTGCGATAGAAATCCTTCCACCATCTAAAACTTTCATCGCCTGTTTAAAACCTTCACCAACGTTACCAAGCAAATTCGCTTTAGGTACACGGCAGTTATCAAAAATCATTTCAGTAGTTTCTGATGCACGCATACCTAATTTATTTTCCTTTTTCCCTGCAGAAAAACCAGGTGTACCACGCTCTACAACTATTGCTGAAATTCCTTTCGAACTCCCCTGCTCGCCAGTACGAACCATAACTACTGCAATATCTCCACTTTTACCATGAGTGATCCAGTTTTTTGATCCATTAATAATATAATCATCACCATCTTCAACTGCAGTTGTCATCATTCTTAAAGCATCAGAACCTGTATTTGCCTCTGTTAAACCCCAAGCCCCAATCCATTCTGCTGTTGCAAGTTTTGGTAACCATTTCTGTTTTTGTTCTTCATTACCAAAAGCTAAAATATGCCCAGTACAAAGTGAGTTATGTGCAGCAAGCGATAAACCTATCGAACCACAAACTCTAGAAACTTCAACAATAACATCAACATATTCCTGATAACCCAAACCCGAGCCACCATACTCTTCAGGCACCAACACGCCCATTAAACCCAAATCCCCTAATTGCTTAAACAACTCCACAGGAAAAATCTGTGCCTCATCCCATTCCATTATATTCGGACGAATGTGCTTGTCGGCAAAATCCCGAACCATTGCCTTAACATTTACCTGCGTTTCAGTTTCTGAAAAATTATAGCTTACGCTCATTAATTTATATTTTTTATGTAGTTAGTTGCGGCAATGATAAACATTTATTTCATAGTTGTTTACCATTAAATATTTGTGCAATTGCAGAATGAAATGGTATTTGGTTCAATTAGTTTATACATTAATTTTAAACCCCCCAAAAGATATCAAAAAAAATAAATATTTTTTTTATTGCCTTAATGCTACAATTTAGCATTAAACTGCTTTTCATACTAATAAGTAAGATATGGAGCAATTTTCTCAATAATTTGAGGACTAAGAATTAAAACCTTTTTCAAATCGTTTGCATCATTATAATTACCATGCTGTTTACGAAATTGAATAATAGCATTTATTTGTTTGTAAGATAAATAGGGTGAACTTTTTAATGTATTAAAATCGGCAACATTAATGTTAACAGTTCTTATAACAGCAGAATTAATGGAAATCTGGTCTTTTATTTCTGCATACTTTAACGAATCCAAACCATAAACTTCCATAAGCTGTTCTTTTTTATGGAAACCGCCTAACCTTTCGCGGTATTTAAGAATCCTTAAAGCAAAAGAAGGTCCAATTCCCTTTATTTCATCAAGCTGGGCTGAATCTGCACGATTAACATCAACCACAACCAAAGCTTTCTTAACGTATTCCTCTTTATCATATGGAAAATCTTTTTTGGGAAAAGTCGAATTTTGATTATCAATTTCAACATACGGCAAGAGCTTTTTATACATTTCGGGCGAAATGGTATACATTTTTTGTAAATCTTCAGCCTTAAAAAACTTCCCCCCTTTTTTTGTATAATTTACAATTGATTGAGCTTGTTTTGGAGATAAACCAAGTGTTTGCCAGCCTTCTAAATCTATCGTATTCGGATCGAACTTAAATAATTTAGGTGCACTTTTCGGACTTGAGTTTTCGATTCGATCTCTTGTGTAATTGTAACTTTGCTCATCTGCTATTGTTAATTTTTGGATGGAGGCTAACAAATTTGCGTTATCTTTTTCAACAGGTTTATAATAATTGTATATTAACGGAAAGGATTTTAAAACAATTATAATTACGATTAAGAACACTAATCCGTTGAATTCTCCTTTACTAAAACCGAAGTATTTATTGAGCCAAATTCTCATAATGCGATATGACATGCTTATTATAAATATAAATCTTATTTTTGGGATTGCAAAACACTTGGGGTTTTGCAGATCAACAAGCTAATTATTTTTTATGAAGATTATTACTACCTCAGAGTTTGCAAAGGCGACGAAGATTGATAAATTAGGCGTTCCTGGTTTGGCAGGCTTGCTGATGGAACTCATGAAACTGAACGACATCAACGACGTTTTCTCTCAAAATCAGCACTTTAAAGGCTTAGAGTTTGTAGATAAAATTTTAGAAACGATTGGTGTTTCTATCGATTTTGATGAAGACGAATTAAACAGCATTCCTAAAACGGGCCCATTTATAGCCATTGCAAATCACCCTTATGGTGGTGTAGAAGGCTTAGCCCTGGTTAAACTTTTATGCACGGTACGTCCTGATGCAAAGGTAATGGTAAACTTCATTCTGAAAAAAATACCAAATCTGGATGAGTTTTTTGTGGCTGTAAACCCATTTGAAAATGTTCAGCACTCATCAAGTATCAGCGGTTTAAAAACAACTTTCGATTTATTAAGAAGCGGTACACCGATTGGCATTTTTCCTGCTGGCGAGGTTTCTACCTTTAAATTAGATGCGCAGCAGGTAACCGATAGAATGTGGCACCCTGTAGTTGGAAAACTTATCGCTAAAGCAAAAGTACCAGTTGTACCAATTTATTTCCACGGTAATAATGGGGTTCTATTTAATATTTTAAGCTTTATCCATCCTACCCTTCGTACGGCTAAACTTCCTTCTGAGTTTTTAAATAAACACGGCAGAACCATTAGAGTAAGAATTGGCAAATCTATAGCACCTGCAGAGATTTCGAACATGAATAGCAGCAATAAGCTTATGGACTTTTTACGTGCCCGTACTTATGCATTAGGCGTTGGGCTGGATACAGATAAAAAACTTTTCAATCCGCTTAAGTTATTCAAGATTAAAAAGAAAGCAGAAGAAATAATTGAAGAAACTTCGAGAGTTCTGATTAAAGAAGAGGTTAGTACTTTAGAAGATTTTAAAGTATGGACAGAAAAGAATTATGAAGTTTATATTGTTCCAACCTTAAAAATACCCAATATTTTAAGAGAAATTGGTCGCTTAAGAGAAATCACTTTTCGAGAAGTTGGCGAAGGCACCAATAAAAAAATCGATTTAGATAATTACGATATTTACTATAACCATCTTTTTATATGGGATAAAGATTTAGAAAATATTGTTGGTGCATACCGTATTGGCAAAGGCGATGAAATTTTAGAGAGCATGGGCCGCCGTGGCTTCTATCTTTCTGAGTTGTTCAAAATGAAAGATCAGTTTTATCCAATGCTAAAGCAAGGCATCGAACTTGGCCGTTCGTGGATAAGAAAAGAATACCAAGGTAAACCACTGCCACTTTTCTTACTTTGGAAAGGCATTTTAAAATACCTTATTGATAATCCTCAGTATCGTTTTATGTTTGGGCCAGTTAGTATAAGTAATAATTTTTCTAAGTTTAGTAAAGCACTTATTGTAGATTATATTACTAAAAACCATTTCGATTACGAAATGGCCAAATATGTAAAGCCTAGAAATAAATTTAAAGCTGATTTACTCCCAATTTCTACCGATACTTTGGTAGATAGCAGCGATTCTTTTAAAGATTTGGACAGTTTAATTGGGGATATAGAGAATTCGCACATTAAAATACCTGTTTTGTTAAGGCAATACATGAATTTAAATGCGAAAATTATTTCTTTTAATATCGATCCTAAATTTTCGGATTGCTTAGATGGATTTTTAGTAGTAGATACCCATAATATTCCACCAGAAATGATTGAAAAATTAGGCAAAAACTTATAAAATTTCAAAAATGAAAAACCCAGATATCCACCTGGGTTTTTTCTTATCAACTAACCTAAACTTTATAAATACTAACCAAATATTTATACCGCAAAAGTAGGCTTACTTTGTTAAGTTGTTATTAATGCTAAGTTATCTGTTGATTACCAATTCAGCCACTCAACGCCTGCCCTTATTCTTGTCAAAAACTTTGTAGTTAACATTATTCTGTTACCTTTAGGTACTCCTTATAAGCATCGTTTAGCTTTTTATCCATCAAACAAAAAAGCTTTCTCTCCTTGTATTTAGTATAAATACGATCACCTGGTGTAAATCCCTCCAGGTTAAAAAACAAACTATGACACTTATATCTAAGGAAGATTTCTCTAAAGCAACTGGCCTTTGCCATGTTCCCATCCCAGGTTTAACTTCAATGATTATGAAGATGATGAAGATAAATCGTTTCAACAATATTATTAGAGATGCCAATAACTTAGAAGGAGAACCGTTTGCAAATTATTTATTAGATACTCTTGGTGTAATCATAGAAATCGATGAAAGCGATATTGCGAATATACCAACTGAAGGTGCTTTTATTTCTATCGCTAACCATCCTTACGGCGCAATAGAATCTCTAGCCTTATTAAGTACATTAGCAAAATATCGCCCCGATACCATGTTTATGGGTAACTTTTTACTCAAGAAAATTCCAAACCTATCTAACTGCATTATAGCAGTAAACCCATTCGAAAAAGTACAGGATTCATCGAGCATAAGCGGATTGAAGATCACCTTAAAGACCTTAAAGGATGGTTTCCCTGTAGCGATTTTTCCAGCTGGAGAAGTTTCATCGTTTAAACTTAAAACCCGAAAAATTACTGATCGGGATTGGCATCCTGTTGTTGGTAAAATTATATCAAAAGCAGATGTTCCCATTTTACCTGTTTACTTCCACGGCAATAATGGTTTCTTGTTTAGTCTGCTTAAAACGATACATCCATCTTTACAAACAGCTAAACTCATTTCCGAACTCTTTAATAAAAAAGGCCATATCCTTAAAATAAAGATTGGTAAGCCTATCTTACCTAAAGAAATTCCAGCAAATGAATGTAATATTTCATTATTAAAATTCTTGAGGACGAATTTATATGCATTAGGCGATAAGAAAAAAATGCCGCTCGCATAGCCTTACAGGCAATAGTGTTAAATTAAAATTAACAACATCGCTAAGCTTTACATAAAGAAATTATTAATTTATCGTTAATTATAGGTAAATTCAATATTAACAATATGTATTAGATTGAAAAATCGGGCCTATAAATATTATTCAATTGCAGCTTTTTGCTTCTGCTTGCTATTTTCGTTTTTAAAAACGGAAGCCCAAAACTATTCTTTTGACTTTTATAACGGCACCTTTAATTTCAGTGTAGATACTTCGATGGTTATCCGAACAGACAATAGTGTTTCGGAATCATCTGTAAAAAAATTTTACACCGATATAAACTTGGCTAATTACCATGAACTCGTTACTTCTTTAATCTCTTATAAAGAAAAATATAAACTAAACGATTGGATATATTATCAGCTGATTCGTAAAACTGCCGAGCAGATTAGCCCTAAGGCAGAAAATTACAGCCGCTACACTTTATATAAATGGTTTCTGCTAAATAAATGTGGCTACGATGCAAGACTTGCAGTAGGCAAAGGCCAAATTATATTCTATGTTAGGAATGAAGAGGATATTAGCGATATCCCCTTTTTTATGATTAATGACAAAAAGTACATGTGCCTAAATTACCATGATTACGGGAAATTATTTCAGCAAGCTAATACCTATAAGCCGGTTAACATTGCAATAGCCGAAGCCAGAAATGCATTTTCTTACAAAGTAACCCGTATGCCCGATTTTAAACCCGATAGTTATGTAGAGAAGGACGTAGAATTTAGTTACAAGCAAAAAACCTATCATTTTAAACTTAAGGTTAATAACGACGTGGAAACCATTTTCGCCAATTACCCTGGAGTAGATTTTGAATCTTACTTTAATATTCCATTGAGTCGCGAAACGTACAGCTCACTGATCCCAATCCTTAAGAATAATTTAAAAGGTATGGAACAGAAAAAGGGAGTAGATTACCTGATGCGTTTTACCAGATATGCCTTCCTTTATGAGAATGATCAGGATAATTTTGGTAAAGAAAAGCGTTTATCGCCTGAACAAACTTTATTAAATAAATACAGCGACTGCGATGATCGCGCTGCCTTATTTTTTTATCTGGTAAAAGAAATCTACAATTTACCTATGGTAGCACTTCTCTATCCTACACACTTAACAATGGCCGTTCAGTTTGATAAACCAGTAAAAGGAGACTTCTTGATTTACAAAGGCAAGAAATACGCCTTCTGCGAACCTACGCCACAACAAAAAGATTTAAAGATTGGCCAGCTTTCGGCGCAATTAAAAAACATGCAATATAAGGTTGTTTACAACTATGAACCTGTTAAGTAAAATACATATTAATTTAATGTTAACTAAATGTTATTAAATTAAGAACACCAAACAAGTAGTTATAAAATAAGTTATTTTTATTTTCTGTTGATTAATTTAAATAAGCCGACTTATGCAACCTGTAATCTACAATGTATTAAAAGAATATTTTACCGAAATACATACTAACCCTGTTAAAGCCAGGATTATGTCGCCAATTAACAAGGAAGATGTTTTTGTATTTCAAACTAGTTTATACTATAAAAACCATCACAGCGCCGATGCTTACGAACCTTCTGCTTCCTTTACTTCTTTCGCAACAGCAGAACGCCATTTACTTCAATACCTCGAAGAGTTTCAAAGCGCTTTAGATATGGGTGGAAGTGTAACTAAAGGTTCTGTTATTTAAATTTAGGCTTTATCCTCTTTGTACTGCTCTTCTTCCAATTCATTTTGGTTAAGATCATTTCTAAGTTCTTTTTCATCTTTTCGATTTCGTTTTAAAAACAAAATGAGTAAGATCAATAAAACAAGTACAATAACTCCAACGACAAGGTAATTAACATTCATATCTATTTTTATTAAAGTGCTGCTATACAAACAAATATAATTTAAAATAACTTGTTTGTTAAGTAATCGAACTTAGTTAACATAAGAATAATATGAATTTAATATTACGATAATATATCTTTGGAAATACCCTAAGATCCAAATGAAAAGAAAGAATAAGCTCAAATCAAAAGCAGCATCTAAAAATAAACAATTAAAGAAAGAATTAACAGCCAAATTATCCGTAGCATTTAATGAAATTGTAGCGGGATATGGAAAAGTTAAAAAAGCAGATCAGATTATTGAGAAGTTTAGCAAACAACTTACCAAAAAAATCACCTTAACAAACCTGGATAAGTCAGCAGCTAAAGAAGTTGAAGCACCAGTAGCCGCAAAAGAAAAAGAAGCAAAGTCAACAGTTAAAAAAACTAAGTCTCCTGTTAAAGAATCAGCTGAATAAAAACGATATAAATGCAAAAAGGCCGAAACATTAGTTTCAGCCTTTTTTATATTAAAAAAACTTGCTTACTATTTAACAGCGCCAGCAGTTGTATATGCCAATGTTTGAGCATCAACTTCTGCCCAACCTGAAGCCCAGTTTTCTGTACCGAAAGCGCCTTTATAAGCAACTTGCGTAAAGAACGAACCTGAAACTTTAGCATTTGTAAAAGCCGCGCCAGTTGCAGCAGCAGAGTTAGCAGCAACTAAGAAACTTGCAGTTCCTAATGTTACACCTGAACCAAAATCACTGAAGTATAAATAAGGATTAACTAAAAGTGCTGAGGCAAATGAAGTTTGTGCGAAAGTATTATCTAAACGTAATTTAGCTTCGATTGCAGCTGCTGCTGCTGTATTGCTCACGCTTACTTCTGTAGTTTTTGTACCATAGATTAAGTTATTAGCAATTACCATACTTCCACCTGTAAAGTTAGCTGATGTAGAATTTGCAGTAACAACTTTAGTATCATCGATATATAAGCCAATTGGGAAACCAGAAATAACTGAGTTTAAAATGCTGATTGAAGAGTTACGGCGAATTTGAGCACCATGGTAGAAGTTAGCATTAAATGCACCTCCATTGGCTTTAATTGGACCTAAAACAGTTACGTTAGAGAAAACCGCAGATGTTTTTGGTGTTTGATCACTACCTGTGTTATTGTTATCAGATTCAAAACCGTTAGATTGAGATTGATCGGCTACAGTGGCAACACGTTGCGCTAAAGCAAACTGAACATTACCTGAGTAACCAAAGTCAGTATCAAAATCATCATCCCAAGTACCAATTGCCAATAAGTGTTTTGCATTTACTGTACCACCGAACCATTCAAATGCATCATCACCAGAACGATAAACCTGGATGTAATCAAGCGTTGTTCCATTACCAACACCACCCAACGTTAAACCATTAATTTCATTATCAACAGAATAAGCAATACCAGCAAACTCAATACGTACATATTTCATAATACCAGAATTATCAGCAGCATCTGTACCACCGTAGTAGACGTAAGCTTTTTCATCTTTTCCAGTAGGCTGAACTAAACCCCCTTCAATTTTTACATCTGTACCTTGGTTAACAGGTGCTTTACCTAAAAGAATTACACCACCCCAATCTCCTTGAGTACGTGCACCAGCGGCTAAAGCCGAAGTAAATACAATCGGTTTATCTACTGTACCTGTTGCATTAATTTTAGAACCACGAGTTACAATTAAAGTTCCTTTTGTTGCTTTATCACCCTTAATAATTGTTCCAGGCTCAATAGTTAAAGTTGCGCCATTACTAACAAATACAAATCCTTTTAATAAATATATTTTACTTGCAGACCATGTAGTGCTTGCAGAAATTTCTCCAGTAACCTCTACAACATTTGCAGTTGAACCACCAGGCGTTTCAGTTGAAGGACCTTCAACAATAACATTCTTTTTACAAGAAGTTGAAAATAAAACTACCGATAAGGCAAGTAGTATGAATTGGTTTTTCATTTTTTTTTGTTTTAATATTTTTTTTTACAAATAGAGTTTTTTAACTTTTCTTTAGGATTAATATCCTGTTACCAAATTGTTAATGACTAAAAAGTATAATTAAAAGATAAAGAGATGTTAGTACCTGGTTTGTAAGATGAGAAAGTCTCATCACCACCGTTACCTACACTTCCATTGTATTTTTTATCACCGTTATAATCGAAATAGATCAAACTTCTTTGGTTTAAAATATCACCAGCGTTTAACTTAATTTCACCTTTAGTTTTAAGCACTTTATAGCTAACTTGTAAATCAAGTACGTCTCTTGGATTTTCCCATGTACTTGGGAAATTAACACCACTTGCCTGAACAATTCTTCTGCCGATTTTATTATAAAGAATATTGAAATTAAGCTTGTTATCCAAGGCACTATGTTGTAAACCAGCATTTATTACGTATGGTGACTGACCAACCATTGGACGGGTTTTGTCTATATAATTCTGATCTGTTGGATTGGTAACCTTAGATTTTATTAATGATAAATTAAAATATGCCGTTGTATTTTTAAAGAAATTACTTCCGCTTACAAAGTTTAAATTCTTCCTTGCCTCTAGCTCAACACCATAAGTATAAGCCTTTGGTGTGTTAAAGAAAGAAACGTCTGGTGTTGATAAAACATCGTAACGATAAGACTCAATAGCATTAGTAAAATGTTTGTAAAATGCAGACACTGAAAATAATTGACCAGCTTCTGGATAAATTTCGTATCTGATATCTGCGTTATCGATAAGTGATCTTTTCAAGTTTGGATTACCAGTAATATTACCCAGTAATTCATAATCATAATATGATGAAAGTGATAACTCTCTAAATTCTGGTCTAGCAAGGGTACGATAATAAGATGCACGTAAGTTTGCCTTATCGGTTAAACTATATGTTAAATTTAAAGATGGTAAAAAATCTACCTGCGAATCATCAACATAAGTTTTGCTTATGCTCATAACCTTAACATTGTAACTTTCTACCCTTACACCGTAAACTGCTCTTAATTTTTCACCAAACTTTTGGTCAAGCATTAAATAGCCATAGTTTGTAAATGAATTTGCAGAATAGCTATCCAATTCTCCACCTACTTCAGCAATTCTGTAAACACCTGATTCGAATAAAGATTGAGAAAATATTTGATCAACAGGTAAGCTTCTGATTTGAGTTTGTAAAGTTGGGTTGTTAGTAATTAACTCTGCACCAATAAAGCGAGCACTAAATTTACGATCGCGATACTGAGAACCTAAACCAACTTTAAAAATCGTAGATGCATCAAATAATTTAAATGGAGTACTATAGTTAACATCACCTGCATAAATATCCTCATTCAAATCCGAAAACAATCTTGTATTATCTTTACCTAATGAAGTAATATTTGCCTGATATAAAACACTTGGATCATTTTGAGCTGCTAAAGGTTTTGTGTAGTTAATTTTTAATTGATTTGGCTGATTATTACCAATATTACTGTATGAAGCAGTCCATTTCAATTTATTATTACCCTCACCAATCTGATGATCTCCTTCTAAAGTAGTTTTGAAAAGTGATTTCTGCATAACATCATAAGCATAGAACTGATTTAAAGAGTTTCCGTCTTTTATACCTGTTCTTACTGCATATGTATCATCATAGTTTCTGTTGTAGATGTTTTTAAAGCTAATTTTGTTCTTTCCAAAGGTGTATGCAAAATTTGCTAAACCACCTAAGTTAGTTGAGAATTTATATTGATTATCAGTATAGTTGTAAACATAAAAATTACGTTCAACATCTTGATTTATATTTTGTGAGTTTCTGTAAGTTCCAGAAATCAAAGCACCAAAAGTATTTCCGTTCTCAAAATGTTTAACTCTTCCTAAGCTTAATTGGTAATTTTGAGTAGGCAAGGCACTTCTATTTCTTACCGATAAATCATTTGGTAATGATTTTAAGGCAGCAATGTTTTTCGAACTCGAAAGTGTTCCTTTAGCGATTTGGTCACTAGTTGGAAAGTTTTCAGCTAATTGCTTAGAGCCATCTTCAAAACCCAAATAGTTTACAGCATTTTTCTTAGTTGCTAAAAAATCTTTAAAAGTAGATTGGCTGTTATAGCCATAACCCACACCAAATGAAAGAAAGTTTTGCTCTGGAATATCTTTAGTTACAATTTGAACGGCACCACCAGCAAAATCTGCAGGTAGATCTGGTGTTGCAGTCTTATTAATCGTGATTTTATCAACAAGATTTGAAGGAACAATATCGAAAGAGAAGGCTTTTCTATTTGCTTCTGTACTTGGCAGTGTCGAATTATCAAGCGTTGCTGTATTGTAACGATCGCTTAAACCACGCACAATTACAAATTTATTATCCTGAATAGTTGCACCACTTACTCGTTTTAAAACATCCGAAGTATTACGATCTGGTGATTTTTTTATCTGATCACTTGAAATACCATCCGATATTACCGAACTGTTTTTTTGCTGTGCATACAGAGAGTTAACTGATTCTTGCTTAAAAGTTGCTCTGATTACCACATCATTTAATTTTAATGATGAAGATTCTTCCAGAATTACATTCAAGGTTACAGCTTTACCACCTGTAACATCAATATCGCTGATTTCTTTAGTAGTATAACCTACGTACGATATTTGAAGGGTATATTTACCGCTAGCTAAAGCTGTTATCGCATATCTTCCATCAACATCAGTTGAAATGCCTTTATTTGTTCCTGCAATTTTTACAGAAACTCCAATTAAGGTTTCTCCTGTTTTTTTATCGGATACAATACCTGAAATTTTACCTGTTTGTGCATAAGAGGCTATGCTTAAGAATAAAACCAGCACCGTTAGCGCTGTTCTTTTAAGAGTAGTTAGTAAGTTCAATTTGCCTGTATTTAATTTTAGGCAAAGCTATTACCACAATGTTAGCTGTATGTTAGATGTTAATTAAGCTTTGTTTAGCTAAAGGTTAATTTAATGTTACCTGTCAAAAATTTAATACCTCAAACCCATTTTCTTGCAGATGAAGTGCAATAACCAGATTGGACCTATTAACAGGAACTTAACATCATCCAAAAAAGAAGGTTTCTTTCCTTCAATTTTATGGCCGATAAACTGACCAATCCAGGCTACAACAAAAATAATCAAACACACCAGCCAAACTGCTGGCCCACCAGCTATTTCCCATTTTTCTAACGATACGATTCCGTAAGAGAATAATACGATGATCAATAGCATGAAATAGGATAGTATAGGCGAAAGACGATAATAGTAGTAAATCGAAAATGCGATAAGAAAAGATGCCCAGTTTATGAAACCGTTATAGCGGCCTAAAAAGCTTAAATGAGGAAATGGAATTGACCAAACCAAGCCCAACAAACTGAAGATAATTAAAGGAACACAAATCCAGTGAATAAGTTCGTTGGTTGGATTATGGTGACTTTCCTGGTATTTATCAAAATAAACATCAACAGGTCTTTTAACTTCAACGGTCTTTTTGGTTTGCTTGCTCATCATGTAAAAATAAAAAAAATATTGGAGTGATTTATTTATTATAATAAGTATAGAATTAATCTCAACGAGATTTCGCAGGTTTCCATAAATGTACGCTCTGTAAATCTTTTTTTTTTGAAGAAAAATAGTTTAGGAAAAGTATTTCAGATAATATTTCGAACTTACTTAGAGTGTATAGATCGCCATAAAGTGCTCACCTCAACTAACTTTTTTCATCAGTAAAATCTATCCGTTAATGTCTTCACCTACCGGAAAATAATGAGGCTTAATTTGATCCAAAGATCTCTCCATTTACTCTATCGGTTGGTGTTTCACCGACCGAAAAATAATGAGGTTTAATTTGATCCAAAGATCTCTCCATTTCGCTGCGCTACAGTCGAGATGACGGACAGGTGGATCATGTCATTTCCAGCAAAGCCGAAAACCAAGAAGTGCTCATGGCAAATAAATCTCTCTATTATCTAAAGTTAAAAATCCTTCCCTCTCACTTCATCAAGTCGAAATGGTGGAAAAACTACTTCAGAAATCCATACGTATAAAAAAAGCGATGACATTGGTCATCGCTTTAATATTTCTGTCACCTAAATCGGTGTAATCATTTACTACTTGGCAAAAGCCACAGAACGGGTTTCTCTAATAACAGTAACCTTAATCTGACCAGGGTAAGTCATCTCAGTTTGAATACGGGTTGAAATATCTGCTGCAAGCAATTCTGCCTGTGCATCCGTAATTCTTTCACTTTCTACAATCACACGTAGTTCTCTACCTGCTTGTATTGCAAACGTTTTCTCTACACCTGGATATGATAAAGCCAGTTCTTCTAAGTCTTTTAAACGTTTGATGTAACTTTCAACAACCTCTCTACGAGCACCTGGACGAGCACCAGAAATTGCATCACAAGCCTGAATAATAGGCGAAATCATAGAAGTCATTTCGATTTCATCGTGGTGAGCTCCGATTGCGTTACAAATTTCTGGATGTTCCTTATATTTTTCAGCTAACTGCATACCTAAAATTGCGTGTGGCAATTCAGGGTTATCATCAGGCACTTTACCTATATCGTGGAGTAAACCAGCACGTTTCGCCATTTTAGCATTTAAGCCTAATTCTGCAGCCATTGTAGCACAGAAATTAGCCACCTCACGCGAGTGATGCAATAAATTTTGTCCGTAAGATGAACGGTAACGCATACGGCCAACCATACGAATTAACTCTGGATGCAAACCATGAATACCTAAATCGATCACGGTACGTTCACCAATTTCTACAATTTCATCTTCAATTTGCTTTTTAGTTTTCGCAACAATTTCTTCGATACGAGCTGGGTGAATACGACCATCAGTTACCAAGCGGTGTAGCGCTAAACGAGCTATTTCTCTTCTTACAGGGTCAAAACCCGATAAAATAATTGCTTCAGGTGTATCATCAACAATAATTTCGATACCCGTAGCTGCTTCTAAAGCACGGATATTTCTACCTTCTCTACCAATTACACGGCCTTTAATCTCATCGCTTTCGATGTGAAAAATAGAAACCGAATTTTCTATTGCAGCTTCTGTAGCCGTACGCTGAATCGTTTGAATAACAACTTTCTTTGCTTCTTTACTTGCAGTTAGTTTTGCTTCATCAACGATATCCTTAATCTGAATCATGGCTTGTGTACGCGCCACTTCCTTCAGGTTTTCTACCAATTGCTCTTTAGCTTCATTTGCTGATAAACCTGCAATAGTTTCTAATTGCGTAAGGTGCTGATTTTTCAAAACTTCAACTTCTTCTTGCTTTTTAACAGCAAGTTCGGTTTGCTTTTCCAATTGAACCTTTTGTTTATCAAGTTCGCCTTCTTTTTTATTGAAGTTCTCTAAACGTTGATTTACCGATTGCTCTTTTTGCTTTATCGTATTTTCGCGTTGGTTAATGGTGTTGTTTTTAGCATTTACCTCTTGTTCATGCTCTGCTTTCATTTGCAAAAACTTCTCTTTTGCTTCTAAAAGTTTATTCTTTTTTAAGATTTCAGCATTGTTTTCTGCATCCTTTAAAATCTTCTTAACTTTATTCTGAGCCGCAACTTCCTGTTGTTTAAGTAAGTTACGCAGCAGGAATCTTCCAACTGCAACACCGATTCCTAAACCGGCTATTAAGGCGAATACGTATCCTAATATTTCTACTATCTCCATTTTGTTTTTTATGTAAAAAAAAACCGCAACTAATTTTTTAAAGTCTCATACATTTTAAACCTCAACTAAGCATAATTAGGGTTTAAGCCATTTTCAGGTGCCATAGCAGATGAAATACGCCCTCTTAACCCTATAGATATTGAAGTGTTAAGTTTTATAAAATTTGAAACTCAAAAAACTAGCCGCGGCTATGTCTTTATGCTAATTTATCGCATCATCATCCTATAAAGGATCTTAAATTAAAAGGCTCTGATGTATTATCAGAGTGACGAAACGCTTAAGAACGTACCTTATTTTTTAAAGAAATCACTTAATAAAACATCCAATTCCTCAACTTGATCAGCCACAGCAGTATCCTGGTTTTGCACTTTATTTTCTGTTCTTAATGCAGCCGTTGCATAATGCAACAACGACATTGAGAGTAGATCCTGCTTATCTCTGACCGCATAATTTTCCTGATAGTCTTTTATGCGTTCATTAATCATTTTTGCCGCCCGTCTCACAATTTCTTCCTCTTCCATGTTTACCTTAAGCGGGTAAATACGGTCGGAAATGGTTATTTTAATAGAGATTTCTCCCATTGTTTAGCTTAGTTTCTGATTCTTTCCCATTACCTATTTTTTAAGCAATGCGATACTTTTATCAATCTCTCGCACAAAATCGTTAATTTTTTGTTTAATATCAAGCGACTTCTCGCTTGTTCCCTCAATACTTTTGGCAAGTTTAGTAACCCTTAATTTCTCTTCCAGATCAGTATGCTTACCTTTTGAAGTATCAAGCGCAACTTTTAACGATTGATTTTCAAGCTTTAATAAATCATTTTCTTCTTGTAAAGCGTTACACAACTCGATTAATCGCGTTGTTTTTTGTATTACCGTACCTAATTGTTCTGCAACAGAAGTCATGAATTTATTTCTAAAAATACGAATTTAAATTTTATTTCCTAATTTCTGCACCAGCCTGACCACTTAAATTAGCAATTAGTTTCTGCATTGTATTTTCAATCTGCTTATCTGTAAGCGTTTGCTCTTCATCTTGCAAAATAAAATTTAATGCATAAGATTTTTTGCCTTCTGGTAATTTATCACCCTGGTAAACATCAAAAACACCAACTTCTTTAATTAACTTCTTATCAGTTTTAAAAGCGATCCCTTTAAGGGTATCAAATGTTACATTTTTATCAATAAGCATAGATAAATCTCTTCTTACTGCTGGATATCTGGAAACTTCCTTGTTTACAATCTTATTCTTTCTTACAATATCCAATAAAGTTGCCCAGTCAAAATCCGCATAAAAAACTTCTGCATTAACATCGGCTTTCTTTCTATCCTCTTTTGTTGCAGCCCCAAAACTTACGAGTGTTTTATCTCCTCTGAAATATTTTATACCGTAGGCAAAATTTTCATCTGTTAAAGCATCCGATTGATAAGTTGAAATACCTAACCTCGAAATAATTGCATCAACAGCCGATTTTAAATTATAGAAACTCGCAGATTTACTATTTTGGTTCCACTGCTCACCTTGTTTTGCTCCTGATATCAGAAGTAATAACCTTGGGCGTTCTACATACTGCTCGTTAATTAAATGATAGGTTTTACCATATTCGTAAAACTTAACATCAGCATTTTTGCGGTTCTGGTTGTAAGCAACACTTTCTAATGCAGGCATTAATAAGCTTTGGCGCATTACATTTAAATCACTACTTAGCGGATTGAGTATGAATACCGCCTCTTCTAAATTTTTAGAATAAGTAGATTTTGTTAAAGAATTGCATAAAATTTCAGCGTAACCATTTGCAGTAAGCATGTCGGCAATTGTATTATGCGTATTTTCTTTCTCAGGTTTCGAACTGTAAGAAAGCGAAGCGTTCACTTTAGCAGGAATATCTATATTATTATAGCCATAAATACGTAAAACTTCTTCAGTTATATCGCATTCGCGAGTAACATCAACCTTAAATGACGGTACTCTTAAAGCAAGTGTATCTTCTGATGTATTGGTTGCAGAAATACCCAAAGCAGTAATAATTTGTTTAATCTCTGCTGATGGAATATTTGCACCAATTAATGTATTTATGTTGGTATAACTTACCTCAAACTCGAAAGGCTTAATATGAACTGGATAAAGATCGGAAACTGATGAGGAGATTTCGCCACCGGCAATTTCTTTAATTAACAAAGCAGCATACTTTAAAGCTGATACGGTAATTTCAGGATCAGTACCACGCTCAAAACGGAAAGAGGCATCGGTTTTTAATCCGTGTCTTTTTGATGTTTTACGAACAGAAACAGCATTGAAGTAAGCACTCTCTAAGAATATATTTTTGGTATTGGCATCAACACCCGAAGTTTTACCTCCAAATACACCTGCAATACACATTGGTGCATCTGCATTGCAAATCATTAAATCGTCGGCGCTTAATTTGCGTTCTACGTCATCCAACGTTGTAAAAAGAGTACCTTCTGCCACTTTTTTAACAATTACTTTTCCGCCAGTAATTTTATCGGCATCGAAAGCATGCAAAGGTTGTCCTAAGCCGTGCAAAACGTAATTTGTTACATCTACAACATTATTAATCGGACGAAGACCAATTACTTTTAATTTATCTTTTAACCAATCAGGCGATTCTGTTACCGTAACACCAGAAATAGTTACACTGCTGTAACGTTGGCAAGCTTCTGTATCTTCAACGGTAACTGGAATAACTAAATTTTCGTTATCTGTTTTAAAAGCAGAAAGATCCGGCATTTCAAATTCACTTCTGAAATAAGCCGCTAAATCTCTGGCTACGCCTAGGTGTGATGCCGCATCAGCACGATTTGGGGTTAAACCGATTTCAAATACAAAATCATCGTCCATTTTGAAATGCGCTTTAGCTTCGATACCAATTTCCGTATCCGCATCCAAAATCATAATTCCATCATGAGATTTACCCAAACCAATTTCATCTTCCGCACAGATCATCCCCTGAGAAACTTCGCCCCTGATCTTTGATTCTTTAATTTTAAAAGGTTCACCTTCTAACGGATAAACGGTTGTACCAACTGTAGCAACTACAACCTTTTGTCCAGCACCAACATTTGGCGCACCACAAACAATTTGCAGATTTTCTTTTCCACCAACATTTACCGTGGTTACACGTAAACGATCGGCGTTAGGATGTTGCACACAAGTTAAAACCTCGCCGATAATCAAACCCTCTAAGCCACCTATAACAGGCTGAACTTTATCTACACTTTCCACTTCTAAGCCAACATTTGTTAAGATTAATGAAAGCTCTTCAGGTGTTTTATCTATTTGAACGAATTGTTTTAACCAGTTATATGATATTTTCATTTGCTTAGTATCAAGTAAGGAGTATCGAACATCAAGACTATGCCTGATTGATAATCAAATTTTATAAAATGCAAAGATATTATTTAAAGCCCAAAGCAGAAAGCTAAACAAGAAATCTTGATGTAATAAATACTACTAAATTATAATCTTGGCGAAAGCACAACCCTATAACACCGGAAAGCAGCCTCCATCTCTACTCGAGTGCAGCGAAACGGGATACCTTTGACCAATATATAATCAAAGATTTCTCCACTACGGTCGAAAGGACGACTTGAAGAAATCCCTAGAATAAAATTAGATATGGCCACTAAAACCAAAGGCGAACAAAAACTGGTAAATGATCAGAAAAATATTTTTTGTCTTTACTATCGCTTAACACTGCAAACTTCTGAACTTTAAACCCCTTGTTTACAAAAACATAATCAATTCGATTCTTCAGTTCACTATTAAAATCAAAGTTATTAAAAGTGCCAGTCGGACCGTAGGGAGGTTCTGTTGTAATCTCTTTAGCATCCTGAAGGAAAGATTTTATAGTCGCAATCGCATCAGTTTCTGGGGTTACGTTTAAATCTCCAGTATAAACAACAGGCAGCTTTGGCGCAATTTCTTGTATTTTTTGTTTAATCAGTTTCGCCGATTCAATTCTAGCTTTAACCCCAACATGATCGTAATGTGTGTTAAAAACGATAAACTCTTTTTTATTTAATTTATCGAATAATTTAACCCAGCTACAAATCCTTGGTAATACAGCATCCCATCCTTTTGAAGGAACATCTGGTGTTTCCGACAACCAAAAAGTACCACCATCTTTTTTATCGAACCTTGTTTTATCAAAAAATATTGCAGAAAATTCGCCTTTGCGTTTACCATCATCACGACCAACCCCAACAAAATCGAAATCTGTATTTTCACTTAAAGCATCAAATTGTTCGGCAAGCGCCTCCTGCACACAAAGAATGTCTGCATCATGAAATTTCACCAATGCTTTAACATTGTCTTTTCTGTTTGGCCATGCATTTACTCCATCGCCAGGATTATTGTAACGGATATTGTAAGTAATTATATTAATCGGGGTTTCTTTTTTCTGAGCAAAAACGGCGGCAGACAAAAGCAAACAAATTAGGAAGGATGTTAAAGTTTTCATCCCGCCAAATTACAAAATTGTTTAATTTCAATATTGATTTATTGTTAAGTAACAATTGTTTTATTGTTTACAGTTAAAGCAAACCTTCGTCTTTATAGCTATAATACCCGTTATCGGTAAATATAATATGATCTACAACTGGTAAACTTAACATTTGTCCAGATGCTGCCGCATCTCTTGTTAAGAGATCATCACTTTCGCTTGGCTTTAAATTTCCCGACGGATGATTATGCGCCATTACAATGTAGGCAGCATTATTTTCCAAGCCAATTTTAAATATAATTTTAGGATCAGCAACAGTTCCAGCTTGCCCACCTTTACTAATCAGATATTTACCAATAATTCTATTCGATCGGTTTAAAAGTAATATCCAGAATTCTTCGTGATTAAGATGTACAAAGGTATTACGCAGATATTTATACACATCGCTTGATGCCGTTACCTGAATAATTTCATCAACTGGGCTTTCTTTACGCCTTAAGCCTAATTCGAGCGCCGCTACGATGGAAATGGCTTTCGCCTCCCCTATTCCCTTAAATTTAGAAAGTTCAGAGATAGAAGCTTTCCCCAGTTTGGTTAGGTTATTTTCGTAAAAGCTTAAAATTCGCTTACTTAAATCAACTGCGGTTTCATTTTTATTGCCAGAGCCAATTAAAATTGCAATAAGTTCGGCATCAGTTAAATGTCTGCGGCCATTTTTTAAGAGTTTTTCTCTTGGTCGGTCTTCTTCGGCCCATAGCTTAATACCGATTTTTTGTTCGTAATCTGCCATTTTTTAGATAAAAAAAAGGCATCCCAACTTTTGGTTGGGATGCCTTTCACTAATATCGTAATAAAATAGCTTATTTCAAACCGTTAACGAATTTCGTTAATTTAGATTTGTTGTTTGCTGCTTTGTTTTTGTGAATAACATTTTTCTTAGCTAAACGATCTAGCATAGAAATTACTTTAGGCAATAAATCTGAAGCAGTTTTTTTATCTTCTGCTGCACGTAATCTTTTAATAAAAGTACGTGTAGTTTTTGCCTGATATCTGTTACGTAAACGTTTTGTAGCGTTTGCTCTAATTCTTTTTAATGAAGATTTATGATTTGCCATTTTAATTTAGCCTTTATTTTTTTCTAATCGTTTCCTATAATTCGGGTTGCAAATATAGGATTAATGTTTTTAAATTACAAAACACTTTTCAATTTTTTATTGATTTTTTTTATCCTTTTATTTGAACTGCAAAAATACATTAATTTTAGCAGTTTTAAGCAAATAAATTAATGTTATAAAAAACATCATCTATTAAGAATACCTGCCTAAAAATGTTATTTTTGGGGAAAACGAATTTTGAGTGAAAAAACGAATAGCCATATTTGCTTCAGGTTCGGGCTCTAACGCCCAAAAACTAATGGAGCATTTTAAAAGAAGCACCGATACAGAAATTTCTTTGGTATTAACTAATAATGCCGACGCCTATGTTTTACAAAGGGCAGATAATTTCGAAATCCCGAGTCATATTTTCGATAAAAACGAATTTTATAAAACCGATGAAATTATTGATTTACTCAAAAATCTCGATATAGATTTTATTGTACTCGCTGGATTTCTTTGGCTCATTCCTAAAAATTTAATTGCAGCTTACCCAGGCAGAATTATAAATATACACCCAGCCATTTTACCAAAGTTTGGAGGAAAAGGCATGTATGGAGATCATGTCCATAACGCGGTTATTGCATCTGGCGAATCAGAAGGCGGTATCACCATTCATTATGTTGATGAAAACTACGATGAAGGGGAATACATTTACCAGGCCAGGTATAAAATAGATAAGAACGATAATTTAGAAATGGTTAAGTTTAAAGGCCAACAGCTAGAGCATTTGCATTATCCAAGAATTGTAGAAAGTATTGTTAAAAAAATTAAGAAATAATTTTTATTGAATTAAAATCTGAAGTATTATAGCAAGCTATCTTCAAAAAACGATTACTGTAGGTTTTATTTAATTACGACTTCAGTCCGTAAAGTATTGCTTCTTCTAAAACATCAATATTTATATCTTTTAATGCTTTAAATTTAATGCAATATCCAGTCACGCTTGCTTTTCCTATTTTTTCAGCAAAGGTTTGAGCCAGATAACTTTTATCTTTAATGCCTAAAATATAAACAGACATTCCAGTTGTGTTTGCGCTCAAGCCTATTTGATAAAACACTTTAGTTTTACCGTCAGCGTAATTTATAGTGTGAGATCCATAACCTATATTGGGATTAGACACCGTTTTACCCGCACTATTTTTACCATCCAGGAACCATAATTTACAACCTGGCATTAATTGCAGAATAATTTGATGTAATGCTTGCATATCAATGCGTTTCGATACGCTTTGGCCAGCAATATATTGTTCAATTTGTGCTTCTATATCCATATAAAACTAGGAGTGTTTCTTATCTTAGATCTTTATTTAAAGTTCCGACTGAGTATTATTATTCATGCTGCTTGATATCGTTATACTGCCAAAGAACATTAATAATTTTCCAAATACCATTAAGCTTCACAATGTGAATATAATCAATCCATTCGTCGGCAATTAACTTTACCGAAGCTGTACGTTCCGAAACATCAAGCAATAAGATTTCTTTTTTAGGTGGTTTAGGAAATTTGTCACCGTTTTTGTTATAAGTTTCCGCAAGCAAAACCATCGATTCTGTTGTGGTTTCTCGCACATAATCTTTACCCGTTGCTTTATCTTTCCAAAAAGTGCGTTTTACCATTCTTGGGTGTAATGCATCTTCCATTTGTTTTGGATTTGGTTTATGCTGAGATTCTATATAATCAAGCGCTGCTTGTTTAATAGCTAAACTATCTTGTTTAGTCTGCCCGAAAACTAAATTAGCCACCAGCAACAATATAAGGCACAAAAAAGGTTTTATTATCTTCATTTTCACTAATTTATCGAAATTTAAATTATTTTTTTTCGACTATATAACTTAATGCAGTTACGCCACAATCAAATTGCCGGGTATCCAATAAGCTGAGTTTTATTTTTTCTTTAACATCTACAAATAAAGGAATGCCCCGTCCAAGAATAACTGGATTAACAAATAACCAGTAGCCATCAATTAAATTCTGTTGAATAAGTGAATGTGTTGCAGTCGGGCTACCAAAAAGCAAAATTTCTGTATCTGTTTGCTGTTTTATTTCATTTATACGATCAGTAAGGTTTTCCCTAATTATCTCTGTATTAATCAATCCCGCATTATTTATTTTTTTTGATAATACAACTTTCTGAACTTTACCATACCATTTTGAGTGTTCAATGTCGTGCCTGCTTGCTGTCGGGTGGTCTGCTGCCGTCGGCCAATAACTTTCCATCATCTGATAAGTTAATCTTCCGTACAAGGCTGTATCGCTTTTGCTAATGCGATTTCCTACATAATCAAAAATTTCCTCATCAACTTTAATCCAGTCCATTTCTCCATTCTGACCCGCTACAAACCCATCGAGCGATATATGCATAAATGAAATTATTTTCCCCATAGGATTCTAATTTAGTGATATATTGTTTTTATTGCTCCATGATTAAGATATTTAATAACTTGAAATTTTAGGACCAAGAATTTTTTTATATTTGAATATCAAGGCATTGATCAATCCAATATAATATCTTTTCCATCATTTTCTAAAATATCAAATCCGTATCCAATCAGACTCCCGTCCGTGTTTTAGCTATGCATGCTTGCTCCATGCTCCCACAATGCTTCGGGTTCGCTTCGAGAATACTTCAACAGATGAAAACGTATGCCCGAAGCAGGTATCACCGTTGAGACTGGTGTGGGAACAGCAAGAGGACTAAGCGAAGGCGAAGAAAGGATATAGCTGACCCGATTAAGTGGCGATCACAACAGGTTTCTTCCACCATGTTATTATGAAAATAAACTAGAAAGATAACCGAAAAAACGCACACAATTAACTGATAAAATTGCCGAATCTTTCTTTTATTAATGATGACACTAAAATGGGCGGAGAAAGCCTGTAGTTAGTTTTTCGAACCAGAAGATGATTAATATTTTTATGCAAGCCAGGTTTATTAATTTATTTTAATTATTTAATCGATTTTTACATGCTTAACATACAAAAAAACAATCCTGTTTTACTACCTTTGCGGCTCAAAATTTACAGTAGAATGAGTCAGTCCATTAAAATCAAAAACGCTTTAATTTCAGTATATTATAAAGACGGTTTAGCCCCGTTGGTAGAATTGTTAGCCGCTCAGGGCGTGCAGCTATTCTCGACAGGTGGAACCGAGCAATTTATTAAGGATTTAAACCTGCCTGTTACCGCGGTTGAAGATTTAACTGGTTACCCTTCCATTTTAGGTGGACGTGTTAAAACATTACACCCAAAAGTATTCGGTGGAATTTTAAACCGCAGAGGCTTAGAAGGCGATAAACAACAAATTGCAGAATACGAAATTCCAGAAATTGATTTGGTTATTGTTGATTTATATCCATTCGAAGAAACCGTAAAAGCAGGTGGTACAGCAGAAGAAATTATCGAAAAAATTGATATCGGTGGTATCTCATTAATTCGTGCCGCAGCTAAAAACTTTAACGATGTAGTCATTATTGCATCTAAAAACGATTACCCAACTTTACAAGCCCAATTAGAGGCGCAAAATGGCGAAACTACATTAGCGCAACGTAAGTCTTTCGCGAAAACGGCTTTCCATACCTCTTCTCATTACGATACCGCAATTTTCAACTATTTCAATCAGGAAGAACCACTTGATGTTTTCAAACAAAGTGTAACTCAAGCTAAAGCTTTGCGTTATGGTGAAAACCCACATCAAGGTGGTGTATTTTATGGCGATTTAGATGCAATGTTTACCAAATTAAATGGAAAAGAACTTTCTTATAATAACTTGGTTGATGTTGATGCAGCTGTTGCCTTAATTGATGAGTTTGAAGACCCAACTTTTGCCATTTTAAAACATACAAATGCTTGTGGTATTGCTTCTCGCCCTACTGTTAAACAAGCTTGGATTGATTCATTAGCTTGCGATCCAGTTTCTGCTTTTGGTGGTGTTCTTATTACCAATGTGGAAGTTGATTTAGCAACTGCTGAAGAAATTAACAATTTGTTTTTCGAGGTTTTAATTGCGCCATCTTACCAGCCAGAAGCTGTTGAGTTATTCAGTAAAAAGAAAAACCGTGTTATTTTACAACGCAACGAGGTTGAATTGAGTAAAAAACAATTTAAAACATTATTAAACGGTGTAATTGAGCAAGATAAAGATTTAATTATCGAAGGTCCTGAGCAAATGACAACCGTTACCGATAAAGCGCCTACAGAACAAGAATTAAAAGATTTATACTTCGCGAACAAAATTGTAAAACATACTAAGTCGAACACCATCGTTTTGGTTAAGGATGATGTTTTAATTGCAAGCGGGGTTGGTCAAACTTCAAGAGTTGATGCTTTAAGACAAGCGATTGAAAAAGCGGCATCATTTGGTTTCAGTGTAAAAGGAAGTGCAATGGCATCGGATGCTTTTTTCCCTTTCCCTGATTGTGTGGAAATTGCTGCTGAAGCTGGAATTACAGCTGTTTTACAACCAGGAGGTTCGATTAAAGATGCTGATTCGGTTGCAAAAGCAAATGAAAAAGGCATTGCAATGGTTACAACGGGCGTGAGACACTTTAAACACTAGATTAGGTTTAAGGCTTAGGGTTCTTAACTTGAGATTACCTTCATGCTCGTTATTGCGAGGCACGAAGCACCTGCGAAGCAAGCTTGAATACCATTAAAAACAAAATTAGGAGATGAAAAATCTTAAAGCGATAGAAAACTTTTAGTCAATTTGGCGACGGTTTTCGACGTTCTCAGACTGACAAATGTTTGGGATTTTAGAAAGGGAATGGCATTTGAAAAACCAAACCCGAGTAAAATAAACCCGATTGAAGTGGAAATACTTTTTGATAGCGGTCTTCGACAAGATCAGACTGACACGCACAAAAAGATTGAAACAGATAGCGGGGCTGATTTAACCTAAGAATTACAGGTTTTGATTTTCGAAATATTTTAATTGCAACAAAATCAGTTAAATGCAGGATGAAAATAAAACTTAAAGCAATAAAAAAGCTATTTTTACATTAGGAATAGTATAGATTTAACAAAATTAAAATAAAGACACCTTCTACATGGGATTATTTAACTGGTTTACGCAAGAAGTTGCCATCGATTTAGGCACTGCGAATACCCTTATTATACATAACGACAAAGTGGTTGTAGATGAACCATCTATCGTTGCTTTTGATCGTACTACAAACAAAGTTATTGCTATTGGTCGCCAGGCCATGCAAATGGAGGGAAAAACCCACGATAATATTAAAACCGTTCGCCCATTAAAAGATGGTGTAATCGCCGATTTTAATGCTGCTGAGGCTATGATTAAAGGTATGATCAGAATGCTAAATGGCGGTAAAGGCTGGATGTTTCCTTCTTTACGTATGGTAATTTGTATTCCTTCGGGCATTACCGAGGTGGAGAAACGTGCGGTACGTGATTCGGCTGAAATTGCAGGTGCTAAAGAGGTTTATTTAATTCACGAACCAATGGCTGCTGCAGTAGGTATTGGAATTGACGTGGAAGAACCGATGGGTAATATGATTATCGATATCGGTGGTGGTACGACTGAAATTGCGGTTATTGCTTTATCTGGTATCGTTTGCGACCAGTCTATCCGCGTTGCGGGAGATAATTTTGACTCTGATATTGTAAACTACATTCGTCGCCAGCACAACATTATGATTGGTGACCGTACGGCTGAGAAAATTAAAATCGAAGTTGGTGCAGCTTTGCCTGAATTACAGGATGCCCCTGCTGATTTCGCGGTTCAAGGTCGTGATTTAATGACTGGTGTACCTAAACAAATTACGGTTTCTTACACCGAAATTGCGCATTGTTTAGATAAATCGATCTCTAAAATTGAAGAAGCGATTTTAAAAGCATTAGAGATTACACCTCCAGAGCTTTCTGCAGATATTTATCAAACTGGTATTTATTTAACTGGCGGTGGTGCATTATTAAGAGGACTGGATAAACGTGTTGCGGCTAAAACAAAATTACCTGTTCACGTTGCCGAAGATCCGTTACGTGCGGTTGTTCGTGGAACTGGTATAGCCCTTAAAAACATCGGAACTTATAAATTCTTAATGCAATAATTCATATTATACGTTGTAAGTTATAAGTTTTAAGTCTTGTAACTTACAACTTATTACTTATAACTTATTACAAAATGCGTAACCTTTGGATTTTCATAAGCAGATATAACGCATTCTTCTTGTTTATAATTTTCTTTATTGTAGGGATTTACTTAACGGTAAAAAACAATTCATATCAACGTAGCGTAACTTTAAACTCGACCAACGAAATTGTCGGTACTGCTTACGAACGATTAAATGTTTTTAAAAGATATTTAAATCTGGGAATGGTAAACGATAGTCTTGCGGCAGAAAATGCTAAACTTAAAACAACATTATTAGGTTTAACTACGATTGATTCTGCAAAAGACACAAAAGTTATCGATACCACAACCAACCAACAATATACTTATCTGGCAGCTAAAGTTGTTAAAAACTCAATTACTTTGCGTAATAACGTAATGACGGTCAACAAAGGTACGCTGGATGGAATTGAGGCTAATATGGCTGTAATTTCTCCGCAGCGGGGCGTGGTTGGCTTTATACGAGATGTATCTCCACACCTGGCTACCATTCAGTCGCTACTGCATAAAGACACTAAAATAAGCGTTGTTATTAAAAAGAATAATGCCATTGGCTCGTTAGTTTGGGGCGATGGAAATTTTGATATCAAAAAGGCATTTATTAAGGAAGTGCCAAATCATATCAAAATGAGTATTGGCGATACAATAGTTACTTCGGGTTACGGAAAGTTTCCAGCTGGAATTCTTGTTGGCCGATTAAGCAAAACAAATATTGCCACAAATGATAATTTCTTATCGGGAGAGGTTAGTTTATTTAACGATTTTGGTACACTGCAATATGTCTACGTTATAAAAGATAAATTAGCAAAGGAGCAAGAAACTTTAGAAAACCCTGTTAAATTAAAATGAACAGCAGATTAATCATAGTTAACGTAATCAGATGGTTCATCCTTTTATTTGTGCAGATCTTTCTGCTCAAAAACATGGGTTTCTATGATTTGTCTACGCCTTTTATTTACGTATTATTTCTATTGCTCCTGCCATTTGGAATTCCAAATATTGTATTGTACTTACTGGCATTTGGAACGGGTTTAACACTCGACACCTTTTACGACACAATGGGTGTACACGCTACTGCCTGTGTAGTTTTGGCGTTTGTTAGAATCTCTTTTATTTCGATAAGTTTAAACAAAGATGCAATTGACGATCCTGAACCTTCTTTAAGTTATATGGGCTTTCAGTGGTTTTCGCTATATGCTTTTCTGTGTGTAATTACGCATCACCTTGTGCTATTTTTCTTAGAAACATTTAGGTTAACAGAAATTGGTTATACTTTAGTAAGATGCGGATTAAGCTGTATTCTTACCTTACTAATTATCCTGTTGGTTGAGTTTATCTTCTATAAAAGAACATCTCGCTAATGGAACAGTTATTTAATCGAAAATATGTAGTACAGGGCTTGTTTGTTGTGGTGGTGCTTATTTTACTGGCAAAACTCTTTTATATACAAATTGTTAGCGATAAATTTTTTGTTGCTGCCGAAAGTAACGTACTTAAGAAGAAATTTAAATACCCTGCCCGTGGGGCCATTTTAGACCGCCATAATAAGGTTATCGTGCAAAACGAACCTGTTTACGATTTAATGGTGATTCCGAATGAGGTTAAGCCTTTTGATACGGTTGCCCTTGCTAATGCACTTGAAATTTCGATCGAAGATGTACGCAAAAATTTAAAAAAAGCAAGAGGAAAATCTAATTATCAATCTACTCCTTTTTCCAAGCAAATTTCTGTTCAGAGTTATGCCCGCTTGCAGGAAATTATGTATCGATTCCCTGGTTTTTCTACACAGGATAGAACCATTCGTCATTACCCAGACAGTGTTGCAGGACAGTTATTTGGTTACGTAAAAGAGGTTAGTCAGGTAGATATTGATAAATCTGAAGGTTACTACCGATCTGGTGATTACATTGGTAAAAGCGGACTTGAACGCTCTTACGAAGAGGTTTTACGTGGAGAACGCGGAGTAGTTAATACCGTTTACGATGCTAAAAACACACCACAAGGAAGTTACGCTGATGGAAAATACGATATTAATGCAGTTTCTGGCGAACGGTTAGTTTCTGGAATTGATATTGAAGTTCAGAAACTGGGCGAAGAATTAATGCAAAATAAAGTAGGGGCAATTGTAGCTATAGAACCTTCATCGGGCGAAATTATTGCAATGGTTAGTAGCCCTGGTTACGACCCAAATTTGCTGGTTGGAAAAAGCCAGGGAAATAATTATATGAGCTTGATCGGGAATCCCTATCGCCCTTCTATGGTAAGGCCTATTCAAGGATATTATCCTCCAGGTTCTTCTTTTAAACCTATTGATGCGCTTATTGGGATGCAAGAAGGTGTTATCGATGTAAATACAACTTTCAACTGTCCAGGTTATTACATGGCAGGAAATCATAAAGTAAAATGCGAACACGTTGATGGAAACATCAGCATGCGGAGGGGAATTGCCAGAAGTTGTAACACATATTTCTGTTATGTTTTTCAAAAACTGATTACCAAAAACGGCATGAAAAACCAACGTCAAACCTATCAAGACTGGCGTGATCGGGTATCAAAATTTGGCTTTGGCATTAAACTCGACATTGATTTACCTTTTGAAAAGAAAGGTTATTTTTATAATGCGGATCATTATGATAAAATATATGGTAAACGCTGGGGTTATACCACAGTAATTTCACAGGCTATTGGTCAGGGTGAAATAACGGCAACGCCCCTACAAATTGCTAATGCAATGGCAATTATTGCAAACAGGGGTTATTACATAAAGCCGCATTTAATTAAAGCCATGGGCGATAAAATGCTGGTAAAAAAAGAATATGTAACCAAAAATTATGTCGGTGTAGATGCAAAACATTTTGAACCTGTAATTGATGGAATGCAGGATGCTGTTAATAGTCCGTGGGGAACGGCAGTTTTATCGCGTATTCCAGATATTATAATGTGTGGAAAAACGGGTACCGTTCAAAACTCCAGAGGTAAAAATCACTCTGTATTTATTGGTTTTGCTCCTCGCGACAATCCGAAAATTGCAATTGCGGTTATTGTAGAAAACGCTGGTTATGGCAGTACTTACGCTGCTCCGATTGCCAGTTACATGGTAGAAAAATATATCCAGGGTAAAGTAACAGGTACAAGGGCTAACCAGGTAGAATGGATGAAAAACCAAAACTTACTACCTGCATTAATCGATAAAACAAAAAAAATAAAATTAACAGCCGCAGATAGCTTAAAATTAAAAAAAGCAGATTCTATTAAAAAAGTTAACGATAGTTTACGGATTAAAGGCCAAATAACTAAAAAGCCCCAATCCGTAAAATTGATTAACAAACCGACTATTAATGCTAATAAAATAGAAATCAATAAAAAATGATTCAACAACAGGGAAATCGTTTCTTTTTTAACGTAGATTGGATTACTGTTTTAATCTATATATCGCTTTGCGCCATTGGCTTTACCAATATTTATGCATCTATTCCCCATCCAGAAAATGCTACAGCTTTCGATTTTACAAGCAGTTATGGTAAACAATTAATCTATATTGTTTCGGGCTTAATATTGGGTTTATCTATCCTGCTGTTCGATGGAAGATTATTTAATGTATTCTCGCCATTTATTTATGGCATTACCCTCCTGCTTTTGGTTGCAGTACTTGTTGTTGGTAGAAATGTTGGTGGCAACCAGGCATGGATACCTATAGGTTCTTTTAGGCTACAGCCATCAGAATTTGCAAAATTTGGAGCGGCACTATTTTTAGCACGTTATGTAAGTACTTTTAATCCAAAATTCAGAGATTTTAAATCGATATTTTTTGCCGCCCTAATCGTATTGGCTCCCTTGGCATTAATCATGCTTCAACCTGATACAGGATCGGCATTGGTTTTCCTTGCATTTATGTTCCCTTTATATAGAGAAGGTTTATCTGGTTATTTTCTATTGATATTTTTAGGAATGATTGTGCTTTTTATCGCTGATTTCCTGGTTCCGACATATATATTAATTATTGTTTTAACTACTATTGGCGGTTTATTTATCTACGCAAATAAGCGCAAACAAAAGCTCATTATTACAACAGTATTCGTTACGTTATTTGCTATAGGATACCTGTTTTTAATTAAGGTTGCTTACGAAAAAGTTCTTGCTCCTCATCAGCGTAGCCGTATTGAATTAATGCTTGGTTTGAAAACCGATAATAAGGGGGCAGGTTATAATGTAATTCAATCGCAGATTGCCATCGGCTCGGGCCAGGCAACTGGAAGAGGTTTTATGCAGGGTACACAAACAAAGTATGGATATGTACCCGAACAAAGTACCGATTTTATTTTCTCAACCGTTGGCGAAGAATGGGGCTTTTTAGGCTGTTCTGTTTTAATTGGCTTATATTGTTTTCTTTTGTTAAGATTAGTTAACCTGGCAGAAAGACAACGATCTACCTTCTCGAGGGTTTATGGATATAGTGTAGCCTGTATTTTATTTTTTCACATTTTTATAAATATCGGCATGACCATCGGTATTATTCCGGTTATTGGCATTCCCCTTCCATTAATTAGCTATGGTGGTTCGTCGCTTTGGAGCTTTACCATATTGCTGTTCATTTTCCTTAAACTGGATTCGAACAGGATGGGTTTTATTTAAGAGCTAGATTAACAAACAAATATCAACTAAAAAAGATATACTAAATTCTTAGCTATTCATTCTTTCTTTAATGCCTGCTCTATTTGCTAAATCTTCTGTTTAATAATTCGTAAAACTGATCGACTGTATTTTGTTTTCCGGCCCAATTATTTTTAATTGCATAGTTATTTTGCAAGAAACTATCAGCAGATTCAAAATTTGGCATTTTATTTACGATATCAATCGCCTCAGAATAAGCCATATTATAACCGCTAAAAAGATCTTTAATAAACAATAACTTTTCGTTTAAATTAATGGCCTGTTTCAAATCAGCAATTGGCGCTTTAACGGTTTCTGTTTGCCCATTAGTTTTGGCTAATAAATCATTTAAACTTGGCGTTGGTTTATCAGCTTTTGGCTCTTCTACAGGTTTTACAGGAACTGCTTGTGGAACAAAAACAGGGCGTTCTTCTACAGGTGGAGAAATAATTGGATCATCAAATTTCTCGACTTTAATATCTTCAATAGGTTTTGATTCTACTTGTGTAAACAGCGTTTGGGATTCCTCTTTAGCTTCTTCTTCATGAGGAATTAAGAAAGGCTCTGGTCCTATTTCATCATTTTCTGCTTCTAAAGATTCGTTTACAGGTTCTTGCTCTTTCTCGTGAATTCTTTTCTTCTGCGCTAATATTTCTTCTTCAGCTCTGCTTAAGGGGCGGTCGAAAATTTCATCAACTGATTTTTCTTCAAAATCGAATTTATCATCGGCAGAATGATTCCCTAATACAAATTCAAAGGTATGATCGTCCTGATCTGGTTTAAAAAAATCCTTTTCCAACAATTTTTCGGCGGTTTCCTGGTGAATAATTTCATCCTCGATGCGCTCTTCTTCAGGCTGTATATCTACACGTTCTTCTTCTTCCTCCGCCGTTGCAAATGCTTCTAATTCAGAAGATGACTTAGGCGCTTCTTGGTCTGCCGCATAGCTTTCAGTTATCTCGGGTAAAACAATGGTATTTTGTTCTTCCAATAAAAAATTTGGATCACTTTCTGCTGGGTGCGTTGGAGCAGTTAAGGTATTTAGTTTCTGTGCAATTCTTACATGATCTGACAGGAAATCTGCATTAGCCAGAAAAAGTTCCATTTCAAGTTCATTAAGATTTTCAGCATTTTTAGCCAGAAACTGGTATTGTTCATTTAGTTCCGTTAATATATTGCCTATCTTTCTGAAAATGTCTTGTTGATTCATCATATAATATTAAACGATTTTTTTGCCGATTTATGTTGGTAACTATGTATTCAAAAATAACACATAATTCTCATATTTGTTCGGTTTAAAAATTATACTTTCTTTATCAAATTTAACTTAAAAAAGAAAGTTTTATCCTATTTTCAAATGCTTTAAAAGATTTGAAACTGAACATTATAAGTATTGAGCATGTTATTTAGTGAACAAAATTTTAGAAGAAGAGGCGAATTTTCGGGTAGCATAGAGGTGGTATGCGGCTCGATGTTTTCGGGCAAAACCGAAGAATTAATACGCCGATTAAAGCGTGCTCAGATTGCTAAATTAAACGTTGAAATTTTTAAACCCCGAACAGATACACGCTATCACGAGAGTGCCGTCGTATCTCATGATTTAAATTCAATAAATTCTACTCCTGTCGATAGCGCATCTGCAATTTTGCTTTTAGGCACCAATACCCAAGTTGTTGGTATAGATGAAGCCCAGTTTTTTGATGACGAATTACCCGATGTTTGCAATAAACTTGCTATGAAAGGCATTCGGGTTATTGTTGCTGGTTTGGATATGGATTTTACTGGGAAACCTTTCGGACCAATGCCCGCTTTAATGGCGATTGCTGAGCACGTAACAAAAGTGAATGCAGTTTGTGTTTGCTGTGGTAATCCTGCTTTATACAGCTATCGTACGGTTGCCGATGAATCGACTGTTTTACTTGGTGAAAAGGAAAGCTACGAACCGCGTTGCAGAGCTTGCTATAATTTAGATAAGGGCTAAATTTGGCCAATTGTTAAATTGTTTTATTGATTAATTATTTTAATGAGAATTTCATTCTTGATATGGATAGACAATTTCAACTTAATGCTTTTAGAACTGGTATAGCCCAATTTGTAACGTTTACCGAAAGGGAGTGGGAAGTTTTCATTCAACATCTAAGTTTCTCAAGCTTAAATAAAAAAGAACATTTTGCCATTGAGGGAAAAGTATGCGATCACATGGCTTTCATTGTGAAGGGTGCTTTGCGTTATTATCATCTAAAAGATGGACAAGAAATTACAGGTTATTTCAGTTTCGAAAATGAATTGGCAAGTGCCTATAAAAGCTTTCTAAGACGCACACCTAGTACAAATTATATTCAGGCATTGGAAGAAACTGAGCTTGTACTAATCTCATATAACAATTTTCAGAAAATGTTAAGCCTGCCGTTATTAGCCCTAAAAATAGAACGCTTTGGCCGTTTGGTTGCCGAATATTACATTTGTTGTTATGATGATCGGGTAACCTCTTTTATTACCCAGAGTCCCGAGGAGCGATATACCAGCCTCGAAAAAACAAGGAGTGATATTTTTCAGCGTGTTCCCCAACACTTTATTGCCAATTTTTTAGGCATTACACCAGTTTCTCTATCCCGTATCCGCAAACGGACGCTATTACAATAAAAGCATTACCTATAGCTTCCATTGAGCAGTTATTGATTATAATTACTCCATCTGTAATCCTTATCTTTTGTTAACGTTTTTATCCTAACGCGTGCGCTAACTTTGATTTAATCAAAAAGAAAAAAGATATGCACACAATATTAGGCGCTGGCGGGCCAACAGCAAACGCACTTACTAAAGAATTAACAGCCAACAATGAAACGATTAGATTAGTAAGCAGGAAACCCGTTTCCACTACCAATCCTAAAGTAAGCTGGGTTAAGGCCGATTTATTAAACCAACAGGAACTTTTTGCCGCAGCAGCAGGTTCGACAGTAATTTATCTATGTGCAGGTTTGGTTTACGATGCCAAAATATGGCAGGAACAATGGCCTGTTATTATCGAAAACGTAATTAATTTATGCAAAAATACAAGTGCGAGGTTAATATTTTTTGACAATGTATATATGTATGGACTGGTGAATGGCGCTATGACTGAAAGCACGCCATATAATCCGCAAAGTTTAAAAGGAAAAGTTAGGGCTAAAATAGCTCAACAGTTAATGGAAGAAAGCAAGACAGGTACAATTAATGTAACCATTGCACGTGCAGCAGATTTTTATGGTGCTGACTCCATGAATAGTTTTTTCGATATGATGGTACTGGACAAATTTGCCAAAAACAGCCGTGCACAATGGATCGGCAATCCTAATACACTACACAGCTTTACTTATATTGAAGATGCAGGTAAAGCCATGTTTTTACTCGGACAAACTCCGAATTCGGGTAACCAAATCTGGCATTTACCAACATCAGCACTTTTAAAGGAAAAGAATTTATAGAAATGGCGGCAAAGATTTATGGAACCAAACCCAGCTATTCTACCATTAATAAGCTAATGTTACGTTTGGTGGGTTTCTTTAAAAAGGTAGTGGCAGGGACGGTAGAAATGTATTATCAGTATGATCATGATTATCACTTCGATTCTTCAAAATTCGAAAAGGCCTTTAACTTTAAACCAACGAGCTATTACGATGGAATTTTAAAACTATCTGAAACGATGTACGAGAAGCAGAATTGACCAGAATTTGATGGTGAAACTGCCTATCTTTAAAGCATCGATTAACTCTCGGTTGGTGTCTTCATCGACTGAAATAATTGATAATAATTAAACTATCGATTGGTGTCTTCACCGACCGAAATAATTGATAATAATTAAACTATCGGTTGGTGTCTCACCGACCGAAACAATTAATATTTTAAGACCATATTAATATATGATTAAAACTGTTTCTATTTTAGGTTGCGGCTGGTTTGGGTTGGCTTTGGCAAAGAAGTTGGTTGCTGAAGGCTATTTGGTTAATGGTTCCACTACAACGCATGAGAAAATTCAATTGCTAAGTGAAAACCACATTAAACCTTTCTTAATCAATTTCACCGCTGAACATATTCAGGCAGAGGAAATTTTCTTTGAAGCAGAGGCACTTTTTATCTGCATTCCACCTAAAAGGAATTCGAACGAGTTACATAATTATCCTGATAAGATTAAAGCAATTTTAAACGCTGCAAAAGGGAAAACATCCAAAGTTATTTTAATCAGTTCGACAAGTGTTTACAACGACGAGAATAAGATAGTAAACGAAACCAACGAAACTAGTCCGGATACAGATTCGGGAAAAGTGGTTTTATTGGCAGAGCAAATCTTAAAAGAATATTACCCAAATGATTTTACGGTTATCCGCTTCGCGGGATTAATTGGTCCAGATAGAAACCCAGGAAGGTTTTTTGCGGGAAAAAAGAACCTTGCAAATGGCTTAGCTCCAGTTAACCTGATTCATCAAAAAGATGCAGTAGGTATAGCCGAAGCCATACTGGATAAACAAGCATTTGGAAGAATTTATAATGCCTGCTCTCCAGATCATCCGACAAAGAAAGATTTTTATGTAAAAGCAGCAAAACAATCGGCAATCGAAGAACCGGAATTTTTGGATGAAAAACAAAGCTGGAAAATTGTAGAAAGCTTAAATGTGCCTAATTATTTGGGTTATGAATTCCAGATAGCATTGTAGATTGGATTGTCCGCAGATTTCAAAGCATTAAAAAAACGTCGATTTAGAAAATAGATTTTTTCTCCCGCTAATTACTAGGATTAACTTAACAGTCCTAACAAAGCTTTTTTAGTTAGATTTTTAAATATAATACCTTCATTTTGGATCAAATCTTTTACTAAATCCTTCTTAACGGATTGTAACTTCATTATTTTCTCCTCAATTGTATTTGGACAAATTAAGCGTACAGCCATCACATTTTTATGTTGCCCAATGCGGTAAGCCCTATCAATGGCTTGATTTTCAACAGCAGGATTCCACCATGGGTCGACTAAATAAACATAATCGGCTTGTGTTAAATTCAAGCCTGTTCCACCAGCTTTTAAGCTAATCAAAAACACAGGAATATCGGCATTATTCTGAAAAGACTGAACAATTTCTTCTCTTTTACGGCTTTGACCTGTTAAATATTCGTAGCGGATTCCTTTAGCTTCAAGCTGTTTTTTAATCAAATCAAGCATGGTAACAAATTGAGAAAAAACAAGGATTTTGTGATTTCCTGCCTTGCTTTCTATTTGCTCCATCAATACATCAATTTTTGAAGAAGCCTGTAAATAGGACTTGCCATCGGCAAGTAAGGCAGCCGAATTGCAAATTTGCCTTAAACGTGTAATGCTTCGTAGCACATGCATAGAGCTTTTGGGTAAATCATCTTCGCTTTTACCCATAATATAATCTTGAATTTCCTTTTTATTGGCCTCGTAAACTTCTCGTTGCTCCTCACCCATTTCGCAATACAAAACAATTTCAGTTTTATCAGGCAGTTCTTTTGCAACCTGCTCTTTGGTTCGTCGGAGAATAAAGGGTTTTATTTTTCTTCTCAATTCTGCAGCTCGTTTACTGTCTTTAAACTGATCAATTGGCGTAGAATATAGATCTGCAAATTGTTGTTTGCTACCGAATAAACCAGGGCAGGCAAAAGAAAGCTGTCCATATAAATCAAAAGTATTGTTCTCTACGGGCGTGCCTGTAAGGGCCACCTTATTCCTGGATTGCAACATCCTTACCGTTTTATATCGTTGCGATTCTGGATTTTTAATATTTTGAGATTCATCCAGGAAAATATAATTGAAACGATAATCCTTTAGAAAACGAATATCAGAAAGTAAGGTTCCATAAGAAGTCAGGATGATTTCAAAACCTTCAAAATCATTTGTATTTTTGATTCTGTCGGCACCATATATAGTTTTAACTTTAATCGATGGTGCAAACTTCTTTACTTCGGCTTTCCAGTTAAAAATTAACGAAGCTGGAACAACCACAAGGTTGACATTATTTTCTACCTTTTCTCTTTGCGATAAAATAAAGGCGATAATTTGGATGGTTTTCCCCAAGCCCATATCATCGGCAAGTATAGAGCCGAAATTAAAATCATCCAGAAAATTAAGCCTATTTAAGCCGTCTTTTTGATAATGACGAAGGGTTGCTTTTAAAGCTTTTGGTAGCTCTACTTCTTCCGCAGCATTAATGCCATCAAATTTTTGTTTCAAATTCTGCAATTCATTCCGTACCTGTCCATCAAGCAAGGCATCTTCATATAAATCATCTATCGAAGCATATTTGATTTTATGCGTAAGTAAACTGTCTTCAACAATTTCGCCAGCGTTAAAATAGCCTGTAAATTTTTCTAGCCATTCTTCAGGTAAAATTCCCTGTGTTCCATCATCAAGGGTAATAAATTTGCTTTTATTTCTTATGGATTTATGAAGATGTTTTAGTGCTACTTTTTGCTTGCCAAACTTTACCTGAACCTTGGTTTCAAACCAGTCGGTACCGCTTAAAACCTCAATATTAATTTCGGCCTTATGTTGGTTAAGCTTATTATTTTTAAGCTGATTAAAGCCCAGGATATGAATATCTTTACTGCGCCAGGTTTCAAAAGCATCTAAAAACCAGGCTTCCTCTAAAAAACGTTTCCGATGAAGGTAATAGGAATCGTTCGTTTCCTGGTCGTAAAAAAATGGGTGTTGCTTTAAAATTTCGGCCGTAAATTGTAATTCAGCATCTTCTTCGCGGTGTAACGTAAAGAGATTTCCAAATTTATCTTGTGCCTGTATTTGCTTTTTGGATAATACGGGTATTTCCAAATTTCCATAGCGCATTACTGGCGTAATCAAAATATATTCTTCCGATTCGGAAAGGTAAATTAGTTTCTCGTTTTCTAAATCGAAGCCCTTTTCTTCAATCTGCTTTGGTGTTGCGGGTTTTAAGTACGAATAATCTACCTGTATGCTGCCTTCGAGCTGAATAAGAATATTCTTTTGAAATTCTGCATACTTGCTTTTATAAATAACCAAACGATTACTCTGTTTGATAAAAAAGCTAATGACTTTAACCAAGTCGGCACGTGGCAGCAAATAAAGTTTATTATTTAACTGCACAAAATACTGATGACGAATCCTTAAGTTTTCTAAAGCATAGGCATTGCCTTCAATAATTAATCGTCCACTGATTTCAAAGAAATCGTCTTTCTGATTAACGGTTAACCTTAAATCTGCATCCAAAACCATCAACTCAACTGCTGCAATTGAAGACGCTTGGATATTTACAGATGCCTTTGCATCGTGCAAATAAACAGGGATATTCAATGGGTTTTTAGCGATCGCCTTTAACGCTTCAAGTTCGGTTTCTACCTGACCTGGTGTATAATTATTTTGAAATTTAGAAACCCCACTGTAATATTTAAGTGCTGTATTGTCTTCTACTTTAAATATTAAATCGGCAGGACTAACAGATTTAAAGGGATTTTTAGCCTTTCCTGTTTTGGTAATCTGTGCTTCGAATAATTCTATATTCAGATTATTGTAATAACGATGCTGGCTTAAAACCAGAATCATTTTATTGGCATCTTTTTGATTCCTAATCGGAATTTTTAGTTTCTTATCGGGCAACAAAACCGCCTCGAGTTGCTGCTTGGCTTCGGTATTAAAAGCTTGCAAGGCAGTAATTTTAGGTTTTATTGTTAATTCTCCGTTTTCGAATTTAAGGTTGAATCGTGCGTCGAGATTTTCTTCGTTTTCCAAGCCATAATCAACCGCAATCTTTTTAAGTTTTTGCCTACGAAGGTTTTCATCAAAAAATACCAGCAAATCCTGGCGTTGTAAAATGTTATACAAAACCTGCGCCTGGTGTTCGCAAAGTTTGTTTTTAGGCGTATCGCAACGGCAAGATAACTTTACAAGGTTTGCGGTTTGCTGCACTTGTACTATTGGAAAAGGTAAAGTAGCCGATTCATGACTAAAAGCGCCGAAGTCTATTTCAATTTGTTCAGGGAAAAGACTAAAAAAACCTTTGGTATCGGTATGAATTTGTTGCCTTAAGTGTTTCAGGATAAATAAATCACTCAGGTGTTTAAGATTAAAATCCGATAAGATATAATCGTATGGATTTATTTCTTTTTCGCCTGTTTCGGTGTTTTTTTCCTGCATTTAAAAGTAAATATTGAGGAATAAAAGTAAGGAAACGCTTTTAAATTTATGGCTTTAAAAATTCATTAAGCGTTTATTGGCTTACAACGACATTTAAGAAATATAGGTTTAATTTGAACTTATATTTCTTAAATCGTCAATTTATAGTGGTTAGCCTAGCAAGCCTTTTATATCGGCAGGCGAATAGTTTATTGATTTTAAAGTTTTATCATCCGATTTCCTGAATACTAAAAACAATCCGTCGATTTCTTTATAGTATGATTCAGTTTGGTCTTTATCAAAATAGAACTGAATAGTTTGTTCTGCTTCTTCTACAGTTTTGCAAGCTTTGCTCATGTTCGAACGGTGCACTTCATCAAACAAGGTTTTAAATTTTCCACCCAAACCAAATTCGTGAATTGCGCCTGCTAAAACATATTGCAAATCGCAAAGTGCATCTGCAACCTCAACTAAATCATCATTTTCAACCGCTTCCTGTAATTCTTTTAATTCTTCTGCTAAAAGTGAAATACGAAGATTTGCACGTTGCTTTGATGGAATAACAGGCGATTCTAAAATCGGATGTTTAAATGTGGTGTGAAATTCTGCAACCTGGTTTAAAGAATTCGTTTCTTGCATAATAATGTTTGGTTTTATAATGCTGCAAACTTAAAAAAATCGATATAAATATTTTTGTCGTTTTATAAACATCAATCAGGTTAATCACAATTACAAAAAATCAGTTTATTTGTTTTCTCTAACGATTTTAAAAAAATCTTCTTTATAAGTATCCCCAATTGGGATAGATTGATCGCCAATGTAAAGCGTATTGCCATCAATCATTTTAATTTTTTCGAGTGATACGATATAGGATTTGTGAACCCTGTAAAAAGGTGGTTGCGGCAATTGTGTTTCCAGTTCGCGTAATGCCTGATAAGTTACGATTCTTTGATTTGCTGTGTAAACTGAAACGTAGTTTTTCAAGCCTTCGATGTATAAAATTTCATTATAATTTACCTTAATAAATTTGTTTTTGGTGTCGCCTTTAATAAAGATAAAATCGTTGGTTGTAGCAGGTTGATTTACAACTTCGTTTTGTGCGGGTACTATAATTTGTTGTGCTTTTTGCGCAGCTTTATAAAAACGTTCGTAAGAAATTGGTTTTAAAAGGTAATCTACTACATCCAAATCAAAACCATCGAGTGCATATTCTGGATATGCTGTTGTTAAAATTACTTTACATTTATCGCCACATATTTTCAAAAACTGAATTCCAGTTAATTCAGGCATTTGAATATCCAGAAACACCAGGTCTACCTGGCCATTTTGAACTAGGTTTAAAGCTTCGAAAGCATTAGTTGTTGTGCCAACTAGAGTTAAAAAAGGAGTTTTATTAATAAATGCGGCAATAATATCTGATGCGTAAGATTCATCATCAACAGCTAAACATCGAATCATAATTAAAGATTTATTATTAATGTGGTTTTATAAGTATTTCCGTTATTCGAAATTAATAATTCGTGTTGATCTGGATAAATTAAATCTAACCTACGATGAATATTAACTAATCCTACGCCACTTGAATGATCTTTTTGTGCATGGCTAATTTTATTGCTTACCTCAAAACTCAGCCTTTTTCCATTTACTTTTAATTTTATCCTAACGGGATGTTTTTCATCGTTTAAAACCCCGTGTTTAAAAGCATTTTCTACGAAAGGAATTAACACTAAAGCAGCAACTTTTTGCTCTACAATACCTTCTGCATTAAAATCGACAAAGAAATTAGGCTCAAAGCGCATTTTAAATAGTTCAATATAACTTTCCAAATATTCTACTTCTTTAACGAGGCTTACTCGTCCGTCAGGGCTTTCGTTTAAAGTGTAACGCATTAAATCAGACAATCGCAATATAGCATTAGCCAGTTTATCGGAAATAGGAATGGCCAGTGAATACACATAATTTAAAGTGTTGTATAAAAAATGTGGATTGATTTGTGATTTTAAAAAAGCAAGTTCTGATTTTACAACCTCATCCTTTAATTTTCTATTCGCAATTTCAGTTTTAAAGTTCTGTTGTACACTATAAACCGCAGCCGAAATGGTGATGTAAGAAATACCATAGTAAATGTTATCTATAATGTAGCTAATTGTAGTGGTTTGGTCGGAGTAATTATGAAAATTAAACCATTTCAAATACAAAATCTCCTCAATAAGAAAACGTAATGCTATAAAAACACCCAGTGCAAATATTACACCTAAAACTAGCTGAGGAATTTTACCCTTTTTCAAATACTTAGGATACACCCATAAATAGCAAATATAAAATTCAACAATTTGAATAATTGTCATGGAAACGCCTAAGGCAATACTAACAAAACTTGCTGATTCTATAAGGTAGCCACTATATTGGTAAGTAAGAATTAATACCCAACAGAGCAGGTGTATAAAAATGACTTTTGTATTTTTCATGTTCTAAAGCTAGACAAAGCATTTCAAAGGCTAAATCTTCTTATTCCAAACCTAAAAAAAATTATCCCAACACCTCATTATTAAGGACAAAGTCTATTTTAATAAGGAAATTGATACTTGTACTCTTTGGTTCAAAAAATCACCCAATCAACAGATAAAAAGATTATTATCCCTTTAGGTTGAGGACATATTTCGATGCTACTAACTAAAGTACCAACAACATCCAAATGTTACATGCAAAATGACCTGAATTGCCAAGCGCATGACCTAATTTCTTAAAACCTGCTTTTTCGTACATTCCAATTGCAGTAGCCAATTCGGGGAAAGATTCTAGGTAAACTTCATTATAACCATAGTGTTGGGCAGATTCTATACTTTTTTGCATTAAAATTTTGCCAATACCCTTACCCCGTGCATCCGCAGAAAGGTAAAACTTCACCAACTCCACGCAACCATCGGGCAAACCATCTGTTGGATAAATGCCGCAACCACCAAGTATAACGCCATCTTCTTCTGCCAGCCAGTAGTCAGAACCTTCTTGCTTAAAAACATCATACAAGTGGTCGGTAGTCGGATCAGTATAAACAGTGCCTGGCTTATCAATTTTAAATTCTCTGAAAATTACACGAATAAGCGTTGCTAATTCTTTATTATCACTTTCCTCTATTTTACGAATCTTGATGGCCATTTTCTAATTAATTATGGGAGTATAAACTTTACGATATAATACTTATTTGATATTCTGTTAATATACCAAAGGTACATTTACAAATATTTTAATCGAAGACATGAATCAAATATTTAGTTTATTTATTCCAAAAGATAAAAATTTTCAACCATTGTTTGAAGATGGCGCTGTTAATCTTTCGAAAATTTCTGAAGCACTTGTTCACTTCATCCGCTCGAAAGATGAGGCTGAAAGAAGCTTGCTTTCTAAAGAAATAAAGGCATTGGAGTTGGTTGGAGACAAAGCTACAGATGCGATTTATGAAGAATTAAATAAAAGCTTTATTGTACCGTTTGATAGGCAAGATGTACATGCTTTAGCAACTAAAATCGATGACATCGCTGATGATATTCTTGCCATTATGCTAAATATGGAACTTTATCATTTAAACGTTTCAAATGATGCAATGTTAAAACTTGCAGAAATTATTGCTAAAATGTGTAGCGAACTTGCTGTTGCAATTAAGGAAATAAAACACTTTAAAGACAAGCAACTCATTATAGATATTTGTTATAAAGTTGGTCAGATGGAAAGTAAAGCTGATCGACTTTACGAGCAATCCATCTCCCTATTATTTGAAAACGAAACAGATGCGATTTCGTTAATCAGACAATCTGAAATTTTGAGCTTACTTGAAAAAGCGACAGATAAATGTGATGATTTAGCAAATGTAATCGAAACCATCTTTTTAAAAAACGCTTAGTTTTCCGCCAATTAAAGGGGTATTTTATATCCTTTTATTTAAAATAATTGATAAATATTAAAACAAAAGATGATCCTAAATCATTTGTTAAAGAAAAGATATTTATGGAAAATCAAGATAAAAACACCAACAATCCACATCCAAAACCATCTGATGATGCACAGGCACAGGTAGAAACTATAATTCCATCTACTGAAACCGAGGAAAGCAAAACAACCGAAGTTAAGCCAGTTAAACAAGAGGATACAAGCGAGAAAGCTGAGGATAAAAATAACGAGGTGGCATCTCAGAAAAAAAAAGATGAGGTCACTGATCCAGATGATTTAACGGATGCTGAAGACACCGAAGCCAATGCTGAAGAAAAAACTGATGAATCTGACAAAGGTGATCAGATCGAAACTGTTGCCCCTTAAATTTTCGAACTTATTATATTTAAATCAATGCTGAAATAGTTTTGCTAATTTGGCGTTATGATTAGCATGAAAAAGAAACTATTGCTTTGCCTCTTAACCGTTTCAATGTTCGGTTGTGGCATTAACAAGCAAGCACAACAAATAAAGGCACTTGAAGCCTGTACCTATAAGGTTAAAAACGTAAATCAAATAAGTCTTGCTGGTACAGATTTAGCCAAATTAATTAATGAGCAGAATTTTAGTTTGACAAGTTTACCAGGTGTTGCCTTAGGTTTATTGAGAAAAGATATTCCGTTAAGCGCAAAACTGAATCTGGAAATTACTAATCCTTCATCAAACTTAGCTGCAATTAATCAGTTTGAATATAAAATTTTAGTAAACAATACCGATTTAGCAGAAGGTATTATAAATCAGGCCGTAAGTATTCCACAAGGGCAAACCGTTTCTGTACCTGTACAAATGACTAGCAATATTTATGGTTTAATATCAAACGGAAACGTTTTAAATGATATTATAAAAGCTGCTCAGAAAGGCTCTAAAAGTGATGAAAAGTTAGGTTTATTGACAATTAAAATTAAACCAACAATTATGATTGGGAATACACCAGTAAAATATCCCGGTTACATTACCATTAATAAGGATATCAGTAGTAAAATCCTATTATAAACAAAAAAAGTCCTCAGATATTAAATCGAGGGCACTGAAAAAGTCCTTGTTAAAAATGTCGTATTAAATATTCAGAAAAAATGGTAGATAAGGCCTCTTAGAATCCTCTAAATGGAAAATAGAATTTAAGAGATTGCGAATATCATAAAGAAAAGGGCTTATGAATGTTTTATTCCATAAGCCCTTTTTAAATGGCTAGTTTTTCAGTGCCCTCATTAAATCTGAGGACTTTTTTTGTTTATTGACCTATAATTAAAACTTCTTACGTGGTTCTTTTACCATTCCTTTAAAACTATTTTGGTCCAGAGTTTCTGACACTAAGTTAAGTTCTGCAACTGATAACCTTGTTGGCATTGTTGTAGATTGGGCGCTTAAGCTTGACGTTTTAGCCGCTGTAGTTACGAAACTACCTGTTTTTGCGTAAAGCAAAGCGTATGACAATAGTGTTTCTGATTCATCTCCCCAAGCTTTTGTTAAATCTTCAAAAGCTTCTTTGTCAACAGTTAACCCTGCATAATAACCACCAGTTCCAGTTTGATTTTTGGTTTCAAACTCAGGAATATACATATCTACTTTATCAATTTTAATTGGGAAAAAGCCAACTGGCTTACCATAGGTGGTTGTTCCAATTAATTTAACATCCATAACAGGCTTTAAACTATTAATGGTTAATTCACTTGCTGAAGCAGTTGCATTGGTTACAATAAAATATACTCTACTTAGGTTTAATGCACCAGATTTTGCAAATTTCTCAATATTATCTGCCGAAGTTGATGAATAATTTAAGTCGGCATAAGTTGCATAAGTATCATTTACACCACCCTTAAATGGCTGTAATTTACCTGCATCATCGGTTATCGGTTGCTTAGCTAAAATAGATGCTTTTCGCTGTGCTGTAGTTAGGCCCTGCAAATAAGCATTATAATAAGAGGTATACATTGTATTACCCGTTTGCGCAGCAGGACCAAGTATGTTAATAATTTGCGTTGCAGTACTTACATAACCACCTCCATTATACCTTAAATCTACAATCACTTCGGTTGCACCCTGACTTGCAAAATTTGCAAATGCTGTACTTATTGCTGCATTCGCATTATTGGTATAGCTATTAAAAACAATGTATCCTACCTTTTTTGTACCAACCGTATATACGTTTGTGTATAATATCGGATTTAAAGTATAGGTAGCTCTATTTACGGTAACAGTTTTAGAAACACCTGCCAAATCGGTAAAGGTTACTGTTACACTGCTATTTGTACCAAATAAGGCACTATTTAAAAAAGTAACGTTGCTTGAGCTGTAAGTTAAATTTGCTTGCGAATTTACGGCTGTAATCTTACACCCTCTTGATAAACCCTGCTGACTTGCAGGCGAATTTGGATAAACGTATTTAACGCGTAAATCTGTAGTCGTGTTATATAAAACTGAAAAACCATAATCGGTTTCACTGCCATTTATATCTGCTTTTAAAGATGCTGTTTTCCCTGTGGTACCATAATCAAAAAACGAATATTTAGGCGATGTACTTCCATTAACATATTCATAAGGTTTTCCTGTAGCTGGGTTTAAAGAAAATTGCGTAATTGCATATAATTCTGTTTCATTAGAACTGTAACTGCGGGGTTTAAAGGCCTCGTACGTTGGTAACGATGTATTCCAGTAGTAAAGTTCTTTAGCATATAAAAAAATCGAATCCTTTGTTAGCTCATCTCTTGTAGCAGCCACTGGAGTTGGAGTCGGTGTAACCGCTGGTGCGGGTTCGCTTTTCTTACAAGCACTAATCACCGATATACTAATAAGGGTTATTAGCATAAGGTATTGTCGGGTAGATCTTTTCATGGCTGATACAATGTTCTAACGATATTAAACTAAATACGTTTTTTTTGGCATAAAAGTTTGTTTTAAAAAAATTTCGCAGAAAAAACAGATAATCTAATGTAAGGTTATTCCAAATATATTTAATCAATGTACCGTTAAATAACAATTATTTAACGATAAAAAGCCTTTCAATCCTGAAAGGCTTTTGTTGTAGCTAAATGGGATGACATTATATGCTACAATGAATCTCAGTTCTTCTACTAACTGAAATGGGTTTAAACAGGAATAGTTTAAGTAGTTTTTTTATCAAATAGCTTCGCTTAAAATGTAAATCATTTGCCTGTTATCGAGTAAAAACAAATATTCTCTCCCTATGGTAGATTTTGTTTTGTTTATTTTGACAACCTTACCTTGGTTCTCATATTCATCTACGATCTCATCGCCGATTTTAACCCGATTTAATTTTCGTAGAGATGTTTTATAAGTTACATTTATCATACGCTTGTTTATTTATCTATAATAAAAATAGATAATACTTTGAAGCTAATTTAATAAAGTAGATGAAGGCCTGAATATAGTAGAGGTAAATAGAATTACCGAAGATTAGAGCTAAAAGCTATATTACAAAGAATAGTAGAAATATGCTTTTATCACTCTAATCAAACGTTTGTTTAGTATTTTACAGAAGAAATAAGTAGACCTAAATGCCTTTTAATTTGTCTCTCTTACACCCCAATAACTTATAGAGAACAATGTATATTTAATTTGGAAAATTAAAATCTCAGAAAATGGAAAAAATAGAATTTAAAAAAGAGGTTAAAGCATCGGCAGAAAAAGTTTGGGACATTCTGTTAGGCACAGATACTTATCCTAAATGGACTTCAGTTTTTGCAGAAGGTTCTTCGGTAGAAACAGATTGGGAAAAAGGTAGTAAAGCAATATTCGGAGATGGAACAGGAAATGGTATGGTTTCCAGAATTGAAGAAAATATACCTTTTAAATTTTTATCTATAAAACATTTGGGCGAAATTAAAGATGGAAAAGAGGATTTAGATAAAAATTGGGGTGATGCGTATGAAAATTACACCTTAACAGAAAAAGACGGACATACCATTTTAGATATTGAACTAAATATTAGCAACGACTGGAAAGATTATATGAATGATACCTGGCCGAAAGCATTGGCTCTTGTAAAAGAATTGGCTGAAAAATAAACCTGTTAAAACCAAAAAAGCCTTTCATTTCTGAAAGGCTTTAGGAAGTGGTGCCTGCTGGAATCGAACCAGCGACACAAGGATTTTCAGTCCTTTGCTCTACCGACTGAGCTAAGGCACCTCCCTTTTGGGATTGCAAATGTAATATTCTTTTTTTCAAATCCAAGAACCGAATTGAAAAAATATTCGCTACTGTTCTCAACTTTAAAAACCAAAAAGCCTTTCATTTCTGAAAGGCTTTGGAAAGTGGTGCCTGCTGGAATCGAACCAGCGACACAAGGATTTTCAGTCCTTTGCTCTACCGACTGAGCTAAGGCACCTTCCGTTTGGGATTGCAAATGTAGCGTTCTTTTTTCAAAAGCAAAACTTTTTCTAAAAAAACCTTTTCACTAACTGATTATCAATTAATTAATTTTTACAGCGCTTTAAATTTAATGCGAAAACTAAATTTAGAATAAATACAAACAACAATTTATCCTATTTTTTTATGCATGCATAGTAATTTATTTGAATTAAATATCCTAATTTAGCACTAACAAACCTAAAAACAGATGGTAAGCCAAATTCTTTTTCTCCTAATAACATTGGCCGCAGTTGCGCTATTTTCAGTTAATTTTCGAAAAATTATCCGCAATATACGCTTAGGTAAAGCTGTTGATCGTAACGATCAACCTAAAAAAAGGTTAATAACCATGATTAGGGTAGCCTTTGGCCAATCGAAAATGGTGGTCCGCCCTATTCCAGCATTTTTACACTTTTTCGTTTATGTTGGTTTTGTAATCATTAATATCGAGGTTTTAGAAATTATGATCGATGGCCTTTTCGGAACCCATCGTATTTTTCACGGCTTAGGCGGTTTATATAACTTCCTTATTGGCTCATTTGAGATATTAGCTTTTACAGTATGGCTGTCATGCGCAATATTCTTAGTTAGGAGAAATATTTTAAAATTAAAGCGCTTTAGAGGTGTCGAAATGACTAGTTGGCCAAAATCTGATGCAAATTATATTTTGATTACCGAGATATTATTAATGTCGGCTTTTTTACTGATGAATGCAGCTGATGCAAAACTACAGGCCTTAGGCGCAGGCCATTACGTTAATGCAGGCTCATTTCCCGTAAGTCAGTTTTTACAAGGCCTGTTGCCAAATACAGTTAATGCATTAGAATTGATCGAAAGAGGTTGTTGGTGGTTTCATATTATTGGCATTTTAGCTTTTTTAAATTACCTGCCCTACTCAAAACACTTCCACATTCTTTTTGCCTTCCCGAATACCTACTTTTCAAACCTGGAGCCTAAAGGTGAATTTACTAATATGGCTTCTGTTACCAACGAAGTTAAAGCCATGCTCGATCCTTCTTTTGTTCCTGCAGAAACTGAACCAGGTAAATTTGGCGCAAAAGATGTAACTGATTTAACATGGGTAAACCTGATGAATGCTTACACTTGCACCGAATGTGGCCGATGCACTTCTGTTTGCCCAGCAAACATTACTGGTAAATTATTATCGCCAAGAAAAATTATGATGGATACCCGCGACAGAATTACTGAAGTAGGTAAAAATATAGATAAGAATGGCGCCGAACATCAGGATGGCAAATCCTTACTTGACGACTATATTTCGAGAGAAGAAATTTGGGCTTGCACCAGTTGCAATGCTTGTGTGGAGGCCTGTCCTGTAAATATAGACCCATTGCAGATTATTATGGAATTACGTCGCTTTGCAGTGATGGAAGAATCGCAGGCACCATCGAGCATTAATGCCATGCTTGGCAATATCGAAAACAACCAGGCACCATGGAAATATTCACCTGCCGATCGTTTTAACTGGGCACAGGAAAATTAGTTTAGAATTATTAATAAACCTCAGGTTTTTAAACTTGATACTTGATATTTAAAAGATGGAATTTAAAGTCCCTACAATGGCCGAATTAATGGCCGCAGGAGAAGAACCAGAAATATTATTTTGGGTAGGTTGTGCTGGAAGTTATGACGAAAGAGCTCAAAAAATAACCCGCGATATTTGCAAGATATTACATCACGTTGGGATGAAATACGCTGTTTTAGGTACCGAAGAAAGTTGCACAGGCGACCCTGCAAAAAGAGCTGGAAATGAGTTTTTGTTTCAGATGCAGGCCATGACCAACATTGAGGTATTGAATGCATACAACATAAAAAAAATAGTAACAGGCTGCCCGCATTGTTTTAATACTATTAAAAACGAGTATCCAGGCTTAGGTGGCACTTACGAAGTCATTCATCACACCCAGCTTATTCAGGATTTAATAAATGAAGGCAAATTAAAAGCAGAAGGCGGCGAAAGCTTTAAAGGACGTAAAATTACGTATCATGATCCCTGCTATTTGGGCCGTGCAAACGGAATTTACGAAGCTCCGAGAAAAGCTTTAGAAGTTTTAGATGCGCAACTGGTTGAAATGAAACGCTGTAAAAGTAACGGCTTATGCTGTGGCGCTGGTGGTGCACAAATGTTTAAAGAACCCGAAAAAGGCAACAAAGATATCAATGTAGAACGCATTGATGAAGCATTGCAAACAAATCCACAAGTAATTGCCGCTGGCTGTCCATTCTGCATGACCATGTTAAGCGATGGAATTAAGCTAAAAGATAAAGAACAGGAAGTTAAAGTTTTAGATATTGCTGAAATTACGGCAAGAGCAAATGGGCTGTAATTAAATCGGCTTTGCTGAGGAATTACAAAACCTTCTCAGCAAAGCTTTATAATAAAACTTAAGGATTATTAATTTTAGTTAAGCGTTCTTTCATAATATTTAAATCTTCTGCTTCAATGTTTTTTAAAGGAATTACAATACAGGCAGCCATCGAATCTACATCGCCTTTTTTATCATTATAAGTCTGAACAATAACATCGTCGATTTTAGTTCTTAAAAATAATTGTCCAGAGCTTGCGGTTCCATAGTAATCCAAATCCTTAAATTTAGCCAGTTTAAAAGCAAAGTATTCTACTTTTCCATTATTAAAATAACGTTTATACCTGCAAAAACCATTGTTGGTAACATTCAGTTCATACTTCTTAACCAACTTGCTTTCCTGGCTCGAATCGTAATGTTCAATCAGGCTTTTTTGAAGAAATTCAGCATATTCTTCTAAAGAATCTCTAAACGAAAAAGCCCATAAAAGCAAACAAATGGCAGGAATACAAAGTAATTTCAAGCAGAATGTAAACTTTTTCATAAGGATGGCGTTTAGGATATACCAAGTTAAATAAAATGATAAATTTGTAGTATGATTTTTTCTCCACAATCAAGAGTTTGGATATACCAAAGCAATAGAAAGTTTTCTTCGGTAGAAGAAATTGAGATTTTACATAAACTGGAAGCCTTTACAAGCCAGTGGAAAGCTCATGGAAATGAATTAATGGCGAAAGCCGAAATCAGATATGGCTTTTTTATCATTTTAACAGTTGATGAAAGCCAGGCCAACGTAACTGGCTGTTCTATTGATAGCTCAGTAAGAATTATTAAAGATATTGAGCAAAGTTATCATGTAGATCTATTTAACCGTTTTAATATGGCTTACAAAATAGGTGAAGAGGTACATGTACAAGGCAAGGAAGATTTTGAAACTTTGGTAAATATTAAGCAGATTACTACAAAAACAATTGTTTTTAACAACATGGTGCAAACTTTACAAGAGCTTGAAACCAAATGGGAAGTTCCGTTTGAAAACAGTTGGCATGCAAATGTTTTTGCTCACCTCCTATAATATATAATTCCACCCCTTTTATCTCTTAAATAATTTTGCCCTTAGCCAAACAAAATCGCTAGGAAAAGCTTTATATTACCGAATATAAACGATCTCTATGGCAAGGTGGCTCAAAATTTCTCTAAGAATTCTTTCGGTATTTGTTGGATTGATCATATTGACTTGGCTTGCAGGTGCTTTTTACATCAACCGAAATAAGAAAGAAGTTTTAGCCTCTATTTTAGAGCAGTTAAATAAAAACCTTAATGGAAAAATAACGGCCAAAAGTATGGAACCTACTTTATTGAAAGGTTTTCCAGGTATATCTGTTTCACTAAATGATGTTTTACTTCGAGATAGTTTGTGGGCGCAACACAAACACGATTTGCTAAAAGCACAAGATATTGATGTTTCCTTAAACCTATTTTCTTTGTTTTCTGGCAATGTTAATATAAATAGAATCAGCATAAATAACGCTTCTGTTTACATCTATCAAGATTCTTCAGGTTATAGCAATACCAGCATTTTCAAAAGCAAACCTGCTTCAGAAAAAAAATCATCTCCGAAATCATCAGCGCTTGAAATAAAAAATATAAATTTTAACAATGTAAAATTGGTTCTCGATAACCAAAAACGTTTTAAATTATTCAATTTCGCTATTGATCAAATTGAAGGTAAAATGGAATACCCAGATAGTGGTTGGACAGGAAAGATCAAGTTAAAAACAATGGTTAATAGCTTTGCTTTTAACACCAGAAAAGGGAGCTTTTTAAAAGACAAATTACTTGAAGGTACTTTATCAGCTCATTACAGTCGGGTTGAAGATGCCGTAATTCTAGCTCCAGATATACTTAAAATTGGCGCTAACCCGTTTAAAATTGGTGCGAAAATAGATTTAGCCAACTCGGGCTTTAACATAAGTATAGCTGTAGATCAAATTTTATACAAAGATATAGCCTTGCTCCTTTCTCCAAACATTTCTTCGAAACTTTTAAAATTCGGAATCGAAAAACCAATTGATGTAAGAGGAAATATTATCGACGACGGCTCGGGAAAATATGGCGACCCTTTAATTCGAGTTGGTATAAAAGTAAGAGATAACATCGTTTCTATTCCCGCAGGAACATTAACGGCTACAAATTTCGATGGTTCTTTTACCAATCAAGATACAGTTGGTGGCATTATTGGTGATGAAAATTCTTCTATAAAGTTTTTGAAATTAACAGCAAAGTACTTCAATGCTCCGTTAAAAATCGATACCCTTACGGTAAACAATTTAGCCCGCCCCATTGCCACAGGGTTAATTACCTCTCAGTTTCCGCTTTCAAACCTTAATAACTCAATAGGAACTAACGACTTTGAATTTAAAAACGGAACAGCCAGTTTAAGTTTATATTGTAAGGCCGATATTGATAATTTCCGTTTTACCAAACCCGTAGTTTCTGGTAAAATTAAAATTGCAAATGCAGATATTCTATACATCCCCAGAAAAATGCATTTAGTTAAAAGTGCTTTAAATATCGATTTCAATCAAAACAACTTATCAATTCAAAACGGGCACTTTCAATTAGGTAAAAGCGAGCTTAATGTAAGTTGCAACATTGCAAATTTTGCAAATCTATATTATACCGATCCAGAGAAAATTTTAGTTAACTTAAAAATGCATAGTCCTCAGCTTTATCTAAATGAGTTTTTGCCATTTTTAGGCCCAAGGACGGTAAAGAAAAAAACGAAATCCTCTGCAGGAACAAAAACAGTATCGAAAGAACTAAGTAATGTTTTAGAAGTTTCTAAAATGAATATTCGGCTAACTGTAGATAAAGCTATCTACGATAAATTTACGGCCAAGAATCTTGATGCAGATATTTCGCTTCGTGATGAGGGTATTTTCCTCAACAAAATAAGTGTTGCACATGCTGGTGGCTTGCTTTCTTTAAATGGTAGCATCATCCAGGAGTCAGCTTCAAACCGCTTTAAAATTAACTCAAAGATTAGCCACGTAAGTGTTAAAGATTTCTTTTATTCATTCGATAATTTCGGTCAGAAAAGCATTACCAATCAAAATTTAAGAGGCTACTTATCCGCCTTGGTTAATATCGGTGGCCGGATTTCGCATGGCGGAAAAATTCTACCAAGGTCTATTAACGGAAAAGTAGTTTTCAATCTTAAAAATGCCGCCTTGGTTAATTTCGAACCATTGGAAAAAGTAGGCAAACTGGCCTTTGCAAACCGTAATTTATCCGATATTCGAATTAATAACCTCGATGGAACCTTAAATATTAATGGAGATAAAATAGCAATAAGTCCTATGCAGATTAATTCGAGTGTATTAAACCTTAATGTTAAAGGCATTTACGGCTTAACATCGGGCACTGACATTGCTATGGATATCCCTTTAAGAAACCCTAAAGGCGATGAGGTGCTCGACAAAAAACAAAAACGCGAAGCCAGGATGCGCGGAATTGTTTTACATCTAAAAGCTGTAGATGAAAATGGTGAATTAAAGGTGAGGTGGAACAAGGATCACGATTAGTTGGCTTGCTAGTTGTTTAGTTGGTTGGTTTTTTAGCTTACTTGTATTAAACGAAAAGAATAACGAAAACCAACTAAAAATCCAAAGGCCCTAATCTTTTCATATTCCTTAAAATCAGGTACTGGCGATGCCTGATGTATGGTGTCGCATTTTTAGGAGTCCACCGCAATGGGTTTGGAAAACAGGCAGCAATTAAGGCAGCTTGATTTCGGGTTAACTTCTGGCAGGATTTACCATAATATTCTTGCGATGCAGCTTCTGCGCCATAAATACCATCGCCCATTTCAATTACATTTAAATAAACTTCCAGAATACGTTCTTTACTCCAAAACATTTCGATTAGTAAAGTAAAATAAGCTTCAAAGCCTTTACGAATCCATGAGCGACCAGGCCACAAAAAAACATTTTTAGCCGTTTGTTGCGAGATTGTACTTCCACCTTTTACTTTTTTTCCTTTTGAATTACTGGCAAAAGCCTTTTCGATGGACTTAAAGTCAAAACCAATGTGCTTTAAAAACAACTGATCTTCTGCCGATACCGCTGCACGTTTCATATTATCAGACATATCCTCGAATTTAACCCACTTTTTATCCGTTTTAAAAGACTTTCCATCTGCTTTACGCTCAATGTTTCGCAATACCATTAACAAGGTAATTGGTGGATTAATAAAGCGAAGCGTAATCACCCAAAACACCGACACACACAAAAAGTAAATAAATACCTTAGTGGCGATATCAGTAATGCGTTTTAAACGTGGGTGCTTTGTTTTAGTTTTAGCTTTAGTATTTCGGGATTTAGCCATAACACAAAGTTAGCAAAATCTTAATCTTGCTATAATTTCAATCTAGTGGTAAATGACAAAAATTAAACGTTTTTTTAAATCAGCTTAAACATATTTGCATCTTATTCGTTAAATCAGAAACAAAATTATGAGCAAGAAAGTAGCATTAATTACTGGAGGAAGCAAAGGAATTGGATTTGGCATTGCAGAAGCTCTATTAAAAAATGGATATCAGGTTGCCATCACAGCGAGAACCATTGCAAGTGCAAATCAGGCAGCTTCAGAATTAGTTAAACATGGCGATATTTTGGCGATCGAAGCTGATGTGAAAGATTTTAACTCGCAAACCGCTGCCGTGAATTTGGTTGTCGAAAAATGGGGACAATTAGATGTGCTGATCGCAAATGCAGGCGTTGGACATTTCGCACCAATTGATGAAATGGATGTTAACCTTTGGAATGAAATTATCGACACCAACCTTACTGGAGTTTTCTATAGTATAAAAGCTTCTGTTGAAGAAATTAAAAAAACTAAAGGCACTATTTTTACCATTTCCAGCTTAGCGGGCACAAACTTCTTTGCTGGTGGTTCTGCTTATAACGCAAGTAAATTCGGCTTAACAGGATTTACACAGTCGGTTATGCTCGATCTAAGAAAATATGGTGTAAAGGTAAGCACCATTATGCCAGGTTCTGTTGCCAGTCATTTTAACGATCATAATCCCGATGCCGAAAATGATGCGTGGAAAATTCAGCCAGAAGACATGGGCAAGCTAATTGTTGATTTATTGGCAATGCCAGCGAGAACCTTACCGAGTAAAGTCGAAATCAGGCCTACTACGCCAAAAGGATAAAAAGATGTAAAAAGGAAGTACATTACGTTCCAGATCAATATGTTTCCCATGAAAAAAGTCCTTTCAAAATGAAAGGACTTTTTTATATTCTTAAAGAAATGCTTATTCAGCGATTACTGAGAAAGGAACCTGAACTTTCACTTCTTTGTGTAAGTTTAAGTTAGCGATATAATCACCAACAAATTTAGGTTCAGTTTCAAAAGTAATACGACGACGGTCAACATCAAAGCCTTGAGCTTTTAATGCTTCAGCAATTTGGATTGTGTTAACAGCACCAAATATTTTACCGCTTTCGCCAGCTTTAGCACCGATAGAAAGTTTAACATCAGTTAAACGTTCAGCGATACCTTCAGCATCTTTCTTAATTTTATCTTGTTTAAAAGCAGCTTGCTTTAAGTTTTCAGCTAATACTTTCTTTGCAGAAACAGTTGCTAAAGATGCAAATCCTTGCGGAATTAAATAGTTACGACCATAACCTGGTTTTACCGTAACGATATCGTCTTTCTCGCCTAATGATTTAATATCTTGTTTTAAAATAATTTCCATATCAAATCCTCCTATTTTAATTGGTCAGCAACGAAAGGTAACAAACCGATGTGACGAGCACGTTTAACAGCCTGAGCCACTTTACGTTGAAATTTTAACGAAGTACCAGTTAAACGGCGTGGTAATAATTTACCTTGATCGTTAATGAATTTTAACAAAAAGTTTGCGTCTTTGTAATCAATGTATTTAATACCGTTTTTTCTGAAACGGCAATATTTTTTACGGTTATCCTCTACTTTAGGGGCAGTAACGTATTGTATTTGTTCTCTTGCCATTACGCTGCAACCTCCTTAGTTTTTTTGTTAAACGCACCGCTGCGTTTTTTAGCGTTATAAGCAACTGCATGTTTATCTAACCTGATGGTTAAGAAACGAAGCACACGCTCATCACGTTTTAATTGTAATTCTAATTTAGCAATCAAGTCACCTGGAGCACTATACTCAGTTAAATTGAAAAATCCGTTTGATTTTTTAGCGATCGGATACGCTAATTTTCTTAAACCCCAATTATCTTCGTGGATAATTTCGGCACCGCCATCAGTAAGAACTGCTTTGAATTTAGCCATAGCTTCTTTCGCAACATCTTCTGATAACAACGGGGTTAGAACGATAACAGTTTCGTACTGATTCATTGTTATAAAATTTTTAATTTTTTAATCCCGAGGTATATTACGGGGAGGCAAAAGTAACAATATATTTCTTAAAATCAAACCTTTAATAAGAAAAAAGAGCTAATAAGTTTCTTAAAAACCACTGTTTATCATCATTGATTCATAAGCGTTTGATTTTAAACAATCACTTACGCCTACAAAAATCACGAAATTTGTCCAATATCACATCAATACGATCACAAATCGGCTCAATATTTGCTCCCACCCTGATTATAATTTCAACGCAAAACCCAATTAGATGATGATTAAACAACAAACACTATCCAAAAAAACACTCTTTTATTTTTTAGCCTCTGCTACCCTCTTCTTATCTGCTTGTTCAGAAACACCTGAAAAATTCTTTGACATCACTATCCTGAACACCAATATGGTTAACGATTTTGCCAGCCCTGATTTGGCCCGTCATATAAATGATGAAACGAAAGAATATCCAGATATTCCATCGAGTAAAAAAGTAGGAAACGAAGCCACCACAAATCTCACCAATAAAATTTTATACCTGGAGCAATCGCTGGAAAAAGTGAAAAAACTTTCTGCATCGGGAGCGGATGAGGAAGAAATTAAAAAATTCTCTATACAACTTTATGAATTGGTAATTCCTGTTTATAAAAATGAATACCTCGCGTACGCTAAAATTTGCGATAAAAAGGGAAGTCAGGAAGATAAAGATGCGCTTATACAGAAAATAGATCAGCAATACCGTTCCCGTTTCGAGCAAACTTACGACAGCTTAATGAACAAAGGCAAAGCATACGCTGCAAAGCATAATATCCAGGTTAATTGGGGCAAATAAGTAATTGTAGAAAATATCATTCAAAACGAAAAAAGGGATTATCTTTTCAGATAATCCCTAATCAATTTAATATTTAATTGAATTAGCGAATTTGAACAGTTTTAACAGCTTCTTGATTGTTTGACTTTACTAGAAAAGTTAGTTCTTTTCCGTAAGTTTTTAATGTTTCGAATCTTTTTACCACTTTCGATTTGTTGGTGAAAGTTTCTTTATAAAGTTCCTCATTATATTCGTTGTAAACCGCAACTTCAACAGGCTCTTTTTCTGCGTTATCAAGACTAAGGGTAATCAATGAGTTTTCTTTTGTGATTACTGGTTTGAAAACATTTTTAATAGTAGGTTTCGATATAACAGCTTTGTTATTTGCAATAACAATTTTGTATTCTGCTAATTTAGAATCAGATTCTACTTTAAGCACATATTCGCCATTTGGCAAAGCATTTAAATCATAAGTCTTTGTAGAAGCACCTTTCGAATGAATGCTTTCTTCAAACAGAACATCATTGTTTACTTCTCTGATTGATAAATTAATATCAGAAGCCTCATCGATAAAGAAACGGATAGATTTGCTATCGTCTGCTTTTACCTTAAGTGTGTAAACTTCGTCGTTTGCGTATGTTGCTGAAGCAGTAAAAATAGTTGCTGCTAAAAGGCTGATTTTAAGTAAATTTTTCATGATCAATAATTTTTAAGGGTTTGTAATTATTTGATAATGCTAAATTACCACTGTTTCAGGCACATAGTTGATTCTATATTCACCGATTACTATGCTATTTTACCCTTAAATATCAAATTCATACATAAACCAAACAATAAAGCATATTTTATTTTGTATTTTTGATTTATAAATGAAGAAAATCAGACCCAGTTTTGAAGTTGTAGAACCTTCTTTCGGAAGCTCGTTTTATTATTCAAAGTACATTGAGAATGCCAACAATAAAGCGCATTTATGGCATTACCATCCAGAAATAGAAATGGTTTTCGTTAATGGCGGTTCAGGCAAGCGGCAAATCGGCAGCCACGTATCGTATTACACAGATGGCGATTTGATCTTAATTGGCAGTAATTTGCCGCATTGCGGCTTTACGGATACCAATACTGGTAATAAAACAGAAGTTGTGGTGCAAATGAAACCCGACTTTTTAGGCGCTGAATTTTTAACACTTAAAGAAACCAGAGGAATAGCTAATTTATTTGAAAAGGCTAAGTATGGCATCGCCTTTGGTAAAGACACTATGAAACTTGTTGGCCCGACATTAGAAAAAATGCATAACGCCTGGCCATTAGAGAAATTACTAGCCTTGCTTGGTGTATTACGAGAATTAGAACAGGCTTCTGACTACAAACTCTTGAATGCACAAAATTTCTCTCTCGAAATGCAAGTACAAGACAATGACCGTATAAATATGGTATTTAATTATGTTAAGGATCATTTTTTAGAGGAAATCAGCTTAGAACATATTGCAGAAATGGCCAGCATGACTGTTCCATCGTTTTGCAGGTATTTTAAAAAGATAACCAAAAAAACTTTTACCAAGTTTGTAAATGAGTACCGTATTGTACATGCATCTAAACTATTGGCAGAAAAACCAATGAGTATCGCTAATATCTGCTTCGAAAGCGGCTTTAATAACTTTAGCCATTTTAATAAGATTTTTAAAGAGTTTACAGGGAAAAGTGCTTCACAATATAGACAGGAGCTGAAGGCTGTAATTAAGTAGCTTAGGCTAAAATTGTTCTAATGGTATATTTTCATTGTTATTTGACGATCGCAATTTGATAATTTGTAAGTGAAAATTTGAGATCTACAACGACCAGCGATAAACGAAATAGCAGTATTAAACCCAACTTTTCAACATTATAACTTTTCAATCCCTCAACACCTAAATTTTTCCTATTTTCGTGCCGATGGAAAATTTTATCGTTTCTGCCCGTAAATATCGCCCTGCAACGTTTGAAACCGTTGTTGGTCAACAGCATATTACAGGTACGCTAAAAAACGCCATTAAAAACAATCAACTAGCGCAAGCATTTTTATTTTGCGGTCCGCGTGGAGTAGGTAAAACAACTTGCGCACGTATTTTAGCTAAAACCATAAACTGTACTAATCCTACAGCAGAAATGGAAGCTTGCGGACAGTGCGAGAATTGTGTTTCTTTCCAAACTGGTCATTCTTTTAACATCCATGAGCTGGATGCGGCATCTAACAACTCTGTTGATGATATCCGTAGTTTGATTGAGCAGGTTCGCATACCTCCACAAGCAGGCAAATACAAAATCTACATTATTGATGAGGTTCATATGTTATCGCAAAGTGCATTTAATGCATTTTTGAAAACTTTGGAAGAACCACCTTCTTACGCGATTTTTATTCTTGCAACTACCGAAAAACATAAAATTTTACCAACGATTTTATCTCGTTGCCAGATTTTTGATTTCAACAGAATTCAGGTTGAAGATATTTCGTCTCATTTAGCTACAATTGCTGGTCGCGAAAATATTGCTTTCGAAACTGATGGTTTACATATTATTGCTCAAAAAGCAGATGGCGGTTTACGCGATGCGCTTTCGATGTTCGATCAAATTGCGAGTTATGCAAATAAGAACATTACTTATAAGGCGGTAATTGATAACCTTAATATTTTAGATTACGATTACTTTTTTAAATTAACTTCGTACTTAACTGCAGCAGAAGTTAGCCAAACGCTACTTTTATTTGATGAGATTTTAAATAATGGTTTCGATGGCAACAATTTCATAAATGGCTTAGCTTCTCACTTTCGTAATTTGTTGGTGGGTAAAGATAGTGCGACTATTAAACTGTTAGAAGTAAGCGAAAATATTAAACAAAAGTATCTTGAGCAGTGTAAACAAACCGAACTTTCGTTTTTGTTAACTGCGCTGAACCTAGCCAATAGTTGCGATTTAAATTATAAAAACTCTAAAAATCAGCGCCTGCAGGTAGAGTTGGCATTAATAAAAATGTGCCATATCCGCTCTGTCGTCCATTTGGCGCAGCAACCCTTAAACCTTAGTAACACAGCAACTGACCAAGATCAGGATAAAAAAAAAACTAATGTCGTAGCCGAAACAGCTCAACAAGCAGAAAGTTTAAAGTCTAAAACTGAAAGCGAAACTTCTGTTCCAACGGCCACAAACATTACAAAACAAGAAGTTCCTGTAAGTGTTCCATCAGATCAAGCCAGAGAAACACAAAGAGTTAATCCAGCACCTTCGGCAACATCGATAAGCATTAAAATTCCTAAAGCTAATCCTGCGAGCACATTAATTCCATCATTAAATGATTTGGAGCGAGTTGCTAATGGAGAAGACGATGGAAAGCCGAAAACTGTTACTGGAGAAGCCCGTCAAACTTTTACTTACGAAAGGCTTTTGGAGGTATGGAACAATTACATCCAGATTTTAAAAGCAAGCGATAAGATTAACTTGTTTACGATTTTAAACAATTTTGCACCGACTTTACTTAGCCCCGTTTTAATCGAAATCTCTGTCGAAAGTAAAACCCAGGAGCAATTTATTGTACAAGAATCTGTAGATCTTATGAATTTCCTCAGGAATGAGCTACAGAATTTTGCTGTAGACATTACCTTTAAACTAATGGAACGTAAGTTGGAAAACAGGCTTTATGGCAATCGGGAGAAATACGATTACCTGGTTAACAAAAACCCAAAGCTGGAAGAATTGAGGAAACGATTTAATTTAGATGTAAATCCATAAAAAAGCAGAATTAACACCATTAATTCTGCTTTTTTATTATTGTGCTTTTATAACATTTTGTAATGTTATTTTGCAGGTACATCATTTACTGGATAACCCTCTTCATCCAAATCATCCCGATTATCTTCGTCTGTACGAGCTAAAATTTCATCCTCTGTACTTAACTTAACACTTTCTCCATTATCAACATGCATGCCCAATTCTTCTAAATTATCATCAGCAATTTCTTCCTTTCTCGCGTATTCATCACCAACATAAGGATTTGCTTCATCATAGGTAGAATCATCATCAACAGCACCAGCTGCAACTGTTTCATAACCCATCGGATGATCATAATCTTTATCCTCACCCTTTACATCAAGTTCATAACTTTGCTTATGCTTATCGTAAGATAAATTTTCTTTATTGATTTCGCTATTTTGAGTGGTGCTATGAATCTTATCCTGCGACCCTTTATTTTCGTTATCTGCCATGATGGTATTTCTTAATTTTGTATTTAATTATAACAACTGGTTGGGTAGATGGTTTTGGAACCTTAACAAATATAATCTTAATTCTACTGATTTAATTATATTAGTAGTTTAAGAAAACTAGTTACGATGATTATTCTTATAATAATAGAATAACCCAGGTTAACTACAAACAACAGTAAAATAAACAAATGGAACAAAAAAACCTCTCAGAATTAACAAACGAAGAGCTATTACTGGAAGCAAAGGACATGAAGTCTTTCTCCATAATCAATGCCTTTATTATTGGCTTTTTGGCAGGCATTTTATTTATAAGCGTTTACTTCAGCGCTTACAACCTTTCTTTACTAATACCGCTTTTTTTAATTTATAAATTAACAAATGACCCAAAGAATAAAAAAGCAAAAGAAATAGGGATGCTCATGAAGGAACGAAACTTACAATAAGAGACGGGCTCAACTTAACAAAGCCAATTTCCTCCGGCTGATTAGGATGATTAAGCAGATTTTAATCGTCGTCAGTTCGACCGTAGCGGAGAAATTCTTAATATAATTATTCGGCTTTCATAAAAACAAAAAGCGCTGGTAAAATAATTTTACCAGCGCTTTTCTTATACCTAAAGCTTACCTATAAACTTGCTAAAGCATTGTTTAAAGTTGCACTTGGACGCATGGCTTTACCAGCTAAATCATCATTAGGATTGTAATAACCGCCAATATCTTGTGGCTTACCTTGAGCACCAATTAATTCTTCATTGATTTTAGCTTCATTTTCAGTTAAAGCTTTTGCTAATGGTGCAAATCTTGCTTTCAAATCGGCATCTTTAGATTGAGCAGCTAAAGCTTCAGCCCAATATAAAGCTAAATAGAAATGAGAACCACGGTTATCAATTGTACCTAACTTACGGCCTGGAGATTTATCAGTAGCCAGGAACTTAGCATTTGCCTCATCTAAAGCATCGGCTAAAATCTGTGCTTTTGTATTGTTTTGCGTTTGCGATAAATGTTCTAAAGAAGCTTGAAGCGCTAAGAACTCACCTAATGAATCCCAACGCAAATAACCTTCTTCTATAAATTGTTCGATGTGTTTAGGTGCAGAACCACCAGCACCAGTTTCGAACAAACCACCACCATTCATTAAAGGAACAATAGAAAGCATTTTAGCAGAAGTACCTAATTCTAAAATCGGGAATAAATCTGTTAAATAATCACGTAATACGTTACCAGTTACCGAGATAGTATCTTCACCTTTTCTGATACGCTCTAAAGTAAATTTAGTTGCTTCAACCGGGGCAAGAATACGAATATCTAAACCTGTAGTATCAAAATCTTTTAAGTATCTGTTAACCTTAGCGATGATTTCTCTATCGTGTGCTCTGTTTTCATCTAACCAGAAAACAGCAGGTGTTTCAGATAAACGAGCCCTGTTTACAGCAAGTTTAACCCAATCCTGAATTGGAGCATCTTTAGTTTGGCACATGCGGAAAATATCGCCTTGCTCTACCTTCTGATCGAAAAATACTTTACCATCAGCATCAGTAACGCGAATTACGCCAGTTGCAGTAGCCTGAAAAGTTTTATCATGAGATCCATATTCTTCAGCTTTTTGTGCCATTAATCCAACATTAGGTACCGAACCCATTGTCGTTACATCGAAAGCACCATGCGCTTTACAATCTTCGATGGTTGCAGTATAAACCCCAGCATAACAACGGTCAGGTATTAATGCTAAAGTATCCTGAGCTTTTCCTTCTTTGTTCCACATTTGGCCCGAAGTACGAATCATTGCAGGCATCGAAGCATCAACAATTACATCACTTGGAACATGTAAGTTCGTAATTCCTTTATCAGAATTTACCATTGCTAAAGCTGGTCCGTTTTCTATTGCCGAAGCTAAAGCGGATTCTACTTCTGCCTGTTTGGCGTTGCCTGCAATTTTTGCATAAACATCACCTAAACCATTACGGGTATCAACATTTAATGATTTAAAAAGGTCTGCATATTTAGCAAAAACATCAGCAAAATAAACTTCTACTATTGCACCAAAGATAATTGGGTCAGAAACCTTCATCATCGTTGCTTTTAAATGGGCTGATAATAAAACACCAGCTGCTTTTGCTTCTTCAATTTCTTTAGCAACAAAGGTTTTTAAAGCGGATAAACTTAGTGCAGAGCTATCTATTACTTCGCCTGCTTTTAATGGAGCTAAACCTTTTAATTCATTTACGGTTCCATCTGCTGCAACAAATTCAATTTTAAACTGACTCGCATCTGCAACGGTTGTCGATTTCTCTGAACCATAAAAATCACCTTCGCTCATGCTTGCCACCTTAGTTTTCGAATCTGCAGACCATTTACCCATTGAGTGCGGGTTTTGTTTAGCATAATTTTTAACCGCCTTAGGTGCTCTTCTATCGGAGTTACCTTCGCGTAAAACGGGATTTACAGCTGAACCTAAAACTTTGGCATATTTAGCTTTGATTGCTTTTTCTTCTTCTGTTTGTGCATTATCTGGATAGTTTGGTAATGCAAAACCTTGTGCTTGCAACTCCGTAATTGCGCCAACCAATTGAGGAATAGAAGCTGAAATATTTGGTAATTTAATGATGTTTGCTTCGGGAGTAGTGGCTAAACCACCAAGTTCAGCTAAAGCATCACCAATCTTTTGGTCGTCTTTTAAATATTCTGGAAAGTTTGCCAAAATTCTTCCCGCTAAAGAAATATCTCTGGTTTCTACATCAATACCAGCTGATGCAGTAAAAGCTTGCACAATAGGTAACAATGAATAAGTAGCCAACATTGGCGCTTCATCGGTTTTGGTGTAGATTATTTTTGATGTATTTGACATATTATATTTGATTTTTTACTAATTATTTAATGAAACAATTGGATTTTTGTTTAAAACCGGTCTTTTTTAAAATCGCCTAAAGATAAAATAATCGATTGAATTTAGGAACATCGTAATGTTATTTATAAGGTGCATTTGATAAACAAAACGCCGTATTTTCTAATTGTTACAAACATAGCTTTGGTTTTCGGTGTTATCATTTGCATAAATCAGTACGATAAACACCTAAGTAAACTCGATGAAAAAACAAATTTTATACTCAGCCCTATTATCATCAGCTGTGCTAGTGAGTTGCCAGTCTAATTCAAATTCCGATAAAGGAAGTGATAGTCTCGAAAACGATACAACTGTAGCCACATCTGTTCAGGAATTGAATCTTCCAGCGCCAGATACCGCAGCATCAAAAAATAAATTCAGCAAAGTAATCGACTGGCCCGCTGGCAAAACACCAATTGCGCCAGAAGGTTTTGCAGTAAGCAGATTTGCAACTGGGATAAAAAGCCCCCGAAATATGATCATCACGCCAAACGGTGATGTTTTAATTGTATTAACAAACTCTGAACGAAGTGCCGTAGAAGCAGTTGCCAATACCGTAACTGGCAAAGCAAAATCGGAAGTTCCAGGTAAAAGTGCCAATTCAATTCTGCTTTACCGTGATGCCGATAAAGATGGTAAGGCTGAAACGATTACAACTTTCCTGAGCGGACTAAATCAGCCTTATGGCATGACCATAATTGGAAATAATTTTTATGTAGCCAATACAGATGGCATTTTACAATACCCTTATAAGCCTGGCGATACAAAAATTACTGCTAATGGGAAAAAGATTTTGAGTCTGCCCGCAGGCGGTTATAATAACCATTGGACCAGAAATTTAATTACCAATGCAGATAAAAGTAAGATTTATGTAACCGTTGGTTCTGGCAGTAATGTTGGCGAAAACGGCATGGAAAATGAAGTTAGACGTGCGAATATTTTAGAAATTAATCCTGATGGAACTGGAGAAAAAATTTACGCGAGCGGATTACGTAATCCTGTAGGCGTTGATTGGGCTCCTGGCACGAATATGCTTTGGACAGCCGTTAATGAGCGGGATGGTTTAGGTGATGAACTTGTACCTGATTACATTACCAGTGTTAAGCAAGGCGCATTTTATGGCTGGCCGTTTTCTTATTACGGACAAAATGAAGATCCAAGAATGAAAGGTAAAAATCCAGAATTAGTTAAAAAAGCAATTGCGCCTGATGTTCCAGTTGGTTCACATACCGCATCTTTAGGCTTAGCTTTTTATAAAGCCACGAAATTCCCTGCTAAATATCAGGGTGGTGCGTTTATTGGTCAGCATGGTTCATGGAACCGCTCTGCATTAACTGGTTACAAGGTTGCATTTGTTCCATTTAAAAATGGTAAACCAACTGGTAAACCTGAAGATTTTTTAACAGGCTTTATTGCAAATGCAGAAAAAGGTGAAGTTTACGGCCGACCTGTTGGGGTAACGCTAACACCAGACGGCGCATTATTAGTTGCGGATGATGTAAGTGGCATTGTTTGGCGTGTAGCCGCCAAATAAATCAAAATACTCAAAAGGCCGAATAAAATTGTAATTTTATTCGGCCTTTTGTTTTACAGAAACCCTTAAAACCATCCTCTTGAAATTACTTTTTACTTCCGTCCTTTTCGTACTATACGTTTCTGTATCTGCACAAATCTCTAAAACCGATAGCGTAAAGAAATTAAATGAGGTAGTTGTTAATGGCTATTACAATCGTCAACCTATTTTACGTTCCGTTTCAGCCGTTAGTTTGGTTGATAGTAATTTGATTAGAAACCAGCAAAATAGCTCCTTGGTAAGCACATTCAATATAGTTGCAGGAGTAAGAATGGAAGAACGTTCTCCTGGAAGCTATCGTTTATCATTAAGGGGTAGTTTACTTCGATCTCCATTCGGGATTAGAAATATTAAAATATATGTGGATGATTTTCCGCTAACAGATGCTGGTGGAAATACCTATCTAAATCTTTTGGATGCAGCTGCTATAGGTTCTATAGAAGTTTACAAAGGCCCTGAAGCCAGTATTTTCGGCGCAAATACGGGTGGAGCAATCCTTATAAATTCAGCAGAAATTAATAATAACATCGAGGCAAGCATAACTGGTGGTTCCTTCGGATTACTGCACCAAACGACTGGTATTCAGCAGCAATTTAAAAATTACAGCTTTAGCTTTAATCAGGGTTATCAGCGAAGCGATGGCTATCGAGAAAACAGCGCTATGAACCGAAAATATTTCCAAACTACACAACAATGGAATTATAGTGGCTCAGGCTTTTTAAAAGCTTTTATTTTTTATAGTGATTTATCCTACCAAACTCCTGGTGGTTTAACCGCCGTACAGTTAGAGCAAAACCCAAAACAAGCCAGACCCGCTACACCAACCATTCCTGGTGCCGTAACACAGCAGGCAGCTATTTATAATAAAACGATATTTGCAGGACTATCCAACACATATCAAATCGATAAAAATTTTAGACATGTAGTGGCATTATTTACCTCTTACACCGACTTCAAAAATCCATTTATTACCAATTATGAGCAGCGTTACGAAAGTACTTTAGGTTTAAGAACATTTTTAGAATTCGCGGAAGTTAACGAGCATTTTAAATGGAATGCTCAGGGTGGCGTGGAAAGCTCGGGAACGAGAACACAGGTTAAAAACTTCAATAATAATGCAGGCTTTCCAGCTGCTATGCAAGCTTATGATGACTTAAAGGCTAATCAAAATTTTGCATTCCTGAGATTTAACTTCGATATCAATAGCAAAATACTCATTGAACTCTCTTCGAGCCTAAACTTTTTCCATTATAAATATGAAAGCTTTTTTCCGCTAACAGTTGCAGAACAGAAAAGAAAATTCACTGCAGCGTTTATGCCAAAATTGGCCATGTCCTACTTATTAGGTCCTGAAATTTCAGTACGAGGCTCAATCAGTAAAGGGTACTCCCCTCCTACACTGGCAGAAGTTCGCTCATCTGATAATAATATAAACAATAATTTACAAGCCGAAAAAGGCTGGAACTACGAATTGGGTTTACGCTATAAAACAAAAAACAACCTCTTTTATGCCAGCGCAAATTTATTTAACTATCAGTTAGAAGATGCAATTGTAAGAAGGCTTAATGCGAACGATACCGAATATTTTGTAAATGCTGGCGGTACCAATCAAAAAGGTATTGAGTTGGAAACTTCTATTTTGATTCTTCAAAATAATGAAGGTTTTTTAAAAAATTTGCAATTGAAAAACAGTTACACGTTAAGCCACTATCGTTTTAAAAACTTTATAAATGGAAATACTAGCTTTTCAGGCAATAAATTAACTGGCGTTCCTGGAAATGTTATAGCTAGCAGTTTGGAATTTAATTTTCAAAAAGGCTTTTATCTTTTTGGACAACATAATTATACATCATCTATTCCGCTCAATGATGCAAATACCGTATTTGCAAAAAAGTACAACTTAATTGAAGCTAAAGCTGGAATTAAAAATTTAAAAGTTGGAAAAATCAGATTTGAAGTTTTTGCTGGCGCGAATAATTTGCTGAATGAAAAGTACAGCTTAGGCAACGATTTAAATGCAGCTAACAATCGTTATTTTAATGCCGCAGCAACACGAAATTTCTACGCAGGTTTAGCTGCAAAGTTATAAAGCCTTACCTGGGTAGTTTTACCAGATAAGACTCAAAAAATAGAGACAATTTTTCCTTAGCAAGGATCAATAAAAGTAGAGACAGATAAGGAAGGGATAGCTTTTAAGCTGCGGTTTATCGAAATAATATTAAAGAAACTTACTTTAGTGTTCTCTAAATAAAAAAAAGTTATGTCACTACAAGATGTAGAAACTTTCTACCCAATGAGTTCGGCCGATTGGAGAAAGTGGCTTAAAAAAAACCACGAGACTAAACAATCAGTTTGGGTTATTCAGTATAAAAAGAAGGCAAATATTCCAACAATTTCATGGAGCGAATCTGTTGATGAGGCTTTGTGTTTTGGTTGGGTCGATAGCATCAGAAAAAGTATAGACGATGAAAAGTTTATGCAGTTTTTCTGCAAACGAAAAGCAAAAAGCACCTAGTCTAAAATCAATAAAGAAAAAATTAAAGTATTAATAGCTCAAAAGCTGATGGCGGAGGCAGGCTATAAAAGTATTGAAATTGCGAAACAAAATGGTTCATGGACAATTTTAGATGAAGTTGAGGAATTGAAAATACCTTTAGATTTAGAACTAGCATTTAAAACCAAAGCGGGTTCGGCAGATTATTTTGCGTTGTTGAGCAAATCTGTAAGGAAAGCAATATTACAATGGCTTATGTTTGCCAAACGTGTTGAAACAAGAGAAAAAAGAATTAATGAAATTGCCGAACTCGCAGCGCAAGGTTTAAAGCCTAAGCAGTTTAGATAAAAAGTTATTTAAAAACGCAGCGTTTATCCAGTTATTAAAACTTAAATTTTCTATAAATAAGTTATTTTTGCTTCCGTCATTTTGGCTACAAGCTTGCTCAATTTAGATACATTGGAATTTCTTCTACCGTGCACCTTTGTTGTACAAAAAGAAAAAGCAATGAAAACTATTTTTATCACAGGCGCCTCTACTGGTTTAGGTAAGGCCGTAGCTAAGTTATTTCAATCGAAAGGCTGGCATGTTATCGCAACTATGCGCAACCCAGAAAAAGAAACAGAGCTGAATTTAATCGAAAACATAACTTTGTTACCACTGGATGTAACCAATATTGATCAGATTGCAGAAACTACAAAGCTTGCGATTGCTTCGGGTAATATCGATGTTGTTTTTAATAATGCAGGATATGGCTTAATGGGACCTTTAGAATCTACCTCCGATAATCAATTAACCCGTCAGCTAAATACCAATATTTTAGGTGTTATCAGAGTAACTCAAGCTTTCATCCCTTACTTTCGAGAAAAAGGTTCTGGTTTGTTTATATCCACAACCTCTATTGGAGGCTTAATCACTTTCCCTTTCAGTTCAGTTTATCACGCAACAAAATGGGCGTTAGAAGGATGGAGTGAGAGCATGGCTTTTGAATTAAAGAAAATTGGTGTAGGAATTAAAACGGTTTCGCCGGGTGGCATAAAAACCGATTTTCTAAACCGATCTGCTGATATGTCTGCGCATCCTGCCTATCAAAAATGGGTTGATAAAATGTTTAATGGCTTAAACGAAGATCATTTCACAGAAGCCGAGGATATTGCAAAAGTAGTTTATGAAGCCGCAACCGATGAGAAGGAGCAATTGAGGTATGTTGCAGGTGAAGATGCAAAAGCACTTTATGCTCAGCGTTTGCAATTTGGCGATGAAGCGTTTAGAAAACAAATGGCTGAAATGATTTCAGAAAACTAAATCTTTATATTTATAAAGTGAAAAAAGAAGATTTTACCCCTCACCAGTTTGATTCCATATCCGATTTGCATAGGATGCTTGGCTTACCAAAGCCTTTGCATCCTTTGGTAACTTTGGTTGATAACACACATATTTCGGTCGATAAAGAAGCTTTGCCCGCTGCTTTTCTATTTAATTTTTACAAAATATCGTATAAAAAAACACTTAAGGGAAAAATAAGATACGGGCAGGGATACTACGACTTTGACGAGGGTGGCCTTGTTTTCACAGCTCCGAATCAGATACTGGCAACTACTGATGATACTGAATATTTGGGTTATACATTACTGATTCACCCTGATTTTATTAGAAATCATGTTTTAGGGCGAAATATTAAAAACTATGGTTTCTTCTCTTATGCGGCTAATGAAGCATTGCATTTATCAGATAAAGAAAAAAATACTATTATTTCAATTTTTAAAAATATTGAAGAAGAGTTAAAATCTAACATTGATGATTTTAGTCAGGATGTAATTATTTCGCAGATAGAATTGATTTTAAATTACAGTAACCGTTTTTACAAACGACAGTTTATTACCAGGAAAGCAGTTAATAACGATTTATTAACGCATTTAGAAAGCTTAATGAATAATTATTTCATCGATGAAAAACCCTTAACAATTGGTTTGCCAACAGTTGAGTACCTGGCGGAAAAACTAAACCTTTCGCCCAGATATTTAAGTGACATGCTTCGCTCATTAATAGGTCAGAATACGCAACAATATATCCACGAAAAGTTAATAGAAAAAGCAAAGGATTATTTAACTTCCGATCATTTATCTGTAGCTGAAACTGCTTATCAATTGGGCTTCGAACACCCTCAATCGTTTAACAAAGTTTTCAAAAAGAAAACAAACCTTACCCCAATCCAATTCAAACAATCATTTTATAAAAATTAACTATGTCGTATTGCAGTGCCATCGAATACATGGAGCCCAAAGAAAGAAAGGATTTGCATAAGAATTACCATGATAATCATTACGGTTTCCCAATTCATGATGACAATGAACTTTTTGGCAGGTTAATTATGGAGATTAACCAAGCGGGTTTGAGCTGGGAAACTATCTTAAAAAAGGAAGAATCATTTAGAAAAGCGTATAACGATTTCAATATTGAAAAAATTGCAGCTTACACGGAAGCGGATTGGGAAAGATTATTGAGCGATGCAGGAATTATCAGAAATCGTTTGAAAATTAATGCAGCCATTGAAAATGCAAAAACGATACTTGCGCTACAGAAAGACTTTGGTTCATTTGAGAATTGGTTAACCTTCCACCATCCAAAAACAAGGGAAGAATGGATTAAGATTTTCAAAAAGACCTTCAAATTTACTGGAGGAGAAATTGTTAACGAGTTCTTAATGAGTATTGGTTACTTACCTGGTTGCCATGATAGTAACTGCCCGGTTAACAAAGAGATTCTGAAACAAAAACCGATGTGGTTAGTTAAAAAGTAATTATTATGGAGCATTTGGATTTAAAAGAAGTAATTGATCGTTCTTTAGAAATAAGAAAATCGTATCATAAACTGGAGCGAGCGCATCATGGCAGTGAATGGTCTGTTGAAGAAGATGCACTTGCGTTCTTAACAGATGCAGGTTTGGTTGGAAGGCACACCATGTCGCAACAAGGCCGCTGGCCAAAAGCGGATACCAAAGAAGAACTGGAGCATAAACTCGGCGAGTGTGTATGGTGGTTAACTATATTGGCAAATCGAATGGATTTAGATATTAACGATGCGATTGAAAAATTTTTAACAAAGACAGAAGATTTATTACGGCCTTAAGATGTTATTTGGTTATGGAATTTAGATGTGCTATTAGGAGATTGAAATTGATTATTTAGTATATAAGCTGCTGGCTTTATTTTAAAAAGAGCTAATTATTTATGATTAAATTAAGGCGACTAAACAGGTTGTACAGCACTTGTTGGAGAAAGTGTGCTTATGGAATGTCTTTAAAATCTTTAAGAATAGCATAATTATAACTGTCTTGAATAGTGTTGCAATATGACCTAAACAACCCTTTTCTCAAACTACATTTCGTATTAATTTTGATTAAGATGAATTAAGTTTTAAATTGTTTTAATCAAATTACAGAGATGGATACGAGCATTGAAAACGTAGAAAGCTATATTGCAACTTTCCCAAAAGAAACACAGAAACTGCTTGAACAAATAAGGCAAACCATTAGGTCAGTTGCGCCCACAGCCACTGAAAAAATTGGTTATGGGATTCCAACATTTGTATTAAATGGCAATTTGGTTCATTATGCGGGTTATAAAAATCATATTGGATTTTATCCTGGAGCAGCTGGAATAGAAAAATTCCAAGAAGAATTATCTGTTTACAAAGGTGCGAAAGGCTCAGTTCAATTCCCTTTAGATCAACCGCTTCCTTTAAAACTTGTAAGTGAAATTACAAAATTCAGAGTTGTCCAAAATGAGCAGAAACTGACAACTAAAGGCAAAAAGAACTCATGAAAAATACAGTACAATTAAGCGATAAGGAACAGGTTAATCTTTTCATTCAAAACCTCGAAAAAGAACAGGCTGAAATTGTACAACGCATCAGGGAAATCATTTTAAAAACCGATAAAGAAATAGCCGAGCATATAAAATGGAATAGTCCGAGTTTTTACTATTCTGGAACAATGAAAGCCTTCAATCCAAAAGAATATAAAAGGGATTTAATTGTACTAAATCTTCATAAAGGAAGAATTATGCTGGTTTTACCAACTGGTGCTAAAATAAGTGACACTACGAATTTGCTGGAAGGAAAATACACGGACGGCAGGCGTTTAATAAACTTCGAGAATTTGGAAGATGTAGAATCAAAAGCGGGTAAGCTTCAAACCATTATTAAAGAATGGCTAAAATTAATCGAGAAATAATATTTCTTTTAAATATCGCAAGTATCGGGTAGCTTAAAATTTTTATCAGCACTACTTTTGTATATAAATAATGATCATATGAAAGTTCAAGACGAGATAAACTTTAATCGGATTACAGCTGCCATTAACTATATTCAGGCTAATTTTAAAAGCCAACCTAGCTTAGAAGAAATTGCTGAAAAGGTAAATTTAAGTCCTTTCCATTTTCAGAAACTATTTAGCGAATGGGCTGGTACAAGTCCGAAGCGGTTTTTACAGTATATAAGTATAAGTCATGCGAAAAAGCTGCTTAAGGAGAACGAAACCTTATTTAATACGGCTTTGGAAACTGGACTTTCGGGCACAGGCAGATTACACGATTTATTTATAAATATCGAAGGCATGACGCCTGGAGAATATAAGAATGGCGGTGAAAATTTAAATATCAATTACAGCTTCGCCGAAAGTCCTTTTGGCAATTTAATCGTTGCTTCTACACAAAAAGGGATTTGCCATATCGCATTTTACAATGAGGAACTTTCGGCTCTCAGTAATCTGAAAAAACTTTTCCCTTTAGCCAGTTATAAGCAAATGATGGATTTGGACCAGCAAAATGCACTGTTTATCTTCAATCACGATTGGAAAAAGTTAAATCAAATTAAATTACATCTTAAGGGCACTGATTTTCAATTAAAGGTTTGGGAAACATTACTTAAAATCCCGATGGGAAAAGTATCTACTTATGGAGCAATTGCCGATAAATTGCAAAATCCTAAAGCTTCGAGAGCAGTTGGAACGGCCATAGGCGATAATCCAGTCGCATTTTTAATTCCTTGTCATCGAGTAATTCAATCGAGTGGAGCCTTAGGAGGCTATCATTGGGGAATGGATAGAAAAAGTGCGATTATTGGTTGGGAAGCCGCGAAAACAGAAACTGATTTTTAGCATGTTTAATGTATTAAAACATAGTGAATTAACGCAATCAATATTAAAAAGTAAAATAAGAAATAAAGAGATTTGTTTTGGTGGGAACCTTCGTTTAAAAATTTATGGCAAACTAAGCTGCAAGTCGGGTAAGCGTATGAAACCTGAAAACAGGGTATTTTTTAAAACAGAAAAAGAAGCTTTGGAAAACGGTTATCGGCCATGCGGCCATTGCCTTAAAATGAAATATAAAGAATGGATTTATTTAACCAGGAAATAGACATCAATAAAAACCTTTTGCCATACGGAGGAACCGTAAATTATTATGGCAAATTATTTAGCCATACAGAAGCTAATCTGTATTACCAGCTATTAATGGACACAATTGAATGGAAAAACGATGAGGCTTTTATTATGGGTGAACACATTATTACCAAAAGAAAAGTTGCCTGGTATGGAGATGAGTCTTACGCTTATACTTATTCAAATGCATCAAAATTTGCTCTACCATGGACAAAAGAACTCTTAGAATTAAAAAAAATAGCAGAAGAAAAAACAGGCACAAATTTCAATTCGTGTCTGTTAAATTTATATCACAATGGTGATGAGGGCATGGCCTACCATAGCGACGATGAAAAAGCTTTAGCCAAAGATTCGGCAATTGCTTCGTTAAGTTTTGGTGCCGAAAGAAGATTCCTGCTTAAGCATAAGCAAACTAAAGAAACCATAACCACCTTTTTAGAGCATGGAAGCTTACTAATTATGAAAGGTGCAACCCAAACCAATTGGCTTCATCGATTACCGCCAACTAAAAAAGTAAACACGCCAAGGGTAAATCTTACTTTTAGAACGATGGTTGTATAACCTGCCTATTTGAAATCGCTTAAATCAACAATTTTATTACTGTCGTATTCTTTTAAAAACATCGATCCCTTAGCACTTTTTTCCCAGCTGTAATTCTGCATAATATCTTTGGTAAAGGTAGCTGCATTTAATTTCCCTGGTGTTACGGGCAAATTAAAGGTTTCACCTGTTTTATAATTTACCTGATATAAAGAGTTCGATGTTGCGAATACCAATGTACTCCGATCGCCAGAATTTAATAGAAAACGACCTTGAATACGTTCTGCATCATTTTGTCTTTTAAGCGGATAAACCATTCCGTTAATCAGCGTTACCACAAAATCATTATTTACTAAAACTGTGCTCAAACTAATTTCCTGTAAGCCTATAGTTACCTTTTTATCATCCCTTCCGTTAGAAGCGCGCTCCAGTTTTATTGCATCGGTTTTGCCATCTTTTAAAGAAATAATATAAAATGGAGAAACTAAATTTGAACTATCTGCTACCTGAGCCAAAACTGCAGTTTTCTGTGTATTTAAAAACCTCATCAGGAAAAACTTATCTGCTAAGGGTTTCGGATCATCCTGAACAGCGATTAAAGTATCCTTAAACTTAATCGCATATGTATCGCCCAATTTTCTACCTGAATCTATTTTAACAAAAGCTAAACCCTCTCCTTTTACCTTTGGAAATTCGTTAAAACTTTCACCTAATTTTAAATCTCTGGGATGCATTACTTTTTCATTTTTTTGTTCCTTGCAAGCCAAAAGTGTTACGGATAAAAATAAAGCTAGTAGTGTCGTTTTCATAAAATGCAAGTTGTTTTTTTTGCTAATTTATTACCTTTTTTGTTTCTAAAAAATTGAAATACGTTAAAAATAAAGATTGTAGTTTTTGGTTAGTTAGAAACAGATTGTTTTAAAATTAAATTTAGCAAGTAAAAATAGAAATTCAATCCTTTATGGATTTCATTGATTATTTTATTGTTTTCAATATTTTAATTAGCATATAAATTCTAAAAAAAGCAAAAACATTATTCACTTAAATTAAGTATCAAAAAGTAAACAATCGAATTTCTTAATAACTTGTGAAAAATACTGAAACCGCCTAAATAAGGCAGAAAACAATACTTAGCTTTAACTGTAGCATTTGGTTTAATTTTTGCGTTTAAAAGAAAAACAAATATTATGAGACGTATAATCATCCTAGGCATTATTATCTGCCTTTTCAGTTCTTGTTTAGAAAAAATTGACCCAAAATCGTTAACCAATACAAACTGGCAATTAACAGAATTAACAGGTAAAACTTTGCCAGTTAATGCGATGGCAACGCTTAATTTTGCTGAGGACTTAAAATTTAGTGGAAAATCTTTCTGTAATAATTATGGTGGTCAGGCTGTAATTGAAAATAAAAAAGTTAGCCTTAAGAACGTTTTTGGAACAAAAATGTTTTGTCAGGAAACAGCATCAGAAGAAAATGCTTTTTTAAGTGCTTTAAATGAAACCAGTTCGGCTAAAATGGTGGATGGTAAATTGCATTTGTTAAAAGGCGAAGAAACAATTCTAATTTTCACGAAAGTAAATTAATATAAATTAACATTTGCTGATCAGTCCGAATAAACTATTTTTAGTATTTTCGGACTTTTCAGTTTTTAAACCCACCGAATGCCCCTACTTTTAAAAGAAGACTTAAAGTTTTTTTTCTCAACCTTGAGGAAAGCGTTTAATATATTTCAAAAAAACGATCCTTTAAGACTTGCAGGAGCAACCGCATTTTTTACCAACTTCGCATTGCCTCCGATTCTGATCATTTTAATCAGGCTCTTTGGAATGTTCACCGACAGGCGTTTACTGGTTACTCATCTTTTTGAAAGATTAAATAATATACTTGATGATGAGAGCATTGCTCAAATCAGATTAACGTTGCGCAACATCAGAGGTATTGATCAAGCCTGGTACATCACCCTTTTCAGTTTTATTTTCTTTCTATTTGTAGCTACAACACTGTTTAATGTAATTAAAAATTCGTTAGAACAGATTTGGAACATTGCTATGAAAGATAAAAAAGGAATTGTAAATACCTTAAAATCAAGAGCCATTTCTGTAACTATAATTTTGCTGGCAGGTATTTTATTTTTATTTGGCTTACTTGCTGATAGTGTTCAGGCAATTATTGGTTCGTATCTTAAAACGAATTCGCCATCCTTCGAATTGGTTATCACCTCTATTATTAATCAGATCATTTTTGTAATCATTGTAACTGCCTGGTTTAGCATACTTTTTAGGTTTTTAACTAACGGAAGACCAACCTGGAGGGCAGCAATATCTGGTGGTTTATTAACTGGCTGTCTTTTTACCGCAGGGAAATATATTTTAAGAATTTTATTGCCATTGAGTAATATCAGTAACATTTATGGCTCGGCTGGTTCCATAATTGTAATTATGCTCTTCGTATTTTATTCTTCACTTATATTTTATTTTGGAGCATCATTTATCAAAGCCTTAAGCGTGGGCAGAGAAACACCTATCGTACCTAAAAATGGTGCATTTGCTTATGAACTTACGGAGGTTGAAAATGAGATTGAAGAAATTATTGCAAATAAAAAAGGAGAAGCTAAATAATAGCTTCTCCTTTTTTTATACTTAGCCGAGTTTTTTACAGCTTCATATAATATTTACAAAATACGATAGCCCAGGCCAATTGTAAATAAATTTAACTTTGTTGGTGGGTAACCGTCTTTGTTAAGCTTAGATAGACCCAGTTCGTAACGGGCATCGATACTAAGCTTTTTGATGTCTAAACCTGCACCAAATTGCCAGGCAAATGCCTGATCTTTAAAATTACCCTGAAAAACATTTCCAGTTGCCTGTCCTAAACTTTGATTTTCATCTAAAATTAAAGAAAACATTGGACCAGTATTTATCCTTAAACCAACACCTGCAGCACCGAATTTAGTACCGATTAGTAATGGTACATCTAAACTGGTAAAGCGAACCTGATTTACGGCACCAGTTGCATCGCTAATTAAGTTGGTTTTTTTGCCTGAAACATATAATTCAGGTTGAAAATAAATACCAGCAGCACCTACCCTTGCCCACAATCCACCGTAAAACCCTGTTCGGTTATCACTGCTAAAAGTATTTTCGGTATCAAATTTCGAAAAATTTGCACCAGCCTTTATTCCGAGCTGGAAAGTAGGCAGAACCTGTGCACTGGCACAAAAGCCAATAAACAAACAGGTTAAGGTAAGATAAATTGATTTCATAAAATTAGGGATGATTAATAGTTTTTAACTTGTTGCATTATTAATAGCCTCTTGCTCTTTAAGCGCATCAACATTGTTTTTATCGCCAAAGTTTTGAGTCTTATCTGCAAAGTAATCTAAAATACCTGATATAGTATCTAAATTATCAGCAAGATTTTGATGAATATCTGGTAAATCTTTTTCCAGGCGTTTTTCGCCCAACTCTATATTGTCGACTTCGATTTTACCAATTTTTTGAATAAGTGCCTGTTGAGAATTTTGTAAATCTTCTAACTCACGCACAATCTTTTCCATTAATTCAAACTTCTTTAAAGTATTCATAGGTTCTTATTTTAATTTTTAAATGTTCAAATAATAAACCCTTATAGTCCAATTTTGTTTTTTTTCGATAAATTTTAAACTAAAAATTGGAATTAACGAAAACAACTAATAAATTAGTTTTAAATTAAAAAACGATGGAAAAGTTATTTTCAGTTTTATTTTCGATGTTATTGAGTTTAGCACTCTTCGCTCAAAGTGAGCCTGCAATTGATAAAGAAAAACTTTTCGACTTATATCAATCTCAAAAATATGGCGAAGCTGCGGTTTATCTAAAAAGTGTATATGGCGATGATGTAAATGATTTTAAAATCATTACTCAAATCGGTTACTGCTATTTAATGAATGGCGACAATGCAGAAGCAGAAAAGTTTTACATTAGGGCTTACCAGCAACAACCACAAAATCTTCCAGTACTTTTTAGTATTGCGAGGTTAAATTCAAAAAGAGGAAATGTTGAAAAAGCAAAATTCTATTACGGCGAAATTGTAAAAATTGATAGTAATAATTTTAGTGTTTATAAGCTTTTGGCAGGTTTATATAATTCAAATAAAGATTCTACTAAACTAATTTACCTTTTAAAGGCCAGTAAAATTAATCCACAGGAAGGCGATGTGGCATACGACTTAGCGGATGTTTACATGAAATTTCAAGACCGGGAAAAAGCATATCAAGTTTTGAATGTTGCAATTGCTGCTGATACTGGAAATATCGTTTTACAAAAAGCAATACTTCCTGTTGCTAATTTTCTAAAAAAATACCACGAAGTTATTATATCAGGAGAGAAAATTTTACTAGCAGATGCCGATCCGAATGTGATAAAGGATGTGGCCAAAGCTTATTATTATCTTAAAAATTATCAGAAAGCGATCAATTTATTTAAGCTTTTAGAACTGTCGAACATGCAAAATGAAACAACCTTATACTTAACGGCTTTATGTTACAGAGGCATTAAAAACTATCCTTTAGCAACAACATATACCAAAAGAACAATTGATGAGGGCATATCGACCAATACAGCCGAATATTATGCTTTACTTGGATTAGTTTATTCGGAAAGCGATAAAGTAAGTCAGGCTAATGCGGCTTATAAAAAGGGGTTGGAATATAAGGCAACTCCAAATATTTACTACCACCTCGCAGTTCTATACGATACTAAGCTAAAGCAAATGAAGAATGCAAGGAAGTACTATAATTTATACCTAAAAAGCAAGCCTAACGCAAAAGATAACAAGGAGGAAATTGCCTTCGTAAAATCGCGAATTGAACAAATTAAATCAACAGATTAACTTAAATCTTCGAACACTGGTTTAACATTATCCCAAAATTCATCAAGCGCAATAATTCGGGGTTTGAAGAAGGAGATTAATTCTGGCCAATGCTTTTGATTGTAAATATTAACATTGATTAATTCAGTTGTAATCAAGCTCACGGTTTTTCCAAATTCGTCGGTTGCATCTTGTATCCAATCCCACTCTTCGTTTAATGTAGCGCTTAGCATCGATTTAAATTCTTCGAACTGATTGAAAATTAAATGCCTTACTCCAGGATCAGGATGGGTGAGTTGAATCGATATAACTGCTTTTTTATTATCGACATCCATTTTGAAGAAAATCTGCTTTACACCAGTTTTATAATTTATCCAGTGTACGGTTGAGCCACTTGCTGATGGAACAGGTTTCATGTATTGCCCAAAACTTATCCAAAATTGCTGGCGCAAGCGTGTGGCTTCTTCTTTACTATACATTAAATTAATTTACTGATTTCGATTTTTTAGCGTCTGATTTATAACGATCAAGATAAATTTTGTTTTATTTATTGCCCATCAGGCGAGCAACATATTTACCAATAATATCAAATTCTAAGTTAACTGTATCACCGACCTGAACTTCCTGTAAATTAGTATGCTCAAATGTGTAAGGAATTATAAAGACAGAAAATTCATCACTTTGTGAATTTACCACTGTTAAACTGATGCCATTAACACAAGCTGAGCCTTTCTCTACCGTAACGTTACCAGATGAAGCATCATACTTAAATCGATATTCCCAGCTACCATCTAATTCTTCACGCTTAATACATATTGCAGTTTGATCTACATGGCCCTGAACGATGTGCCCATCCAGGCGGGCGTTCATTTGCATACAACGCTCTAGATTTATCTTACTCCCAACTTTTAGTTGCCCTAAACTGGTTTTACTCAACGTTTCATCAATTGCGGTAACGGTATGGTTTCCATCATTTAAAGCCACAACGGTTAAGCAAACGCCATTGTGCGCCACACTTTGATCGATTTTTAACTCGTGGCTAATTGCTGAGGCAATAGTAAAGTGAATGTTTGTATGCTCCGTTTTAATGGCCGTTACTTCGCCAAGCGTTTCTATAATTCCAGTAAACATTATTTATGATTAAAATTTCAATCTGTTTTTTCTCCAATCGGATGAAGTTTTTGTAACCTGTTTTACAGTTTCAATGCTTCCACCCTTTTGAAATAATTTTGCAGCAATAATTGCAGCGATTAACGCTTCCGTTTCATCCTCATTTTTTAAACTTTCGCTAGTAAAATATTTGCCTACAAAATGAGTATCAAACCGTCCTGTTTTAAAAGCTTCGTGCTGCATTACAAATTTACCAAAACCTAAAGTAGTTTCTATCCCTGTAATCTCATATTCTTCGATTGCCCTAACCATTCGTTCAATGGCTTCTTCCCGATCTTTCCCAAAGGTGATCAGTTTGGCAATCATTGGGTCGTAATAAATGGGTATTTCCATCCCTTGCTCAAAACCATCATCAACCCGAACGCCGTTCCCTTTTGGAGTTTTGTAGGTATGTAAAGTACCAATATCTGGCAAGAAATTATTATTCGGGTCTTCTGCATAAACCCTAAGTTCAATTGCATGACCGCTTATTTTCAAATCTTCTTGCGTAAAGCTTAAGGTTTCGCCAGCGGCTACTTTTATTTGTTCTTTAACTAAATCTATCCCAGTAATCAGTTCGGTTACTGGGTGCTCTACCTGTAACCTGGTATTCATTTCAAGGAAGAAAAAGTCGAGATTTTCATCCAGAATAAATTCAACCGTTCCTGCACCGGAATAATTAACTGATCGGGCAACATCTACGGCACAGGCACCCATTTTCGCCCTTATTTCTTCGGTTAGTACCGATGAAGGTGCTTCTTCAATCACTTTTTGGTGTCGCCTTTGAACAGAGCATTCGCGTTCGAATAAATGAACAATATTGCCGTGATTATCGCCTAAAACCTGTATTTCAATGTGCCTTGGTGAGGTAACATAACGCTCGATAAAAACAGCACCATCTCCAAAAGCAGACGTTGCTTCGCTAACAGCCAATTGCATTTGCTCTTCAAAATCATCAGCCTTTTCTACAATCCGCATTCCTTTGCCACCACCACCCGCAGCAGCTTTTATCAAAATTGGAAAACCAACCTCAATGGCTCTCTGTTTTGCTTCATTAACATCCTGAATTGCTTCTTCGGTTCCAGGAACCATGGGTATATTATATTTTAAAGCCGCAGCTTTTGCCGACAATTTATTACCCATAATCTCCATTGCCTGTGGCGAGGGACCTATTAAAATTAAACCCGAATCGGCAACCAATTTTGCAAAACCAGCATTTTCTGATAAAAATCCATATCCTGGATGTATTGCTTCAGCGCCTGTTTTTTTGGCTGCATCAATAATTTTTTCTCCTAAAAGATAACTTTGATTAGACGGTGGAGGACCAATACAAACTGCTTCATCGGCGTAACGGACATGTAAGGCATTACGATCGGCTTCTGAAAAAACAGCAACCGTTTTTATACCCATTTCTTTTGCAGAACGCATAATACGCAATGCAATCTCTCCACGATTGGCAATAAGAATTTTTGAGATTTTAGACATTTGGTTAAATACTGAATTACAAATGTAATATTATTTCTATCGCACGGTCAATCATCTCTGCACTAAGATCCAGGTGGGTTACCAAGCGTACCGTACTTGAGCTTGTTGTGTTGCAGAGCAAGCCTTTTTCTTTAAACTGGTTAACAATTTTATCTGCAGATCCTTTTTCAACTTCAAAAATTACAATATTGGTTTCTACTGGCATTACCGATTTTACATAACTTACCGCACTTAAAGTTGCGGCTAAAGTTTTAGCATGGTCATGATCCTCTTTTAATCGTTCTACATGATTATCTAGCGCATAAATACCAGCAGCAGCAAGAAAACCAGCTTGTCTCATCCCGCCACCAAAAGCTTTTCTTATTTTCCTTGCCTTGTGAATGGTGGCTCGATCGCCCAATAACACAGAACCAACTGGCGCCCCAAGCCCTTTAGATAAACATACTGAAATGCCGTCGAAATATTGACCATAATCATGTGCTTTATCGCCAGTAGCCACCAACGCATTAAAAATTCTGGCTCCATCCAAATGTAACTTTAACCCTTTAATATTGCAAAGATGATGAATCGGTGCAATTTGCGATAAAGTATAACAACTTCCACCACCCTTATTTACTGTATTTTCTAATACCACCAAGCTCGAATTAGGATAATGAATGTTATCCTCATTAATTTCTGGCTCTATAAGTTCGGGCGTTAAAATGCCACGTTCGCCATAAAGCAATCTAACCGAAGCGGCAGAATGAAAGGCAATACCACCAATTTCGTAACGGTAAACGTGCGCTGTCTGATCGCAAATTACCTCGTCCATAGGTTGGGTAAAACACTTTATACCGATTTGATTAGTCATGGTACCCGAGGGGCAAAATAAACCTGCCTCCATATTAAAAATATTTGCAAGTTTTGTTTCCAAAGTATGAACAGTTTCATCTTCTCCGAAAACGTCATCGCCAACTTTAGCGCTCATCATAGCATCGAGCATACCAGCTGTCGGTTTGGTTACCGTATCGCTCCTGAAATCCAAAATTTTATTAATCATATCGATAAAAATTGTAAAATATTGTTGACGTATAAAAAATAATACCAATGCCTTATTTGGTATAATTTTAAGGTTTTAAGCTGATTAAACAGCTTATATAGTGTATTTTTTACACACTTAAATTTCAACAACAACAAATTGTTAAAAAATTATTAAAAAAAAAGATACAAAATATAAGAGTTTTTATACTTTTATCGTGCTAAAACCAAAAATAAATAAAATGATAGTAATTGCAGACGGTGGATCTACCAAAACAAATTGGTGTTTGATTAACGAGGCCGGCAGAAAAATTTACTTTAATACCGAAGGCTACAATCCTTATTTCTCAAAAGAGGAATACATTGTACAATCTTTAAATGAAACTCTTCCGGACCACTTAGAAAGAGAAAAATTAACAGCGGTTTATTACTACGGTGCGGGTTGTTCTACACCTGGTAACAAGAAAATTGTTGCTGATGCCATGAAACAGATTTTTTTAAATGCAGAAATTTTCGTTGGTCATGATTTACTCGCTTCTTGCAGAGCACTTTTAGGAAACGAGCCTGGATTTGCTGCTATTTTAGGAACTGGTACAAATTCATGTTTGTATGACGGAAATGACATCACTTTAAATATCGATTCATTAGGTTATTTCTTAGGCGATGAAGGTAGTGGCTCTTACATCGGTAAACGCATATTAAGTGATTACATGAAAGGTTACATGCCTAAAGGCTTAAGAGAGGCTTTTTATGATAATTATGCTTTAACTAACGAAGATATTTTCGACAATATTTACAATAAACCATTGCCAAACCGTTTCTGCGCAAGTTTTAGTAAATTTTTATACGATTTTAAAGATACTTACGAAGATTACACCTACAAAACGATTGATTATGCTTTCACTGCATTTTTCGAAGCTTTGGTTGTACACTACCCTAACTACAAGGATCATAAATTAAACTGTGTAGGTTCGGTAGGTTATAGTTTCCGCGATATTTTAAGTATTGTTGCCGATCGTTACGAAATGGGTGTAGGTAAAATTATCCGTTCGCCTATAGATGATTTGGTGCATTACCATTTAGAGTTAGCTCCAAAAGGATAGTTTAGAGTGAAAAGTATAAAGTTTAGAGTTTAAGGTTTAGAGTACAAAGTTTAAGTTCTATCAATAAAAAAGGTTCAGTTTGAAATTTCAAACTGAACCTTTTTTATTGATAGCCTATCGGCTTAACGCCTTTCAACTTTTTACTTTTTACTTTTTACTTTAGCTATCAGCTTAAAAAGATATCTCTTTACCAAAAAGCTTGGCATATTTGCGTTTATCAAACCTGTATAAAGTAGCAGCTCTGTAAGAAACACCTTTTTGTTTTTCATCAAGCTCTTTCAAAACACCAAAGCTTACAATTTTCTTTCTAAAATTTCTTTTATCGAGTTTTTTACCTAAAACCAGTTCGTAAACATGCTGCAATTGCGTTAATGTAAATTTCTCAGGCAGCAATTCAAAAGCAATCGGCTGATGCTTAATTCTACGCTTGATTTTTTCAAGTCCTTTATCATAAATCTTTTGGTGGTCGAAAGCAAGTTTTGGCAAATCGGTAATTGGCAGCCAGTTTGCCTGCTTTGCATAATTACTTATCGGACGAAGATCTTTATCTCCGCCTAAGCGAATTAAAGCATAATAAGCCAAAGTAATCACACGCCCTTGCGGGTGCCTTCCTGGATCTCCGAAAGCATAATATTGCTCCATATAAATCCCTCGTAAACCAGTTAGTTCATATAAAATACGGGCAGCAGATTGGTCTAAACTTTCGTCAGCACCAACTATATTTCCAGGTAAAGCCCACCAATCTTTAAAAGGTTCTTCATTCCTTTCGATGAGCAAGATTTTTAATTCCTTACCGTCGAATCCAAACAGCACACAGTCAATCGAGAAAACGGAATCTAAATGAGGTAAAATTTGTTCCAATGTAAAATTTAGTTAATTTAAGCGTTAAAGGTATGACTTTCAATATTAAGTAAAAAAAATAAAATAAATTACTTAGTGTAGAAAATACACACTATATTCGTAGTACGAAGATGAAACCAAATATTAAAAATATAGCTGTACTTACTTCAGGAGGCGATGCGCCAGGCATGAATGCTGCGATTAGAGCCGTTGTACGTACAGGAATTTACCATGGCATCAGTATGTTTGGTGTTATGCAAGGCTACCAGGGTCTTATTACAAACAACATAAAACCAATGGACGCCCGTTCTGTAAGCAACATTTTACATTTGGGCGGAACGATATTAAAAACAGCTCGTTGCTTAGAATTTAAAACAATTGAGGGCCAAGAAATTGCTTATAATAATTTAAAAGCAAACGATATCGACGCTTTAGTTGTGATCGGTGGGGATGGTACTTTTACAGGTGCTAAACTTTTTGGCGAAAGATATGGCGTAAAAGTTATCGGCATACCTGGCACTATAGATAATGATTTAAGCGGATCTGATTTTACTTTAGGATATGATACCGCAATAAATACAGTAATAGAAGCAGTAGATAAAATCAGAGATACCGCTGATGCACACGATAGATTATTTTTTATCGAAGTAATGGGTCGGGATTCTGGCTGTATTGCCCTAAGAAGCTCTATAGCGAGTGGTGCTGAAGCTGTTTTATTACCAGAATTTGAAACCAGTGTTGATGAGTTAATTCAAAAACTGACTTTAGGTGCAGCGACTAAAAAATCATCAAGCATTGTTATTGTAGCCGAAGGGCATAAACAAGGTGGCGCTTACGAAATTGCCAAAAAGGTTAAAGAAACTTTCGATCATTACGATACAAAAGTGACAATTTTGGGTCATTTACAACGCGGAGGTAGCCCAAGCAGTTTTGACAGAATTTTAGGAAGCAGATTAGGCTTTGCGGCTGTAAACGCACTAATAGCTGGAGAAAGTGCTCAAATGGTTGGTTTACGCGGTAACGAGATTAAATTAACCAGTATTACAGATGCATTAAGTAGCCATACTTTTAAATTAGAGAACGATTTAATGGAGATGACGGAGGTTTTATCCATATAAAATATGATAGCAGTTGTTTATAGCGGTTCGAGAACAGCTTTTTGGAAACTTACCCAAAATGGAGTGGTTGTAGCGCATTGTAACACCACTGGTATCAATCCTTGCTTTGTTGATCCTAAAACAATTCTTCAAATTTTAAACAAGAAGGTAGTTTTAGTAAATAATGCAGAAAGTATAAAGAAAATTTATTTCTTTGCCGCTGGAGCATCATCACCAGATAGAAAAGAGGAACTTGCAAAAACTTTGTCATCTTTTTTTAGATATAGCAAAGTTGTTGTAGAAAATGACTTATTTGGCGCCGCTAAGGCAGCGTGTTTCGATCAGTCGGGTATTGTGGCTATGTTAGGAAGCGGTGCAAACTGTGCTTACTTTGATGGCAAAAAGCCTCTGGATAATAATTTTGGCATGGGCTATATTTTAGGGGATGAGGGCTCGGCAAACTATCTTGGCAAAATGCTTTTAAAAAGTTTTTTAAATAAGAAATTACCAAAAGAACTTGAAACTAAATTTAGCAGAACTTATGTTTTGGAGCGTTCTCAAATATTTGAAAGAATTTATAACAAGCCCCAGGCGAATATTTTTTTAAGTTCGTTTTTTGATTTTTTTATTCAGAATAAAAAACACGGCCATATTATTAGGATGGTAGATGAAGGGTTTGAAAAACATTTTCAAACATATATTTTACCAATGGTAGAAAAATACCCCAACGAGGACTTACATTTTGTAGGTACTATAGCGGCAGAATTTGAAGACAGGCTTAGACATACGGCAGAAAAATACGATTTAACTATAAAAAGCATAACTAAAGAACCTATACTTAATTTATTAAAACATTACATTAATTAACAAAAAACAATGAGCAAAATTGGAATAAACGGCTTTGGCCGTATTGGCAGACTGGTTTTCAGAGCTGCTTTAAAAAGAGGTTTAGATATTGTAGCAATTAACGATTTAATTGAGCCAGATTATATGGCTTATATGTTAAAGTATGATACTACTCACGGCAAGTTTGATGGAACAATTGAAGTTGTTGATGGAAATTTAGTGGTAAACGGTAAAACTATTCGTGTTACTGCAGAACGTAATCCTGCTGACTTAAAATGGGATGCTGTTGGTGTTGAAGTTGTAATTGAATCAACTGGTTTATTCTTAACACGTGCTGATGCTGAAAAACACATTGCTGCTGGTGCTAAGAAAGTAGTTTTCTCTGCTCCTGCTAAAGATGCTGATATCCCTACTTACGTAATGGGTGTTAACCATGACAAATTAACTGCAGATCAAACAATTGTTTCGAATGCATCTTGTACTACAAACTGTTTAGCACCAATTGCTAAAGTATTAAACGATAACTTCGGTATTGTTGAAGGTTTAATGAGTACAATCCATGCGGTAACTGCAACACAAAAAACTGTTGATAGTCCATCTGCTAAAGATTGGAGAGGTGGCCGTGGTGGTTTCTCTAACATTATTCCATCATCTACAGGCGCTGCTAAAGCAGTAGGCATGGTTCTTCCTGAATTAAAAGGAAAATTAACTGGTATGTCTTTCCGTGTTCCTGTTGCTGATGTTTCTGTTGTAGATTTAACAGTTCGCTTAGAAAAACCAGCTACTTACGAGCAAATTAAAGCAGCTATGAAAGCAGCTTCAGAAAGCGGACCATTAAAAGGTGTTTTAGGTTATACTGAGGATGAGGTTGTTTCTTCTGACTTCGTTGGTAACGATCACGCTTCTGTTTTTGATGCTGGTGCAGGTATTTCATTAAATGATAACTTCGTAAAAGTTGTTTCTTGGTACGATAATGAGTGGGGATATTCTTCTGCTCTTGCTAAATTCGTAGAATACTACGCTAGCTTATAATAAAAACGTAGCCTAACGGCTAATTTCTATAAAATAAAAGGCAACATTATTCATTTAGTGTTGCCTTTTATATTTAAATGTATTTTTTGGATATAAATTTCCTTTCATAATTGTCAAATTTCACAATTAATTGTTTAAAAAACACATTAATCAACCTATTGAAACAGCAATCACATCAAAAAAGAATCATTTTTGTTAAAAAAAACTTAATCAACAGACATTATGATACGATTTGCATATATCATATCATATTTTGATAATATTTAACAATTAGTTAACACTTTTTCAGCTTATATTTGCAACACTGTCATTTTAGGTTGCATAATCTGATATAAAAGATACCGCAATTAAAAAATGACAAAAAAAATACTTAAAAATTTCTTAGTGTATTTTTTACACTATCGTTTTTTTTACTATATTTGTAGAGTAATAAATGAAGTATTATTTATTACCATAAAAAAAGATAAATCTTCTCTTGAAAAGCGTTATGCTAAAATGGAGAATAAAGACAAAGCCTGGCTCATAACAGGTTTATATTTGGTTAGAAAAAAAGGAGACGCTTGGATGAGGTCTCCTTTTTGTTTTAATGACGTTTTCTAATCTTATATACACTCCTCTTGTATTCATTAGTATAATTTAAAATCTTACCTTAGAGCTAGAAATTAACATAAATAAGTTTATAACAACTTGCACAAACAAAATTATTATTAATGTTGCCCTCTCCAATCAACCACAGAAATAATTGAGCTCGCAGTTATAAAACAAATTTTAATCATAAATGCTCAAACCACAAGAAAATAAATGAAAAAAGTCTTTAACGCTTACAGCTCTTACTACAATCTTCTTTACAAGGATAAAGATTACGTTTCAGAAGCAGATTATATAGTTGATTTAATCAAGCAGCATAAACCTGAGGCAAAAACATTAGTTGAATTTGGCTCAGGAACTGGAAAGCACGCACTTTTATTTTGCGAAAAAGGATTTCAAGTCAATGGAGTTGAACCGAGCGCAGAAATGCTAAAAATTGCTCAAAGCAATTCACATACTAATCTTTCCTTTACTCATGCTTCTATTGAATCTTTAGCACTGGCTGAAAAGTTTGATGTAGCAACTGCCCTATTTCATGTTGTTAGTTATCTAAACGAGAATGAGGAACTTATTAACTCTTTCAGGAATATTCACAAACACCTAAATGAGGGTGGTTTGTTCATTTTTGATCTCTGGTATACACCTGCAGTATTATCTCAGGTACCAGAAAAGCGCACGAAGATTACAGAAGATGATCACATAAAAGTTATCAGAAATGCAACGCCCGTTAATCACTGGAATAAGAATATAATTGATGTTATATATGATATTAATGTCTTTGATAAGGAAAATAAAGAAGATTATGTTTTATCAGAAACACATAACATGAGACACTTTAGCATCCCTGAAATTGAACTCCTCGCAAAACTAACTGGCTTTGAAATTATTAAGACGGAAGAATTTCTTTCAGGCGAAACACCTGGGCCTAATACCTGGGGGGTTTGCTTTGTATTAAGTAAAGTATAAAAAATTCGTACAAACACAGCATGCAGATCAATTAAAAGAAACTGTATATACCCCAGTAAACTTGCAGGCTGATGTTATTTCTTTTTAAAACTAATTCCATTATTTACTGTTAAATAATCAAAAACAGCATTATGATTAATCCAGATGAAAAAATACCTGTTGACGATAGCTCAAGCAATGAAGCAGAAGATCAACAAAGCCAAAAAGACATACACTCTAATGGTTTAGATGAAAAAATTGTCGAAGAAAATCATACTAATAAAGATTTACTAGATGAAGCTTACCGTGCTTCGGAATCGGCTTATACTTTAAATACCGATGATAAGCCGGAGAATGTCCCAGACGAAGATTAAAGCATAAAGAATCTCTGCAGTTAAAAACCTAAATTATTGTTATATATTGGAATAATTTAAGGTTTTTAACTTATTCGCTTTCAGATAAATAAAAGTTCTATTTGCATCAATGATGATGTTAAATCTTTTTAAAACGTCACCACCTATAATACTCATTTTTTGTCGGCCTATTCCGCCTGTAAAAAAAGAAGCGGGTACATTTGGCAAGTTCATCTTACCAATAGATAATAAAGGTAAAACGGCTTTTTGAGTTTTCAAGATATTGCCATAAGAATCTTTCAGTTGCTTTTCATCAACAATTTTTAATTTTTGATCGAGTTTATTTTCAGCTACAAATTTATCATCAAACAAAAGGGCTCCTGAATAACCAGAATGTATTAAAAATTTATTACTCAGCGTTAGGTCAGCAATTTTAAAACCCGCCTCGATAAACATATAATCGTTTTCGAAACTTAACTTAAGTTTTTGGTATTTTTTAATTTTACCAGGTAAATTATTGCTGATTCGCATAACATTTTCCTCAAAATCCAATTCGATCACTTTATTTTCAAAAAGATCAGTTCCGAATTTCCCATCCGTTTCTTGTCCTGAGTTTTTATTTTCCCATATAGACTGCCCCTCCCATTTTAAGGAACCAATCTGTAAGATATTGTTCTTGCTAAATCTGGATTCATTGTCTGATCCACCCCAGCTTTTCACTGTATCAACACCGCTAAAGCTTAAGTCATTTAATCGCTTAATCGTTTCTTCTGTTAGGGTTATAGCATTGGCTGCTGTATGAAACATTAAATTCAAACTATCTTTTCCATTTAAAATAGCAGGCACCGATAAATTATTATAGCTGGTTAGGTGAAACGGAATAATGTAAACACTATTGGTATTATCGCTATGCTTATGGCGTTGCGCAAATACCAATTGACTTGAAGCAATAAAAATTAACAGGCAATATTGTTTTATTTTAAACATGAATTGGACTTAAAACTGAATTGTATTAAAATTTAACACGAAGCTTTTCACAAACTAACTGACCATTTTGATAGTATTCAAAAAACCAATCTCCATTCTTTTTTAGCAGCACTCCATTTACGGTTTCAGTACTTGCAATATAATAATCTGGTACAGAGGTTTTAAGTAAGGCTAATACTTTTTTAGGGCTGCTATCAACCAACTGGTATCCGTTTGCAACTGGCTGGGCATATAATGTTTCTTCAATTTGTTTGCTTATTGGAGTAGCTTGATTAGGTGTGATTTCAACTTTTGAAATAACCTCTTGCGCTAATGGTTTTGGTGTTTGGTTTGAAGGTGCCTTATAAGCATATTTAAAATCGTTTAACGAGATAAACGCATCTTGTAACGCCAAGTTATAAGATTCACTATACTCTTTTTCTCGGCTCTTACCTTCTTTACTCTTAAATACAACTTGCCCGCCACAATCTTTTAGTATAAGGGTTAAATTTGTTGAAAACATACTATTTTTCTCTAAAATTTCGGCTATAAGTCCATCACACTTATTAGTGGTAAGTTCTGCTGGTAATTGAGCATCATCAAAAAAAACAGCAAACCCTTTATTCTCCAGCAATTCTTTTGTTAAAACATTTAAACCATACTGGTTTGGTTGCTTTAAAAAAGCATATTTTTGAGGAACTATTATGTATTTATAGTGATTTAAATTTTCTTGTGCGAAAAGTGAAAGAGACAAGAAAAAAAACAAGAACAACAAATAAGCAGACCTTTTCATTTGAATTAAATTTATTAAATATATTAATTATTTGTTTTTAAATATAATAACCCTAAGGTTAACCATTTCATTTTAATTAAATGGTTTTCATTATTTGTTAGTTGCCTCAACAATCATTCGAAGCGAGAATTTTTATTTTATATCGAACACCACTAAAGCTATACATGTTAAGCAGAAGATAAACACTTACTTACATCATCCAATCAGAATATCGTTCGCATTGACTTACATTTTACCGCAATTCTGCATTCCTACGGGTTGTGCGAATATGCCTCTGTATAACATAAAAGTGGCAATGTGTTAATAATAATTCCCGAATCTTAATCATATAATTGTTCAACCATTTTTATTACCCAAACCTACAAATTCTAACTTCTACGCTCCTCGAATTTGCTTGCCATAATACGAATATTTAAATATATTTTAGATTCAATATCCTATTTTGAAAAGACTATATGCCTTATCGTTTTTACTGTTGTGTTTACTAACGGCAAAAGCTCAATACGAATTTCGTGAAGAAAATTTACCCGAAGAAGTATCAATACTCAATTTTGCTTCGATACTAAATACTGGATCGGAAGTACTGCCTTTAAGCAAAATAATAGATGGCAAACAAACACTACCATTTAAACCACTAAGCGGACAGCTGGGCAATTTAGGCTTTACAAGCAATAATTTTTGGGTAAAATTTCAAATAAAAAACACCCTAAAAACTCCATTAGTTTATTATTTACAAACCGCAGAACCTGTTACTGATAATGCAAATTTGTTTTTGATTGATGCAAATAATACAACGCAGATTCAACGAAGTGGGGATAATTTAGATTTTTCACAGCGTAGCCTTAAAAACCGAAAAACATTATTCAAAATTGAACTTAACGGAGGGGAAACTAAAAGTGCATTCCTGGAATTGAAAAATGACGGAGAGAAAAATACCTTGCCACTTCTTTTAATAAGTCAGGAAAGGTTTCTTGAAACAACCTATTCTGATCAGCTAATTATGGGGATTTTTTATGGCATCTTAGCTTTTATTGCCATTACTTACTTCTTCTTCTATTTCGCAATTAAAGAAATTTCATTCCTATATTATTCGCTTTATGTATTATTTGTGGGTTTATGTCAGTTTGCACTAGATGGATTTTATCATCAATATATAGGAACTGGTAATTCTTGGTTCAATCTCCATATTGTTATTATATCAGCTATTTTTAGCTGTTTCTTCTTTGGAAAATATAGCGAAATCATCCTTGAAATTAAACGCAAAAACCAACGTATACACAAGCTTTTCAATCCATTGTATATCGCTTTAGGTGTTGTACTAGTAGGGATTATTATTTTCCCTTTCTTTTTAAAATATTCTTACCCCATAATAAACATCCTGACTCTTTTTGGCTTGATTTTGATATTTGCATCTATCGCAGTCATCATTTACAAAAAAAAACCAATCGATTTATTCTACACCATTGGTATTGCAATTCTAGCTTTGACTATAATTATGGCTGTACTTATGAATTTTGGTGTCTTTCCTGAAAACTTCTTTACGGATAATATTACAAAACTCGGTATCGGTTTAGAAATTATGGCCTTATCTCTATCTATGGCTAATCGAATTGGAATTCTAAGAAACAGGAAGGAAGAGCTTCAAAATATAGCTTTACAGAAATCAGAAGAAATGAATGATATGAAATCTTACTTTCTTTCTAACATGAGCCATGAATTGAGAACACCATTGAATGCTATTTTAGGCTTAGCTGCGATTATGGAAAAAGAGAGTAATGACCCTAAGGTTATTGCAAATTGTGAGATTATTAAGTACTCTTCGCATGGTTTAATATCATCGGTTAACGATATTCTAGATTTTTCAAAAATTGAAAAGGGTGAACTGGAACTGGACAAAAGCGAATTCATACTACATGAACTTTTGAATAAATTAGCTATAAGTGCTGAAAAACAGAGCCATAACAAAGGATTGAAATTTAATTTTTACTCTTCTTTAGATAAAGAAATGGTAATTATTGGCGATCCCATAAGACTTGAACAAATTATTTACAATGTTTTAGGTAACGCAATAAAATTTACTTCAAAAGGGAATATTAACCTAGAAATTGTAGCAGAGGCCGAGCAAAATATGCTCCTGTTAAAAATTATAATAAAGGATACTGGAATTGGTATAGAAAAAGAAAAACTGGAAACAATATTTGATCTATTCTCTCAAACCAATTTCAACAACAAAAGGAAACATGGCGGCTTTGGAATTGGATTGAGCATTGTAAAAGCGCTAACTGATTTACATAAAGGTGAAATAAAAATTCAAAGCGAATTAAATGAAGGTACAACCTGCGAGATAGAAATTAAATATCCTATTCAGGAAAGTGTTAAAAAACCAATTACTATGTATCCTGAAGATGATTACGATTTAATGGGGAAGAATATTTTAGTTGTAGAAGATAACCCTATGAATCAAATGATTGTTCAAATGATGCTAGAAGATTGGGAAAACACGACCGTAACGCTTGCCGATAATGGAGCAGAATGCCTAGAAACAATGAAAACCAAAGACATTGATTTGGTATTGATGGACTTGCAGATGCCTGTTATGGACGGATACGAAGCTATTTCTTCTATAAGAAACGGTTTGGCAGGAATAAACAAGATTAGTGTACCAATCATTGTTCTAACTGCTGATATTACAAAAGCAACAAAAGACAGGATTTTTAATATTGGTGCTACAGACTATATGAATAAACCTGTGGAAGAAGAAATTCTGTATAAAAAAATAACAACAGCTCTATCTGCTCATCATCAATCTAACATCGATCTGAGAATAGCATAAATCGACATTTATTACCATTAGGATTCTTGATAATATCCAATTTAACTTAAAAAACTGGGCACCTTATTCCGCGATAGTTGCCAGACTTACGTCGAAAAAAAGTAAGAGAAAATTCGAAAGTATTGGTACTCGTTCCCGAACTGCGTAATCCGGGATTAACATCATAGCTCATTCCAAGCGTAAAATTATTAAATGTAAAGCCAGCATAAGGTACAATTGCATCCTTCAATCGTAAATTAGCCCCAGCAATTAATTCTGAAGTTTCTCCATAGGGTATTGTAAAGTAAACTCCAACCATACGCTCTTGGGCATTGCCCTGGCGAGCATACATAAGATGCGGAATAACGACCATATCATTGGCCAATTTTATACTTACCCCCGCATTAAACAGGTATCTGATTGGCAGAAATAATTTCCCCTCTGAATCGACAAATGGATCAACAGGTTTTGTTAAATGGTTCATCGAAAATGCTGCATAAAAGTTGGCTCGTTTTAAAGGATTTGTATCAAAAAAAGTTACTCCAGCACCAGCATCCAGAACTGTTGATGCACTATTATTGAAATTATCAGCCGTTGGAATTAGCGGCGTAAATCCAACACCAGGTTCATACTGATCACCTAATTGAAATCTACTTGGATCAAATCTTCTATTTAAAAACCCAACATTCATTCCAAAGGTTATGTTGTAATCCTCATTATAACCTAATTTAACGCCAGTATAAGCCAGAGATACAGCTCCGTTTAAATAACCATAACCACCACTGGTAGCGGTTTGATTGAGCACATTTAAACCGATATTGATATTCTGATTTGTTGACATTTCGGCAGATAATCCTGAAGTGCTAAAAGTATTTACATTGCCAAAGTTTTGATTTCGATGAATTAAAGTCGCCCTATAATCCATTTGCGAAACACCTGTTAATGCAGGATTCATCCATAATGCATAAGCATAATATTGGGAAAAATGTGGATCAACCTGAGCTTTCAAATTTGAATAAACCAGCAAAAAAATAAATGCAAACACTCCCCTCTTCATAGCTATCTTAACAAATTTATCGAGCCATGTTTAACCATCTCTTCACCATCGGTAAATCTCACTACACACTTATATACATAAACACCAACAGGCTGCATAACCCCTCTGTAACTACCATCCCAGGCGGCATCCCGTTCTTTTGATTTATAAATTAATTCTCCCCATTGCGAGTAAACAGACCAGTCTATAGATTCTATACCTGTTCCATAAACCTTTACAAAATCGTTTTTCCCATCGCCATTGGGCGTGAAAGTATTTGGGATAAAAAGGTCTCTTTTTCTATTAAGATCTATCTTTATTGTTGCTGAGGCCTGGCAACCATTTTCTGAAATCGCATTTACAGTTACTATAATTTCATTCTTAAATTCAAAAATCTGATTTATTGCCCCTGCATCATTAAAAAGATTTGCCGGAGACCAGTTTAATACCTTGTATTTTAAGTTTGAACTTGTTTTTAACTCTACTTTCGATCCAAATTCAGCTATAGTCTTACTTGCAGTTAAAGATAACTCAAAGGCTTCAACAGAAATTAAAATAGAATTTGAAAGTAAACTCTCACAGCCAGAATTATTTTTCGTCTTTACGCTATAGTTACCTGCAGCATTTGCCAAATAATTTTGACTGGTAGCGCCATTGATCACTACTCCATTTTTAAACCATTGATTACCAGAGCTGGCAGACGAGACTAAAAGTGCTGCACTTCCTTTGCAAATAACTAAAGAACTTTGAGTAGATATAGTAGGTATTGGCGGTGGAATATTAATGATTACATCTATTGGATCCGAAATCTGGCTCACACAACCTCCTGTGGAAATCACACCCAAAGTATATCGCCCTGCTAAACTCGCATTGAAAGTTGTATTTGTTGCACCTGGAATTATTACCCCGTTTCTATACCATATATTTCCTGATGTCGCAGAAGAACTAAGTTGAACAGTATTGCCTTCGCAAATCTCTAAAGAATTTTGCCACGCAATTACAGGTTTAGCTGGAATTGGTTCGACAATTACATCGATATCGTCTGAGAAAATGCTACCGCAGTTATTTTCATTAAATGCTAAAACCTTATAGTTTCCGCTGCTTGCTACAATAAGAGTTTGATTAACTGCTCCTGTTATGATCGAATTATTTTTATACCATTGATACTGATTTGCATCGCTTGATTTTAAAACAACTGAACCGCCCACACAAAACACAGTTGGCCCTGAACTTACAACTACAGGTTTCGCTGGTAAGGAGTTGATAGTCACCTTAATCATTGCCCTCATACTTTCGCAGCCCTCGCTATTTTTCTGAGTAACGTAATAATTGGTTATTCCAACTAAAGCCGTATTCGGTGTTGGCGCAGCAGGCAAAACACCGTTATCATTATACCAGGTTAGGTTGGTTCCAGTAGCAGTTAAAGCTACCGCAGTTTGGTTCTGACAATAACTTAACGAGGAAACAACTGGAGCTGAAGGAACGGCATTTACGGTAACGGTTACCGTCGATCTTGGACTTTCGCAGCCTGCACTGTTTTTCTGTGTTACATAATAATTGGTTGTTCCAACTAAGCTCGTACTCGGCGTTGGCGCACCAGGCAAAATACCGTTATCATCATACCAGGTTAGATTGGTTCCAGTAGCAGTTAAAGCTACCGCAGTTTGATTCTGGCAATATCTTAATGAAGAAAAAACTGGAGCTGAAGGAACTGCATTTACGGTAACGGTTACCGTCGATCTTGGGCTTTCGCAGCCTTCACTGTTTTTCTGTGTTACATAATATTTTTTTGTTCCAACTGCGCTCGTATTCGGTGTTGGCGCACCATGCAAAATACCGTTATCATTGTACCAGGTTAGATTCGTACCAGTAGCGGTTAAAGCTAATGCAATTTGATTTTGACAATAACTTAATGAAGAAACAACTGGAGCTAAAGGCACTGAATTTACAGTAACGGTTACCGTCGATTTTGGACTTTCGCAGCCTTCACTGTTTTTCTGTGTTACATAATAATTGGTTGTTCCAACTATGCTCGTATTCGGAGTTGGCGCACCAGGCAAAACACCGTTATCATTGTACCAGGTTAGATTGGTTCCAGTAGCGATTAAAGCTACCGCAATTTGATTTTGGCAATAACTTAATGAGGAAACAACAGGAGCTAAAGGAACGGCATTTACGGTAACGGTTACCGTCGATCTTGGACTTTCGCAGCCTTCACCGTTTTTCTGTGTTACATAATAATTGGTTGTTCCAACTATGCTCGTATTCGGAGTTGGCGCAACAGGCAAAATACCGTTATCATTGTACCAGATTAGATTGGTGCCATCAGCAGTTAAAGCCACTGCAATTTGATTCTGGCAATAATTTATGGAAGAAACAACTGGAGCTAAAGGAACGGCATTTACAGTAACGGTTACCGTAGATCTTGGACTTTCGCAGCCTTCACTGTTTTTCTGGGTTACAAAATAGTTTGTCGTTCCAACTGAAGCTGTATTCGGTGTTGGCGCACCAGGCAAAACACCATTATCATCATACCAGGTTAAATTATCTCCTACCGCAGTTAAAGCTACCGCAGTTTGATTCTGGCAATAAGTTATGGAAGAAACAACTGGTGCTAAAGGAACTGCATTGACCGTAACGGTTACCGTTGCTCTCGGGCTTTCGCAGCCTTCACTATTTTTCTGGGTTACATAATAATTGGTTGTTCCAACTGAGCTCGTATTAGGTGTTGGTGCACCAGGCAAAATACCGTTATCATTGTACCAGGTTAGATTAGTGCCATCAGCAGTTAAAGCTATCGCAATTTGGTTCTGGCAATAACTTAATGAAGAAACAACTGGAGCTAAAGGAACTGCATTTACAGTAACTTTTATTGTAGAAATTGGACTTTCACACCCATTGCTATTTTTCTGTGTTACATAATAGTTTGTGGTTCCTACCGAAGTCGTAACTGGAGTTGGCGCACCAGGCAACACACCATTATCATCATACCATGTCAAATTCTCTCCTTCAGCAGTTAAAGCTACCGCAGTTTGATTCTGACAATAACTTACTGGAGCAGTTTCAGGAGCGGCAGGTCGTGGATTAACCGTAACAATAAAGTCACTCGTTTTCTGATCGCAGCCCATTGCTTTGGCCGTTATTGTCGCCTGACCAACGAAATCAAGCGCCCAGGTTACCGTTCCAGTTGCCACATCGATTGACCCTGCCTCAGCCGGTGATAAGCTGTAAAGTATTCCATCGCTATTAGATGAGGTTGCCACATAAGCATTATTTCCAACCCCTACACAGCGTGTTGCAACAGATGAGCTAGAAAAAACGGGTTGAGTAACGTTGTCTTTTACCGTTATTATTCCTGTTTTAGAAACTATAATACCACCTGTTGTAGTTACGGTATAAGTTGCACCAGAGGCCGCTGTTGCAGCTGTTGCAGTTCCTGTTATTTTGATTTGCTTAGTAATAGGATCATAAGGGCTGGCGCTGAGACCTGCAGGCAATCCTGTTATTCCCGCACCTGATGCTCCACCACCAATTAAATACACAATCTCATCAATTGATGTACCAACACAAACACTTCTATCGCTCGATCCTACGGATATTAAAGTAACTGTTCCTTCGGTCGTACTTGTTGAAGCGGAACTTTTATCGTTGCCTGGATTAACATCTGGCTGTGTTCCAGTAATTTCCGCATTATTAACATGGACACCCGTAGTAGCTACTTTTGCCTTAATTGACAAGGTTGCTACGGCATTACTATTCATCACACCTATTGACCAAACTCCAGTAGAAGAATTATATACACCAGATGAGGCAATACTAGACTCATAAGTATAACCCGAGGGCAATAAATCATTAACAGAAACACCAATAGCATTTCCAGCCCCTAAATTTTTTGCCGTGAGGGTGAAATTTACAATATCACCTAGTTCAGGCAAAGCTATATCAACCGTTTTTTCGATGGATCGATCAATGTTGCAAAGCGAAATAATCGAAGGTAGAGATTGGGCACTCATACCGCACTCAAGCATTGAGGAAACAGTATAATTACCTGAAACGGTAGCAACATAAAAATTTTGTGTTGCACCAGTTATTAATTCCCCATTTAAATACCATTGATAGGGGCCTGAACTCAAAGGATCTGCTGTCAATTTTGCTGCAGTACAATCCGTTAAATCAATAGTTGGCTGTACTGCTTTTTCTGCGAACCTAGAGATGAAATTTGACATTGAGAAAGCGCTACTCTGCTGAACCATAGAAACGGTTAAACGGCTTGCACTACTAATCGTTATCACATTCGGGAAATTAATATTTGCATCGGTAAACTTAACCAGATACAAACCAGTTGTGCCCAATTGTTTTCTTGTAGCAATACCTGGAACGGATTCAATATTTTGGTTGTTATAAGTTGTACCAGTTCCTTGCGTAGTTAAATTAATCTGATCGGAAGACTTAGTAAGAATATAACCAAAGTATGGCAATTTCAGATCTGTATAATCCGTAAATTTATAAGTCTCCACCCTTCTTGAGCCTGCACAGGATGCAATCGGAACCAGAGTTGCAATATCTACCTCACATCCGCCACCAACAGAAACACCGCCAGTACCAGAAAAAACTAAAACATTTTTAGTGGTTACTATTCTTGATGAGGAATATTTCCCAGTGTTGTTACTAGAATTATAGCCTCCATTGATATAACCATGTCCAAAAGTTTGAAATTGGCCTGGTTGTGCTATTGTAAATTTTAAGGGCGGGCCTTGCTGCACTCCATTATCGTCAAAAAACTGGACGCTAACTTCTGTATTAGGTTCAGTCGCGACTACAGTTGTTTGTTCAGCGATTAAATTTCCTTCACCTCTAACAATTACATACTCAGAACCCAATGAAATTATCGGAGGAATTGGATTATATGCACCATCTCCACAACCACCAGGAGCATCCAACCTTGCTGATGTATTCATTACCGCAGCGCCTGAAGATTCTACCAACGTACCCATAGGACACTGAAAAAGGTAGCTTTGACCTTTATTCAAAGTCGCTTTGACCAATCCAGCAACCCTAATTACTGAATTATCATCCAATGCCATTATGCTGTAAATTGGCCTTTCGGTTCCTGCAAGATCACCATCCCTGTAATAGCCTACTCTAAAGGAAGTTCCCACACCAGCATCTCCAAAACTAAAAAGTGACGCATTTCCTTTGATGTTATTATCTGAACCATCACTTCCTAAATTATCAGAAGCGATATTTCTTAAATTAACAGAAATTGATGCATCGGCTATTACGACTAACCCAGCTCCAGAAATCACTGTATTTAGCGGATGAACAGGTGCCGCGCTTGGTAACCCTGTAAAACGCATCACAAAAGGCGAATTAGCACTGCAGGTAAAATTTGCTATGAAATCACCATTACTTTTTCTGATCACCCCACTCACGATCGTGGCGCTTTCGGTAGTAATTACAACTTGATTTGCCTTACTCCAATATTGCCATGGCGCTGGAGCAATATAATGCGTAGAATAGGTGGGCGGACTGAATGAATTCGGCGCACTTGAAAGTACTTTAGTTAAATTGGCAGGTAAAACTTCGGCGTGTACACGATTACTAAAGCTTAATAACATTAAGCATAATAAGTATACAGATAATTTAAAACCCGAGCTATTTACCATAAAACATCCTAAACACAATAATCCCTATGTAAATCTGTACAGAGATCCTCGCTGGACAGATAATCTAAAACAATAAATACTAAGCTTACAAGAGCGTCTGTTAAGGTCAAATAAGAATATTCGACTACAGAAGTTTAAGCGAAAATAACCAATTACAAAGCCTCTGTTATTAGGCCAATGTTAATTTTTACACGTAATTAATCATCTATCTATCAGAGCATTACATAAATACCAAAGCTTGTAATCGTAATACTACATATTAGCTGAATTCTTTAACAAACCATATCGAAAAACTATCTGATTATCAGCTGTTTCCGTAGAATCACCTTTGTTTAACAACACCAGCATCAAAAAAGCAAATTATTTGATGAATAGCGAAAAATACAATAGGATTTCAAGAAGAAATAAAAGCCTAGACAACATAAACCAGAAAATAAATGAGTAATTACAGAGATATCACAATAGCTAATTATGTTTCTTATGCGTTTATTTAAAAGCTGTTATTAAGTAAGTGTATAATTGATCGTTTTCTTCGGTGGATACGAAAATATAATTCAGGATTCATCAATCTTAGCTCCACATTAAGCGCAATCATATTTTTGGTATGCAATAAATTATAAAGCGGTTTAAGTGCACTCCCATCCGAACTTTTATTTTTTTTAATGTGTACTTCTTTCATTTGCGTTATCCATTTAGAGGATCAAAGAATCAACATTAGTAATTTCGTATTGTTTACGTATTTCGCTTCAAAAAATACAACTATTAGGGGTAACTGAAATAAAAGCCAAGAATATATCATCGGAAATAAAATTTAGAATAATTTCAATTATTGGCTTACCTTTGCTGTCAAGAATGAAAATCATTAGTCTTTTGTTAACCATTTCTATTTTAGTTATTTCCTTCCTAAATTGCGAGGATGTAACTGAATTAAAAACTATTGACAAAGCTGAAAATTTAACGACTTCTCTAAGTAAAAACCAATCGCATAGCGATACGGATTACTGTTCGCCACTTTGTACATGCAACTGTTGCGGCCAGCCTTTGGTTTTCAATTTAAAATCTATCTCGCTTAAATCTTTAAAACCTGTAGCAAGTACTCAAAAAATAATAGCTTACAGAAAGCATTTTGCATCAGATTTTTTTCAAAGTATCTGGCAACCGCCAAAATTGAATAAGGAATTTATTGGTTAATCCCTAAATTTTAAATCGGCCTATCAGTCGATATTATTCATTCAATTCAATAAAAAAAATGCAAAAAATATATTTGTTGTTATGTGCCATGCTGTGCATAACAACTACCTATGCGCAAAACAGTTTTAAATTTACTGTAAAAGCGGCCTATAATAAATCAGTTTTACAAGGCGCAACAATTACCCTTAATAACACAAAGCTTAAAAATGTTACCAACGATGAGGGCTTAGCCACCTTCAATAACATTCCAGATGGGAAACAAGTTTTCAAGGTAAATCATATTGGTTTTGAGGAGAAAAACATTACTATAAGTTTCCCTGTTGATCAGCAAAATCCAATGGAAATTTTGCTTGAGCAATCCGAAGATGAGCTTGAAGAGGTGATCATCTCTTCAACCAGAACCAGTAGAAGTATTCAAAACACACCTACACGCGTAGAAACTATTGAACTGGAAGAAATTGATGAAAAAAGCAATATGCGACCAGCCAATGTTTCGATGATATTGCATGAAAGCACTGGAATTTCGGTACAGCAAACTTCGGCAACAAGCGGCAATGCAAGCATTAGAATACAAGGTTTAGATGGCCGCTATACGCAACTCTTAAAAGATGGATATGCAAGTTTTGGCAATTTCGCCAGTGGATTAAGCATACTTGAAATCCCACCTTTAGATTTGAGTCAGGTAGAAATTATAAAAGGGCCAGCTTCTACCCTTTATGGCGCTGGTGCGATAGCGGGTGTAGTAAATTTCATCTCCAGAACACCGCGTGAAAAAGCAGATTACAATTTTATTATAAACCAATCGAATGTTGGGCAAACCAATATTGGTGCTTTTGCGATGAAAAGAAATAAGAAAATTGGTTATAGCTTACTTGCGCTTACAAATTTTCAGAAACCTTACGATGTTGATAAAGATGATTTCACTGAACTTCCTAAATCAAAGGATTTCACCATCCATCCTAAACTCTTTATCTATCCAAACGAAAAAACCACCCTTATTATTGGTAACGCTTTTACTAAAAGCGACAGAACTGGTGGTGATATTGTTTTGATAAAAAACGGAGCAGATAATAATCATACTTATTTTGAGAATAATGCCAGCTTAAGAAATACCTCAACTGTAGACTTAAGCATAAAATCAGCGGAAAAGGATTTATTCCGTGTTAAATCAAGTTTTAACTATTTTAAGCGTGATATAGGTATTCCAAATTATAGTTTTAAAGGTGATAATTATAATGTTTATACAGATATCAGCTATTTAAAAAACCTAAAAACCCAAAGTTTAATATTTGGGGCAAATTTAGTTTATGATGATTTTAGAGAAGCAAATCAAACCGTTTTAGCAAAAGATTTCATAACTAAAACCGCTGGATTGTACTTTCAACAAACCTGGGATGCAACGGAAAAGCTTAAGCTTGAAAGCGGTATAAGAACAGATTTAACAAATTTTCATAACAGCTTATACAGCAAAACTGATTTCTTCATTTTACCAAGAGTTTCGATATTATATAAATTTAACGATCACTGGAGTTCGAGAATTGGTGGTGGTTTAGGGTACAAAACGCCTACACTTTTCACCGAGCAAACCGAAACTTTTCAATACCAAAATTTGCTGCCGTTAAACAACATAAAATCAGAAAAAAGCTATGGCGGAACGGCTGATATCAATTATAAAACCAGCATTGGCGATGACTGGCTGGTAAGTTTAAATCAGATGTTTTTCTACACTAAAATATCAAATTCGACTATTTTGCTGCAGGATATAAATAATTTTTTCTATTTCAGTAATACATCTCAACCAGTTAATAGCTTAGGTTTTGAAAGTAATGCAAAAATTATCTTTAGAGAATATTTCAAATTGTTTGCAGGCTATACTTTTACAAATGCAAAAGCAAAATATTTACCCGTTATTCAAGACATTCGTTTATTACCTAAAAACAAATTGAACCTGGCATTACTATACGAAAAAGAAAGAAATTTCAAAATTGGATTAGAAGGCTATTTCACTGACAAGCAATATCTGTATAATAATTTTCAAACCAATCCGTTCTGGGAATTTGGCTTAATGGCCGAAAAAGTATTTGGAAAAATTTCAGTTTTTATTAACGCCGAGAACTTTACCGATACCAGACAAAGTAGATATAAAAGCGTAGTTAACGGCCCGCACAACAACCCTACCTTTGATGATATTTGGACGCATACCGAAGGTCGAACTTTTAATGCAGGGGTAAAATTAAAGCTGTAAATGAAACACTTACAGCTATTTTAAATAAAATTTGTTCGGATAGGGTCTTAATTGTATCTTTGCCCACCCTCGGAAGCTTCCACTCCGAGGTTATTAAAAGCTTTCTGGTAACGGAAGGCTTTTTTTATTTGATCTATTTGCTCTTGAAAATAACGACTGCTAACGGCGGTAAATCAACAGTAATCGAGAATTCCTGATTATTATAACCCTGCAAATGAGGAACAATATCGCCTTTATTATTAATTCCTCCGCCATAAAATTCTTTAGCATCAGTATTGAATAACTCTTTCCACTTGGTCTTAAAAGGTACACCTATTTTATAATTTTCTCTTACAACAGGCGTAAAGTTTAAAGCAATAACCAAGGTATCTTTAGCTTTCGGACCTTTGCGCATAAAAACGAATATAGATTCATCGCTATTATCTGCATCAAGCCATTCAAAACCTTCGTAACTAAAGTTAAAATGATATAATGCTGGTTCTTTTCTATATAAAAAATTTAACGCCTTAACTGTTTCCTGCATGCCTTTATGCGGGGCATATTGCAGCAAATGCCAATCTAATGATTGGGTAAAGTTCCATTCATTTGTGTCGCCAAATTCGTTACCCATAAATAGCAACTTTGCACCAGGATGTGTAAACATATAACCATAAAGTGCCCTAAGATTGGCAAACTTTTGCCATTCATCTCCTGGCATTTTGTACAACATTGGCGATTTCCCATGCACAACTTCATCATGAGAGAAAGGAAGCATAAAATTCTCGGTAAAAGCATAAGTCATACTAAAACTAAGCTTATGATGATGATGTTTTCTTGCTAAAGTATCTACCTTGAAATATTTAAGCGTATCGTTCATCCAGCCCATCATCCATTTCATGCCAAAACCTAAACCACCCGCATAAACAGGATGTGTTACCCCTGGATAAGTACTACTCTCTTCAGCAATGGTTTGTACACCATCAAAATTACCATATACAGCAACATTTAAATCTTGCAAAAACTGAATGGCACCTAAATTTTCACTTCCTCCATATTCATTTGTAGCGGCATCAGCATCTTCTCTGGAAAAGTTAAAGTAAAGCATCGAAGCCACGGCATCTACACGCAGGCCATCTGCATGGTACTTATCGAGCCAAAACAGGGCATTACTAATTAAAAAGGAGCGAACTTCATTTCTATCATAATTAAAAATATACGACTTCCAATCAGGATGAAATCCTTTGCGCATATCTGCGTGCTCATACAAATGCGTTCCATCGAATTCATACAAGCCATGCCTGTCGCCAGGGAAATGTGAAGGTACCCAATCCAGAATTACAGCGACATTTGCCTTGTGCAATTCTTCAATTAAATACATTAAATCCTGGGGAGAGCCGTAACGCGAACTTGCACCGAAATAACCTGTAATTTGATAACCCCAGCTCGGAAAAAAAGGAAACTCCATTACAGGCATAAGCTCTACGTGGGTAAAACCCATTTCGACAACATAAGGTACTAATGCCGCAGCAACCTCCCTACAATTTAATACCCGCTCTGGATTATTTGGGTCTCTTTGCCAAGAGCCCACATGCAATTCATAAACAGAAATGGGCTGATCCAAAGCATTTAACTTTGGTCTTTTGTTTAACCACGGTTTATCTTTCCAGTTGTAATCTGTATCCCAAATAATGCTTGCGGTTTGCGGGGGATGCTCCCATCTAACCGCATATGGATCTCCTTTTAAATGTTCAGATTCATCAAAACCTTTTACAAAATATTTATAAACATCACCCTTTTTTAAATTTGGAATAAAACCTTCCCAAATGCCTGATTTATCCCATCTTTTATTTAAAGCGTGTGAAGAAGTATTCCAATCATTAAAATCGCCAGAAACCGCTACCTTAATGGCGTTTGGTGCCCAAACAGAAAAATATGCACCAGTTTTATTTTCTACTGTAAGGAGATGTGAACCCATTTTTTCGTATAAACGAAAATGTTTTCCTACAAGAAATAAATCAATATCATATTCAGTGAATAAACTATAGGGCCATACGGCTAAACTTTGATCAATCTCAGGTAATACTGCTTTTTTAACAGATACTTTTTTAGCTGCGGGCATAGTAAATTCAGGTTAGATATGATATAACCCCGAAAGCTTTCTAAAGTTTCGGGGTTATGTTTATTACAGACTAAAAATCTGTATTTCGTTGAAGTTTTTATTGCATTTAAAGTGTAATGCTGATTTCTCGTCGGTATAAAAGTCTGTTACCTCTCTTCCATCAACCATAATTTTTCTAACCTGAGAATTTACACCTAAAATATTGCAAGCATAAAACTCGTAATTTGGTGTATATAAACCTTCGGTAAATTGGTTAATTTTTAAAGTTTGGCCATCACCTTTTACCGTGAATTTCTTTTCAAGATAAATATCTTGCTCATAAGCAAAAGTGTCTCCATGATCTTCGTACATAAATGAATTCACTTCGTAATCGCTATAATAGATATTAAGCATTACTTCAGTTATCATTTTCTCATCAACGTACTGCATAACAGGATATTCAGGAATTACTGAACCTGCTCTAACGAACATTGGCATGCTGTCTATCTTTGCTTCGACCAAATGCTCACTTTCTCCAGCTAGAACCTCGTTCGTCCAGAAATTGTACCAGGTTCCTTTTGGCAGATAAACTTTTCTTGATACTGCACCTTGCTCTAACACTGGACAGATCAATAATTTGTCGCCATAACAGAATTCATCCTGACGGAAATGATTGCTGATATTTTCTTGCTCCAGCATTACCAATGGTCTTAATATTGGAAAACCGTAGCGATGGTGCTCCCAGAAAACAGAGTATAAGTATGGCATTAGGCGATACCTTAACTCGATAAACTTGCGGTTAATATCTTCAAAAAATTCCCCAAAACTCCATGGCTCTCTTTCTGCGGTATCACCTGCGGAGTGCGCTCTCATGAAAGGAGAGAAAGTCCCTAGCTGAATCCAACGAGTAAATAATTCTCCATCAGGTTCGCCGCTAAAGCCACCAATATCAGTACCGCAAAAAGGCACACCAGAAACGGATAACCGTTGACACTGGATATTACCCATTTTTAAATGCTCCCAACTAGCTAAATTATCCCCCGTCCAAACACTGGCATAACGCTGCATACCTGAATAACCTGCTCTAGTGATGGTAAATGGACGTTTATTTCGCATTAGTTTTTTCAAACCCTCGTAGGTTGACCGAACCATCTGCATGCCATAAACGTTATGTGCCTTGCGGTGAGATCCCCTGAACCCATCGTAGTTATGGCGAACATCGTTAGGGAATGTTCCTGAACCAAATACGGCAGGTTCGTTCATATCATTCCAAAAACCGGCAACGCCCATATCTACCAATTCCTTATACAAGTTGCCCCACCAGGTACGAACTTTAGGATTGGTAAAATCAGGGAACTGGCAACGGCCTGGCCAGACGTGCCCTTCCATATAATAATCATCGCTGCGGCGACAGAAAAATCTTTTCTCTTTTCCTTCTTTGAAAACCCAGTAATCATCATCAACTTTTATTCCAGGGTCAATCATGACTACGGTTTTAAACCCATCATCAGAAAGCTCTTTAATCATTCTACGTGGATCTGGAAAATATTTCTTATTCCAGGTAAAGCAACGATAGCCATCCATGTAATCGATATCGAGATAAATGGCATCGCAAGGAATTTTTCTGGCTCTGAATTGTTTTGCTATTTCCTTTACTTTCGATTCAGGATAATAGCTCCATCGGCATTGTTGATAACCTAAAGTCCACTTTGGAGGCATAGGATGTGTACCCGTTAAACTTGCATAACGTTTAACAACATCCATCATGTGTGGTCCATGAATATAATAGTACTGCAACTCGCCTCCATCGGCCCAGAAACTTGTTTTACTTACATCTTCGCCACCAAAATCGAAATAAGATTTAAAGGTATTATCAAAGAAAATGCCATAGGCAGCCTTGTCGTGTAAACCGATGTAGAATGGTATAGTCCTGTATAAAGGATCCTGATTCCATCCAAAAGAATAGGCATCCGTATTCCAGTTTTCAAATCTGCGTCCGCGAAGATTAAAATTTCCGGATTTATCACCTAAACCAAAAAAATTTTCTTCTGGTTGACATTTTTTAGTTGCGTAGATATAATATCCACCAAAATCAGTGTTCTCTTCCCAATGCATTGAATTGGCTTCATCAACCATTAATGTATTGGTAATGTTATCAGAAAATGAAATATGGAAATTGTTTTTATCTACTCTACAGGTAACCGAATGGGTAGAAACGGTATAGCTATCTTCATGCTCCTGCATTTTAAAAACAGAAACTTTTTGATCAACCGCTGGTACGGCGTAAGAAAAATCATCTAAAAAAACGCCATGTGGAGCAAGGCGAACGCGAATAATTTCATCGCTTACAACTCTTATTTCAACTCTTGCATCTCCATCGGAAAAATAAAAACGGTTACCTTCTTTTTTAACTTTTTTTACTGAACCTAAATATTGTTTAACAATAGGTTTTACAGATATATCAACAGGATTGTTTAAATGCTGTATTTCCTGTTCTTTTTCAATCAGCTCGCTAGTCTCAAGCGGCTTATCGTTTTGCTCTTCCATCCTAATAATTTCAAAAATTTAATTCGACCCTCTCTTAACTAAGCATCACTTAATAAGAAAGTACTATAATACAAATATTTTATAAAAGGCTCGTAACAAATCAGAAAAAACGTAATGTCAATTCTTTTGTTTTTTCAGGGCACCTGACGATCAATTTTAAAAATCAAAAGCGTTTATATAATCTGCCAGAAAAGTATCAACCTCTGTTGCAAGCTTGAACCGATCTCCATCAATTACGATGTGCACTAAAAATCGGTTATCCTTTAATCCTTCGAAACTGACATATTTCTTGGTTTCATTTCCTTGCATAGCAATAAAAGACTTATTGAATTTTTGATTCTTACTTGGATAAGTTTTTAAGATTGGCGAAGTACCTGCCAGGAACATGGTCTGAAAGAAATTCACTTGTGACTGGCCTGCATCGGTTTTAAAAAATGGATCTGCCCAATCGGTAATGGTTACGGTCATATGCTGCCTTGTTTTTGCAATGCAGTATTCGAACTCTAAAATACCGCTTGATTTTCCAGCACCGCACATGTTGACCTGATTAAACAAAAAGCCCTTGTAGATTGGAATTTTAGGAAAGATTTTATATAGGTGCGCTGAGCGATCTTTGCACTGCAGGTCTGCCAAAGGGGTAATCGCAACTACAGCAGAGTTGCCTGCCTGACAGCAAGCTTGTTTACTTGGGTCATCACAATCATTTTCCTGCGAATAAGCGAACAGACTGCAAACAACTAATGTGGCTGTTAAGAATAAATTTCTCATATATCCATTATTTATTACCAGCCTGTTTATTTCAGTTCCATGATAAAAACCTTACCTTGTGCAGAATTAGATTGAATATTCAAAACATACTTCTTGTTATCATTAATAAATGCGTAGACAGCAAACGGCTCATCATCCCCAAGTCCAACTGTTCTTTTATTTCCGTTCCACATATTTTCGTTGAGCTTTGCTCTCAACGCCTGGTCACTTGGAAATTTACCATTAAATATTTTTTTTGCTCCGATTTTATCTAAGTAAGGATAAACCATATCTTCAAATAGTTGCTGGTTAAACTTTTTATCTCCATTATCTTCAAAAACCATTACCCCTAACTTTCCTTTAGTTGTATTAATTCCGCTTCCGGTATAATTTTCCATCTTAGCATAATCAAAAAACTCTGAAAGACCATTTTTCTCATCGATGATTTTTAAATCATCTGTTGGCGTATAAAATGGGAATTTGCCAATATCTCTAAGTTCAGGAACATTTCCCCAATCAATACTATCTGCTGGAACCGTTATGCTTTCTTTCTCTTCTTTTTGGGAAGTCATTGCTGCACTATCTAATTGTTTAGTTTCTGCATTTTCTGTTTTTTTACTGGTGCAGGATGCAATGGTCGCACTGATAGCTAGGATGAGAAGTGTTTTTTTCATTTGGATTTAATTGAATGGTCTGATTTTTTTTAGTCATCACCTGCATTTTTATCGATATACTTGATCTGCAGGTAATCTCGTCTTAATCAAAAACAATGCCTGCTTTAAGATTGCCAACATTTGGGGAAAAGATTTTTCCGCCTTCGATTTAATGTGATTTTTAAAAAATCCGTAAACAGAAAAGCCTCCCATACTTTTGTAAGGAGGCTCCCATAAACGAAATATTCTTATGGATTAAAAGTTATCCCCACATAGTAAATTGCACCTGCCATCGGGTTTCCGAAAGAGGTTGTGTAATATTTGTTAAGTACATTAGAACCACCAAGTTTAATAACCGACATCACTGAAGGAATTTTTAAGCTAACCTGAGCATCCAAAGAACTGTATGCTGGAACCTCGCCTGAGGCAAAAGACGAGTTCCAATAAAACCTGTCTTGCCAGCGATAAGCAACATTAAAACCAAAGTTTTTTACAATTTCTTTATTTCCAAATCCAAGGTTGTAACGGATTTTAGGCGTATTGAAATCATTAATATAATTTACTGGCAAATCGCCAATCTGGTTGTAGGATACATTACCGCTGATGTTATATTTTCCAACAAGATAATCTAAACCTAAGGCACCACCATAAGAGTTCACACTGCCTTGGGCATTTACTGGAACACCGAATTTCACAAATGTAGGCGCTGCTAAAGTTCCAACATTTTGATAAACATCTACTGCGGTAATAAAATCTTTATATTGATTAAAATAACCATAAGCATCGATAAGTAAATTAGGCAAAATTAAGCCTTTATAACCAAGTTCGTAAGATTGAACGCTTTCTGGGCGAACACCTTTCGCATCGAAAGTATACTGCTGTAATAAGGCTGGGTTTGGAGTGCCGGTAGCAGCAGAAGCTAAGAAAGCACGATAACTAACATCCGTAAATGGCTTGTTTGCATCTAGCTTATATTTGCCGAACATAATTTCTGGTAAGCCACCAATTAACCTTTGAGAACCACCACCAACGGATAAATCGATGTATTGATTTTGCGTTGTTGGGTTACGATATCCTGTTTGATACGAGACCCGAATGTTATTGTTTTTAGCTACCGTAAACACACCTGTTATTCTTGGTGTAAACCTACCTTCAAAATTCTGGCTTTTATCATACCGGCCTGCAAAAGTAATTTTAACCTTATCGTTGAATAGTTTTTTACCAATCTGAGCAAAAGCGCCATATTCTTCAATGTCAATCTGACGGCCTAAATCATCAAAAATAGTTCCTGCTGAATTTAAATCATAAATACGGTAAGAGGCACCAACCTGGAACTCGACAACTTTATTAAATGCATTCGTTAAGTTGTACATTCCTTCGTAGTGATAAAGATTAGATTTATCATCGAATTTAGCACCGTAAACACTTTTAGTTGGATCAGCAGCGTTAATAGAAGTTGCACTAATCGTCGTGTTCATGATCTGATCTTTCGCTGTTGCGAAGCCATTGCTTCCTGGCTCAAAACGACCTGTGTTTGCTACACCTCTTGCAAATACGTGTGCAGCTGCATCTGTTTGACCAGCAGCTCTGGCACCTACATAATTGCCAATATATTGTGGAAACCAAGTTGTTGATGGCTTAGATACTTCGTTTATATAACTTCCTAAGATAGAAGAGATATAAGAATCGCCCGATCTTTCCTGAGTGGTATAGGCTTTTAACGAGAAATCTTCGCCTTTTAATTCAAGTTTGTATTGACCAATGTTAAAGTTTCTCAAAGAATAACGATCGGAACCTGTATATACTGAAGTACCAGTACCCCAGTTTGCCTGTGCAACAGCCTGTATTGTACTGCTAAAATTGTAGTATAAAGCACCAGAAACCTTTAAAGATTTAGTATCATAATCAACTAAGTTTTCCTCATTATAGCCCGTTCTTGATACATTTTGATCAGGAATTAAGTTTGCTTTTAAACCAACATAAAACGGAAAATAATTTTGTACTGCAGGACGTAATGCCGCAGGTAAACTAGATAAAAATCCAGCTTGTTGTGGACCAGTAGGAATTGCAGCACCAAAAGCACCATCAATTAAGCTTTTAATATTTGGTATTGCGCCGCCTGAACCTGCATTGATACCCGCAATTGTTGCATTCTGAACACTTAGAGCAACGTTTCTCATGTTTTGGCTAACCTCATCTCCATAGCTATTAATACCATCATAATTGGTGTCACTGTTTCTATCACCTGGTTTAACCGTGCGAGAAATACGATCGAAGTTACTATAGTTATTTGCAAACCAATCTTTAGCCTGCAAGAATGAAAACGCGGCTTTCACACCAAATTTGTTATTCCATGATTTTGCCAATCTTACATCCAGTTGATTAAAGGGTTTAGTCGATGTATTATCATCATTAACATGATTAACGCCTGTTTTATATTGAAAACTTGCGCCAGGATATTTAAAAGGATCTTTAGAGGTCATTAATAATGTACCATTAATACCGCCAGCACCATAAAGTGCTGAAGATGCACCAGGCAACAACTCCACATTATCAACGTCAAGTTCCGTGATACCAACAATATTTCCTACCGAGAAGTTTAAACCAGGTGCCTGGTTATCCATACCATCTATATATTGATTGAAACGAGTATTACCGTTCGAGTTGAAACCACGCGTATTAATTGATTTAAAAGTCAAACTCTGCATGCTGCTTTCCACACCCTTCATATTGTTTAACGCATCGTAAAAAGAAGGAGCCGCAATATCTTTGATTGTAGCTGCACTCATTCGCTCAATTGAAACCGGAGATTCCAAAATACGTTCAGGCGTTCTTGACGCCGAAACAACAACATCACCACCTAAAACTACGGCAGCTTCCATTTCAATTGAAATATTAGCTGTATTGCCAGTAACTTGCTTTTCAACTACACCATAACCGATGTAACTTGCAGAAATGGTTAATGGGATTTTGGCAGAAGTAGTAAAAGTAAATGCGCCGTCTGAATTTGTTGAAGTACCGCCCGATTGTCCTTTAACAATCACGGTTACTCCACTTAATGGCTCTTTGGTTTGTTTATCCTTAACGGTTCCGCTTACCGTTATGTTCTGAGCTTGTGAGGCAAATCCAGTTGCACAAACAAGCATAAACACATAGAAGATCTGTGTAAAGATTCTGCTCATAAAATAAATTATTTGGTTAGAGTAATTTTTTAGTTAGTTAAACTTAAACCCTTTTTTTCAATTAAACAAATTATGTTAGCATAATAATTTTGCTAGAATTTATAATTTTGATTGACATTTACTTTGTCGTATTTTGCAGATAAATAATATTGCAAATAAATTATGCATTGTTGATTTAGCTAACCATTTTATGAATAAACTTAAGGCTCTTTTTTGTATCCTCATCCCAATAGCATTAGCGTTTCTATTAAATACAAAAATTGGTAGTACCCCCCCACTTTTAAAGTTCTTGAACCCTTTTATGGGGTTTTGGCAAAATGCCGAGAATAATCATTTTATGTTTAACCATAAAGCAAAAATAGCAGGCGCTATTGATGAAATTGAAATTGTTTTTGACGACAGAATGATTCCGCATATTTTCGCTAAAAACGACCACGACCTTTATTTGGCTCAGGGTTATGTTACTGCGATGCATCGCCTTTGGCAAATGGATTTTCAAACTCGTTTTGCAGCTGGCCGCATTAGTGAAGTTGTAGGCGAAAAGGCCATAGAAGTTGATCGTTACCAACGTAGAATGGGCATGGTTTATGGAGCAGAAAACTCTTTAAAAGGCATGATGGCCGACCCCAAAGCTAAAGAAATGATTTTAGCTTACACCGATGGGATAAATGCTTACATCAAAACGCTTTCTCATGCTAAATATCCAATCGAATATAAAATTTTAGATTTCAAGCCTGAGAACTGGTCGCCAGTAAAATGTGCTTTATTACTTAAGCAAATGTCGGCCGTTTTAGCTATGGGTTCTGATGAATTTTACATGACCAATATCTTGAAAAAATTTGGCCCTGAAATTACCAAAGACTTATTTCCTGATTACCCATTCCGTGAAGACCCGATTATTCCTGTTGGAACAAAATGGGATTTCTCTCCTCTACCAACACCTAAAACACCCGAATCCTTTACAAAAGCACAAACTGGTGATGTTAAAACTAAAGAGAAAATCGAGGGCATAGGAAGTAATAACTGGGCATTATCTGGAGATAAAACAGCATCAGGTTTCCCTATTTTAGCTAACGATCCACACCTCGACTTAACGCTACCTTCGATCTGGTATCAAATACAATTGCATGCACCTGGGGTAAATACCTACGGCGTATCTTTACCTGGTGCGCCTGGAGTAATTATTGGTTTTAACCAAAAAATCGCTTGGGGGGTTACCAATGTTGCTGCCGATGTTCTTGATTTTTATCAGATTAAATTTAAAGATAATTCTCATAAAGAATACTGGTATAACAACACATGGAAGCCGACTAAATCCAGATTAGAAACCATAAAAATTCGTGGCAGCGCAGATGAGATTGATACGGTTTACTATACACATCATGGTCCAGTTGTTTATTTTCAGAAAGCAAAATATTCAAGAGCTGATAATGTGCCTTTAGGCGATGCTTTACGATGGATTGCGCATGATGAATCGAACGAACTGATGACCTTTTATTATCTCAATAGAGGAAAAAATTATAACGATTACAGAAAAGCATTAACCTTTTATACAGCGCCAGCACAAAACTTTGTATTTGCCAGTGTGGATAACGATATCGCAATTACACCGAATGGTAAGTTTCCTTTAAAATGGAAAGATCAGGGGAAATTTATTCTTGATGGAACTGATCCAGCTTATGATTGGCAAGGCTGGATTCCCGCAGCTCAAAATCCAACGGTAAAAAACCCGCCAAGAGGCTTTGTAAGTTCTGCTAATCAATCTTCTACAGATAAAACCTACCCATACTATATTAACTGGGAGTTTGCACCTTACGAACGCGGAAAAAGAATTAACGATCGCTTAGCAGCAATGAATAAAGCAACTGCAGATAGCATTCGTTTAATGCAAACCGATAATTACAGCATTCTTGCCCAAAATATTATACCCGCATTAGTGCCATTACTTAACACCGAACAGTTAAATGCGACACAAAAGGAAGCTTTAGCTTATGTATCGAAATGGAATAAGCGTTACGATGCGAACGAAATTGCAGCCAGTGTTTTCGAAATATGGACAAAGCGTTTGAGTTTTGACATCTGGAATGATGAATTCGAGGTTAAAGGTATCCCGATGCGTTACCCTTCCAGAGACCGAACTGTTGAAATGATATTAAAAGAACCAAATGCAAAATGGTACGATAATATTAAAACAGAAAAGAAAGAAACGCTGTCGGATTTGGTTAACGAAGCTTTCAAATATAGCTGCGATAGTTTAGAACTTAGGTTCGGGCCAATTAATAAAGATTGGAACTGGGCTAATGTTAAGCAAACCAATGTGCCTCATTTGGCAAAACTACCTGGCTTTGGCTCTAAAGTATTACAAATTGGCGGAGCAAAAAGCACCATTAATGCCATTAGCGAATCGAATGGGCCTTCATGGAGAATGGTTATCGAATTAGGAAAAACACCTAAGGGTCATGGTGTTTACCCTGGCGGACAATCGGGTAATCCAGGAAGTAAGTTTTACGACAATATGGTTGATACCTGGGCAAATGGCAAACTTTATGATTTGTTTTATATGCAAACTCCTGATGATAAATCGGGTACAATAATCTCTCGTTTAAAAATTTCTAAATAGCTAAAAATGGTTTTCATCGTTATATTAATTATTTGTTTTCTGCTTCAAATGGTTGCTCCATGGTGGGTAATTATTGTTATTTCTTTTGCAACCTGTGGCATTATTGGCAAAACTGGCAAAATTTCATTTTGGCAATCATTTTTTGCAATATTTTTACTTTGGATTGGCTACGCTTTATTTAAAAGTTTACCGAATGATAATGTACTGGCAAGTCGTGTAGCAGTAATGACGGGTGTAAAAATATGGTGGATTTTGCTTTTAGTTACTGGCTTAATTAGCGGCTTGGTCGCTGGCATAAGCGGTTATTGTGGATATCAATTCCGTAAAACGATGCTGGTTAAAAAAACTGACGAGAAAATAGCATAAGGCTTCGTACTTTTGTGCTGTGAATTTTACTGCGGACAATATTTTTTCGATTCAAAATGATGAACAGTTTACTCAACTGGCATTAGAAATATTCAAACATCAGGCAACTAACTGTGCTGTATACGCTGAATATATACTTCATTTAAAAATTAATATTGATGAGGTAAAAGATGTGACTCAAATTCCATTTCTGCCCATCAGTTTTTTTAAAACACACTCGGTTTTAAGCAGTAAAAACCCAATCCAAATCGCATTTAGTAGTTCTGGCACCACTGGCATGATTCAAAGCAGCCATCAGGTTACCAATGTGAAATTGTACGAGCAAAGTTATCTTCAGGCTTTTAATCAATTTTATGGAGCTATCGAAGAATATTGCTTTCTTGCCCTGCTTCCATCCTACCAACAACGGGCTGGATCATCGTTAATTTATATGGTTAACGATTTAATTGAGAAAAGTAAGAATCCACAAAGTGGCTATTTTCTTTATAATCATGATGAGCTTTTTGAAACATTAAAAGATTTAAAAGCAAAGAATCAAAAAACCGTCTTAATTGGCGTCACTTATGCCCTGCTCGATTTTATTGAGCAATACGAAATCAACTTCCCTAACCTTATTGTAATGGAAACTGGCGGCATGAAAGGCAAACGCAAAGAAATGGTCCGGGAAGAGTTGCACGAGCAACTTACTAAAGGTTTTAGAATTAAAGCTATCCACAGCGAATATGGCATGACCGAGTTACTTTCTCAGGCTTATTCTTTAGGAGCGGGCATTTTTAACTGCCCGAAATGGATGCAGGTTTTAATTCGCGATACAAACGATCCACTTTCCCTAATTCCGCAAGGCAGAACTGGCGGTATTAATGTTATCGATTTGGCAAATGTAAATTCTTGCTCTTTTATTGCTACGCAAGATTTAGGTAAAATTTACCCCGATGGAAGTTTTGAGGTTTTAGGCCGTTTTGATAATGCAGATATTAGAGGTTGTAATTTATTAGTGCAATAAAAAAGCCCTGAGAAATTCTCAGAGCTTTCAATTATTTCGTTTTATTATCCTGCTATTAAAAGGAAATAATTTTTCTTTCCTTTTTGAATCACAATAAATTTATCATTTATTAAGTTTTCAGCATTAAAAACCTGATTTGCATCGGCAATTTTTTCCTTATTTACAGAAACGCCTCCACCTTGAATCAATTTTTTAGCCTCTCCCTTGGACGTAAAAACAGCAGTTTTTTCAGCTAATAATGTTGCCGCATCAATTCCTTCTGTTAATTCTGCTTTTGAAACATTAAACTGTGGAATGCCTTCGAACATTTCTAAAACCTGATTTTCTGATAAGCTTTTTAAAAACTCTAAGGAACCATTGCCAAATAAAAACTCAGAAGTTTTGATTGCAGTTTCCAAAGCTTCAACTGAGTGCGTTTTAACAGTTATATCTTCCGCAAGCGCCTTTTGCAAAATTCTTAAGTGAGGCGCTGTATTGTGTTCTGTTTCCAAGGCCTCAATCTCTTCTTTACTTTTTAGGGTAAAAATTCTTATCCATTTTTTAACATCATCATCTGATGCATTTAACCAGAACTGGTAGAATTTATATGGTGATGTTTTCTCTGCATCTAACCAAACGGCACCACTTTCTGTTTTACCAAATTTAGTTCCATCGGCTTTTTTAATTAGCTGAGTGGTAATCGCGTAAGCAGTTCCCTGGTCTTTTCTTCTAATTAGCTCTGTTCCAGTAACAATATTTCCCCACTGATCAGAACCACCCATTTGTACCAGGCAGTTATTGTTTTTCCATAAATGATAAAAATCGTAACCTTGTATTAACTGATAACAAAATTCGGTAAAGGATAAACCAGAATCGCCTTCTAAACGCCTCTTAACACTATCTTTAGCCATCATGTAGTTAACGGTAATGTGCTTACCTACATCACGAATAAAGGTAAAAAGATTCATATCCTTAAACCAATCGGCATTGTTAACCATTACCGCACCATTACCGCCATCTTCAAATTTTAAAAATTTAGCTAATTGAGTTTTCATGCCTTTAAGGTTATGCTCAATCATTTCTTCAGTTTGAAGATTACGCTCATCAGATTTACCAGAAGGATCCCCAACCATACCTGTTGCTCCACCAACTAATGCAAATGGCTTATGACCAGCATTTTGAAAATGAATAAGGGTCATGATTTGAGTTAAATGCCCAACATGTAATGAATCTGCAGTAGGGTCAAAACCGATATAACCAGAAGTCATACCTTCATTTAACTTTTCTTCAGTATTCGGCATAATGTCGTGTAACATGCCTCTCCAACGTAACTCTTCAACGAAATTTGTCATGGTATAAAATTAATTTGGCAAAGATAGTTTTTTGCCTGTAAAGCTGAAAACTTAAATCCTATACTTGAATTTTAGCATACTTGGCACGATCTTAAGGATAGATTAATCACAAATGAAACTTTAAAAACTATATTTACAACATGAATTTCCTTTCTCATTTTTACTTCGATAGATTAAATACCGATGCCAATGTAGTAATGGGAGTTGTTTTGCCCGATTTGATCAAAAATGCATCAAAAGAAGCAAACCTATATCCTCAAAAAAATGAGTTCTTATTTTTGGGTAATTCTGATGAAGAAGGATTGCTTGCTGGCTGGAAACGACATTTAGCTGTCGATTTGTTTTTTCATTCTTCTGATTTCTTTCTGCAAAAAACAACCGAGTTAAAACAGCTTATTATCCCCGTTGTTGAAAACACACCGGTTAGACCTTCATTTTTAGCTCATATTGGACTGGAATTATTACTCGATCACCTACTCATCGAACACAATTTAATTCAGGTTAAACATTTCTACGATAAACTGGCTGCAGTTAAAAAAGAATCTTTAAGCGATTTTCTGGAACATTGCAAGCTTAAAAATCCCGAAATCTTCTTCAAATTTTTAGAGCAATTTATAAGCAGTAAATATCTTTTAAGTTATCAAAAGCTCGAAAACATCAGCTATGCTTTAAATAGAATTTGCATGCGATTATGGCCCGAAACTTTAGATGAAAAACAGATTAATCAATTAACTTTTCAGCTTGCTTTTTTTAAAGAAGTGCTTGAAAAAGATTTCATGGATATATTCGAAGAAATAGAATTGAAACTATCTTAACTAATCAAGATAGAGTCTTTCAAGCATCCTTCCTTTTTTTATCTTTGTGTTATGTCGCTATTTGAAGTAAAAGAAGAAATGGATACGCTGGTTGCGGAGTTAAACCAACATAATTATAATTATTATGTATTGGCGATGCCTACAATTGGTGATTATGAATTTGATAAAAAATTAAAGCATTTAACGGAACTGGAAAAAGCCAATCCAGATTTTGCCGACCCGAACTCGCCTACTCAACGCGTTGGTGGCGATGTAACCAAAAACTTCATTACGGTAAAGCATAAATACCCAATGTTATCGTTGGGAAATACCTATAACGAGCAAGATTTAAGAGATTTTGATGAACGTATCCGTAAAGCAATCGGGGATAATTTCGAGTATGTTTGCGAACTCAAATTTGATGGATTATCAATTAGTTTAACTTACGAAAATGGTAAGCTAAGCAGAGCTGTAACCCGTGGAGACGGAACACAGGGTGATGATGTAACGGCCAATGTTAAAACCATCCATACCATTCCTCATCAGTTAAAGAATGCTAACGCACCTGAGCATTTCGAAATACGCGGCGAAATTTTTATGCATAAGGCTGCCTTTTTACGTTTAAATGCTGCACGCGAAGAACTTGGAGAAATTCCTTATGCAAACCCTCGAAATTTTGCTTCGGGTACGGTTAAAATGCAGGATAGTAAAGAAGTAGCCAAACGTCCGTTAGATGGATTTATATATTTTTTATACACTGATAAAAACGAATTTAAAACCCATTGGGATAGCCTAAACGCTGTAAAAGACTGGGGATTTCATGTTTGTGAACATAATCGTTTGGTTAACAGCATTGATGATGTTTTAGCTTTTATACACCACTGGGAAGATGAACGTTTCAAACTAAGTTACGATATCGATGGAATTGTAATTAAGGTTAACAGCTATGCTCAACAGCAGGAATTAGGTTTTACGGCAAAATCTCCCCGCTGGGCAATTTCGTATAAGTACAAAGCGGCCGAAGTAGAAACCATTCTCGAAAAGGTAACTTATCAGGTCGGACGGACTGGTGCTGTAACACCTGTGGCAAACCTTAAGCCAGTACTGCTCGCTGGAACAACCGTTAAACGGGCCACCTTACATAATGCGAATGAGATTGAGCGTTTAGATTTACATGAAGGCGATACTGTTTTTGTAGAAAAAGGTGGCGAAATTATTCCTAAAATAATTAAAGTTAATCTGGATAAACGTTTAGCTAATGCTACCAAAGTAAATTATTTGCATAATTGCCCCGAATGTGGAACTGAATTAATTCGAAAAGAAGGCGAAGCGGTTCATTACTGCCCTAATGATGAAGGTTGTCCACCACAAATTGTAGGTAAAATTCAACATTTTATTGGCCGTAAAGCCATGAACATTGATGGTTTAGGCGATGAAACTATCGAAACTTTTTTTAAAAGAGGCTTAATTAAACACATCAGTGATTTATACACTTTACATCAGAAATCTGAAGAATTAAAAGGGATTGAAAGATTTGGCGAACGCTCGATTGATAACATGCTTGCAGGGATTGAAAAATCGAAGGAGATGCCTTTTGAAAAGGTGTTATTTGGGTTGGGCATTCGCTATGTTGGTGAAACCGTCGCAAAAAAATTGGCGGCAGGTGTTAAGAATATCGACAAACTTGCAACCGCTTCACTAGAAGAACTAATCGCAATTGATGAAATCGGGCAACGTATTGCCGAAAGTATTATTGAGTATTTTGGAAATCAGGAGCATTTAAAGCAGATAGAATTATTAAAATTAGCTGGATTAGCTTTTGAAATTGAAGAAAAGGTAATTACACTCGATAGCGATACACTTATTGGAAAAACATTCGTAATTTCGGGCGTTTTTGAGCAATATAGCCGCGATGAACTGAAAGACTTAATTGAAGCTAACGGAGGAAAAATATTAAGCAGTATTTCGGCTAAATTAAATTTCCTGGTTGCAGGAGATAATATGGGACCCTCAAAACTAGAAAAGGCTACAAAACTAAATATTCCGATAATAAGCGATACGGAACTTTTAGCAATGATAAAATAAAAAAGAATTATAGAAAGAGAAAAACGATTGAACATCCCTCAGTCTATAAGTCATAATTCAATAATTACATTTATATAATGAACAAATTTCAGGGTACTGGGGTAGCATTGGTTACACCCTTTAACACAGATGGATCAGTTGATTATAATGGTTTAAAAAACCTGATTAATCATTTGGTAGAAGGAGGAATAGATTACCTCGTTTCTTTAGGTACAACAGGCGAAACCGCCACAATGACGAAGGACGAGAAGAAGAAGGTGTGGGCCTATACTGCTGAAATTAACAATAACAGATTACCTCTAGTTGCTGGCATTGGTGGCAACAATACTTTAGCTGTTGCAGAAGACATTAAAAAATTCGATTCAACGGGTTACAGTGCCATATTATCGGTTAGCCCTTATTATAATAAACCGACTCAAGAGGGAATTTATCAGCATTATAAATATCTGGCAGAAGTTTCTCCTTTAGACCTTATTTTATATAATGTTCCTGGCCGTACAATGAGCAATATGAGCCCAGAAACGACTTGCAGATTGGCGCACGATTTTAAGAACATCATAGCAACCAAAGAAGCTTCAGGAAGTTTTGACCAGTTCAATCAAATTATGCGTGACAAGCCAGAAGATTTTATGCTGATTTCTGGCGATGATCCGATTACTTTGCCGATGATTGCTTTAGGAGCTTCTGGTATTATTTCAGTAATTGCGAATGCACTGCCGAAACAATTTACAGATATGGTAAACTTATGTCTTGATGGTAATTTTAAAGCTGCTACGCCAGCTCATTTAAGTTTGGTAGAATTTACCCGTTTAGCATTTGCAGAAGGCAACCCTGCAGGAGTTAAAGCTGCATTAAAACATTTAAATATATGTGGCGATACAGTAAGGTTACCGCTGATAAAAGCTTCTGCTTCTTTAGAACAATCTATAATTGCCGAACTTAAAAAATTAAGCTAACCAGCTTAAAACTTACAGTTAAAATACAAAAGGCTTCCAATTAATATTTGGAAGCCTTTTTCTTTTGGATATTTTTTACTTAAAAAGCATTGGTGTAAAAGCAGATAGATAATCTCGCCAATTCGACCAGGTATGCCCACCTTCACTTTCTTTATAATCATATTTAAAATTCATGGCATCAAGTTTCTTACGATAATCGCTCACATTTTTATATAAAAAATCGGTTTTACCTATTGCAATCCAGTAAAGGTTGTAGCCGTTCTTTTTTTGTGTTTCCAGCTTTGCATTTAAGTCTTTATAAATCGGACTATTTGCATTTGCGGGTGGTAAAACTGCGGGAGAAAATAAACCAACATAACCAAAAGTGTTTGGATAATTTGCAGAAATCCAAAGCGAGTGAAATCCGCCCATAGATAATCCTGCGATTGCCCGGTCTGCTTTATTTTTTCCAGTACGGTAATTCTTCTCTGTAAAGGCAATAATTTCTTTGAAATAAGTTTCCATATCGCCATTAAATACATCAGGAGTCATCATAATTGGTTTATAAAGACCTTTCGAAGATTCTCCTGGAGCAGCGGTATTACTGGTATGCCCATTGGTCATTACCACAATCATAGGTTTGGCCTTACCCGAAGATATTAGATTATCCAGTATTTGAGAAGCCCTACCCAACTGCATCCAGGCTTCTTCATCACCACCAACACCATGTAAGAGGTATAAAACAGGATAATTTCCTTTTGATGATTCATAGCCTGGAGGTGTGTAAACTGTAAGCCTGCGGTTAGCTTTAAGTCCTGTCGACTCATACCAGCGTTTTGCAACAGTTCCGTGAGGAACATCGTTAACTGTATATAAATCAGCCTTACCACCAGTTGCTAAAAAAACATTAACTACTGATGATACATCTCTAATTAGATATACATTATTTGGATCGCGTGTTTTTAATCCATCAACAATAAAACTATAACTGTACAGCTCTGATGGTAAAATTGAAGAGGTGAATGTCCAAATGCTATCGGCACCTAACTTCATCGGTTCAATTGTGGGTGCGTTTCCTTTAGCAATCAAAAAATCACCCTGTATTTCTACTTTTTTAGCATTACTTGCCTTAAGTCTAAATGTAAAGGTGCCATCATTATTAGTTTGAGGTGAAATGATTTCTTTTTGCCGTCCAAAATTTAAATTTTCCTGAGCATGAATTAGCTGAGTACTGAGGAAAAGGATTAAGATTAGTATTTTTTTCATAAAAGGGATAATTGGCTTTATTAAAGATAGGAAATTATGCAATGAAGCAAGCATCTTAAATTTACAAAAGGGCCAAAAAAAATGCGGATGCTTTTAAGGCACCCGCATGATGAGAATCGTTACCTGATTACTAATAACCAGGGTTTTGAACCAATTTAGGATTGTTTTTAATTTCTGGTGTTGGTATTGGAAACAATAAGTTTTTAGACTGTAAAGGTTGATTTACACTTTTATTTAAATGTCCGATAAAATTATCAAAGCCATTAGTTGTTTCATTGTATGCTTTGCGTAAACGCAACATATCAAACCAGGTAATGCCTTCGTAGCATAGCTCATGCCAGCGCTCTCTCCAAACAGCTTCTTCAAATTGTGTTTGAGCCAGACCTGTAAGATCAGCCAATTGCGCTCTTTTTCTAATTGCGTTCACTGCCGCATAAGCAGCTGCATTTGGTGAGCCATCTGCTCTGTTCTGTGCTTCTGCATAAATTAACAACGTTTCTGCATAACGAATCTGAGGAATATTCAAATCACTTCTGCTAGTACCCTCTACACCAAGCGTACCATTAGCAACTAAATCAAAGTGCTTGAAAATAAACGGCTTGCCGCGGTTGATAAGAGGCAATTTAAAACCATCTGTGTAATAATCGGTAAAGAAATAGCCTTCTCTATTTTTTGCACGAAGATCTCCTGCTTCATAAGATGCATAAAATTCTGGTGTTGGAATAGAGGTTCCGATACCATCAATTTTAGAAACTAATGGTTGGTGTAATGGAAGATAAGATGATTGAAGTGGATTACCAGCTCCAGCAGCATCATTATATTGGATTCCAAATAAATGCTCTATCTTATTATCATTGGTTGCATTATGTATAGCCGCGTAGCTGGTAAAAAGACCAAGACTCGAAGGATTGCTGGTCGAATAGTCGATTACTTCTTTAGCTTTATCTGCCGATAACTTATAATAAGCAGCGCCCAAATTTAAGGGCTGTCCAGCCATAGTTAAGTATACTTTTGCAAGCTCTGTTTTAATAGCTGCCGTAGATGTTCTTCCACTTGCATCCATAAAAGGTAAACCTGCAGCCTCTGCCAATACCAAGTCATCAACAATTTGTTTATAAACCTGTGCCTGTGGCGTTCTGGCTGGCGCAAAATTTGGATCACTTGGACTTGTTATTGGTTTAAGAATCAACGGTACATCGCCCCATAAACGTACAAGGTAAAAATATGCCCATGCTCTTACAAAAGATGCTTCCCCTAAAATACGTTTCTTTTGAACTGCATCCATTGGGTTGATACCAGGAACTTTATCTAAAACCAAATTGGCCTGAGCGATAACTTTATAAAAGCCATTCCAGTTTTGATTAATATGAAGATTAGAGCCATCGTAAATCAAAGAGTAAAGGTTATTTAAATCAGAGTTTTGAGCTGTTTCTGTCGATTGAATTCCACTAGGAGCATCGAACATTTGCCAGTTATTCGAAAATATACCTGCACCGCCGCCAATAAATCTCAGTTCTGAATAAACCGCAGCAATTCCTGCCTCAGCATGTTCTGGCAAAGTATAAAAACTAGATGGGGATAAATTTGTTGGATCTTCTTCATCTAAAAACTTTTTGCAACCAGAGTTACTCATTATCGCTCCGCTTAGAAGCAATAACAAAAAGGTATTTTTTATGTTGATTTTCATTTTAGTATTCTTATTGATTAGTAATATTTATAATCCGATGTTTAAGCCCAACATAAATGTTGTCGGTTTCGGATAATCAAAAAATGTTTGTCCCTGCGCAAATGCATTACCATAAGTGGTTACCTCTGGATCATTTCCTGTATACTTGGTTGCTAAGAAGAAATTCTGAACAGAAGTATAAATACGAAGCTTACTTAAGTGTAATTTTTGTGCAACTGAAGAGTTAAAAGTATAACCCAATAAAAGGTTTTTCCCTCTGATGAATGAGCCATCTTCCAACCAGTGTGTATCAACATTGGTTACATAACCCGCAGATTGATCGCGAATGGCTGCGATTGATGTATTTTGATTCTGAGGAGTCCATGCATTTAGCACACTAGCAAAACTGTTTGCCTGTACTTGTCTGTCTTCTCCAGAGTGGTGCGTCATATTCAGCACATCATTACCGTAAGAATATTGTAACTCAACAATCAGATCTAAATTTTTGTAGCGGAATGAGTTCGAAAATGAGCCCCAACCTTTAGGCATTCCATTACCAATAATCTGACGATCTGCATCAGTAATAGCTTTATCACCATTTACATCAAGATATTTGATATCTCCAGGAAGAAGTGTTTTTCCACCACGATAACTTACAAATTGAGCTGCCTGCGCACGTTCTGCCTCGCTCCAAGTTCCTAATCGAACTAAACCCCAGAAAGAGCCTACTGGTTCTCCAACTCTGATAATTCCAGTTTGATTAGTGAAATTAGGATTACCAACGCCAAAGATATCATCAGGAGTAGCTAAAGAGAGTACTTTATTTCTGTTTAATGAAATGTTAAAACTAGTTTTCCATGTAAAATTTTCAGATTCTATGTTTGTGCTCGTAATTCCAAGATCCAAACCTTTATTTTCCATAGAGCCTACGTTTTTACGAATTACAGAATAACCTGTTGAACGTGGAACTGGTGCATCCAAAAGCATATCGGTTGTTTTTCTGTAATAGATATCAGCTTCGATATTAATGCGATTATTAAATAATCCTAATTCAAAACCACCATCAAACTGAGCTGTTTTTTCCCAAACTAAATCTGGATTTGCTAATCTTCCAATTCCAATACCCGTAACTCTGCTATCATTAATAATTGCAGAATTGTTAACTAGTGTGGCTAGGGACTGATAAGCTGGTAGCTCTGAGTTACCGCTTAAACCATAACTGGTACGCAATTTTAAGTTTGAAACGGTTTTATTGCCTTTAAGAAAATCTTCATCTGAAACCTTCCAAGCTAACGCTGCAGAAGGGAAGAATGCGTATTTGTGGTTATCACCAAATTTAGATGAACCATCTACCCTTCCCGTAACTGTTAACAAATACTTATCCTGAAATGCATAATTTACCCTTCCAAAGTAAGAGTTAAACGCAGAACGGTTTCTGTTCGAACCAACAGTTATAGATTTACTACCTGAACCAATGTTATTCTCCTGATAAAAATCAGTTACAAAATTTTCTGCATGACTTGTATTACTAAAAAAGTTTGTTTCTTGCCATGAAATACCTAGTAAAGCATTAATCGCATGTTTTTCTGCAAAACGTTTATTATAGGTTAAGTAATTTTCAATCGACCAGAAAGTTTCTCTTGAATCTGTGATATTAGCGGTTCCGTTCTGCCCATCAGATATACCATATAGCAATTTTGCATTATATTCATTCACGCCTCTGGTTACAACATTTGATCCTAATTGTGTACGAAACTCTAAATCTTTGGTTAAGCTGATACTGCTATATAAACTTCCCAATAGCGTCTGGGTAACAACACCATATTTTTGATCGGTTAGAATGTGCACAGGATTAGATCCACCTTCTGCCCAGGGAATAAGTTTATTATCACCCCATTTGCCATCAGCTAACTTAATTGGAAGAAAAGGAAAAGCTTCTGTAATCATACGAACGGAGTTTAATCCGCCAGTTCCCTGATCTACAATGTTTTCTTTTTGATTGTTGTAACTCAAGTTACCGCCAACTTTTAACCATGATTTAATTTTACTATCGAAATTAAATCGAGCAGAATAGCGTTTCAAATAGGAATTTAATAATAACCCCTGATCATCGCGGTAACCCGCGAAAACACCATATGTGCTGTTTTCATTGCCACCTGTAAAACCTAACTGATGATTTTGAGAAAGCTTATTTTGTACTGATTCTTTTAACCAGTCGGTATTATATAAAGGATTACCATTACCATCAAAGAATTGAGGTAAAGCAATTCTTGCAGCTTTTGGAACAGGAGTTGAAGCATAGCTTCCTGCTGCCCAACCTACCGGATCGTAAACTTTTATATTGTCATAAGCCAAATCCTGCACCTTTACATATTCGAATGCATCAAGCATTTCTACATGTTTTGGTCCTAAAGTATTAGTAGAAAACTCTGCATCGTAGGTGATTCTTTGCGTATTTGCAGTACCTTTTTTTGTTGTGATGAGGATTACACCATTAGCACCTCTTGCTCCGTAAATAGCGGTTGATGATGCATCTTTTAATACCTCAACAGATGCAATATCGCTTGGATTAATATAATCGATCGCATTACTGTTTTGTGTTTGAGTCCCAACAGGTAAAGCTACACCATCAACAACATATAATGGATTATTACTGGTGTTGATAGAACTGAAACCTCTAATTTTGATATTGGTTTGCCCACCTGGACGACCTGAGTTGGTGTTTACCTGTACACCAGAAATTCTGCCTGCAAGTGCCTGATTAAGTGAGGAGGCGGGACGTTCCTGTAATTCGCTTGCTTTAACAACGCCAACCGAACCTGTTAAATCTGATTTTTTAACCTGACCATAACCGATTACAACAACTTCATCAAGCTTGCTGGCTTCGGCTGGTTCAATTTTAACATTCAGATTCGTCTGGCTTCCTACGGTGACATCTTTATTCTGATAGCCCACATAGCTGAATCGAAGTACATCACTTGCGTTAGCTTCGATACTGAACTTACCTGAGGCATCTGTCACGGCAGATTTTCCAGAAGATAAATTTTTAACGCCCACACCTGGAATAGGTTGGCCTTTCTCATCAACGACTGTTCCGCCAATGACTGCCCTAATGCTCAAAATTGAGGCTTTTGTGTGGTCAGTTGGAAATCCTTTGGCTTCCTCCCCTCCTGGATTCATTGAAAAAGCAGGGTTATTGAGCGAAAAAAGCACAGCAAGCCCTGAAATCTTTAGTAGATTCATTTTCATTAGTTTAAGATTTAGTAAATGGTTAGTTTGAATTTATAATTGTACTATTTGTTAATGGTAAAACGATTTAATAGTTAAACGATTTAGTGATTAATTAAAATAAATAACAAGCAAAAATATATAGTGATTTAGTATAAAATTAAAGCTGAAATATTATTGGTACAATTGAGCAGGAAAAGCCATATTAATAGACAGATCGACAATCCTTTTGGAGGCCTAAATTAGATTTCATAATATACTTGGTTAGAGTTAAAACGATTTACTAACTCAATATTAGATAATTAACTTAACAAAGTCAAGAGAAATTTTAAAAAAAAACTTCTAAACAGAACATAAAATATATCGTATAATTACTTATACATATTAGATTAAAATAGGTCATCTATTATCTTAAAGATTTCAACTAATAATTAAAAAATACAGCTTAAAATACCTATAGACTGGATTCTAAGACCATATCCTAAAATAAAAGAAATTGGCTCTAAAAATAACATGATCTTTTTGATTTTTTGTTGATAAACACTGAAATGAGATTTTGCTTTCATGCAATTCAGTACAAAAGACCGATATATATCGGATGGAAATCTAACATTAGCGGCTAACTTATGAACCCAACTGCTTATTAATTCGAATCTATCCGCAAACAAGCGTAGTGACTGAAAAAGCATGAATGAAATCAAGCTCATATCTGCTCTGTGATTAGTCCGCTATTACCAGAAGAAAAAGTCCATATCATCACCATGTTTTTAAGGCATAATAACTTCCATCACAGCCAGCGTTCAGAAAAGAATTATAATACCTATAAGATATAAATCGTCTTCGATCAAGTATACGTTCTCAGGTCTCTGTTGTTATCCATCGAATTAGTCGATCCTTCCCAGAAAATCATTGGCTGGGAAACTGCAATGGGTAGACTCATAGTAGCAGCTAGCTGTGATGTAAATAGGGATCTGTTTTTTTTTACTTAGCATTGCTGGTTATTTCAGCACCACCCCATTGATCTTTAATCTCGTCCAGTCTCCCGGATAACCCTGCCCTTTGATGTAGGTGTTCACATAAGGATGTCCTTTTAAGTTAACGTGATAGATGTAGTCGAAGGAAAAACTCATTTTAGTATCGGTTTTCTCTGTAACGGTCACCTGCTGATCGGTATCGTTTCCTATTCCAGTGGTGAAGAACTGATCACCAACTTTGGCGCTGAAATCTCCGCGAATGACCTTTAAATCCGGAAATCTGGGATCGCTGGAAATGAGTTTTCCGTTTTCATCGATGCGCAGGTAACTGGTTGCATAAGCATCGCCTCCGATGAGTGAAACAAATTTGTAGTAAAGTTTTCCGCTAATCATAACACTGTCCTTGATTTCGGTAAAGTTTTGATTATTCATATACCAGAGGTTACCGACTTGCATAGGCAAAAAAGAATCAGATCTTCCAGGTGCGGGTGTAGCGAATGGTTTTTTGCAGCTTACTAGGATGATAAGGCCAAGCATTAAGATGCTGGTTTTAAGCGTTATGTTTTTCATGATCTGGTTCCTGAGGTTTATCTTCTAAACGGGGCGGGCTGCACTAACGCTACAACAGTAATAAAATAATTTGGTATCAGCAGCTTAAGAGTTTACGCTTCCGGTTGTAGTTTAACAGATAGGTTTTTTTCTGGGCAGCCAGTAAATAGGAATTTTCGATCAGTTGTTCCACCTGCCCTTGCTTTTGGGCAAAAGGCAATAAAAGTTTGTCGACACGTTTTTCCTGGATACCGATCCGTTTAGCAAATTCCCTAAAATCGCTACCAGCCACATGGCCATGGTTTCTGCGATAGGCAGACTGATAGTTATCAGCAAATAGGCCTCCATTCAATCCGAAATTCGCATCGTTTACATGTATTTTGGTATTGAGCAGGTCATAGGCAGGCGCTAGAATAAAATCACCTTGCTGGGTTTCAAGAAGGGAGAAATTTTTCAGGTGGGCATCGCCGTTGGAGAACAGGTAGTTAAACAGCACTAGTGCAAAGAATTTTTCCATTTCGATCCGCCATGCGGGTACGAACTGCCTGATCAGGGCTGCAATGGATTCATAATTGTAATCATATTTATAATCTGGGCTTCCATCTGCGCTCACCTTTCCGGCCAGGCTGGCAAAGTCTTCCATGCGCCATTTTTTTCCATCAGGCTTAACATCAAAACGTAGGGTGATATAAGCTGGTTCACCGCTTTCAAAAAAGATCAGTGCATTTTCTGCGGTTTGCAATCCATAGACCTGTTTTGCGATTTGCATAGTCAGGTGTTCATTGGCTGGGACCTGGCTGGGAAACCGGACATCCCGCGGAATAGGTTTGAGCAGATAAGTTCCCTGTTCACCTTCCTTAGTCAGGCGTAAGGTTTTCCCTGTCCGAATCATCGAAAGTTTTTCCTGTACCCCAGAGATTGAGATGCGCTTTCGGTTTTCCAGGAATATTTCTGCATCTTTTTCATTTTTATCAGGAGAAAGATACGGCAGGATATGACTGACCACCTTACCGCCAAACAATCGTCGCAAAGCTAACGGGCTATAGGTCTCAAAGCCAGAAGCAAGTGTTCCAGGATCAGTTTTAATTTCCATTTATAATTTCTTTAACGGTTACAGCACCAATGGTGTCAGATCCTGCAGTTTTCAGCAGCAGACCAAACGCATCATTTTCATCTAGCTGGAACTGCCTAGATTGCATTTTCTTGTTTACACCCTCAGAAAGCATATTGTAAAAAAAAGCAAACAGCGATTCGCTTATATATTCTTTTTGATCCTTTGGAAGCGTTAAACTAATCGATGGCAGCTTGGGATCTAAAAAATAGTTTTCTTCATAGGAGAAGCTATACTTGCTATCATCTATTTCAGTTAAATAACCTGCAAGCAGGTTGTTCAAAAATACGGCTGCCTGTCTCATCGATTTATATTAACTTGTCTAATAGATAAGGATAGTTCCAGGCCTAAGATGAGTGTAATTTTCTCAATGACGGCCAGGGTCGGGTTTGCCTGGTTACGCTCAATTTTATACAAGGTATTTGCGCTGATACCCGCGAGTTCAGCCAAATCAAACTGAGTCATTCGCAACTGCTTTCTTCTTTCTTTCAATGAATCACCAAGTTTTTTTCCCATTGTAATATGAATTTCAATCAAAAATAATAATTAAAATTAATAATTAATCTAAAAACATACTATAATGTGTTTTTTGATTTAAAAATTAAATTTCCAGTAGAGCTCATCCTCTATTTCACAGTATACTATGGAATTAGAGTTTAAGTAACCTATCTATGGGCTAATCTTAGATACTCTGATGATCTGTAAAACTTTTGACAAATTGATCATTCGTCACCATTGAGGTATGAGTTAAAATGAGTGCGGGACACATCCCGTGGAGAACAAACGCATGTAGCGTTGCGGAAGATCAGAGGATACCCCAGGTGAGGAATTTTAAGTAAGATGCTATCTGGTAATTTAGACAACGGTAATCAAAAATGGCTAGTTATAAAAATGGCTCAGAAAATTCTGAGCCATCTTATAATATTTATATATCCTTAAGCGCTGTTTTTTGTATTCTGAACTTCTAAGCGAATATCTTGTGCTAAATTCTTCAAATCTTGCATGCCTTTACGTACACGAGTACCAGCTGCACTATTACCTTTGTTATAAAACTTGTCTGCGTCAGCTTCTAAAGCTGCAACCAAACTTTTTACTTCTTCAAATTTTTTCATTTTTAATGGCTCCTGTAATTTTAGGTTTTTAGTTTTAATTATTTGTAAGTCTAATTTACAAGGCTTTAATTAAATAAAAAACTTTTCAGAGCACAAAAAACAGCCTTTAAACCCGTTTTTTTCCACATTATATAGTTTTACACACATTAACAGCGACAAAAACGAAGACAAAATACTGTAAATCAATAAAATACAAAACGAAATAAAATAAAAAAGCCCTTTAAAGTTAATTAAAGGGCTATTCAAAATATTTTCAATTTAAGCTATGGCAAACTGATTTTCCTTATAGTAACCGTTTTCTAATTTCTGAGAAACTTCACTGAAAGCATCTAAGGTACGTTGTACATCTTCAAGGGTATGTACTGCAGTTGGAATTAAACGTAATTCGATCATACCTTTTGGTATCACTGGATAAACAACAATTGAACAGAAGATGCTGTAATTTTCGCGTAAATCGAAAGTAATTGCAGTTGCATCTGTTAATTCGCCTTTTAAGAAAACAGGTGTTACAACAGAGTTTGTAACCCCTAAATCGAAACCACGTTCACGTAAACCTTTTTGTAAGGTTGTAGCAATTTCCCAAAGTTTATCTTTTAACTCAGGTTGGCTTTTCAATAATTCTAAACGTTTTAATAAACCAATAACCATCGGCATAGGTAACGCCTTAGCAAAAGTTTGAGAACGCATGTTATATCTTAAAAAATTCGTAATCTCTTCAGTTGAAGCAACAAATGCACCGATACCTGCCATAGATTTTGCAAACGTACCGAAGTATACATCAATACCGTCGATACAATCCTGCGCTTCATGTGTTCCTGCTCCAGTTTTACCCATAGTACCAAAACCATGCGCATCATCAACAAGAATACGGAATTCGAAATCGTTTTTAAGTTCAACGATTTCCTTTAATTTACCTTGCGCTCCACTCATTCCGAAAACACCTTCAGTAATTAAAAGTATGCCACCACCCGATTCTTTTGTTAATTTAGTAGCACGCTCTAACTGTTTACGAGCGCTGTCAATATCATTATGTTGATACACGAATCTTTTACCCATGTGTAAACGAAGTCCATCGATAATGCAGGCATGAGACTCTGCGTCGTATACAATTACATCATTTCTATCAACTAAGGTATCAATAATCGAAACCATACCCTGGTAACCATAGTTTAATAAGAATGCATCAGGTTTACCTACAAAAACAGCCAATTCTTGCTCTAGTTGTTCGTGATATTTTGAGTTACCGCTCATCATTCTGGCGCCCATTGGGTAAGCCATACCAAATTCTGCTGCAGCTTGCTCATCAGCCTTTCTAACTTCAGGGTGATTGGCTAAGCCTAAATAGTTATTTAAACTCCAAACCAAATGCTCTTTTCCTTTAAATTGCATATGTGGTGCAATTTCTCCCTCTAATTTTGGAAATGAGAAATACCCATGAGACCATTTTTGGTGTTGACCAAGTGGGCCCATGTGCTTTGCTATCTTATCAAATATATCCAATGTTTTATGTATTTTTTTGTAATAATTTTTGCGAATTTACGGTTTATTCGTCTTAAAATCAACCCGATTCATCTGTAAGGTGTCAATTAAGAATATTTAACAATCTAATATTATGCCAAAAAGGCCCCGTGTTTATTCGGAGCCTTAAAAATATGTTTAGATTAATTTAATCAACATTATCGTGTAGAAAAGAATTGTTAGGTCTAATCTCTGTACCACCATCCTGATCGTTGCTTAATGTAAAGCGGCTAACCTGCGATTCTGAGGAATGCTGAACCTGTTGTAACTGCATTTGCTTGCGTTTATAAGCAGGTTCGTTTTCTAATTCTTGTAAGCCATTCGTAGTACGAAGTTTCATACTCAAATCTTTTAAACGCATAATACGTTCTCTTGATTTTTTAAGTTGTTCTTCAACCGATTCATCGTTTTGATTATCGTCTAAACCAACAACTGGCATTTCAGGTTCTGGTATTGATGGAATTTCAGCAACCGGTGTTTCAAAAACAAATTCAGTTTCTGCAAGCTTAATCTCAAATTCGAAACCTGTTTCTGCAGGCGCTTCAGCCTGAGGCTCTTCTTCAATCAAAGTATGACGAATTACATCATTTTCTGGTTCCTGGTATCTTGGTGCTTCAGCTTTATTAAACATACCTCCAAACAAATCTGCTTGTGGTGTTTCTTCTTTAGCTTTCATAACTGGCTCTAATACAGGAGCAGCTTTAGGCTGAATAAAAGAATTAACAGGTTCAACAACACGTACTAAGGGTGCTTCCTCAGGTGTTAATAAAGAAATTTTCTTTTTGTTTTTTTCTTCGTGTACACGTTCCTCAGAAGTTTGGAAACCTGTAGCGATAATGGTTACAGATAACTTATTTTCTAATGATTCATCCGTACAATTACCCCAGATTAAATCGGCTGATAAGCCTGCTTTTTCTTGAATGTAATCTGTAATAATAGACACCTCATCCATAGTTACCTCACGTAAACCTGAACTGATGTTTAATAAAATATATCTTGCACCTTCAATTTCGTTGTCTTTTAACAATGGAGATGCCAAAGCACCCTCAACTGCCTGTAAAGCTCTGTCATCGCCTTCGGCAGCGTAACTACCCATTATAGCAACACCACTTTCCTTCATTACGGTACGTACATCTTTAAAATCTACGTTTATATAACCTGGAACAGTAATGATTTCGGCAATGCCTTTTGCAGCTGTTGTTAAAATATCATCAGCTTGACCAAAAGCAGAGCCCAAGGTTAAGTTTCCGAAAATTTCACGTAATCTGTCGTTAGAAATTACAAGATAAGAATCTACATATTTCTTAAGTTCTTCCATGCCTTCATCCGCCTGCAATTTTCTTCTTTTTCCTTCAAAAGAAAATGGCGTTGTGATTATCGCTACGGTTAAAATATCCAGTTCTTTAGCGGCTTTTGCAATAATGGGACTAGCGCCTGTTCCAGTGCCACCACCCATTCCTGCTGTAATAAAAAGCATTTTGGTTGTGCTGCCCAACATCGCTTTAATATCATCTATATTTTCTATTGCCGAATTTTTACCAACTTCGGGAATAGAACCAGCACCCATTCCTTCGGTTAAACTTGCACCTAATTGTACCTTGTTAGGTATAGGGCTAGATTCCAAAGCCTGGGCATCGGTATTACAAATAATAAAATCCACACCAGTAATACCCGATAGGTACATATGGTTCACTGCGTTGCCGCCACCGCCTCCAACACCAATAACTTTGATGATTGACGACTTATCTTTTAACATTTCGAACTGCATAATATTATGAATCAGTTGTTTAAAAATTCTTAAATTCTGTTCATTACTCAATGTAATATTAACACTTTTTCAACAGACGTTTTCCACAAGTGTTCATAATGTGGAAAACTCACTTTTTGTGGAAAAAAATTAGCTTTTCAAGTAATCTTCATCGCTTACATCCATATCATCCTGGATGAAAATCTTTGTTTTTGCAAGTAACTTATCAAATAAACCTGGACCGCGTTTCTCTTTTTCTTTCTGAGGTTTTGATTTATCAACGATTACAGTGCCCTTCTTAATTTCAATTTCCTGCTCTTCCGCACGCTGAATGCCTTTGATTAACAAACCAACACTTGTTGCATACATCGGGCTTTTCAAATCATCATAAATAGTTTTCGGCATATCTTCATATTTAGATAAATGCTCGTTAGGATAACCGATACGGCAATCCAAGCCAGTTACATATTCTACCGCCTGAGATAAATGCTTTAATAACGCACCACCGCCAGTAATCACAATACCACCAATTAATTTTTTCTCGTATCCAGAAGCTTTAATTTCATAGTAAACGTGTTCTATAATTTCTTCCATACGAGCCTGAATCACGTAAGCAAGATTTTTTACTGAAATTTCTTTAGGCTCTCTACCGCGTAATCCTGGAACACAGATTATTTCGTTTTCTTTATTTTCTTCGGCCAAAGCAGATCCAAAACGTGTTTTTAATAACTCAGCCTGATTACGCATCACCGAGCAACCCTCGCGAATATCTTCAGTTACACTGTTACCTCCAAAAGGAATAACAGCGGTATGACGAATAATCCCTTCATGAAAAATTGCAATATCAGTTGTACCACCCCCAATATCTACCAAAGCAATACCAGCCTCTTTCTCTTCATCGCTCAACACCGATTCAGAAGAAGCCAAAGGCTCAAGAATTAAATCCTGAGTTTGTAAGCCCGCATTATTTACGCATTTGATAATATTTTTAACTGCAGTTACCTGACCAGAAATGATATGAAAGTTAGCCTCTAAACGAACGCCAGCCATACCAATTGGATCTTTAATCCCTGGCTCATTATCTATAGTAAATTCTTGTGGTAACACATGAATAATTTCTTCTCCAGGAGGCATAACCAGCTTGAACATATCATCAATTAACTTATCGATATCTTTTTTACCGATTTCGTTATTTAATTCTCTTCTGGTTAAAATGCCACGATGCTGCAAGCTTTTAATATGCTGGCCAGCAATACCAACATTCACCACCTGTATTTCTACATTTGATTGTCCGCTGGCAATTTCTACAGCCTGAGCAATTCCCTGAACGGTTTTCTGAATATTAGAAACCACTCCTCGAGTAACCCCTGCCGATTCTGCCTTACCGATGCCTAATACCTCGATTTTGCCATGCTGTGTTCTGCGACCTACGATAACACATATTTTAGTAGTACCGATATCCAGGCCGACTACAATTGGAGACTGACTGGTAAATTTTGCCTTGTCCATATTCGTTAATTTTGTTGAGTTATATATTTTGTTCTTGAAAGGGATCTTATTTATTCTTTTTCTCTACTGGTTTCTTCTGATTTGCATCAGGCTTTACAGTTTTTGGTTTTGACACCGTTTGTGCTGAAGCTGGTTTATCCTTTTTAGCTTCTGTTTTTACGGGAGTCGCTTTTGGTTTCTCTTTAACCACCTCTGGTTTGGTAATCGTGGGTTTAGGCTTTTTCACCTCGGGCTTGGCCGCAATTGCCTTAACCTGGTTCTCTTTACGATCAGCATCGGGATTTGTTTCTGCAATTGATTTCCCGATTACATCTCTTATTAGTGAATCGGATACTTTCCTTGTTATCCTCGAACTATCAGCAGCTGAAAGTACTTTTACCTGTTTCTTTATTGCTGATGAATCTCTCTTCTCACCAATTATTTGATTGGTATATTTAATGTTAATCGTTTTGTAGGTCTCCCATCCAACTTGCGGCATAGCCTGTTTATAAAAAACCAACAGGTTTTTCATTTTTTTATCCAATGAATCTGCTGTACCCAAAATAATTCGCTGATTGCCTACTCTTGGTATCAATTGAATATCGTTTTTAGTATCAACAATTATTTGTTCAATCTGGTTATCCCAAAGTGTATCTTTCTTAAAATATTGAGCGGTTTTGTATAAATCTCGAGCCATTTGCGTTCTCAAAGTATCAACACGTGTACCAAACACTTCCTGAATATTACCTGTTGCAACCAGCACATTCGCCGTAAAGTTTGGCGAGATTGGCATTTTCAAACCATCGTTATCAATATAAAAATCCTGACCCGTTAAGTTCAAAATTCTAAGTATTGGCTGTCTCTGTTTAATTTCGATATGCAATACCCCATCCATATCTACATAAACCTTCGCAAAACCGATGTATGGATTAGCTTGTAGTTTTTTCTCAATCTGATGGATGTTTATTTTCTCCAGGCTACGTCCAATTAAAACACCTTGATCTTCTCTTAAAATCTGATCAACTTCCTCTCTTTCGATAAAATTATCAGCTCCAGGAATTAATATTTTAACATTGGTGCATTTTACCGTTTGCTTTTTAACGTTAATAAAACTCAAAAGCACAACCAATCCTGCCAGACTGATTAGCCAGGCAAAGCCAGTAAAAATTGCGCTCCAGTTTATTCGTTTAAACATGGTTTAATGTGTTTTTTAAAGGTTCAATTAAAGTATCAATATCGCCTGCACCAACTGTTAATACGAGTTCTGGTTTTGTTTTGGCAACATAATTAATTACAAATTCTTTACTACAAACTTGTTTATCAGCTAAACTAATTTTATCCAAAAGAAACTGCGAATTGATTCCTTCAAGCGGCAGTTCTCTCGCTGGATAAATATCTAACAACATCAAATCATCTGCTGTACTCAAAACTTTTGCAAACTCATCTGCAAAATCTCTGGTGCGGGTAAATAAATGCGGTTGAAAAATAACGGTTAATTTCTTTTCTGGATATAATTGTCTAAGGGCATCAAAACAGGCTTTTAGTTCTTCAGGATGATGCGCGTAGTCATCGATATAAATTTGCTTTTCGTTATCTACAATATATTCGAAACGACGTTTAACACCTTTAAAGTTTGCAACCGCTTGCTTGACTTTATCAGCCGATATTCCCAATTTTAATGCAATAGCAATGGCAACAGTAGTATTTCCTACATTATGTTTACCAGGCAACATTAAGTTTAAATCTTTAATCTGTTGAGTTTGGTCTGAATAATCAAAAACAAATTTCGAGCCTTCTACTCTTAAGTTTTCTGCTTTAGCGTCGGCTGTTGAATTTGCAGCATAAGTAATTGCATTCTTAACTGGCAAGCCTTCGTGCACATATAAGCTACCTTCAGCTTTAAGCTGACCTGCAAAAAGATGAAAGGATTCTTCCAGCTGGCTTTTATCGCCATAAATATCCAGGTGGTCCGCATCCATTGAAGTGATTACAGCAACATCAGGATGTAAGGTTAAAAACGATCTGTCGTACTCATCAGCTTCTACAACAACTACATTATTAGCTCCAAATAAAACATTGCTGTTGTAATTACTAGTTATCCCACCCAAAAAGGCTGTGCAATCGTAACCTGTATCTTTTAAAATATGCGCAACTATAGAAGAAGTTGTGGTTTTACCATGCGTACCCGCTATGGCGATGCAAAACATTCCTTTACTGATAATACCTAGAACTTCAGAACGTTTTTTTAAGCTGAAGCTTTGATTTTTAAAATGATTTAAAATTTTAGAATCCTTCGGGATTGCTGGGGTATAAACAATTAATGTATCATCGTGATTATCTAAAAATGCACATGGCAAAGATCCAGATTCATCGAGATAAGAAATTAGAATACCTTCGCGTTCGAGCGTTTCGGTTAGTTTAGTCCGCGTTTTATCGTAACCACAAACCAAAACACCCCTCTTAGCAAAATAACGGGCAAGCGCACTCATACCGATACCACCGATACCTATAAAATACACCCTATTTATTTTACTTAATTCCATTTTTTTAAGGTTAAAGTAGAAAAGGTAAAGCTTAAAGCTGCTTTTCTATTCGTTCAACTAATTTTTATTATAGTTTATTTAGGTTTAGTCTTTTAGCTTATTTAATCAATTTCAATACTTCTCTCGCTATAATTTCATCCGCTGCAGGCAGTGCCATTTTCCAAATATTTTCAGAAAGCGTTTCGCTGTAAGTTTTATCGTTTAATAATCGTAGCGCTTCAGTTACTAAAGTGTCCTCTGCAGAGCGATCGTTGATCAAAACAGCGGCATTATTCTTAACTAAAGCCAACGCATTTTTAGTTTGATGATCTTCTGCAACGTTAGGCGATGGCACCAAAATAACCGGCTTTCTAATTAAACAAAGTTCAGCAATGGTTCCTGCTCCTGCCCGACTGACAATAACATCTGCTGCTGCATAAGCTAAATCCATTTTATTCAAAAATTCCAGAATACGCACATTAGGATGATAGTTTAAACCTAATCTTTCGATAATACCTTTATAATAAAATTTACCTGTCTGCCAGATTACCTGAACATCCTGCGCTATAATTTCAGCTAAATGTTTTTCTATACTTTTATTTAATGTTCCTGCACCAAGGCTACCGCCTGTTACCAAGATTGTTTTCTTTTGAGGATCTAGCTTTAACAGTTCTGCGCCCGAATAGTGCTTACCTTTTATATCTACAACTTCCTGTCTAACCGGGTTTCCTGTTTTCAATATTTTATCAGAGGGAAAAAACTGATCCATATCATCAAAAGCGACACAAATTTTTGAAGCCTTTTTACCCAACCATTTATTGGTAACACCAGCATAAGAATTCTGCTCCTGAATTAAATATGGGATTCCTTTTAACGAAGCTGCGTACAATAAAGGGCCAGAAGCATAACCGCCAACTCCAACTACCACATTAGGTTTAAAATCATTTATTAGCTGCATGGCTTTACGCACACTGCCAATAACTTTAAATGGTAAGGCAAGATTTTTAACAATAGAACCTCGTTGAATACCACTGATGTTTAAACCGACAATTTTATATCCTGCCGCTGGAACCTTTTCCATTTCCATACGACCAGTTGCACCCACAAATAAAATTTCACAAGTCGGCACAATGCGTTTTAGTGCATTGGCAATGGCAATGGCGGGAAAAATGTGCCCGCCTGTGCCACCTCCTGATATGATAATTTTTGGGGAATTATTCATTTTTATTTGTTAAACTCGAAGCCAAAAGACCAAAATCTAAAGCTTTCTTTGTAAAATATTATTTCTTTTTTCTGCTCTCCGCTTTCGCCTTAAGCATCTATGCCATCGCAGGAATCTCACCTACAATTACTTTATTATTCTTCACTTTATCTGTCGCATCTTTTCCAGCAACGTGCTCTTCAACATCACGGCTTACACTTAAAATAATGCCAAAAGCCACACTGGTAAAAATCATGGATGTTCCACCCATACTTACCAATGGAAGTGGCACACCTGTTACTGGCCCTAATCCTACTGCTACGGCCATATTTGCGAAAGCTTGTATGGTTAAGCTAAAGCTTAAACCAGCGGCAAGTAAAGCTCCGAATGCCTTGGGTGCCCGTGTTACTATTTTTATACATCGGTACAAAAGCACCAGGTAAAGCATCATAATCACTAATCCTCCAAACGTTCCCCATTCTTCAATAATAATGGCGAAAATAAAATCCGAATAAGGATGTGGAAGGAAATTGCGCTGCGTACTGTTACCTGGTCCTTTACCGAAAACTCCACCCGTAGCCAAAGCAATTTTTGCCTGGTCGGCCTGGAAAGTCTTATCAGAATGCTGTTGCTCTGGATGCATGAAAGATTTTATACGAGATGCGTACGTTGCTCTTCTTGGACCTAAAAACACTACAAACATTAACAGTATTGCACCACCAACACAAACTAATGAAATTTGTTTGATACTGATACGCCCAATAATTAAAAGCAAAATACTCACACCAAAAAGCATTAATGCTGTAGATAAGTTAGCCAGTGCAATTAAAACAAACACCACACAAACAGAACCCATAATAGGAATAAAAGATTCTTTAACATTCTTAATGTTTTCTTGTTTCTTGGTAAGCATTCTGGCCAAAAAAGTAATCAAGGCAAGTTTTGCTAAATCGGATGTCTGGAACGTTAATCCAATTACTGGTATTTTAACCCAGCGTGATGCATCGTTTACATTTGCACCGAACACTAAAGTATATAACAATAAAGGAACAGTCACAATCATCAATATTTTAGATATACCAGCATAATAACGGTAATCGAGTAAATGTGAAATGTAAATCATTCCAATACCTAATAAAACAAAAATTAAGTGTTTGGTTAACAATAACTTCTCTACCGCTTCTCCCTTTTTATACGCAAGCGTACCCGTAGCACTATAAACTGCCATTACAGAAATAAGCGAAAGCAGGATGATGATCAACCAGATCCATCTATCGCCTTTTGTTTTATTTAATAGTGCTTGAAGCATAATAAAAACCTCCTTCTATAATTCTTTAACTGCCGCTTTAAACTGATTACCGCGGTCTTCATAATTCTTAAACAAATCGAAACTAGCACAGGCTGGAGAAAGTAAAACTGCATCTCCTCGTTTAGCTAAGTGAAATGCAATCTGCGTAGCTTCCTCTGCTGAAAAAGTATTTACAATAACTTCCACATCATCTTCAAATGCATCGTGAATGCGTTTATTATCTTTACCTAGGCAAACAATAGCTTTAACTTTACTTTTCACCAAATCCTTAAGCATGTTATAATCATTGCCTTTATCAACGCCGCCCATAATCAAAACCACATCAGTTGTCATGCTTTCTAGAGCATACCAGGTAGAATTTACATTGGTTGCTTTACTATCGTTGATAAAATCAATTCCCGAAATTTTAGCCACATGTTCTAATCTGTGCTCAATATTTTTGAAATTGCCCATGCTCTCGCGAATGGTGTCATTTCTTAATTCTAATACTTTGGCAACAATGCCAGAAGCCATAGAATTATAAATGTTGTGCTTACCTTGTAAGGCTAAATCTGAAATAGACATGGTTAGTTCGTTATTTGGTTCTGTGTGAATATGTATTGTATCGTCTTGTAAGTATGCACCTTGATCAACTTTTTTCACAATTGAAAAGGGATATGTTTTTGCTAAAGGCAATACGCCTTTAAGCGCTTTTAAACTTTCTTCATCGTCAGCACAGTAAATAAATACATCAGCTGAGGTTTGATTCTGGATAATCCGCATTTTAGATGCAGCATAATTTTCCAGTTTATAATCGTATCGGTCTAAATGATCAGGCGTTATATTTAATAAAACTGCTACATCTGCTTTAAACTGAAACATGTCATCAAGCATGAAGCTCGAGATCTCTAATACATACCAATCAAATTCTTCATCTGCAACCTGCGCTGCAAAGCTTTGTCCGATGTTGCCTGCTAACCCTACATTTACACCAGCATTTCTTAGGATATGATAAGTAAGTAGACTTGTTGTTGATTTACCGTTTGAACCTGTTATACAGATTGTTTTGGCGGTAGTGTATCGTTTAGCAAACTCTATTTCTGATACAACCGAAATACCTTTTGCAAGCAATTTTTCTATAATTGGAGCTGTTGCAGGAATCCCTGGGCTTTTAATTACTTCAATTGCATTTAATATTAGTTCTTCGGAATGTTGTTCTGATTCGAAGGCAACACCTAATTTCTCTAATGCGGCTTTATACTTATCAGTAATTACACCATAATCGGATACAAAAACATCGAAACCCTTTTGCATCGCTAATTTTGCAGCACCAACTCCACTTTCACCAGCCCCCAAAATTACCACACGGCCTTGCCCTGCCATTGCTGACTTAGGTTGATTAGGCGTTTGTGTAGAATTATTGGTTTGCATTTTTATTATTTTTTGTTACTTATCTTAATTTTAAGGTTACTATTGTCATAATCGCCAGCATGATTCCGATAATCCAAAAGCGGTTAACAATTTTAGCTTCATGATATCCTTTTTTCTGATAGTGGTGATGCAAAGGCGCCATTAATAAAACCCTCCTACCTTCGCCAAATCTTTTCTTCGTGTATTTGAAATAGCTAACCTGCATAATAACTGATACGAGTTCTACCAAGAAGATTCCGCAGAGTATCGGAATTAATAATTCCTTACGAATCATAATAGCGAACGAGGCGATAATACCACCAATAGCCAAACTTCCAGTATCGCCCATAAAAACCTGTGCTGGGTACGAATTGTACCAAAGAAAACCAACACAAGCACCAACAAATGCGCCTGCAAAAATCATAAGCTCTCCCGAATTCGGGATATACATAATATTAAGGTAATCGGCGAAGCCAACGTTACCCGAAACATAAGCCAAAATACCCAGCGTAGTTCCGATTACTGCCGATGTTCCTGTTGCCAGACCATCGATACCATCGGTTATATTAGCCCCATTCGATACAGCCGTGATAATAAAAACAGTGAAAGCAAGAAAAACTAAGAAAGCGTATTTCTCATAACCTGTACCTAAAAACTTAAGCACCTTTGCATAATCAAACTCATTATTCTTGTAAAAAGGAATATTGGTTTTGGTTGATTTTACATCTTGCGTATAATAAAAAGTTTCACCTTTCTGACGTAAAACCATTGGCGCAGAAGATGTGGTTTTCACATTATCCTGAACGGTTTCTCTAACAACAATATTAGGGTTGTAGTACATAGTCCAGCCTACAATTAAACCTAAACCTACCTGACCAACTACTTTGAAACGCCCTGCTAAACCTTCTTTATTTTTTCTGAATACCTTTATATAATCATCTAAAAATCCGATTGCGCCCATCCAGATGGTTGTTATGATCATCAGGATTACGTAAACGTTAGAGATATTTGCGAACAATAACGTCGGAATTAAAATACCGAGCAAAATAATAATACCACCCATTGTTGGGGTACCTTGTTTCTGCATTTGGCCTTCTAAACCTAAGTTTCTTACTGTTTCACCAACTTGTTTTTTATGCAAATAATCAATCAGTCTGCGCCCGTAAACAGTGGTTATAATCAATGATAAAATAATAGATACTGAGGCACGGAAAGTGATGTATTGGAACAACCTTAATCCAGGTATATCATAATGCTTATGCAGGTATTCGAATAATAAATATAACATTAGCTGGCAGGGTTTAATTGTTCAAGTAAAATTTCCTTATCATCAAAATGATTACGTACGCCATTAATTTCCTGGTATTTCTCATGGCCTTTTCCAGCAATAAGAATAATATCTCCGCTTTTTGCCAAATGGCAGGCCGTTTTTATCGCTTCCCTTCTATCTAAAATGGATATTGTTTTACGTTTGTTGCTTGGCGAAACACCCGCTTCCATTTCTGAAATAATAGCAGCTGGATCTTCTGTTCTTGGGTTATCCGAAGTAAGGATAACTTTATCGCTCCAATCGCAGGCAACCTGAGCCATTACAGGGCGTTTAGTTTTATCGCGATCGCCACCACAACCAATAACTGTAATGACCTGCTCTGTTCCTTTTCTGATATCGGCAATGGTGCCTAATACATTCTGAACCGCATCTGGCGTATGGGCATAATCTACAATACCAATAATCTTATCTTCAGAAACGATGTAATCGAAACGACCTTCAGCGCCTGTTAAACGACTTAAAAGGGTTAATACCTTTAATTTATCTTGTTCTAATAAAATTGCTGTACCGTAAACAGCAAGTAAATTATAGGCATTAAACGAACCGATTAATTTAAAGAAAACGTCTTCGTAATCAATATCAAGGTGCAATCCGCTAAATCCGTTTTCAACAATTTTTGCTTTGAAATCGGCCAGCTGCTTAAGCGCATAAGTTTTTTTGTGCGCCTTGGTATTCTGTAGCATAACCATACCATTTTTATCGTCGATATTTGTTAACGCAAAAGCTGATTTTGGCAGAATATCAAAAAATGCCTTTTTAGCTTTTAAATAACTGTCAAAAGTTTTATGAAAATCAAGATGGTCATGCGTTAAATTCGAGAAAACACCGCCTGAGAAAGTAAGACCTTCAATTCTGTGTTGTGCAACCGCATGCGAACTCACTTCCATAAAGCAATAGTCGCAACCTGCATCAACCATATCTTTCAATAGTTCATTAAGCGCCAATGGATTTGGTGTAGTGTGTGTTGCAGGCACAATAACATCATTTACATAGTTTTCTACGGTTGATATAAGACCTGTTTTATAACCTAAATCTCTAAAAAGCTTAAATAAAATAGTTGCAATCGTTGTTTTACCATTGGTCCCTGTAATTCCAATTAGCTTTAAATCAGCCGATGGATTTCCATAAAAGTTGCCCGCCATAATACCCAAGGCAACTGATGCATTTTCGACCTTAATGTAAGTAGCATCAAAATTTTCAATTTCAGGTAGGTTTTCACAAATTATAGCTTTAGCACCTTGTTTTAAAGTTTGCTCAATAAAAAGATGGCCATCTGATACCGTTCCTGTTATCGCGACGAAAACATCATTTTCAGTTACCTTACGCGAATCAAAGTTTAGGGCATGAATCTCCCTGTCGGTTCTACCAACTAATTCTTTTATTGTTACGCCATAAAGTAAATCCTGTAATTGCATATTATTTATTTTTGAATGATTGAATTTCAGATGATCAAATATTTAATATCCACCATTCCAATCCATCCCACTCTAATTCTTTAATCTAATTGTATATCTACCAGTAATCCTTTGCCAACTTTTGTCCCAGCCTGCACCGATTGCCTGATTACTTTTCCAGAACCAGTTACTTTGGTTTTAAGCCCTGCATTACCAAGTAAATAAAGTGCATCCTTTAAACCCATCCCAGCTACATTTGGCATTACGCCTTTGCGTTCACTATTTTCCTGGAAAATTGTTCCGGCACTGGTATCAATTGTGTTGTAATATTCTGATTTCGACGCAAAAAGTGGCTTAAATCCAAATGCTTTGTAAACCTTTTGAGTGGCTTTACTTTGACCAGCCTTAGTTGGCGGATTACCTGTATTTCCCACCAATCTCACCGGAACATCGCTATACACTTGCATATCGCTGGCATAAACCCGGTCTGCAATTTCCCTGAAAACCGGACCTGATACCGAACCTCCATAATAACCGCCTTTAGGATCGTTGATTACGACTATAAGCGAGTATTTGGGCTTATCAGCAGGGAAATAACCTACAAAAGACGCCTGATATTGTTTTTTTGCTTTATATCCTTTATTACCATCCGCAACTTGCGCAGTACCGGTTTTACCAGCGATTTTGTAAAGCGGATTATATACAAATTGCTTACCACTACCCTGGGTAACTACTCCCTCTAACATCTTTTTAATTTTACTCAATGTAACTTCCGAGCAAATTTCTTCGTTAATTACACGAGCCTTAAACTGCTCTATCGGGTTACCCAATCTTCTAATTTCTTTTACAAAAATTGGCGCTACGTATTTACCATTATTCGCTACTGCATTATAAAATGAAAGCATTTTTAATGGGGTTAACTGCATCTCATAACCGTAAGCCATTTGTGGCAACGTCATGTTTTTATTCCAGCTTTTATTTGTTTTAGGATTCTTAACTACAGGCTGTGCTTCACCTGGAATTTGCAAAACCATTTTTTCATTTAAATGCCAGTCATACAAATGATCTGTAAATTTTATCGGATCATTACCGTAATGAGTGTTTATTAATTTTGCAATTGCTGCATTTGAAGATTCTTCAAACGCTCTTTTTACCGTAACAGTTTCTATTTTGGGGTGAGAATCGGTAATTAATTTACCTGGAATTTGATAATAACCTGTACCGATTAACGAATTAGTATCAACCAATTTATCTTCCAAAAGTGCCATGTAAGAGGCGAGTTTAAAAGTAGATCCTGGATCCTGATTACCTGCAATCGCATAGTTAAATTTCTCCTGATAAACCCCTGTAGATACTTTTGAAAAATTTGCAACCGCTCTAACTTCGCCAGTAGCTACCTCCATTAAAATTACGGCACCATGGTCAGCATCACTTTTGATCAATTGCTTTTGCAGGGCACTCTGAGCTAAATCCTGCATATTAATATCAATGGTTGAAATAATGTCAGCACCATCTTTTGGGGCAACCTCTTCCTCATCATTAACAGGTACATAAACACCGCCGGCAATGCGTTGCATTAATCTTCTGCCCGTTTCTCCATTTATGTATTGATTGTAAGCGCCTTCTAAACCAACACCGTTTGCAACATTGGCATTTTTATAACCAATTGTTCTGGCAGCCAAAGCCTGAAAAGGCAAAATCCGTTTATTTTGTTGTACTGCAATTAAACCACCACTAAACTTACCAATGTTGTATAAAGGAAAAGTTCTCACGGTTTTTAAATCAGCATAATTTACTTTACGACGAATTAACACGTAACGAGCACTATCCTGACGACCTTTACGAAGAATTCTCGAATAGTCTTTTGCAGTTTTATCCTGAAATAACTGAGCAAGCTTAAAAGCCAGCGAATCAACTTTTTCATTAAAAACTTTATCTTCTGCTATACCTCCCGCAAACATATCCATACGCAATTCGTATTCTGGCACAGAGGTAGCAAGCAAACTTCCATCATTAGAATAAATATTTCCACGAGTAGCTTCAACAGCCATGTATTTTGTAGAAAGACTATCTGCCATAGCTTTCCATTTATGCCCCTGTACAAACTGCACCTGGCCAAGACGTAAAAATACCGCCAAAGCAAAAAGCACAATTAAGCCAAATGCCAGATATACACGAAGCAATATGTTTGCTCTAATATTCATTGCTTTTAACAATTAGTTTTTTGGGTGGTTCAATTAATTCTTTTATTCCAAGGGTATCTACCTTTTTAGCAACCTCTGTTAATTTGCTTTTAAACATTAGGTCTGCTTTTAAAGATTTATACTCCCATCTTAACTCTTTAACTTCTTTATTTAACTTATCAATTCGGCGAACATTGTTTACAGCAAAATGGCTGTTAGCAATATAAATCATACCTAAAAGTGCCAAAAAGCATAAAAACGGCAATGCATCTGTTGCCGCTTCTTTCGATATTACACCTTCATTAAAAAACTTTCCGATAAATGTTTCGCTAAACTTTTTATCATCTTCTGATTTTACTTTTTCAGTTTTAATCTTTTCAGATTTAACTTTTAATTCAGGTTCAGGTCCGAATTCTTCATCTATATCTTCTCTGAACTTGTTCATATCTTTTCAGCTATTCTTAATTTCGCACTGCGAGCTCTGTTGTTTTGCGCAATTTCTTCATCAGTGGCAATTATCGCTTTGCGGGTAATTACATTAAATGGCTTTTGCTGATTTCCGAAGAAATCTTTTTCTACTTCGCCCTGAAATTTGCCTTTAGCCATAAAGTTTTTTACTGGCCTGTCTTCCAAAGAATGATAAGACATTACAACTAGATGGCCTCCAGGCTTTAAAACATCAGCTGTTTGCTGTAAAAAATCTTCTAGCACCCTGATTTCTGCATTTACCTCAATTCGCAATGCCTGGAAAACCTGCGCTAAATACTTATTCTCTTTGCCTTTTGGGATATATTCTGAAATCGCCGATTTGAAGCTATCGATATCTGTAAATGATTTTTCTAAGCGAGCGGTAACCACTGCACGAGCTAAAGATTTAGCATTTTTAACCTCACCATAGATTCCGAAAATTTTATGAAGCTTATCTTCCGAATAAGTATTTAGAACTTCGGACGCCGTTAATGAACCATTTCTATCCATTCGCATATCCAAATCTGCATTATGACGAATAGAAAAACCACGCTCAGGAACATCAAACTGATGAGAAGAAACACCCAAATCAGCCAGAATCCCATCAACCTGCTTAAAACCTTTTAAACGAAGATTATTTTTTAGAAATCCAAAATTTTGATCAATAAATATAAAACGATCATCAGCAGGAATATTTCTTTGTGAATCTGGGTCCTGATCGAAAGCAATCAATCTGCCATTCGGACCAAGGTGTTTCAAAATTTCTTTTGAATGACCGCCGCCGCCAAAAGTAACATCAACATAAACCCCATCTGGTTTAATATTCAAACCATCAATACAAGGCTGCAACATTACAGGAACATGGTAATTATTCTCCATCTACTCCTCCTTTCTGTTTACCTAAAACACGTTCTGCCTTTTCAGCAAAATCTTCATCCTGCTCTTCAGCAAACGAAGCTTCGTAAGTTGCCTTATCCCAAACCTCAATCTTATCCAACTGCCCAACCAATACTAATTCGGAAGTTATACCTGCATGATCCAATAATGTTTTCGGCAGCAAAACACGACCAGCAGCATCAAGAGATAATTCGGTAAGACCACGAAGCATGGAACGTAAGAAACCACGCCCATCTTTTTGAAAATAATTCACTTCCTCTAATCTCTGCTCCATCTTTTCCCAAACTTTCATCGGATAAATAATCAAACTATTCTCAAAACCACGGCAAATCATAAGACCCTCACGCTCAACATCAGGCAATTTTTTCTTGAGCATAGCAGGAACCATAAGGCGCCCCTTAGCATCAAGTTTACAATCAAATTCGCCGAAAAGTTTGGACATAGTGGTCTTTACACTTTTTATGTAGTGTAAAAGTAAATAGTTCTACCACTTTTTACCACTTTTTACCACAAAAAAGTTTTCCACATACTCTTTCTCCCACTTTGCCTTTAAAATGAAGAAAGAAAAATCAGTCTCTGTAATTAAAAAAACCGCTTAAATACTGATAAAAAGCAAGTTATGATTAAAAAACCGAATTTTTTAAAAACCTATAAACAAAGAAAAAATATTTATTGCCTAGTCTATAGCGGAGTCAAATCTAAGCACAATTGAAGCACTTTGGGTGAAATTTTACTCACAATTAAATGATGACTGATAAATTTATCTAAAAAAGAAACCCCATGTAGATTTACGCATCTATATGGGGTTAAAAGACTGAGATGCAAAACCTCAAATGAAGAAACTGGGAAACTGGGGATCTATACTCATCCCCTCCAAATCAGAGATTCGTAGAGGTTTAGTTAAAAATCCTTTTATTAAAGGGTAATTGTAAGATTTTAATTTGTCTGAATTGTTTACCGAAGAGGTAACCATAATAACGGTAAGCTGCGATCTATAAGGTAAATCAACTAATAAATCGAGAAGCTGCCAGCCATTCATCTCAGGCATATTAATATCCAGAAATAGTAGGAACTCAGCGCCTTCATTCTTCAAAATATAATCGTACGCCAGCTTACCGCTTTTAAAGCTAATACTGGGTATCGTTGGAAAGAGGTCTTCAGCTATAGTCTGATGCAGGAAGAGTATGATCTCATCATCATCAATTATCAAAATTTTCTTTTCCATTAGTCATTAATCTATCCACGTCCTCTGATTTGGAAGTTACTTCTCGAATAATAGAATCGAGTTCATTTGCAGAAGAATCTATATAGTCCAATATTTTAGTTACCCCAGCATCCTCAAAAGTTTTACTCGAAAGCATATTAACCAAGCCCATCAATTTTGCTAGTGGCGCCCGTACTTTATGAGATTGAATCCAGGCAATTTCCCGCAACCGTTCATTTCGTTTTTCAATAGCATGAAAATATTCAATACGCTCAGATATATCGTTCACCACAATAAGCTTTGCCTTTTTACCTTTAAATATAATCGTATTGCTTTTCAAATCCACGTGCATTAATTGACCATTTTTCTTTTGATGAATGAAGGATCCCTGATAGATCGATTTTCCGCTTTTTCTGGTTTCGTTTATTACGTTCTGAACTTTATCAATCTCACTTTTTGGTCTTATATCCATGATGCTCATCTTAAGAAACTCTGATCTAGAGAAGCCATAAGTACTAAGTGCCGTTTCATTTACATCCAAGAATTTCAGCGTTTCGAAATCATATACCCACATCGGCAGGGGACTGAGATGAAAAAGTTCACTATACCGTTTTTCTGAGGCTTTAAGATCTGCCTTAACCCTCATCTCTGAAATCTCGGTTCGTTTTTGAGTATCTATGTCCTGAAGACTTCCAAAAAGCCTTATACACTGACCATTAACCATTTCTGAACTTCCGATATTCCTAATCCATTTAAGTTCGCCTGAAATGGTTGTCACCTGCAAAACCTCATCCCAGGGGATGCCAAAATGAATACAATCTTGCATACGAGTGTCCATTTTATCAATAGCTTCCTTTGGATAGAAAACGCCAAGCGGGTTTTCCTCCTGAGGCTCGAAATCAGCACCGACTTTTAATATCTCTCTGGTAATTTCCGACCAGTGAATGCGTTTTTCGGGAATTGTGATCTCCCAGCTTCCAATACGTGCCAGGCTATTGGAGCGAAATAACAGCTCTTCCATTTCCTTTTTTTCGGTAATATCCTTTGCCACCGAATAAATGAGTTGATCTTTTTCAATTGGCTGAGAGGTCCATGCCAGCCACTTACTCCTACCACATGAGGTGAGGTAACGAGCCTCTATATAATAACAATCTTCGCTCCCTTTGAGCTTATCCAGTTGTTCTAATGTTTGTTCGCGTTCTAATGGATGCAAGAAATCGATAGCAGGCCGCGACAAAAGCTCCTCCATGCTGTAACCAAGTATTTTTGATGCTGCAGGATTAAGTTTTCTGAAGTTCCCCTGATAGTCTGTAATCGCAATTACATCGGGTGCTACTCTGAAAATCTGATCTAATTCCTGTTCCAGTTTTTTACGATGAAGTTCGGTACCCAGATGCTTGCCCAATGATTCAGGCAGCGCTTTTGCAGCTACTTTATCTTCATTTGATGAACCAAGGATTAATGCACCTATAAATTTATCATGATGAAAAAGCGGCAAACCAAAAAGATCTTTTATATACTTTTTATTTTCTCCATCAGGAGATTTTACACTCCAGACCGCGTTCTTTGCGCCCGATTTTATTTGCCCAACATATTGTTGTAATAAACTTTGTGAAAACTGGCGGCCGATGATTGGTTTAATAAAACCTGGACCAAAGCACTCTGCAATCAACTCCAAATTATCACGAACCTCTTCCAATAGCCATAGGTTAGCAAAGGCAAAATCTCCGAAGTCAGCTATCTCGCAAAGCACCTCACGAGCTGAACTTTTCAAACCTGGATCTTCATTAAAAATCTCGGTTATTCTGGATAGAAGCATAGCTTGTTGTTCCTGTTGCTTTTCCTTGGTAATATCGCGGAGAATGGCGATCCAGTGCGTATATTCTCCCTTTTGATCGGCAACAGGCGTCACTGAATAATTTACCCATATTGCTGTACCATCTTTTCGATAATTAACAATCGCACCTTTATAAGACCTATTGTTTCGAATGCAATCCACTAACTTACCTAACTCCAAAGGATCTGAATCGATCCCTTGCAAAAACCAAGGACTTGTTCCCTCAATCTCCTGAAGTGTATATCCTGTCATCTCTTCAAAGGCCGCATTGACAAACATAACCTTAGTGAAAAAATCTGCGCCATGAACGACCTCCGCCACTAAAACTGCATCGATGGTATTGGTCACAACAGATTCCATGATTCGAAGTCTGATGTCTTCTTGTTTTTTTAAAGTAATATCCTGCATGGCGCCAATCAGCCTCAACGGAGCGCCAGATTCATCCCTAATCACAAAAGCTTTATCAGATACATAGGCAAACGTTCCATCCGATTTTAAAAAACGGTAGTCATCACTCCAGTTGGTACCAGATGAGCAAAGAAAGCTATCCAATTGTTGTTTAACTCTTTGAATATCCATGGAATGAATCCTGGACTCCCAGGTCTGCAAATCTGAATTAAGCGTTTCATCAGTATATCCAAACAGCTTTAAAAAGCCCTCACCCCAAAACATTGTGCCATTAACTAGATCGCAGTCCCAGACCGCATCAGAGGTTGCCCTGCCGACAAAACGATACCTTTCGTTGCTGCGTTCAAGGGCCATTCGGGCTTCGATCAGATCGGTAACATCTCTAGAATTTGCAACAAAGCCGTTCACAGCTGGAGTCTGGCGTAAATCCGTAATAACCGTCTGCACCCATCTCCAATTCCCGTTGTTATGGCGAAACCTGAAAGGGCTTAAAGAAAACTTCCGTTTTCCCGCCGCATTACTAAATTCTGAATTGGCAATTTCAATATCATCAGGATGAATAAAGTCAAATGCATTACTCCCGATAAAAATCTCTGGCTCAAAATCCAAAACAAATCGGACTGAATTACTTACGTATGTATAATTTGCCTTATCATCTAGTATGGCAATCATATCTGAACCGTCATGAACCAGCGCACGAAATCGTTTTTCACTTCGCAGCAAAATTTCTGCGCTTAGATTTTTCTCCGCTTCCTGAAGCGCAGAATTACGCTTTGCAATTGGAAGATTGTTTAATTTCAATCCATCAGCTTCCTGAACCGCCGATAATGTGTGCAAAACAAAAACGCTATCATCCTTACTATAAAGAAACTGATTTTTAACGCAGAAGGAAAAAGATTGAGCTGAAATATTATCCAAATTAAGACTTACTCTTTCTTCCGTTGAGTTTTTTTTCTCTGCGCTACTAAAGATCGAGCGTAAAATTTGAGCGCAAGAATCCGAAGTCTTATAAAACTCCTTCAGATCGACGCCATTAATATCTAGAGCTGTTAATCCAGCCGTTTGCACAAATTGTTCATTTGTACCCTCAATAGTGATTTTGGAATTATTCACCCTCAATAATGCAACGGATTGAGTAATGGAAGCCAAGAGCTTTACAGCAATTGGTAGTTCCAGAAAAACATCTTGCGTATCATTTCCCATTCACTATATCTTTAAAATTAATCCTTAGTTTTTCTTGTAATCGACCTTATGAATCAAATAAAAATTCAATAATCAATTAAATATGAATGCTGAAATTACCAAGCAATATCCGATATAGATTACTTAATGGTGTTATTGAATAAAATGAACAACACATCATCCTTACCGTAGATTATCCCTTTGATTTTTAAAAGTTTATTAATCCATTTTTAGTCAGCAAACGCTACTCTATCGGCAATAATTAGTTGAAGAGAACATACTGAACAAGTGAGCAGTGATTCACCTAGCCTTAATAACAGAATGTATACTCAATACACAACTTGCCATTAGGATTTAATGTAGCTACAAAAAACAAAACCCATACGCATCATTAGATTTGTATGGGTTTTATTTTTAAGAGCTTATTACGATTTTAAGTTAAAAATTTAATCACAAGCAAGTTCTCGCTCTATGAATATATTAAAAAGCTTAATTGAGCTTTAGTTACTACCAATAAACACTATATAATGCAACGATTAAACCAATTATAATTAATGCACCAACTGCAAAACTTCTTGATGTTTTAAACATTTTAACATCAATCTCGAGGCCTTTATCGTTCACTACTTTTTTGCTTTCTATCATACTGATAATGTACATTCCAATTATACAGAAAACGAATACAAAACCCATCCGATCTAAAAAAGGAATTTCATAGAGCATGCTTCCGTTTTCTTGTTTTACAAGTTTAGAGAAACCCATACCAGATAACCAGGAAAGATCAGTTAATTTAGGCAGGAATTTTAACAACAACGACAAACCAAAACCACCAATAGTAGCAAATAACGCGGCATTAGAAGTTGTCTTTTTCCAGAAGAAACCTAAAATAAACATCGCAAAAATACCAGGAGAAACAAAACCTGTATATTCCTGTATATATTGGAAACCACCTTTTTTATCGATACCCAAATGAGGCGCAATTAACACACCTAAAACCATTGCCACAACTATCGTTATTTTCCCAGTTAAAACAAGGTTCTTTTCTGTTGCATCAGTTTTAAGCACTTTCTTATAGATATCCAAAGTAAAGATAGTCGCGATACTATTAGCTTTACCTGCCAAAGATGCAACAACAGCTGCCGTTAATGCGGCAAAAGATAAACCTTTTAATCCTGCTGGTAATAAGTTTAGCAGAACAGGATAAGCTCTATCAGGGTTTACTGAACCATCTTGAAGCATTTCCGTTTGAAATGCGCCATCTTTATATAATACATAAGCTGCAATACCAGGCAACACCACAATTATTGGCATTAGCAATTTTAAAAATGCCGCGAATAATATTCCGCTACGTGCTGTTTTTAAATCGGCGCCCAATGCTCTTTGCGTGATGTATTGATTACAACCCCAATAGTTCAGATTAACAATCCACATACCACCTACTAACACACTTAAACCAGGTAAATCAATATAATTTTCGTTGTCTGGTTTCAAAATCATATGAAAATGCTCCGATGCTTTTGAAGTCATCAGGCTGTAGCCTTCTAAAATTCCTTTGGTTCCATAATGATCAGAAACCAAATTCAAAGCCAGGTATGTTGTTGCAAGACCGCCTAAAATCAGGAAGAATACCTGTATAACATCCGTATAACCGATAACTTTCATTCCACCAAGTGTAATTATAATGGCAAATCCAGCAATGGCGTACATGCAGAAATCGATGTTGAAACCAGAAATACTGCTAACGGCTAAAGCACCTAAATATAAAATTGAGGTTAGATTTACGACAACGTATAATAAAAGCCAAAAAACAGCCATTATCATGGCAACAGTGCCATTATAGCGCTGATGCAAAAACTGTGGCATTGTCGATATTTTATTTTTTAGATAAACAGGAATAAAAAATACCGCAACCACAATCAAGGTAGCAGCTGCCATCCACTCGTATGTTGCTATAGCCAGACCCATTTTAAAACCCGACCCGCTCATTCCAATAAACTGCTCTGCAGAAATATTCGACGCGATTAGCGAGGCGCCAATTGCCCACCATGTTAAAGAACCTTCTGCCAGGAAATAATCTTTAGAACCAGTTGAAGCGGATTTCTTTTTATTGTAAATGTAAAGCCCGTAAGCAGCTACAATTACGAAATAGATTAAAAAAACAATGTAATCCTTCGTATCGAGTATGTTATTTTTCATTAATTTATTTGGTTAAATATTTTTTTTGTCTTACAGCCAGGGATTAGCTGTAAGACAAATATAAACTTTCCGCAAAGCTTTTAAATATATCGGTTTATAACATTCTCGAGATATTCCTGCTTACCGCTGATTACTTTTGGTTCTCCATTTTCTGCTGCATAATTTCTTAAGTCTTCGAGTGTAAGTTTGCCTTGTTCAAATTCCGCACCCTTACCGCTATCAAAAGTTGCGTAGCGATCTGTTCTTACTTTTTTATAATCTGATTTTTGAAGAACAGCATCTGCAGTGATTAATGCTCTTGCAAAAATATCCATACCACCAACATGAGCATAGAATAAGTCTTGAGGATCAGTAGAATTACGTCTGATTTTTGCATCGAAATTAACGCCACCGCCTTTTAATCCACCGCCTTCTAAAATAATAAGCATCGCTTCTGTTAGCTCATTAATATCATTTGGGAACTGATCGGTATCCCAACCATTTTGGGAATCACCGCGATTTGCATCGATTGAGCCTAACAGACCGCTATCTACTGCAACCTGAAGTTCATGCTGAAAAGTATGGCCAGCTAAAGTTGCATGGTTTACTTCAAGATTCAGTTTGAAATCCTCCAACAAATCGAATTGCTGCAAAAAGCCTTTAACTGTTGCTGCATCATAATCATATTGATGTTTAGAAGGCTCGCAAGGCTTAGGTTCGATAAAAAACGTTCCTTTGAAACCCTGTTTACGTGCATAATCTTTAGCGGTATGTAAAAATTTAGCCAAATGCTCCTGCTCCCGTTTCATATTGGTGTTCAGTAAGCTCATATAACCTTCTCTGCCGCCCCAGAACACGTAATTTTCTCCGCCTAAGGCGATTGTTGCATCTAACGCTGATTTAACCTGCGCCGCACCATGTGCCAAAACATGAAAATCTGGATTAGTAGAGGCCCCATTCATGTAGCGCCCGTGACTAAACAAATTTGCAGTTCCCCAAAGTAACTTCACGTCGCTTTGTGCCTGTTTTTCTTTAGCATATTCCACTAAAGTCTGTAATCTACGTTCGTTTTCTGCTATATCATTTCCATAATCCACAACATCCACATCGTGAAAACAATAATAAGGCAGCTGCATTTTAGTGATAAATTCAAATGCCGCATCCATTTTATCTTTAGCACGCTCTACTGCATCCTTCTTTTCATCCCATGGAAAAATATGAGTTGGCCCACCAAAGGGATCGGCCCCGTTCCCGTTGAAAGAGTGCCAATAAGCACAGGCAAATTTAAAGTGTTCTTTCATGGTTTTACCCGCAACAATTTTATCTGCATCGTACCATCTGAATGCGAGCGGGTTATCACTTTGTAAACCCTCGTATTGAATCTGTTTAATTCCTTTAAAAAATTCAGTAGCTCCTGTTATTACTTTTATCATTTTATTATATTTTGTAATTATTTTAATGCTTTAATTAATATATTTTTCCAATCTCCATACAATGGTTCATAATCATTCGAATTTTTAGGCTCGAGGTAACGTAATACTTTATGTTCAGCAAAAGCTTCCTCCGCAGTTTTAAAAACACCAGCGCCAATTCCTGCACCTAATGCAGCCCCAACACTTCCATCATTTTCATATAATTCTACAGGCACACCTGTTACATCTACAAAAGCCTGGGCGAACAAATCACTTAAAAACAAATTAGCCATCCCAGCTCGGATTACTTTTGGTTGCATCCCGTTTTCACGTAAAATATCTAAGCCATAACGGAAAGAAAAGGCGATTCCTTCTTGAACGCTCCTGAAAATATCGGATTGATTATGCAAATTTAAATCAACCCCCAATAACTGGGCTCCAGTATATTTATTATTCAACATACGCTCTGCACCATTGCCAAATGGCAGCACGCGAATACCTTTACTACCTATTGGCGATAAGGCTGCAAGTTGATTTAATTCTGAATAAGAAAGATTTGGCGCAAAATTATATTTAGCCCAACGATACATACTGCCAGTTCCGTTGATGCAAAGCAACACGCCAGTTCGTTTTGCATCGTTTGAATAATTTACATGAGCAAAAGTATTAACCCGCGATTGCTGATCATATGTTAATTCATCACTAACGCCATAAATTACACCTGAAGTTCCTGCAGTTGCGGCAACCTCTCCTGGTTTAAGTACATTTAAAGACAATGCATTATTAGGTTGATCTCCTGATTTATAGGTTACTGGAATCCCTTCTTTTAACCCTAATAATCGGGCAATTCCAGGGCTTAAATGACCATGCTCAGAAAATAGTGGTTTTATATCTGGAATTAGACTTTCATCCAAGCCATAAAAATTTAAAACATCTTTGGAAACTTCATTTTTTCTAAAATCCCAAAAAACTCCTTCGGAGAGCGCAGCAACACTTGTAGTAATCTCCCCAGTAAATTTCATTGCAATAAAATCGCCAGGCAGCATAATTTTATCTATTTTACTGTAAAGTTCGGGTTCGTTGTTTTTAACCCAGGCCAGTTTCGATGCTGTAAAATTACCAGGTGAATTAAGCAAATTATGTAAACATTTCTCTTGCCCAATGGCATCAAAAGCTGCTTCTCCTGATTCAACAGCCCTGCTATCGCACCATATTATACTATCTCGCAATACATTTTGTTCTTTATCTACCACAACTAATCCATGCATTTGATAAGCAATACCAATTGCAACGATTTCTTTGGGATTAAACAACTCCAGGGCATTTAACTTTAAAATGGCTTGTTGTGCATTTCTCCACCAATCCATTGGAGATTGCTCTGCCCAGCCAGGCTTTATGGATTTAATTTCCGTTTCAATATCAGGATACTGAACAGTAGCTAAACACTTTTGCGTAACTGCATCAACAACAGATGCCTTAATGGAAGAAGTGCCTATATCGATACCTAATAAATACATATGGTTAAAATTTTATAATGTTATGCAAACGGTTGCATAAATATGAGATTTAATTTATAAACTGCAAATTTTTTATTAAAAAATCATGCGTAACTAACAGACAATTATTGTTATTAATCATCAATTCAAGAAAAAAAGCCTAATTTTTACCTGCATAATCCAACCACTTAAAGCTTGCCTTATTATCTGATGTTAAGCCAGAAGAGGTGGCATACAAGGCAAACAATGAGCCCACAAAACCGCCCGCTACCTTTGTACTTAAATACTTCCCATCTAAGCCTCCTGCTAATAATTTCCAATCTTTGGCATTATTTGAATAATAAAAATTACATACACTTTTATCTGCTTCGATTTGAAGATATATCTTGCTTTTTCCAACATAAACCTGCTTAATTAAAGACATATTATTATTTTGCTTGTTGCCTTTAAAAATCTGCAATACCTGCCTGCCACCTTCGATAGATTTGCAGAGATAATAGAAATTAAATTCACTTTGATAAATCAATAAACCCGCCTTTTCGTTTTTAGCCCTTGCTGTAAAATTTAATTCAGTTGAGGCCTTACAAATTAAATGTTGCTGCCGTTTCCCTATAAAAGCGGGATTCCCCGTCCCCATGCAAGTTTCTGGTGAAAGATTCATCGTTATACCGTCGGCTTTACTGAGCTTAAACCAGCTTTTATCTAAGGTTCTTAAAAAAAGTAGGGCTGGGTCAATTTTATCCTCGAATTTGATTCTGTATTGAAAATTGCCACTTTGAGGAATTGTGTTTAACTCTTTAACTTCCTTAATAGATGTCTTGTAAACGGGTTGAATTTCTTTAAAATCGGGATTGATAATTGGCCATTCATTGTCCCATCTAACGGGAGCAATAAATGTTTCTCTCCCAATATTGTAAAAATCGTCTTCATAAGGGCGAACGGCTAAAAAGACAGCGTATGTATTTCCATCTGGCCCCTCAACCAGCTCTGCATGTCCTGCAGAAGTTACTGGATTTTTACGTTTCGGGTCTAAATCTCGTTGTGTTAATATTGGATTCTTTTCATACGCTAAGTAAGGACCAGTTGCCTGCTTGCTCCTTAAAATTACCTGTGAGTGATTAACGGAGGTTCCGCCTTCTGCAGCGCACAGATAATACCAATCTCCTCGTTTAAAAATATGAGGTCCTTCGATCCAAACAGGCTTTTTACTAATGTCTACTCCCCCATTTACCAATTGTTTTTCTTCACCTAAAACTTTTAAGGTAATGGGATCAAATTCGTAAACACGAATTGTTCTATGGCCACTATAAAGCGGCTTATTATCAGGTGCATCGCTATTGTAAACAATATATGCTTTATCAGTATCAAAAAACAAAGATGGATCTATTCCTTTAACTTCTGGCAACCAAACTGGATTACTCCAGGGGCCTGATGGGCTTTTGGCTGTTACTACAAAATTGCCTTTCCGATCGATTAACGTACAGGTTACATAATAGGTTCCATTATGAAAATTTATAGATGGTGCAAATAAGCCCCGCGATACGCCATCTCCTAAAAAGTTCATTTGGCTTGGCCTATCTATAACATTGCCGATTTGCTTCCAGTTTTTTAAGTCTTTGCTATGAAAAACAGGTATACCTGGAAAATATGAAAATGTAGAATTAACTAAATAATAATCATCGCCCACTTTCTTAACACTTGGATCGGGATAAAAACCAGATAAAATTGGATTAACCAAATTAATTTGTGCAGAACAGGTTATAGCTATACATAGAAAAAAAAGAGTGAAACACTTTCTCATTTGAAGAATTTTATTTGGTTAAGAAGAGGAAAGATATAAATAAAGAAATAAAAATGCAACCGATTGCAGAAACTATTTTTTTTCTTATTTTAGTAAAAGTTTCAAGCTCATTTTTACCCTAACCAAATCAATATGAAAAAACTGGCGCTATCGATTTTCGGCCTTAGCCTGCTCACTACAACGGTAACTTTTTCGCAAAGCTATTTTAAAACTCAAGGCAACGTAAAACAACTTTATGTAAACGACAAACCATTTCTAATTTTAGCAGGTGAACTCGGTAACTCGAGCTCATCGACTGTAGAATATATGCAACCGATTTGGCCGAAACTAAAATCCATGAATTTAAACACGGTTTTAGCACCAGTTTATTGGGAATTAGTAGAACCTGAAGAGGGAAAGTTTGATTTCAACTTAATTGAAAGCCTTATACAAAATGCCCGAAAAAACGACATCAAGTTAGTATTTCTGTGGTTTGGCGCCTGGAAAAACAGCATGTCTTGCTATGCGCCATACTGGGTTAAAAAAGACCAGAAAAGATTTCCACGAGCTACAAATAAAAATGGTGTCGGACAAGAAATCCTTAGTCCTTTCTCTGAAAATAATTTAACCTCAGATATTAAAGCATTTAGAGCTTTGATGACCTACATTAAAAAAATAGATGCCAAAGAGCAAACTGTTATTATGATACAGGTAGAAAATGAAATAGGAATGCTACCCGATGCCAGAGATCATAGTGCAATAGCTACATCTGCTTTTAATAAAGCTGTACCGCAGCCATTATTCAATTACCTAAAGTTAAACAAAGAAAACCTGATGCCAGAATTTAAAGCTGCCTGGGCCAAAAACGGTTACCAAACCACAGGTACATGGGAGAGCGTTTTTGGCAAAAGTTTAGCCACTGATGAAATTTTTATGGCGTGGTATTATGCAGATTTTATTAACAAACTAACAGATGCGGGCAAACAAGCTTATAATTTACCAATGTATTTAAATGCTGCTTTGAATTATAAAAAAGAAGCTAAACCCGGAGAATACCCGAGTGCTGGTCCGTTACCGCACATTATTGACGTTTGGAAAGCTGGTGCACCAAAAATCGACTTGCTTTCTCCCGATTTTTATAATCCTAATTTTAAATACTGGAATGATTTGTATGTAAGAGGCAATAACACCCTATTTATTCCTGAGATTAAATTTGAACAAGGCGTAGCGGGTAAAGCATTCAATGCTATTGGTCACTATAACGCCGTTGGCTTTTCCCCCTTCTCAATCGAAAATGGAGATGAAAAAATGAATATGGAGATTTCTAGCGCTTATAAATTATTAGATAAATTAAGCCCATTAATTCTTCAAAACCAAGGTAAAGGAACGATAAATGGTGTTTTATTTGATAAAACAGATAACAAGCAGGAAATTAAATTAGGCGACTATACTTTAACTTTCTCGCATGATTTAAATTTGGGCTGGTCACCAAAATCAAAAGAAGATAACTGGCCGATTACTGGTGGATTGGTTATACAACTTGCACCAGATGAATTTATTGTAGCTGGAACTGGTATAGTGGCAACTTTCAAACCCTTAGCTGCTAATCTAAACGCAGGTATTGCGCAAATCGATGAAGGTAATTTTAAGGATGGGAAATGGATACCTGGCTTGCGTTTAAATGGCGATCAAAGTCATCAAGGCAGGCATTTAAGAATCCCCGAAGGTAATTTTAGTATTCAAAAAATAAAACTATACGCTTATAAATAATCTCCAGATGAAGAAAACAGCAATATTATCTCTATTAGTTTTTAGCTTCTTATACGGATCTGCTCAAATTAAACTTCCTAAACTGATTAGTAGTGGAATGATTTTACAAAGATCGGATACCATTAAAGTTTGGGGCTGGGCGGCGGCCAGCGAAAACATAAGCTTAGATTTCAACAAAAAAAAGTATAATACAAAAGCAGATAAAAACGGGAACTGGGAAATAAAGCTAATGCCACAACAAGCTGGCGGGCCTTACGAAATGATTTTTACAGCTAGTAACAAAATCGTTTTAAAGGATATTTTATTTGGTGATGTTTGGCTTTGCAGTGGCCAATCGAACATGGAATTGCCAATGGGTAGGCTGATTGATCAATATCCAGAGGCAATAGCCAATGCAAACCACCCACAAATCAGGCAATTTTTAGTCCCTGATGAATATGATTTCAAACAAAAAAGAAATGATTTATCAAGTGGAAAATGGCAAGCCGCCAATCCAAAAACAGTTTTAGATTTTTCTGCCGCTGCTTACTTCTTCGCTTTAGATATAAATAAAAAATACCACATCCCGATTGGAATTATTAATGCAGCATTGGGTGGCTCACCAGCGCAAGCATGGATTAGTGAAAGTGCAATCGAAAAATTTCCAGCCTATTATAAAGAAGCACAAAAATTTAAAGATGATCAGCTTATCAAACAAATTGAAACGGATGATCAAAGCTTATCAAATGCGTGGTACAAAAACTTAAATACAAATGATTTAGGCATAAAGAATAACTGGAAAGCAAATGTTGAAGATTCTGATTGGGCAGAAATGAATATCCCAGGCTACTGGGCAAATGGTTCTTTAGGAAAAACCAATGGTGTTGTTTGGTTTAAAAAGGATATTATTATTCCAAAATCGATGATTGGTAAACCCGCAAAATTACTATTGGGTAGAATTGTAGATGCGGATTCTGTATTTATTAATGGCGAATTTGTTGGCGCTACCAGCTATCAGTATCCGCCAAGAAGGTATCTTTTTAATTCAGGCGTTTTAAAAGAAGGTAAAAATACCGTAACAGTTAAATTAATTAATAATTCGGGCAATGGTGGTTTTGTAGAAGATAAGGCTTACCAACTTATTACGGGTCAAGATACAATCAATTTAAAAGGTAAATGGAAGTATAAATTAGGCGCAAAATCAGTTCCTGCGCCATCGCAAACATTTATAAGATGGAAACCTATTGGACTCTATAATGCAATGATTGCTCCATTAGAAGACTATAAAATTAAAGGAGTATTATGGTATCAGGGAGAGGCGAATACTGGAAACGCTAAAGAATATGTAGAGCTTATGCAGAGTCTTATTGCAGATTGGAGAGCAACCTGGAAAAAGCCATTATTGCCATTTATCTATGTTCAGTTACCTAATTTTATGGAAACTAAGGATAAGCCTTCTGAAAGTAACTGGGCAGAATTAAGGTTTCAGCAACGAGCTTTGTTAAGTGTTAAAAACACAGGAATGGCAGTGGCAATAGATTTAGGCGAATGGAATGATATTCATCCGTTGAATAAACAGGATATTGGTAAAAGATTAGCCCTGCAGGCTGCTCATTTGGTTTATGGAGATAAAAAAACAGTTTCAAGCGGACCAACCTTTAAGTCGTTAATTTTGAATAAAAATAAACTTATTTTGAGCTTTGATAATGTTGGTGATGGATTAGTAATTAAATCAGGTTCGGCATTAAAATACTTTGCTGTAGCAGGAGCCGACAAAAAATTTGTGTGGGCGAAGGCAGAAATACAACATAACAAAGTTTTAGTTTGGAGTGAAGAAATAGCCAATCCTGTTTATGTTCGTTATGCCTGGGCTGATAATCCTGAAGGGGCAAACCTTTACAACAGAAACGGTTTACCAACCGAACCTTTTGAAGCTTCAATAAAATAATTATCGCATAGGATGGAGAAGCCAATTAGTTTCACCAATAAAAAGAACTGGTTTGTTTTTTGAATGGTTCTTAATCATTATGAATTGTAATCCTTAAAAAACTTAATAATAAAAGATTCAAATAATACCATAAGATCCCACACTTGTTGTCGACACTTTAAAAAAAATGGTTTTGTAATGTTGATCTTAGTGTTAGAATTTACAATCATCTAAAAAATGAGTTAAAGCATCTGTAGATTACAAAAAAGGCCATTCCGAACTCGGAATGGCCTTAACCACTAACTAACCATTTTATTACTGACCTTTGAGGCCTTGAGAAAAACCTCCAAAAGCTGGTTTTTTATTGTATGAGCCATCGAATAGCAGAGGCCCATCATTTTTTGCTAAACTTGTTGTAATCCAGCTATCGGCATCGGTAACACCCCAAACCGTAATTCCACCACGTTGTGCTTCTGGTACATATTTATAGTAAGCTTTAACCACGTGATTATACATCGCCGCCTGAAGATTTCTTAAAGCAGGGAAAGTAGCAACCGCCCCAACCTTTTCTGATGGGTTTAATCTAACATCTAATTCAGATATACGAACCTTCAGTCCAGTTGCAGCTAATTTCTGAAACATATCATTAATCATATTGTAAGAAGTATTGATGTTACAGTGCATTTGCGTGCCCACGCCAGTAATACCAGTATTTGCAGCTTTTAACTCTTTAGCCAGGGCTACAAATGCATCTAGTTTCACCGTGCTGGATTCCAGGTTATAATCATTCATGTATAAATCTGCATTTGGATCAGAGGCTCTTGCGTAGGTAAAAGATTTTGACGCATAATCTCTTCCCAGATAATTTTGCCAAACAAAAATATCAGTTCGCCCAGCTGGAACAGGCGTATTGGTATTGTTTCTGATTTCACCTGCATCAGTGAAAGGCTCATTGATAACATCCCAGGCTGTTATTTTACCTACATACCTACCTACAACCGTTTGGATGTGTTTTTTCAACGCATTATCTACAATCGTTGTCAAAGCGCCACCAGTTGGAGGCGCAACTATCGATGCATCTGTAATACTAACATCATCCAGATAAAGTGTATTTTGCGTTCCACCTAAATCAAAGGCCAATTGCATAGCAGTAACGCCTGCGGGAATAGCATAGTCGTAAGAAATTTTTGTATAAGAAGTGGTTACAGCCTTTCCTCCCTGATAATTTACAGAACCAGCAGTAGCACCAGAATAAGGTCTAATTTCAAATTGGATGCTTTGTGCACTCGCTCCTTTTATGTAAAAAGATATCGTATATGTTTTACCTGCTGTAACGGCAATCTGCGCTTTGCTAACCAATTGCGTATTATAGTTTTGCCCGCCCGCAGGCACATTAACCTGTAAAGCTTTTGAGCCAGTATTCACATTACTTGCTGTACTTACAAATTGTCCTGGGCCATTTAAAACCTGCCACCCATCGGCTGGTTCGGCAGTGGTACCTATCGTGGTTGTTTCAAAACCTGGATTAACCGCTAAATTTGTTGGGCCAGTTCCGCTTCCACCCCCGCCAATTAAACTATTATAGTAAGAGGCTCTTTGTTGCGAATGCCAGACTAAAGTATGCCCGAACACTTTTATGCCTGCTGTAGTTGCCAGATTATAGAAGTTATCGGCAGTTGTAAAATCATAAGTTCCATCAGCTTTTACAATTGCATTGTTTTTTAGCTCATTGCCAAATGTAATCCATCCAGCCTCTCTTTTTATAGTTTCCCAATATGAAGAGTTGGTTGATGATAATGGATATTCTGCAGCTAAACCTATTGGAAAAGAAACTAAAGATTTTAAAGGGGCAGCGTTGTCTGTAAATTGATCTTCAACCAGGCTATTTGCTCCGTTATAAATATCTTTTTTGCAAGAATACATCCCAACTGCTGTTAGTAACAGTAAGCCAGGGATAATTAATTTATTTTTCATTTTAATTTACGCTAATGATTTGACTAATAATAACCTGGGTTTTGATATTTATTTCGGTTCGGATCGCCTGTTGGATCGACAACACTATTAATCTGACTTTGAGGGATGGGCCTTAAATTGTGGTAATCTTTTATGTTAGTAGCTCCATCTGGATTATTGGCCTTTACACGTTCTACCAACTTTTTACGAACAGCTAAATCAGCCCAGCGAATGCTTTCACCACATAGTTCTCGTGTGCGTTCATCTAAAATAAAATCAAGGTTAATTTGCGCTAATGTAATATCCATTGCCACCTTTCTACTGGCAAGTTCTGTTGCCGATAAACCTGATCGGAAGGCAGCTCTCTCTCTTAAAGCGTTAATCAACGGTACTGCATCTGCAGGATGACCATCTTGCAATGCAGCTTCTGCCGCCATTAAGTAAACATCTGATAGTTTTGCTACTATAAACGGGCGACCAGAAACATCCTGAAAGTTATTACGAACACTGTCATCGTATTTTTTAAGATTTGGATAAAGCTGATTGGTTTTATTTTGATTACTCCAGAATTCTGATGGACCCAAAACCTTATACTTTTTACCTGCTGCTTTTAGCTGAGCTGCTCGGGCATCGGTTGGCGCCAAATAAATTGCGGTATCACCCAAAGCAAAGCCAACCCCTGCCAGTTTAGTTTTAAAGGTTTCTAAATCTGCACCAGTGCGTAAAGTTGCTACCCGCCATAACACCCTAAAAGTTGCATCGTAACGGCTATCATTAGTCTTCTCTGCAAAAACCTTATTAAAAACATAAGGCGTTGGAGCCAATTGTCTCAACGGACGACCATATTGTAAAGGACGATCATCAATAAGTGATACACCCCCAACCGTAATCGCATTTTGATAGTTGGCATTAAATAAATTGTTTGCAAGATTTACTTTACCATCAAATTCGGTGCCTGGACTTGTAGTTTCGTTATTCGAATTATTTAAAGCTAAACGTTCTACTGAATACAAAACCTCTTTGTTGTAATCATTACCTTGTTTATGCACCTGACTATAATCTGGTAATAAATCAGTACCATATTTTGCTTTATTATTGATTAATTCCATCGCAGTTTTATAAGCATTATTGAAATCTGTAGCCTCTTTTACATCAGAATAACCACGGTAGAGATAAACCCTCGAAAGTAAATGTAAAGCAGCAGCTTGCGACAGCTTAAAGGCATTTGTTGGCCTGGTAACTGGCAAGTTCTGACTTGCAAAAGTTAGGTCGTTAACCATTGCCTGATAGTTTTTCTTTAAAATGTCAGTGAAAGGCAAGCGATTAAAGCCGTAATAGGCCACGTCTGTAAAAACCAGATCGCCCGATCCTAAATCTAATGGAACTGCGCCAAACTGCTCAACTAACAATAAGTAATAATGTGCTCTCAAATATCTGGCCTCAGCAACAATAACATTACGTGCCGCATTATCCATTGTTACTTTCGGTGCATTATCTACAATAAAATTGCAAAGATTAATATTTGAATAATTTCTATTCCATGGTGTTAAAATAGCACCATTTGTAGGTGGAATTTGGTAAGTACCCAATTCCAGGGTTTGCCCAGAATTCCCCTGATCACCAAAGGTCCATTCATCAGTACCCATGTTAGCCAATAGAACCGCACCAATTGGTCCAAAATCGTAACGCATCCCTGCATATACAGATGTCATGGCAGCCTGCAGGCCTTCAGGTGTTCTTAAATATTCTGTAGTAAAGGCTGTATAAGGTTTTTCTTCTAGTGCTTTTTTGCATCCTTCAAGCGTAATTACCACCGAAAGAAATGCCGCGAGTATAAAATATTTTGTTTTCATATCTGTAATATTATGACTGAGGTTTATTAAAATGTAACATTTAAACCAGCCAGGAAAGTTCTCGTTGGTGGTATTGTAGCGCCAATTGTTAATGCTCTGTTTGATATATTTCCTGGATTTGAAACACCCTGGTTTCCAGTTCCTGTAGCTTCTGGATCTAAACCACCAGCCTTAACGTATGGAGAATATAAAATGAATGGATTTTGTGCAGCTATATAAACCTTAATTTTTTGTGCACCCAATTTATTCGCAAGTTTATTACTTAGGGAATAACCAAGGTTGATGCTTCTTACTTTGATGAAGCTGGCATCATAATAACCTAAAGTAGACCACGCATCACTAGTTAAAGCTGAAGTAATTTGTCCTCCTGAAACATTTGGCGATGGGAAGTTATTTGTCGGATTTGTTGGTGTCCAATAATCAACAGCTAATTGATTTCTACGACCATCATTAATTGTTAAATAGCCCGCAAGTGGTTGGTGCACCTGACTTATTAATGTACCACCAAAACGAGCATAAACTACAAAAGAGAAATCGAAACCTTTATAATTGAAACGGTTAGTTATACCTCCTTGAATTTTTGCCTGGGCATTACCGATAACATATTTATCATCAACGGTTAATTTGCCGTCGCCGTTGTGGTCTTCTAATTTAAGCTGACCTGGAACAAATCCGTATTTTGCCGCCTCGGCTGCTTCACTTGTTTGCCAGATACCTAATTTTTTATAATCGAAAATCGCAGTTAAAGGCTGTCCAACAAATAATTGCGCATTCGTTACCTGAGTAATATTACCATTTAAGGCAACCAGTTTATTTCTATTGAAATAAAAATTCAGATCCGTGCTCCAAGAAAAACCACCATCGGTTTTAACATTTTGGCTTGATAGGGCTACCTCTAATCCCTTATTGGTTACGTTACCAATATTGGTCAAATAAGGTTCTGATATTCCTGATGTAGGCGGTAGCGGAACACCGTATAAAAGTTTGTCTGTTTTAGCGGTATACCAATCAACACTACCAGTAATACGGTTATTTAATATCCCGAAGTCTAAACCGATATTTGTCGTCCGCGTATACTCCCAATCCAATTTTGGATCTACAATTTTAGTTACATAATAACCAATTTGCGATGATGGCCCATAATTATATCGAACACTATTCGAAGCCACACCACCTAAAGTACTATATGCAGGCACTGCCTGGTTTGAGGTAACACCAAACCCAGCACGAAGTTTTAAATTCGAAACAATTTTTTGGTTCTTCATAAAATCTTCGTTCGTAATACTCCAACCTGCAGAAACAGCAGGGTATTGCTTCCATTTATTTCCATCACCAAGACGTGATGAACCATCTCTTCTACCTGTTAAAGTAATCATGTACTTATCATTGTAAACATAATTTGCCCTTAACATCATGGAAATCAATGTTGCTGAAGATTCACTTCCACCTAAAATGGCAACAGGACCAACAGATGATTGACCAAGATTGTAAAACTGTACAAAATCAGCAGTAATTGAATCCTTACTTACCGATGTATTGTGGTATTGTTCTCGTTCAAAGCCAAATAAAGCAGTAACCGAAACACGATGTTTCTGTGCTATGGTTTTCTCGTATGTAAGTAAATTATCTAAAGAGTACTTTGTTCCAGTTCCGTTATTAACAGATGCCGTATTCCCTAAACCTGGTCTGAAATAACTGTTGGTTCCTCTAAATTGCGCTCCTTCTTCCTGATTAAAATCTAAACCTGCATTTAAGCGATATTTAAGCCCATCAATAATCTGAACTTCTCCATAAAGACTATTAAATGTACGGAAACGTCGAACCCGATCTACCCACTGATTATTATTAGATAATAACATAAGTGGGTTATAGGTTGTATTTAAGTCATCAAGATTACCTGATGGTTTTATATTTACACTTCCATCGGTATTGTATGGCGAGGTTAACGGACTCAAAGCCAGCAACGGAAACACATTTAGCCCGAATTGCGAACCGTTAGTAATGCTATAATTGGTTAAATTATTGAAACCAATTTTTACGCGTTTACCTACTTTGAAATCGCCTGTTGCTTTTAATGATGCCCTCGTAAAATCCTGACTTGGCAAAGCCGAAGTTTGTTTGAAATAACCTCCGCCAACAGAAAATTGACTTTGATCGCTTCCACCTGAAATGCTCAGATTATTGTCAGTCATGTAACCATCTTTATAGAGTAATTCCTGCCAATCTGTATTTCTACCAGTCGCAATACCCTGTTTCTCATCAGCCAGGTAATCTTGATTATAAACAGAATAATCACGAAGTGCTCTATATTGATCTGCATTATAAACATTATACTTATCGGTAATTTTACTCACGCCATAATAAGTATTAAATGAAACTCTTGTATCACCAGCAATTCCTCGCTTTGTTGTAATTAAAACCACCCCGTTTGCACCTCTCGAACCATAAATTGCAGTTGCCGATGCATCTTTCAAAACATCAAGACTTGCAATATCATCTGGATTGATATCATTTAATGTACCACCATAAGGTATCCCATCTACAACAAACAAAGGGTCGTTTGATGCATTAATAGATCTTTCTCCTCGAATTCTAATCTGAGCTCCAGAACCTGGCCTGGTACCCACCGACTGAACTTCTACCCCCGCCATTCTACCTTGCAATGCCTGTTGAATATTCGCTACGGGAACTTCCTTAATTGCCGCACCACTTAAAGATACAACAGAGCCCGTAACATCTTTACGTTTCTGAGTACCATAGCCGATTACAACAACTTCATTCAGGTTTTTCGAATCTGGAGTTAGCACAACATTGTAACTCGACACACCATTTTTAATTTCAATTTCTTGCGATGGATAACCTATAAAAGACACAATTAATGTCTTTTCATTCGTAGGCGCACTGATGGTAAAGCTTCCATCGTCTAATGTTAAGGTGCTTTTACCTGAAAGTTTAAGTTTAATGCCTGCACCTGGTAAAGGAAGATTTTTTTCATCTACAACCTTCCCCTTTAAAATGTTTTGTGCGAACAGCAATGTTGGAGTTAGTCCTAGCAGAAGTAGCAGAACAACCATACGCTGCAAAAAGATTTTTTGTCTGGGTTTTCTCATAAAAGGTTCAATTTAATTCACAGCTTTTAGCCGTAGTTTTTAAATAATCTTAAGCACCCGTTCGCCTAGTTAGAGACAAAGAATGGTGCGTAATTATATTTGGTTATGATAAATGTAGAAATAAAAAATCAATTTGCAACCGATTGCATAAAATATTTTCAATTATTTTTACAATCGCTTATAAAACACTAAAAAATGGTGTATTTTTACGCTGTACCGATTGCACAAACTAAATAAATAGAGTTTTTTACTATGAAAATGATTGAGACCATGCGCTGGTATGGACCAGAAGATATTGTAAGCTTAACCAACATTAAACAAGCAGGCTGCCAAGGTGTTGTAACGGCGCTACATCATATTCCAGTTGGTGAAATATGGCCCATAGCTGAAATAGAAAAAAGAAAAGCCGAAATAGCAAAATACGGAATGTTTTGGAGCGTTGTAGAAAGTTTGCCCGTTCATGAGGATATTAAAAAACGAGCAGGCCAGTATCAAACTTGGATAGAAAATTACAAGATCAGTTTAGCCAATCTTGCCTCATGTGGCATTAAGGTAATTACTTATAATTTTATGCCCGTTTTAGATTGGATGCGAACAAATTTAAAGTTCGAAACCCAAACAGGTGCATTAGCCCTGCGCTTCGAAAAATCGGCCTTTATTGCTTTTGATTTGTTTTTACTCAAAAGACCAAACGCCGAAGCTGATTATTCTAAAACCGAAGTAGAGCACGCAACCGCTCATTTTGAAAAGCTTAGCCCTGAAGAGCGGGAGAAGTTAATGGGCAATTGCTTACAGGGCTTACCAGGCAGTAAGGATAGCTTTACCCCTGAGCAGGTTTTAAACTTGCTTAATGGCTTTAAGGGAATTACCAGAAGTAACCTAAAAGAGAACCTGGTTCACTTTCTGCAAGAGATTACGCCTGTAGCCGATGAAAACGGTATGCAAATGGCTATCCATCCTGATGACCCACCCTACCCAATACTAGGTTTACCAAGAATAATGAGTACCGAAGAAGATGCCCGTTTCATTATAGAACAAGTTCCTGCAAAATCAAATGGCCTTTGTTTTTGCAGCGGTTCTTTCGGTGCCAGACCAGACAATGATTTACCTGGCATGATGGAAAGATTAGGTTCGAGAATATATTTTCTTCATTTAAGAAGCACGCAAAGAGACGATGCAGGGAATTTTTACGAGGCTAATCATTTAGAAGGAAATGCAGATATGTTTACTTTGGTTACCCAGGCAGTTAAACTAATGCACAAAGAGAATAGAGCAATACCGATGCGACCGGATCATGGACACCAAATGCTTGATGATTTAGATAAGAATCCTTATCCTGGCTATTCCGCTATTGGGCGGTTAAAAGGCCTTGCAGAGATACGTGGGTTAGAAATGGGCATACAAAAAAGTATTTTCAAATAATTAACTGGAGATTCAAGCGTCGTTGGTTCTTCGTCACTTTTGATGAAATAAAAAAAAAGTTAATTATCACTCGAAGGAAATTTGATTTTAAAGATGTTTTGATTTTGTTATAGGATCATGCTTGCAACTGAACCCCTTTATTTCACCAAAAGTGACGAAGAATTACAATCCCCATAATCTACGCCTCGGGAAGCAATTGCAAATTACCAATCATATCAACCGACAGCAACTCTACAAAAGGCGCTCTGCAAAAGAGTTCTTTTTCTCAAGTTAAAAATATTATTTCCTAATTTGACTTGCATCATCGCACAAATGATTATATACAATAAGCTGTTATAAAGATGCGTAATGCTTAGTTTAAGATTATAACGATCCGATCGAGTATTTAACATTAAAAATTTGTAAAACAATCTTAATTAGCATTAAAAATTTGATTGGTTTGTAAATTTTATTCGAATTAGCATTAAATATTTGCACTATGAGTTTTGGCTATGGATAAAAAAAAATCCTATTCGAAGCATTTACTACTTCAGTTTCCCTAAATACTGTAGTGGTTAGTTAAACAATAAATATGCCCTAACCTGGCTGGGGATTGCAGTGTAACGGATCAAAAGATTCCATGTCGAAATGATCACTTCAAGAATTTATGCTACGCAAATCAATAATTTCAGCCATAAACTTGTTGCCGTGATGAATTCTGACTAGCAAGCTGAATCTAGATTCGGCATGAACATATTATTGCCCACGAAATCGTTCATTAGCGCTATCGAAAGTACTAGTTGTTTGAAAATTAATAAGGGTTAGTACAATGGGACCAAATCAGTTGGTTTATCGACACAAGATTAAATTAACAATATAGATAGTAAAGATTTCTAGTAAAATTGCTTATAGAAGTTTTTTAAAGCTACCCTTGATGATTTTTATCAGTAGATTGCCGGGCAACAACGGTTGGGTCAAGTACAATATGTTCTATATTTTCATAAGGATTTTCCTGCTGAATCATTTTTAGAAACATTTTTGCACACTCGGAACCAATTTGCGGTGCGTGCTGATCTATCGTTGATAAATTCGGTGTTATGTAGGCCGAAAAAGCTTCGTTAGCAAAACCAATAACACCTATTTCGGGTGGTGTTTCGTCAATTTCCTTAAGTTTTTTAATTACACCCAATGCCGTAAAATCATCGCCAGCAACTATTGCATCTGGCTTATGCTCACTTCTGATCAGTTTACCTGCACCAAATCTGCCATCTTTTATGGATAAGCCACCAAAAACGATATGCTCATCTAATACTGGCAAGTTATTATCCTGCAAACAAGCCTTGTAACCTTTAAGCCTGTCATTAAAAATTTTAATTTGATGAATAGTCGTGATAAATGCAATTTTTTTATAACCTCTGTCTATCAAATGTTGCGTAGCCAGATAACCTGCTTTAAAATCATCCAAAGTTATTGTAGGTACGGCTAAATCTACGTTAACCCGATCAAATAAAATTAAAGGTTTATTCTGTTTAATAATTTCGGCAAAATGTGAAACGTCTTCAGTTTCCAGAGACATAGAAGCCATAATCCCATCAACCTGAGCTTCAAGTAAAGTTCTTACCCCGTTAATTTCATTTTCAACAGATTCGTTTGATTGATATATAATTACCCGGTAACCACTGTCTTTTAGCCCGTCTTCAATGCAGTGAATAATCGATGCAAAAAAATGCGCCTCTACACTTGGTACGATTACACCAATAATATGGGTTTTACCAGATTTTAATGCAGAAGCAAGCTTATTTGGACTATAATTTAGTTTTTTAGCCATCTCCACAACCGCCTTTTTAGTCGTATCGCTTATCGCAGGGAAACCACTCAAAGCTCTTGATACAGTAGAAACTGTGATGTTTAGCTCTTTTGCGATATCGTATATGGTTGTTTTCTTTTTCAAATTTAAATGTGATGAGCAAAGTTACCTAATAAGACAATGAAGTTAGATATAACTTAACAGCTTGTTTCGGCAATTTAAGTATTTACCTGAAATGATGAAATTCTTTTTAGCTCAAAAAAGAGAATTCTTCCTAAAATAAAATCTGGTTAACCCTCAAAGTGCTCTAAAAAAAATCCTGCTCGTTTTGTAAATGGAGCAGGATTTTTTTTATTTATTAATTGGATCGATTAGCGCAATTGTGCCGTCGTCTTTATGGCGCAGTTCGGTAACCTTCACATTTCTCAAATGCGTTTTATTTGATAGTTGGGTATCGTGATAAAAAATATACCACTTACCTTTTACTTCTACAATAGAATGATGGGTTGTCCATCCTTGAACCGGATTCATAAATGTACCCTGATATTTAAAAGGCCCGTAAGGGCTATCGCCTATTGCTGAAGCCAGAAAGTGAGTATCGCCGGTAGAATAAGTGAAATAATATTTCCCATTAAATTTATGCATCCAGGCGCCTTCAAAAAATCTACGGTCATGATCTTTGGTTAACAGTGGTTTGCCCGCAGCATCTAAAATTACAACATCTTTAACAGCCTCATCAAAGCCCAGCATATTTTTACTCAACTTAACAACTTTTGCCGTCAATGCAGGCTCATTTTCTTTACCTGAATCTGTTTTAGAGCCGTTCGCATCATACTTCCCATTATTCCAGCGTTGAAGCTGGCCTCCCCATATACCACCATAATACATATAACTACTGCCATCAGTATCCGTAAACACAGCAGGATCAATACTAAAACTACCTTCTATAGGTTTTGGTTCTGCCTTAAAAGGACCAGCTGGGCTCTTTGATGTTGCAACACCAATACGGAATATATCATTTTTATCCTTAACTGGAAAATACAGGTAATAAGTACCATCTTTAAAAGCAACATCAGGCGCCCAAAGTTGCCTTCCTGCCCATGGAATATCTTTAACACTAAGTGCCACACCATGATCGGTAACCTTACCATTGATACTATCCATACTTAAAATATGATAATCTTTCATATCGAAATGATCCCCATTGTCGTTCTCTGGCGTACCCGATTCTATATCGTGAGAAGGATAAATATATATTTTACCGTTAAAAATATGAGCTGAGGGGTCAGCCGTATAAATTTCTTTAATTAAAGGTTCGCTAAGAAATTTCGATTTTTTAACCATATCATTCTTCAGTTCGTTTTTAGCTCCAGTATTTTGCTGGCAAGAACTGGTTGCAGCAACAGCCATAATTATTGCTATGCCAGATAGTTTTTTAAAATTATTCATCATCTTATTTTCAGATTTATAAATGGATTATTTTACTTCAATACAAAAGTTTCTGGCGCACCTAAAAAACTAGGTTTTAAGCCGCCAAGGTTTAAAACTAATTTTTGCAACACAACACCTGGACTAATCATCCAATATTTCAAGGTATGTTTTCCTGTCCGACTAAATTTTAATGGTGTTTTAAAAATTTTAATATTATCAGCTACAGATTTTCTCCAGGCCGTTTCAGTCTTATAATCGCTACTAATATTTACCACAACAGGGGCTTCATCGTTAACAGAAACAGCGAATTTCAATCCATCTCCATTTGTAAAATCTATGGTTGGAGATATGAAACTATTCAGTTCAAAAGTTCCAGTTTCATTTAGGTAAATATCATATTCTAAATGTGGTGTATTGGGGTCTAAATTTTGAGTAGATGAAGTAACAGGTACTGGCATCATACCACCCAAGGTTTTTCCATAATTTGGAATGTTTTTCCAGAAGATGGGTCTACTGCCAACAGCCTTGGTATAGTTAGGTGCTTCGATTGCGATATAACCATTATCTGGTAAGAAGGCATTTATATTTTTATCAGCAAACCGTCTGTTATCAACATTTAACAGCATCGTGATTTTAGAACCATCGCTTGCAGAAACCGTAACAAAAGCTTGCGATTTTGCTGCAGGAGCTTTGTCCCAATCAATACTCAGCCAAATGCGCTTCTGATCATTTACAGTTCCTTTTACCTCCTTAATTTTTACAAATGCTGATGATTTTATTTCATAACTGAAACTGCCTTTAGCTTTGTTAAAAAGCTCGAAATAGTGAGGTTTATTGCTATAATAATCGAAAGAAGGCAATGTAAAATTAACTTTTGATTTACCCGTCCACGATGAATCACTACCTTCAATTGATAAACCCATTTCCGCTTTATTCAAATTACTTTTATAGGCAAGGGTAATGGTTTTAGGGATACTGTTTTTTTCAGGCTGTTGCCAATAAGTATAGCCTATATGAGTTTGATCCATCATATGATCCCACTTACCACCTGCCAAGATTTTGTTATAATAATGCGTTATGGCTTCATCTTTTTTATACAACACACTCACTTTATCAGCGAAGGCATTTGCAGAAAACCGACCTTGCCTGGCATAAAGTTTATTCTTAGCTACATTAAAATATAGTTCGTATAAATTTGCGCTGGCCTCTACCGGGTGCATAACTAATTGGTAAAATGCATCTTTTTGGTCCGCTTGAATTTGGCTGTAAATCAGGCTGGTTTTCTGCTCCAGATCTTTATAATCCGAAACCACGTTTTCAAATTCATTATAATTTATTAAACTATAAATACTATCCGAAAGCAGTTCGGGTTTTATCCTGCCGTTATACTTCGAATAGCGATCCAATATGTCAGCAATTTCCGGGGCGAACTGTTCTCCAAACTGTTCAGCACTCCAATCAATGGTGTACTGTTTCAGTTTTTCTGCAGGAATGGCATCTGGAGCCCATGCGTAATCCAGAAAAAATGAAATTGGGAATTCCATAGGCTTCAAATCGCCAACGTTACCAATCCAGATTTGATTTGCATTGTACTGGTAAGCTAAATGCATTTGTTCCCAAACTTTTTGAATGGGGTTGGTATTAATCCACTTATAATTTCTAGGATCGCCTACATAATCAAAATGGTAATAAATGCCATAACCACCTTTTCTTGGTGCTTCGTTTAACTTTGGCAATTTCCTAATGTTTCCCCAGTTATCATCACAAAGCAGCAAAGTAATATCATCGGGTACTCTCATGCCCTTATCATAATAAGCTTGAACCTCTTTATAAAGCGCCCAAAGCTGTGGCGTTTCAGCTGCTGGTTTCTCTGTAACTTTTTCTATAATTTCCCGTTGATCTTTAACAATCTTTTCCAGCAAAGCAGTTGCTGTTCCTTCTGTCATAGGCTCATCGCCATCACCACGCATACCAACGGTAATAATCTGCTCTTTACCCGCCACCCGCTTTAAGCCACTTTCCCAAAACGCTCTTAGCTGCGCTGGATTTTGTTCGTAATTCCATTTCCCACCATTGTATCGCTTCCACTCATCGTGGGCTCTGGTTAAGGGTTCGTGATGCGAAGTACCGATTACTATTCCATACTCATCAGCCAAAACGGGATTCATTTTATCATCATCATTAAATGCACTTCCCCACATTGCAGGCCATAAATAATTGCCTTTTAGTCTTAAAATTAACTCAAAAACCTTCCCATAAAATTTACTATTAAAACCACCAAATTCCTTTCTGCTCCAACCCGATAAAGCTGGTGCTTCATCATTTAAAAATATGCCTCTGTATTTTACCGCTGGCGATGCAATTACATGTCGACCACCAACAACATAAAGTGTTTCACTTTTTTTTACGGGAACATCAGCCCAATAATACCAAGGTGAAACCCCAATCTGAGTAGAGAGCTCGTAAATACCATAGATTGCACCACGCTTATCACTCCCTGCAATAACCAGCGCCGAATCTATACCTGCAACTGGGTTCTTTACCACCTGAATTAAGGTACTTTCCCAATTCCCTGCAATGCCAGCCACATCAATTTTATTTGCTCTTATAAGTTGATTAATGATTTCACTTTTTCCAATCGTACCAACTATAATGGCCATTGTCGATTTTTTATCGGCTACAAAATCTGGCTTAACACCTGTAACCTTTTCTATATCTAACTGAAGATCTTTAGCAGCTCTGATTACCCCAGGCCAGTCATTACCACTCACCAAAATAGATGAAACTTTGCCTTTTTTCGCAATTGGAAAACTTCCAGGTGTATAAACTTTTGTTACAAATGGATTTGCACCTGCTGCAAAAGCAATTGCTTTAAAACTGACTAAAAGAATTAACAGGCTAAGTTTCTTCATATTATTTGCTTTTAAAATTGATAACTTCCCAATAAGCTTTTTTTGGTTGCAGATTAGCATCAAAAAGTAGAGGGTAATTTTTTCTTCCCATGACCGGATATTCATCCAACCAGCTGTGGCGATCGGAAACATTCCAAAAAGTAACATTGGTAATTACATCTTTATATGCTCTGAAGACATTAAAAACCATGGCATACTTTGCCGCTTGTCTGGCTTCCAAATCGGCAGTAAATTGATCTGACTCGCCAGGCCTTTTCGCTCTTCTATCCTTTTCCCATGGATAAATGGAAATATCTAACTCTGTGAACTGAATTTTTAAACCCAGCGCTGAATACCTTTCTATAGCGGTGCGTAAATCTGCTTCTGTTGGTGACTTTAACGACCAATGCGCTTGTAAGCCCACGCCATCTATTGGTACACCTTTATCCTTAAGGCTTTTTAGAAGTTTATAAATTCGTTCTCGTTTTTCGGGTAATTCGCTATTGTAATCGTTATAATAAAGTTTTGCTCCAGGATCTGCCTCATGCGCATACTCAAAAGCCTTAGTTATAAAATCTTCTCCACAGATTTCGAACCATTTAGAATTCCGCAGGGAATTTGCAGGATTATCGTCAATTGCCTCATTCACTACATCCCATGCGTAAAATATTCCTTTATAACGACCAACAACTGTATTGATGTGTGTTTTTAAACGTTTGAGTAAGGTTTCTTTAGATACTTGTTTATCACCATCTTTAAACATCCAATCGGGTGTTTGCTGGTGCCAGCAAAGGTTATGCCCACGTATTTTGATGCCATTTTTAATGGCGAAGTTTACGATCGAATCTGCAGCTTTCCAATAAAACTCCCCTTCCTTTGGTTGTAAAGGAGCCATTTTCATTGCATTTTCTGCCGTTAAACTATTAAACTGTTTTTTGATTAATACCGATTCATCTCCTCTTAGATTTCTCAAACCAACGGCTACGCCAACTGGAAAATAATTGCTATAAAAATCTTTCAGCCCTTGATTACCCAAACCAGGTTCACCAGTTAATTGCTGAGCCTGAGCAGTATAGAAGACACCTGAAAGGATTAAATAAATCCACACCGACGCCATAAATTTTAAAAATCTAGAACCACTGCTCATAATATTTGGTTATTTTTTGAGTATAAAGCAACTTGTGCTTCATACTCGTAAACATTTATTCACTAAACTAAAATCCGATGGAATTTCCCCCATCAACAGGCATAATTACACCCGTGACATATTTGGAAGCATTCGAACATAAGAAATATACGGCTTCTGCTACATCCTCGGGATCGCCCATTTTACCCATTGGTGTTCTTGAAAAAACCTTATTCTTACGCTCTGGATCGGCATCTAAAGCCTTTGCCGACATAGCTGTTTTGATAAAACCTGGCGCCACGCAGTTAATACGAATGCCTAACGGAGATAGCTCGGTTGCCATAGCCCTTGTCATGCCTTCAATGCCTGTTTTTGCCGCAGAATAGGCAATAACTTTTGGAATACCGTATTGAGCTGCCATCGAACTTATATTCACTATATTTCCAGCACCTACAAACAGCATTTTCTTCACCACTTCTCTGCTAATTGCAAATACCGAACTTAAATTGGTTTGGATTACGCTCGCGAAGTCTTCATCAGTTACTTCAATAAAAGGTTTCTTCATATTGATACCCGCATTATTAACCAAAATATCAATCGCTCCAAATTCTGTATGTATCTGATCAATTAGCGCTGGTATGGCTGCCAGATTCTGCAAATCGAAAACTTTATAACTACATAAATGACCAAGCTCCCTGGCTACTGTCTTCAATTTATCTTCATTCCGGCCAATTATCACGGTTTGGATACCTTCTATTACCAATTTCTGCGTAATGGCCAAGCCTAATCCAGCCCCACCGCCTGTTACAACCGCTATTTGTTTATTCATTATTTTTATTTCTTTGTGATGATGGTCTGAGGATTAGTTCAGCATTTAAAATGACTGTACTGGTAAAGCTCAAATCTCCTTCTCCATCTAAATGATTGATTAAAATACGGGCAATGTTTTCGCCCATTTCATTTCCAGGGTAATTTACGGTCGTAATTGCAGGCTCTGTAACCCGAGATATTAAATCATTATTAAAACCTACAATTGCAATATCCTTGGGTACACTAAAACCAGCATCTTTCAAAATGGTTAGTGCAACTGCAGCGGCAGAGTCGTTGGTTATGAATAAGCCATCGGGCATTTTATCCCTTTTAAAAATATCATTCGCAAAAATATCCTGTAAGGCCTGTTCAGTTAAATCATTAGAGATAAACAGGTCCGGCTTAAACTCGATTTTGTGATCTGCTAATGCTTTTTTATAACCTTCAAATCTGTCTCTATATACATTTCTGGAGATATTACCTGTTATGTGAAGAATCTCCTTACAGCCCTGCTCAATTAAATGTTTGGTAATCGAATAACCTGCCTTAAAGTTATCAATCAACACCTTCGTAGATTGAATTTCTTCTGCCACGCGATCGAAAAATATAATGGGGATGTTTTTCTTGTTAAAGCTATCAAAATGGCTGAAATCCTGGGTGTCAGAAGCAAGCGAAACAATTAAGGCATCAACTCTGCTGTTAAACATGGTTGCAGCATTGGCTTTTTCTTTCTTTTCCTGCTCAAAAGACTGACTGATAATTAAGTTATAGCCCGAATTATTAACTATTTTTTCGATACCTGAAATAACTGCCGACATAAACAAACTGTTTAGCCGTGGCACTATGACACCAATTGTATTGGTTTTCTGCTTGCGTAAATTACTTGCAAATTTATTAGACCGGTAACCAAGCTCGGTAGCTAAATCAAAGATTTTCTTTTTTGTTTTTTTATTAATTGCGGGGTGATCTTGCAAACCCCTGCTTACTGTAGTTGCAGATATATTCAGTCGCTCAGCTAAATCGTAAATTGTAATTTCCTTATCTTGCATACACTAATCAATATGATATTATTCTATTTGGTATGCCTAAAGTATGGATATATTTTCAAAATTGCAACCGATTGCATAAATATTGTTTTACGCTTTTCATTATTGTTGTAATCCATAATACACTCTAATAAGTGATGTATTGAAAAAGAACATAATTCAAAATTTATTGTTATTATTTAAAACATCATGGAAATGGGAAATGAAAATTTAAAAAGAGTGGCAAAAATTCTTTTAGGAGCAGGGCTTATATTTGCAGGAATTGGGCATTTAAGTTTTGCCAGAAAAGCGTTCCAGGCACAGGTTCCGAATTGGGTACCCTTAAAAAAAGACGATACGGTTTTAATTTCGGGATTTGGAGAGATTGCACTCGGCACCGCATTAATTTTAGCGCCTAAAAAACACGAAAAACTGTTGGGCTTAATGGCTGCATCAACGTTTGTAGCCGTTTTTCCAGGCAATATCGCTCAATATACAAATAGAAGAAGTGCCTTTGGATTAGACACAGATGCCAAAAGGTTGGCGAGGCTATTTTTTCAACCAGTGTTAATTTACTGGGCTTTAAAAAGCACAAGAAATCTGGATAAGAAATTTGATAAAACTATTACTTAGCCAATGTGATAAAGGCTGCTTTGATAAGATATTATTTATATTTTAGTAACCCCTAAACGACACCAACTTTGCATCCCTTTTTTTTCACCGTTATCGGTGCAATATTTATTCTTTCTTTAGTAATTATCCAGCTTTCTTTATACGGTGGCTCAAAAAAATACCTTAACTTTTTATTGGCTACCGCCATTTTCGGAATCGCCTGGTATGCATTAATTTTTCTGATGACTAATTCTGGTTACATTAGGAATTACCCATTTTTATTTAACAAAGGTTTACCACTCTACTATGCCATCGCTCCATGCTTATATATTTATGTAAGGGGATCGCTGAGCATTGAGCATGCAAAATTCAGGAAAACCCATCTACTTCATTTTTTAATTGTTATTCCTGCGGTTATTTCCGTTTTACCTTATAATTTACTCGATTATCCTGCACAGCTGGAGGTTGTAAGAAAAATTGCATCAGATGTTAAATTTGCCTTCTCAGAGCATAAATATATTGTCCAACCATGGCACTGGTTTACCTTTCCTATATCGGCTATAATTTACACGGGTTTGCAATTCAAATTAGCCAGAGCAGCATCACGTAAAAAGTCTAACACCAAAATTGTTAACTGGGTTTATTTATTTTCTAGTATCTGTTTAACCATATTTATCGGGATGCTAATCGTTAACGTACTGATACTAAAAAACCTGAACAGGGTTTGGTTTATACTTCACCAGAGCAATATAATTTTATTGCTTTGCTGCTGTTTACTTTTACTGAGCCTAAGCTTCTTTATTAATCCAGAGCTGATATTTGGATTGAGAAAAACAGATCGATTACAGGAAAGCCAAGTCCTCTCGACCAGTGAAGATAAATCTGATATTAATGCTTTAGAGAAAACGAAAGCAAAAATGGTCGACGAAAATTTGGTTCAGCAGGTGGAAACATTTATCATTGAAAAACAGATATTCAGGAAAAACGGGCTCACCCTTAGCGAGCTTGCCTCTCAGCTTGATGTACCAAGCCATAAACTATCAGATTTATTTAATAACCATTATCAGCTTAATTTCAACAACTATATTAATAACCTCCGCCTTGTCTACATCAAGGAAAGATTAGATTCTGGAGCCTGGAAACAATTGACGCTGGAGGCTATAGCACTTGATGCTGGCTTTTCATCAAGAAACACTTTCTTTGTAGCTTTTAAGAAATCCACTGGTAAAACTCCATCTACCTATCTGAAAGATCTTAAAAAGGCATAAATATGTAATGATTTATAATTTCATTACATTCTTGGTTGATCATTCCAATCAATTGTGCATGAAAAATTCAACATTTGTAAAATGCCTTCGAATATGATTTTACGAAAGCATAACCACTTAGTAAACTAATAAAACAAAACCAAACAAATGCCTAATTCGAAGAAGAAAACTATAATGGTTTTTAAAATCGCATCGGATAAATTTACAGAACTGACCAATTTTGTAGATTGTGATCAGAATTCTCTTATTGTATTCAGCCCAGTTGACGAAGTATCAAGTGGCGCTATTTTTCAGGAGAAATCAATTCTGGAAACGTTGTTCGAAGAATTTGAAAACGCATCCTAACCATTTCTAAATTAAAGATTGAAAGCGATCCTGGTTCTGCTATAAAAAAACAAGGGTTAATATACTCGCGCTCCCACTTAAACAAAAAGCCTGGAATTGTGATTCATTCACATCCAGGCTTTCTTTTATATAAATTCTTTTTTTAAGAAAGGAATACTAGAATTACTCGTTAATGGCTATAACGCCAGGGAATTCCTTACCTTCCATATATTCTAATAATGCACCGCCACCAGTAGAAACATAACTTACAGCATCTTCCATTCCGAATTTTGCAATAGCCGCAGCTGAATCGCCACCACCAATTAAAGAGAATGCGCCATTATCTTTAGTTGCTCCAACAACTGCTTCAGCAACTCCCTTTCGAATACGAAGTAGATTTATAAATTCGATTAGGATCGTTGAATATTTTGCAAGGAAGTTAGGCTCGCATAATTCAAAAATTATAATCATTTTCACAACCAACAAATATCTTTCGTCTATATTTGATAAACCTATTTCACGATATATGTATAATTATAATCAAAATTCACATCTCATAAGTATTTTTCAGCGAAGTCAACGAAATTAAAGAAATAGAAGATCAGTATAATAGGTTTTCAATTTGGAAAAAAAATCAGACCGCTAAAATTGAACCCTCGGCAATATATCTTGTTATTTTAATTAAATATCTTTTCCAAATCAATGTGAAGGCGATAATCAAATCCTGGGAAAATGTATATTTTATCGGCTATGGCGTTATGGGTAAATAATAGAATAGAAGATCTCTTAATAACAAAAAAGCCTGGAATTGTGATTTTCACATCCAGGCTTTCTTTTATATAATTCTTTTTTTAAAAAAGTAACATCAGAATTACTCGTTAATGGCTTTAACGCCAGGTAATTCTTTACCTTCCATGTATTCTAATAATGCACCTCCACCGGTAGAAACATAACTTACAGCATCTTCCATTCCGAATTTTGCAATAGCCGCAGCCGAATCTCCACCACCAATTAAAGAGAATGCGCCATTATCTTTAGTAGCTGCAACAACTGCTTCAGCAACTGCCTTTGTTCCAACTTCGAAGCTTTCCATTTCGAAAACGCCCATTGGACCATTCCAAAGTAATGTTTTAGAGTTTTTAATCACCTCAGCAAATAAAGCTGCGGATTTAGGGCCAATATCAAGTCCCATCCAATCTGCAGGAATCTGACCAGAATCTACATCTTTTTTAGCTGCATCGTTTGCAAATTTATCTGCAATTACGGTATCTACAGGAAGGATTAAGTTCACACCTTTTGCTTTCGCTTTTTCGATCAATTCTAAAGAAAGTTCTTGCTTATCTGCTTCTAAAAGTGAAGTACCAATCTCGCCACCCAGCGCTTTAGCAAAGGTGTAAGCCATACCACCACCTATAATGATATTATCTACTTTATCCAACAGTTTTTCGATCAAAAGAATTTTATCTGACACTTTTGCTCCACCCATAATCGCAGTAAACGGACGTTCGGCATGGTTTAATATTTTCTCTGCATTTTCTAATTCAGATGCCATTAAATAACCAAAGTATTTTGCATCAGGGAAAAATTGTGCAATTACGGCTGTAGAAGCGTGTGCACGGTGTGCTGTACCGAAAGCATCGTTAACATAAACATCGCCCAAAGCAGCTAACTTTTCAGCGAAAGCAACATCACCTTTTTCTTCTTCTTTATAGAAACGAAGGTTTTCTAATAACAAGACCTGGCCTGGAAATAAGTTTTTAGCTTGATTTACTGCCGATTCGCCAATGCAATCATCTGCAAATTTCACCTCTAAATCCAGCATGCGAGATAAATCGCCCAGAATATGCTTTAAAGAGTATTTGTTAGTCGGTCCATCTTTCGGGCGACCTAAGTGCGACATCAGAATAACTGAACCACCATCGTTTAATATTTTTTGGATCGTTGGTAGTGCAGCACGCATTCTTTTATCATCCGTAATTTTAAATTCATCATCCAAAGGAACGTTGAAATCTACACGGATTAGCGCTTTCTTATCTTTAAAGTTAAACTGGTCTACTGTTTTCATGCTTTATTATTTTTGATTTAAGTTTAATTTCATTTCATAATGGAAACCGATTCCAGGAATATCAAATTCTGGAGACTCGGTTGTAAATCCAATCTTTTTGTAAAATGCTGCTGCCGTCGATCGGGCATTACACCACAAATAATTGGTTTGGTATTCTTTTAAATATTCTATCGCAAAAGAAATTAATGCTGCGCCATAACCTTTTCCCCCGAAATCGGGATGCGTAGCCATGCCTCTTAGTTGATAGCCCTCTCCTGCGCCCTCAAAAAAATCGTTCCGCATAAAAGTAGCTATCGAAAGGATTTCACCACCCAGCTGATAGCCCAGGTGAAAGGTATCATAAGCATCATCCCCGTCAAAAAGACAGTGTTCAAAAGACTTGCCGTTTCTTAAGACCAGGCTTCTTAAAGGAAGTACTTCTTCTTTGGTGATGAATTTTACCATAATTGCATTTAAAAAGGGATATTCAAAACTATGCAAACGTTCCCGTAATTTGCTAAAGCTTATTTTTATTCAGCTTTTAATAAGCTTATTTTTTTTATTAAGTCAACCAATCGGCTGCTGTATCCAAATTCGTTATCGTACCAACCTACTACTTTCACCAAATCGCCTACTATGGAGGTTAGTTGCGCGTCAAATATACAAGAATGTGGGTTATCAATAATATCGACAGAAACGATTGGATCTTCAGTATATTCCAAAACCTCCTTAAACTCGTTTTCTGATGCATTTTTAAAGGCCGCATTTATTTCTTCGATGGTTGTTTTTTTCTTTAATAGACAGGTAAAATCTGTTAATGAACCGTTTAATACTGGAACTCGGATACCTGCCCCGCCTAAACGGCCATCCAGTTCGGGAAAAATATGGGTAATGGCTTTCGCAGCTCCTGTAGTAGTTGGAATAATTGAAGCTGAGGCTGCTCTTGCCCTACGCAAATCTTTGTGATTACTATCGTGCAGATTCTGATCGCCCGTCATAGAATGGATGGTTGTGATATAACCTTCTTCCACTCCCCAGTTATCGTTCAGAATTTTAATCATTGGTGCAATATTATTGGTTGTACAACTTGCATTAGAAAGTACTTTACTGGTTAAGTCGATTTCATTTTCATTTACACCAAGTACAACCATTGGAATATCATCGTTTGCAGGTGCAGAAATAATTACCTGTTTGGCGCCAGAGGTAAGATGACATTCCGCATCTTCCAGAGTTAAGTTTTTGCCCGTACAATCTACAACAATATCAACTCTTAATGCTGCCCAGGGTAATTGAATCGCATGTTTAATTGAAAATACAGGAATTGAAACATCATCGATAACCAAAGCATCGGGAACAGCCGAAACCTTACCTTTAAATACACCATGAACGGTATCATATTTAAAAAGGTGTGCCATTGTTTTTGGGTCAGACAAATCGTTAATGGCCACCACTTCAAATCCTTCTGCGAAAGCCAAACGTAAGAACGTTCTTCCTATCCTTCCAAAACCATTTATTGCAATTCTCATCTATTAAAATTAGAGCGCAAAATTAGTGTTTATTTTGAGATTGAAGAAGATAAATTAAGCCTTTGACAATAGAGCGATTAATGAGAAGATGAAGCATTTATCTAGAGTTTCATGATTTGCTTATTATCCATTTTTCGAAGACGAACGAAAAGGATAAAATCGAAAATAACACATAAGCCAATAATAAAAAAAATCAAAAAGAAATTTCCAAGATGCCGCATTATAACCGTCATTGCAACCATTCCAATATTTAAACTTGCAGTTATAAGAATTATTATTGGATTTTTAATACCCAAGCGCTCCATACGATGATGAATGTGATTTCTGTCTCCATCAAAAGGAGATTTGCCTTTTAATATGCGAACAGTGAAAATGCGGAGCGAATCGAAAATGGGAACAATTAAAATTGAAACAGCGATTGCAGGCGCAGAATAAATAAATGGATCTAGTTGTCCAGAAAACTTATTCAGTTCAATAAACTTTATCGACAATGCAGCTGTAACGAGTCCTATAATTAAAGCCCCTGTATCGCCCATAAATATTTTTGCAGGGTTCCAGTTAAATTTTAAAAACCCAGCTACAGAACCTGCCAGTGCAAAAGCTATAAATGCATAGGGTATTTGATCCATCAGTGCAAAGAGAATCCCGAAAATCAGGTTAGCAATTATTCCTATGGAGGCAGCTAACCCATCTATACCATCTATTAAGTTAAAGGCATTGTTCAGAAAAATAATTAGTATTACCGAGAATACGCCGCCCCAGATCAGATTCATATCACCAATACCCATCACGCCGTATAAACTGGTTAGCCTGAAACCACCAAAGAAAACTAATATAATTGCTACAATGAGTTGAAGAATAAATTTAGTGCTGGTATTACTCCCATAGACATCATCTTTTAAGCCTAATGCGGCCAGAATGATGCAAGAAGTGATTAGAAAATTAGCTTCTTCGAATGCCGTAAGCGTCGAGAACAGCAACGTGGCAATGGTAAAGCTGGCAACGATAGCCAGGCCGCCTAATCGGGAAATATTATCTCCATGAATTTTTCGATGCATATCATTTGTATCAAACAAATTATATTTAATCGAGGTATGAATAATAGAAGGGATAGATAAAACCACAGTTACACCAGCAAGCAGAAAGATCGCTAAGCAAAAAAATACAGGATTGGTATTTAGTAAATCTGTAAGCAAATTGTAGAAGATTTACTAGCAAATATAAGGATTGTAACTAAAGTGTGGGTGTTGGTTTGTAACTGATTTGACTAAAATCAATTGCATTTTAAGTAAACAGTTTCTGATTCCAGTATTGAGGACCGTAAATCACCTTTTTATAGAAGAATAGATCATTTATTCAGGTTATTCATTATTATTTTTAAATATAAAAATTTAAATCCGGCAGTTTATCCATAATAATATTCCAGGCGATATTATAATCCACTCCATAGTAATCAAGAACTATACGATTTCTTGTGTCTGACATTTTCCTCCATTCAATATGTGGATATTGCAATTTGAGATCGAGGTCAACTTTAGTACAAGCTTCACCAATGATTTCCATACTTCTAATAATTGTCCGAGATAATATGGATCATCACTTACTTCATCTCGATTTTTATTTATGACGAATGCTCTATAAAAGAAATTTCATCTATTATATGATTTAAAAGCTCAAGATTAGATGGCAACATATTCGGTTTGGTTTAGGATATGAGGACCGATATATTTGCTTAAAGACTGAGGTGTAACCAATTCTACTTTTCTTCCTAGCAGCCCTTCAAGGTAGTAGGAAAGATCAATGTAATTATCATAACTCTTCTGATTTGGATAAAATTCGACAAGAAAATCTACATCACTTTCATCCTTCTGGTTACCTGTAATAAGAGAACCAAAAACCCCAAGTTTCGCTACGCTAAATGATTTAATCGTCTTACTATTAGACAATAGCGTAGAAAAAAGAACTTGCTTATTTGAAACCTTATTGATCATTTTACAAATTTACTCTATTATTTTAATTCTAGCAATAAGAAAAAGCCCGTTAAGCGGTTCTTACTCCTATCGCTTAAACTGACTTAACTTTGCAAACTTTTTTTTAAACAAAACAATTATCGCATTCGGTATTTTATTTCTTTTAAGAGCTTTATAATCATTCGCCAATCCCAGTAAAAGACTTTTTATCGATTTATTACTTACACCACCAGTACGCATATTCACCATTAAAAGGGATAGGTAGGTTGCAGTAATTTTGTATTTATGAAAAAACCTTAGAATTAAATCATAGTCTGACGCAGTCCCCATATCTAAGGCATAATTACCATATTTTTCGAAGAGCATTTTCTTAAGGTACAAAGTAGGATGCGCAGGCATCCAGCCTTCTTCAATATCATTAAAATTAGCTTGTTTTGATTTCCAGCCCCTTACAACCCTCATTTTAGTTGGATGAATATAATTCAAATCACCATAAACACCATCTGTGTTTTTATTCTGCTCAAAAGTCCGAACAACTTGTTGGATAATATTTTGATCAGCAAGTACATCATCTGAATTTAAGATCCCAATTACATCACCCGTTGCCAATTTTATACCTTTATTGATTGCATCGTAAAGCCCTTCATCTTTTTCGGAGATAAAATGTGTAATAAAGCCGCTATACTGCTTAATAATCGAAATCGTATCATCCTTTGAACCACCATCTACCACGATATATTCGATATTGGAATAGGTTTGTGCGATAATGGATTCAATACAATCTTTCAGAAAAGCTTCAGCATTATAAACAACGGTTATGATTGATATTTTCATGCCCAATTTCGTAAGTCTTCCTATTGCAATTAAAATCGTAAAGATAACAGATGCAGGGATATAATCGTCAATCTGGCAATTGGTTGTTACGACGGCGTAATAACCTAAATAAAACACGCCACAAGCACACTTCAGCTGCAAACACAAACGATATTGATCGAAAAGTTTACGCATCTTTTTGAAGGCAATGATTTATCTTTTTTGATTTAGAAAACGGTGATTTGATCCTTACGGGAAGATCTTTACTCTTTTCCAAACCTAAGGCACTTAATCCGTATAGCCCGAATGGAAAAAAGTTTCATATATCAGTAATATATCCACTTATTATAATGACGGAAGTTAAAGGGATGAGGTTTAGTCTAAAAAATGGCTTAGTGTTTATTTTTTTTAGAATCAGTAAACCCAGAATACCAGAAACGGCGACTAAGGGCAGGCTGTAATCGTCGAGGTTACATTCCAAAGTTGATGTGTAATCTACTAGATCGCCATACTTACATGTTAGGCAAACTGCCGAAACTCCTGGAATATTTACACTTGGAGAACCGTAAATACAACCATTAACGTTTATTGGAGTTACATTTTTAGCCCAAGGGATAGTACACGATACATTTGAATTTATGATAGGAGTTAATTGATAAATTCTTCCTCCTAAAGTAAGGCTCAGCCCACTACCTACATCAACACCTAATGTGTAAGCTGAGAAGCTAGTGTAAATTACCGAGCCGCCCGAAATCCTACATCCTATGGCAGCATTTGATTTAAAAAAAAATGTTAAGGCAAAAAAAGTAAGAATATATTTTAAATCCTTCATATTTATACTTTAGCGACATCACAAATCTAAAGACAGCACAAACAAAAAAAGTCGTTCTTTTTGTTCAAATACAACATTAACTCCTTATGATAAAGGCGGATAAAATATTAGTCAGCCAAAAAAAATGAACAGGATGAATAGATAAAAAGCTAATAAGAATTATTAAAATTTCTTCAGAAAGCATGGAGCGATAACAACTCCAAACATGAGAAAGGTCTTTAATATTTTTGTAATATAAACACTATAAATAACGATATTCTGCATAAAATAAATGTAAAATAAGTAGCTGTATCGTATTGCTTTTATTAATTAATTTACTTGAGGCCGAAGATTTTTTTTAATTAAAACCATCGTTTAATTCATAGAATATTGCCCTTTTTACTTGCGCTAGTCGCCATTACTACACTTTTAGAAATGTGGGCGACAAAATTAAAAGTTGCTTTTCCCATATTGGTGGTGGCTGCGGGCCTGTTAATCAGTTTTGTCCCAGCCCTGCCTATTTTAAGAAATATCCAAATCAACTTGGGCCATTCTGGAGGGAGAGAGTTTATTAAATTACACATCTTCGTTAATTATTTTTCGCTTTGCCTTAGTGGCCATTGGTACTGGCAAGTTTGTGTTAAAGGAAGCCGCCTTTACTTTTACCTAGATAGTGGTTGGCGGTGTGGGTATTGAGCTGGTTATTTGTTCAGGCACGTAAACGCCTACCAACCGACTTGACCTCTGATGTTCAGTTTACCCTTATTGCATTATTGGGTAGCCGAACAGCTTCATAGTTCGGGTGTATGGGCGGTAGTAGCAGGCGATTTGTCCCTCTCGACTAAAAGAGTGGTTTTTCTTAACAGCACTAGCCGCATTAAAACTTACAGCGTTTGGGAAAGCTTTGTTTTCATCCTAAACGACATTGTGTTCCTCATTATGGGCCTAGAAGCTCCCGAGGTCGTAGGCGGTTTGCGTTTGGAAGGTATATCTCTATCTACCACAATTGGTTACAGGGTACTGGTAACAGCCATTTTAATTTGCGCGCAAATGATCAGTTCTTATGTAGTGATGATTGCACCTCCCGCACCGAAATCTGATATTCATCAATTCTGTAGCCATTTTGCTTACACTCCTGGTGCAGGGACTTACCCTACCCTAGTTCATCACCAGAGGCAAATTATTTGATTTTATCCAGCAGAAAACGAAGAAGTAGATTTTCGGGCACTGAAGAAAGGCTTGCGCCAGCATGTTTACAGGTTTTTTGCAAAATAAATACCATAACGACCCTGCGGGCGAATGCATGTTAAAGGGTTTTACAGCACTGGGAAGAAAAAACAAAAGTTGCTGCTGATGACGACTATACGAATGAAAAAACAAAAGCCGTTTTCATAGAGATACTGAACATTCAACGACTTTATTGAAGCGAACTTAACCTCGACCCTAAATCAATGAAAAACTGATTCGCCAGCAATTATATCAGATTGATCTGGAAGAGAAACGGTTGAAGACGATTTGAAGCATACCGGAAACTAAATATTTTTTTAAAGCGCCATTCTGAACCTGTCGAAGACCATTTCGATCAATAAGTATGCGTATATATCTAAAACCTACACTAATTTAGAGCGAGAATGCTCCGTTTTCGCATGTAATAAAACCCGAAGGCGCCTAATGGTAGAATTAATAGCCAGATGCAATCATCGAGGGGGCAGGGAACGTATGAATATGGATTCGTTTCGTTAATATTGCTATTAACGCCATTTATAGACATCGAATAATCTGTTCCCAAGTAAATTGTACAGCCAACTGCCACAGTTGTTGAGCTTGCATTATTATCTGTCGTACCGTTTCCAGGCAATCTTCCTCTGATAGCACTCCCTTTTGCTTGACACGTATAAGGGACTGAGTAATTCGGATCAAACCGAAATCTATAATCAATAATCTTGTTCATATCATTCTGATAAAGACTAACAACATTAGTCCCTATTGTTCTATAATATAATCGACCACTAACTAAGCATCCATAAGTAAAATCTGCTCCGTTAAGCTTTGGCATATTAGCAGGACTTATGTAAGCTTTACATTCAACTGAAAAAAAGGACGAAATAGATACTAAAGATAAAAGGACGAAAATCTTAAACCACTTGGTAATCATAATTAGAATTGGAATGGGACAGTTTCCATTCACAAAAATATAGAACTGTGTAATAATTACACCATATGAGCTACATCATAATACAATTTTTATGATTTTTGATGAGAAAAAACGAAAAGATACAATTTAAAAGAGTGGAATTAGTTTGAAGAGTAAGAGTTTACAGAATGTATTCAATTGAAAATAAAATTATAATAAATGGTATTTATGTAAAAATATCTAAGTGATATTAAGCAGATTTCTTCGTCTTAAAACCATAAGGCCAAAACTGCCAAAAGCTAAAATGAGATGCGAGACATAGTCATCTAGGGGGCAGGGCACGAAAATAAGCCTTGAAGCTGGAATATAGTAGTTACCAACTAATGATCCATTAATACGACAAGACTGCCCATTTGTTGAAGCGCTCAGATAATCATACTTTGGACAAGCATTTGGATAGGCGGTATTTGAAGCATCATTATATGCAATAGGTGTGCCGAAATTCCTGGTTCCTGTTGGTAAGGCTCCATAGTAAATCAATTCATTTGGTGTTCCATAATTTAACGCACATCCTTGAGCGACTGCATAATTGCTAAACACAAAAGATAAAAAACCAATTAAGTACTTAAAGTTCTTCATGCACAATAATAAACTGAATTGTACTCTTAAAAAGACAGAATTTAATTTTTTTGATAATAATCAAAAACATAATCTTGGGAATTAAAAAACTTCAAAAATTAATAATCATAATATTTTAAATCACCAATAGCGCCGCACCAATGAGCTGTTTTTAAGTTGATTAAAGTCAACAACATTTTCCTTGAGCCTAGACTTTTCAGTCTAAGCGGAGGCGAAGACTCATTCATCCTTTGACTCCGCTCAGGATGATAACTTCGACTCAATATATATGGCGCACAGCCGAAGTACTTAGGATTACGAGTTAAAACGAAGATTACATCTCTTTAGAGATAAGCTATTTTTTCTGCTCAAAATCAAAAATGCAACACCATATTTTGTTAAAAGGACAAGTGGAGTGTAGGCATCTTTTCGGAAGGCCATCTCATATTAATTACCTCCATATAGGCGATCTATTAACCAAGCTGTACCGCTTACAGAAGGTGTATCATTTTGGTAAATATGAGGCCTACCTGTACTACAACTTAACCATTGACTTTAAGGAGTAAGACTAGCCGAAGTAACAGTTGAGTTTGTATATAATTTACGTTGTAAATATAACAACAGTAACTTGGATTTTGAGCTTCGACAGAAAAGCAACATAAGAAAGGAAACAGTAAAAAAATAGAAATTTAGGACAATCAAAAATTATTCTATAAAAACAGATATATGCTGCACACTCACCTAAAATTTCTTTTAGTTTTGACCAGATGGCAATCGTATGGATTTATGCCATAAATAAATGTGGAAATTAGAACGAGGGGATGAAACCGTTGCCGGTCTTTATTACAATTATACTAATTAAATGTATTTCTAGCCCATAATTCTACGACAGCTTCTGCTGCTGTGCTGAGGGAAACAAAAAAGATATTACGCAATAGTCCTTCGACCTAGTTTATATTGAGTGAAGCCGATGAACTCACGGGACCGTAATTAAAAGGACCAGCTGCACAAAAGCAAACCTGCTGATATATATAATCAAGTGTTTGTTTTTTGTACAATTCATTTTTTTTAGCATATTTAAGAGTTATTTTTGTAAATACACATTGTTTGGATATAGTGGCATCGTCTTTCAGAATTATGAAGTTTAAAAAACCTTTAATACAATCATTCGTTCTTTTATTTATCACTATTGGCTTGTTCGGCTGTGCCGCTCGTAAAGAACGTAGTTTGTTCAATGCAAAGAGCGATATCGTAACCGATACCATTAAGCAGGTTTATGTTGTTAATGATCAGGGTATCAGCGAAGCATTTTATAAGATTAAAATAAACGACAGGCTGGCTATTCGAAACGTACAAAATAAAGAATTTGGTGCAACAGCATCGACGATCAGTAACAGCAGTACTTCCAGTTCCAACAGCGGCGCTATTAACAGTGTGCTCTCCTACCCTGTAGATTTAGATGGGCAAGTAAATTTGCCTGCTATCGGCAAAGTAGGGGTTGTAGGATTAAGCAGACGTGAAGCTGCGATTAAAATACAGGAGCTTTATGCGAAACAATTGCTCCGCGACCCAATTATTGAACTAAGTGTAGTGAACCTAAAAGTTACCCTGCTGGGTGAGTTTAGTAAACAAGGTAATTTCTTATTGGAAAGAGATAATACTACCTTGATTGATATTATTGGTGAAGCTGGGGGGATTACCAAAACTGCAGACCCGAAAACCTTAAAAATTATCCGAGGTGATCGTGCCAATCCCGAGATTATTTATGTTAACCTGAATGATATTAATAGTTTAGCCAGTAAGAAACTCGTTCTACAAAATAACGATATAATTGTTTTACAGCAGACGAAAAGTTCTGCCACAACTGAAAAACTGCAGAGTTATAATAATCTTTTACAACCCTTGCTTGTTGTGGTCAATTTAGCGGTACTGATCTTTACCGTGACGAGGTAGTTTTTTGTGGTTGGTTAGTGGGTTAGTTGTTTAGCAGTTTAGTAGTTAGTGGTTAGGAGAAATTGTTTTATTGATTATTAATTAAATGAGGCTTCGACAAAACTCAGAATGACAAAATCACTAGTGAAATTTGATAATTGGTTAATTGTTGAAAGAAAGATAACGAACAAGGAGAAACGGAAAACTTACAGATTATGAATTGCGTAATTGATTATTGTAAATTGATATTGGCTATTAAATACCACGGTCTTCGATAAGCTCAGACTGACAGATAAGAAATAATTAATAAAAACAGAAAACATTGACTGAAACTGTTCAAGAAAAAAAAGGCATTAGCCAGAGTATCGATTTCTATAAAATCTTCAGGGTTTTTTTAAGTCGCTGGTATTGGATTGCTGCTACAGTTGGTATTGCATCTTGTATTGCCTGGCTCTATTTATGGTACACGCCACCGATCTATCAGACTGGTGCATCTTTAAAACTCGAGGATAGTGATCGGAGTGTGAGTACAGGCAATCAAATGGCCGCTCAAAATTACAATTATACCGATAAAATACAGGCTGAAAGCTTTACCATCCGCAGTAATGAAGTAATTTCAAATGCAGTAAAAACCCTGGATTATAAGATCAGTTATTATTTAAAAGGTCGCGTACGTACTACAGAGCTTTATCCAAATGTGCCCTTTGTTATAGAAATTATAAAACAAGACAGTGTTAATTTTGATCGGTCGCTTTACGAAGTGACGGCTGCAGATGAGCAGCATTTCAATTTATATTTAGCCGAAAACGATAAGCATAAAACTGTTTATCAATACGGACAGCGCATTAGCATCGGCAACATGATCTTCCGCATTAAAGATAAAATCCCTGCAAATAGTAAATATCAGTTTAAATTTAACAGCAAAGAAGATTTTATAGGTCGGGCTATGGGTGGTTTATATATTGGTGAAGCTGCCCGCTTTACTAATGTGATGAGTTTAAGCCAAACTGATGGAAATGCAGTTTTTGCAGCCGACATCCTGAATGCGATTATGAAGGAATATGTTAAATATGACATCATCCAACGCAGGCGTTCGGCTAAGCAAACAGTAGACTTCATTGATAATCAATTAAATTTTATTGACACAGAAGCGGGTAAATCTGGCAGCAGTTTAGCGAATTTCAAAACGCAAAATAAACTGGTTGACATGAGCTCATCCACCTCAATGACGGTTGGGAAACTTTCTGACTTTGAGAAGCAGAAAACTGAACTTAAACTGAAACAACTGGGCATTAAGCAATTACAAGAGCAGGTAAACAGTAATAAATCAAAAGTAGAAATTGGCCTGGATTTAGAAGGCGATATAAATTCTGGCTTAGGACTATTGGTTAACCAGCTTAATACACTTTTAGCTAACCGCGAAATAAAATTAGGTCAGTTTAACAGCGATTCTCAGCCTGTAAAACAAATTGAACAACAGATTGCCAATGTAAAGGCCAGTATAAGAAGTTCGGTTGATGGAATGTTGAGACAAAACGAACAAACCATCGCCTACCTTGATCAGCAGATTGCTGGTGTAACCCGTAGCATGAGTACAATTCCTGTTAAAGAACAGAATTTTGTAAAGCTGCAAACTAATTTTGAGGTTAACAATAAGGTAAGATCGTATTTATCAGAGAAAAAACTGGAAGCAGAAATGAATGCCGCAGCCGTTGTTTCCGCCGCTTCTATTGTAAATCCAGCTTATCCTTCTTACTTCGCCATTTCACCTAACTCAAATAAAGCTTACAGCACCGCTTTAATGCTTGGCTTAGCATCAGGTTTTGGTTTGATTTTGTTGGTACGTTTTCTAAATCCTTATATCTACGATAAAGAAACGGTTGAAGGCTTAACGCACACACCTATCATTGGCGTTATACGCAAATTCCCTGATTTTATTGATCAGGATAGCAAACAGGCACTTTCTTTATCCAAGCCAAAATCAGTATTTGCTGAGTCTATTCGGTCTGTTCGAACGAACCTTAGTTTTCTGGCTAGCCATAAGGCGAGTAAAATTATTTGTATTACTTCTGAAATTTCAGGAGAAGGAAAATCATTCGTTACCGTTAATCTCGCTAGTACGCTGGCATTAATCGAGAAAAGAGTGGTTCTAATTGCAGCCGATTTACGAAAATCGAAACTCCACCGTGCATTTGGAAATGATAACAAAAAAGGCTTGAGCTCGTTACTTTCAGGTCAGGCGAAACTGGAAGATGTATTAACACACGATGGGGTACATAATATCGACTTCATTCCTTCAGGTCCAGTACCACCTAACCCTTCTGAATTATTACACACGGAAGCGATGAAAGCCTTATTAAGGCAACTGGAAAAAGACTATGATTATGTTTTGGTCGATACAGCCCCTGTAGGCTTAGTATCTGATGCGATTCCGCTTATTCGCTCTTCGGATGTTAACCTTTTTGTAATCCGCTCGGGTGTTTCACAGCAAAGGGCCGCTAATATTCCAGAGCGCTTATCGCGGGAATATGGATTGAGTAATCTCGCTATTGTTCTTAATGCCTTTGGTGATGATGCACTTTACTCTAATTATTACACAACCGACTATAGCAGAGGTGGCGGAAACAGTACTTATTACTATTCTGATTATTCGGGTTATTCGGGTTCTGGTTATTATGATGATGAGAATAGAAGATGGTGGCAGTTTTGGAAGAAAAAGTAATTTGGTTAAGACGTCTTCCGCTTGCCGCCGCGGAAAGGCTCTTTCTTTTGCATGAACAAAAGACCTGCGAAGAAAGCTTGAACACATATCAAAAAATATGAACTAGTGAAACACAAAAATCACCAGCTGAAAATTTTTCTTTTAAAGGCAGTAATGACGCTTGTTGTTACTCACCGAAAAATTTGTTAGGCTGGATTTAAGTGTAACGGAGATTTAGAAGCTATGCTTAGTTGGTTGCAAGAGCTAGATATTGAAATAAGAAAAGGTACTGTCAGGTATTTTGGTTGTTGGGCGATTGGTTAGTGTAAATTTGGCTCATGGTTATTGGTCTAACTGAAAAACGGATAGCGAATAACAAAAATTGGTGAATTGGTTGGTTGTTGAATTGTTAATTATGGCCTTCGATTCCGCTCAGACTGACAATAGCTATTACTGGTCAGAATGACAACGACTCTGCCCAGACGATCATCGAACTACGGTAAACGAAAACCGATAATGAAAAATGGACAATAATTATAAGTGGTATCCTGTTTGCACCCGTTCTCGAGCAGAAAAAAAAGCTTACGACGAACTGCTCAAAAAGGACATAAAGTGCTATTTACCTCTTAAAAAGATACTTAAGCAATGGAGTGATCGAAAAAAAATAGTTGAAGAACCTCTAATTAAATCTTACGTCTTTGTGTATATTTCGGCCAGGGAGTATGCTGAAGTTTTAATGACAAATGGCATTGCCAGGTTTCTTTATTTCTCAGGGAATATTGCTTCTATGCCTGAACAGCAAATTGAAAACTTAAAGTTATTACTTGCTACTGATGCAGAATTAGAGGTATTGGAATATGATATTAAAGCTGGTGAGCAGGTGATCATTAAGGCAGGTCCATTTAAAGGGATGCTTGCTGAAATAGTTGCCCTGCATAATAAACGCCGCTTAATTTTGCGTTTAGGGAATATGGGGGTTGCCATTGAGATTAATACTTCGATGGCTTTTGTAGAGAAGATGTAGATTGGATTAGTAGTTTGTTCGTTTTTTGGTGACTGGTTTTTTGTTACGAGTACCATTATTTTGAGGTGGGGAGAATTTAAATAATGAGTTTACTTTTTTAAAAGAATGTGACTGAAAGGGCGAAGCTGTGTCCAGGTAGAAAAAGATATAGATTTTATATTGTCTTAGCCAGACGGGCTTCTTTCTTTTTGACAACAAAAGGAAACAAAAATTGCCAGTTGAAAATTTTTCTTGCAAAGTTAGTCGGAAGGCTAAATAGTGCAAACCAAAAAAAATTATTAGGCTGGTTTAAAGTAGAACGGAGATTTTGTAAGCAGGCCTGACTAGATGGAAAACCTGGTTAAGCTAAAAAAATATAATAATCAGTTATTTTTTTAAAAGAAATGTGACTGAAAGGGCGAAGCTGTGTTTTGTTCATTCGTTCATTAGTCACAAGTTCTTGTAAATACATATTTTGAGATAAAAAATGTGTCGCATTGCGGGGATTGTAGACAAAACTAAAACTGAGGTTCAGTTGAAGGCTGAAGTAAAGGCAATGTGCGATGTTATGGCTCACGGTGGCCCTGACGATGAAGGTTTCTATTTTAATGCTGTTAAAGGAATTGCCTTTGGTCACCAAAGGTTAGCTTTTATTGACCTTAGTAAAGCCGGGCATCAGCCTATGTTTTACGATCAGGACCGATATGTGATCAGTTTTAACGGAGAGATTTATAATTATCGCGACTTAAAAGCGGCTTTACTAAATCTCGGTTACGAATTTAATAGCAATAGCGATACAGAAGTTATCCTTGCTGCATACGCCGCCTGGGGAACAAAAAGTTTTGATAAACTTAACGGTATGTTTGCCTTTTCGCTTTTTGATGCTGAGCTAGACTACACCTATTTGGTTCGCGATTCGGCAGGCATAAAGCCCCTTTATTATAGCAGCACTAATCAACAACTGGTTTTTGCCTCTGAGGTTAGAGCGTTTAATCACACCGACTATCATTTTACGGAAAATGTAAACTGGAAAATTTACTTCCTGGCATTTGGACATATTCCTGAGCCTTATACCACTTTTTCAGATATCGAAATGCTACCAAAAGGAAGCTATTTAGTTTGGCTGCACGCCAGCCAGACTTTCGAAATTAAACGATATTATAATCCTTCGAGAGAAACAAAAATTACCGATTATAACGAAGCTGTTCTTGCGGTAAAAAAGGCATTGAAAAACTCGGTTATGCAACATCTATATTCTGATGCTCCCATTGGTGCTTTTTTAAGTGGTGGGATTGATAGCAGTATCATCAGCATTTTGGCGAGTAGTGTTCTTAAAAACCAATCTTCGTTACAAACCCTAGCTGTTAACTTTGATGATGCTAGCTATTCAGAAAAGCCTTATCAAGATCTAATCAGCACACAAATCAAAAGCAATCATCAGGAATATACAATCAATGAATCGATATTTAACGATAAATTCCCGGCTGCTTTATCGGCCATGGACCAGCCTACAACCGATGGAATTAACTCCTGGTTTATAACTTATTTTGCCAAGGAAAATGGGTTAAAGGCGGTTTTATCAGGCATTGGTGCCGATGAACTTTTCGGAGGCTATCCTTCATTTAAAAGAATGGGGCTGGTTGAAAAATTGAGTAAGCTGCCTGGTTTCATTCTAAAATTAGGTTTACGCTTTAGTAGGCCAGCACTAAAAAGAGCTTATTATTTAAACTATAAAAACACCGTTGGAAAATATCTTTTTTTAAGAGGTTTTTATACACCGGATGAGATTGCAGCTTTACTAAACTGTTCGAAAACACAGGTAGATACCGTATTGCAAACGGCTAAAATTGGCAATATCGATCCTGAATTAAAAAACGATGAGCAAGCAGGCTGGCTGGAATATAATCTTTATATGCAAAATCAACTACTTAAAGATACAGATGCGATGAGTATGCAACATGGTGTCGAAGTGCGTGTACCCTTCTTAGATAAAGATTTGGTTAAACTTGTTCATCAAATAAAAAGCGATTTGGTTTATAAAGGCGCAAAACCTAAAGGTTTATTGGTTGATGCATTTTTAAAGGCTTTGCCTGAAAAAATATGGGATCGCCCAAAAATGGGTTTCACCTTTCCCTTTCAAAAGTGGTTGAGTAATAATCATGAATTTTTGGATAAGCTTTCTAACCATGAAAATGAGCAGGTTAGAAATTTAACGGAAGATTTTAGAAGTGGTAAATTGCATTGGAGTAAGATGATGGCGTTGTATCAGGTGGTTGATGGCAATTGAATGATGAATTGTCGAGGGGTTTAGAAGGCAGTTTATTGTCCTGGCCAGACAGGCGTCTTTCTTTTTGATGTCAAAAAGAAGCAAAAAAAAACCAGCTGAAAACTTTTCTTTTAAAGTCAGTAGCTATGGTAAATTTATGCCAGCCGAAAAATTTGTTAGGTTGGATTTAAGTAGAACAATATTTAGTGGTTGGGCTTAGCTGGGTGGAAATAGATAGAGTATTATTGATTGGTTAAATGGAAACCGACAACAAATTGATTTCAAATAAAAAAATTCTCTTTCTTACTTTATATACCTTCAGTTTAACAGGAGGGATTGAAAAGGTTTGCAGGAGTTTTGCTAAAGTTTTACAAGATTTATTAACTGGACGAAAAATAAGCGGTTATAAGGTGTTAAGCATGTATGATCAAAGCCCTGACTTAAACTACGTTGATCAGAAATCCTATATTGGTTTTAACGGAAGAAGAATCAATTTCGCCATTCAAGCATTAACAAGCGGACTGCATTCGGACGTTATCATTTTAAGTCACGTAAACCTTTTAATTTTCGGCTGGCTAATTAAAAAGCTTCAGCCCAAAAAGCGAATTATTTTATTCGCCCACGGTATTGAAATTTGGGAAAAGCTGAGCCAGTGGAAAACGAATTTCATTAGAAAGCAGGTTGAAATTATTGCGGTAAGTAAATACACTGCTCTAAAAATTGAAGAGGTGCATCAACTACAGGCAAACAAAATAACGGTGATAAACAATTGCCTCGATCCATTTTTCAATAATCCTATTTCTTTCGAAAAACCTCAGGAATTAATAAACCGTTATCATCTAAAAGAAGAAAATCGGGTTCTATTTACCCTGAGTAGATTATCGTCTGATGAACAGTATAAAGGCTATGATCACGTTATTGAAGCACTCGCTGAACTTCCTGAGCATATCATTTATATACTTAGCGGTAAGGCTGATTTAAATGAAGCGCAAAGAATAAAAAACTTAATTGCTAAGAACCATTTGCAGCAAAGAGTAATTTTAACAGGTTTTGTTCCAGATGAAGAAATAGAAGCCCATTATTTATTGGCTGATGTTTTTGTAATGCCAAGTAAGGGTGAAGGTTTTGGAATCAGTTTCATTGAAGCTGCAGCTTGTGGCTGTCGTTCGGTTACAGGAAATATGGATGGAAGTACAGATGCAATCTTAAATGGAGCACTGGGACAGTCGGTTAATCCACATGATAAAGCTGCCCTTAAAACAGTCATACTTGATGAAGTGAATTCGAATTACAACAAGATAGATTTACAACAAAAGTGTTTGGCGGCATTCGTGTATGAAAAATATAAGGAGCGTGTAAGGGTTGCGTTGGTTAATTGATTAATTGTTGAAACTGTCAAAGCGTTGTTTATTGTCTTGGCCAGACGGGCTTTTTTCTTTTGACAATAAAAGACCTGCGGAGCAAGCTTGAACACAAATAAAAAAACTAAAAACTAGTGAAAACACAAAATTGCCGGCTCGCTAGATTTCTTTTGAAGTTATTGGTTAGGCTAGTTTTTGCATCCCGAAATCTAGTCCATGCCGGTCGAAAAGCGGAACGGAGATGAGGTGGTAAGTCTTAGCTGGGTGGAGATAGATGGTGCATTATTTATTGGCTAATGTTTTAATTGAAAATTTCAGAAACTGTCAAAGCGTTGTTTATTGTCTTGTCCAGACGGCTTTTTTCTTTTGACAACAAAAGACCTGCGAAGCAAGCTTGAACACAAATAAAAAAACTAAAAACTAGTGAAAACACAAAATTGCTGGCTCGCTAGATTTCTGTCGAAGTTATTGGTTTGGCTAGTTTTTGCATCCCGAAATCTAGGCCATGCCGGTCGAAAAGCTGAACGGAGATGAGGTGGTAAGGCTTAGCTGGGTGGAAATAGATGGTGCTGTTAGGTTAATTAAAGACAAAAAACAGGCAACACATAACAAACAACTGAAAATTATTAATGGAGCATAAAGAAGAACATAACTGGACTATAGAGGCGAAAGCTTCCTTGTTTGATTTAAAATTAAATGAGGTTTGGGCTTATCGCGATTTATTGGTTTTGTTGGTTAGAAGAGATTTTGTTTCTTTTTACAAGCAAACCATTCTCGGTCCGCTGTGGTTTTTTATACAACCACTTTTCACAACCATAATTTTCACTTTTATATTTGGTAACCTTGCAGGCATCTCTACCGATGGTTTACCAAAACCACTTTTTTATATGGCAGGCATAACGGCCTGGAATTACTTTGCAGATTGTTTAACTAAGACATCAACGGTATTTAGAGATAATGCTGGTATTTTTGGCAAGGTTTATTTCCCACGATTTATTATGCCGCTGAGCATTGTAGTTAGCAACCTGGTTCGCTTCGGTGTGCAAATGTTGCTTTTTGTTATGCTTATGGCTTATTACTATTTTACAGGTGCTCATTTTAACATCAGTTGGGCCATTTGTCTTTTCCCCTTAGTAGTTTTATTAATGGCCTTGTTGGGTTTAGGTTCAGGAATGATTATCTCCGCCATGACGACTAAATACCGCGATTTAGCATTCTTGGTGGGTTTCGGTGTGCAATTATTAATGTATGCCACGACTGTAATCTATCCGCTCTCAACGGCGCTAACGAAATATCCAGAGTACGCATGGATTATTGAGTACAACCCCATGACCCCTATTATCGAAACTTTTAGATATGGATTTTTAGGTGAAGGAAGTTTTAGCTGGGGTAGCTTAGGTTATGCAACTGGTGTTACTACTGCCCTGCTCCTATTTGGAATTGTGATTTTTAAGAAGGTGGAACGGAATTTTGTGGATACGGTGTAGGCTAGGAAGAGTTAAGGGATTAGGGTTTTGGGATTAGAGGTTAGGGTTTGGGGGTAGGTTAGTTTTGGTAGGTATAGAATATTTAATAAAAATCATCCTTTATTTATTTCATCAGTAACTAAATAAAGATTATGCATTTATTCATTTAAAAAACTGGAAGTGTGACAAATTTCGAGAGCATTTAGAAAAGACATTTATCAACTGGCTTCAAAATTCCCTAAAGAAGAAACTTTTGGATTAACAAGTCAGATTAAAAGATCGGTAAGTAGTATTGGGGCTTTTTTAGCTGAAGGTTCGGGAAAAATAACCGCCAAGGACAAAGCACATTATACCAACATGGCCTACACACTACACTTGAAACAATGAATCATCTGGTCGCTGCAATAGACTTAGATTATATTTCTGAATCAGAATACTTATCATTAAGAACTAGAATAGAAATTATAACGACTAAAATAAGTGCATTGAGAAAATCTCAACTTACTTAATACATTTAAATAAATTAAACGCCAAATCCTAAACAAACTTGTCGAATAACATTGCTATAAAAGTAGAAAACCTCTCTAAAGCCTATCTGCTTGGCCAAATCGGCACAGGCACGATCAGTCGTGATTTGGAACGCTGGTATGCCCGCATGCGAGGCAAAGAAGATCCATTTTTAAGAATAGGCGAAAACAATAACCAAAATACAAAAAGCGAAAGCGACGTAGTCTGGAGTTTAAAGGATATTAATTTTGAAATTGAACATGGCGATGCGGTTGGCATTATTGGGCGGAATGGTGCTGGCAAAAGTACGCTCTTAAAAATATTAAGCAAAGTAACTGCGCCTACTACAGGCAAGATCTCTGGAAAAGGTAGGATTGCAAGTTTATTGGAAATTGGAACAGGATTTCATCCAGAATTGAGCGGCAGAGAAAACATTTTTCTTAATGGTGCAATCTTAGGTATGCGCAAAAAAGAAATACAGCGGAAATTGGAAGAGATTGTAGATTTTGCGGGAATTGAGCGATACTTGGATACTCCAGTTAAAAAATATTCATCTGGCATGTATGTTCGTTTAGCCTTTGCCGTGGCAGCACACCTAGAATCTGAAATTTTAATTGTTGATGAAGTATTGGCGGTTGGTGATGCAGAATTCCAGAAAAAATGCCTGGGCAAGATGGATGATGTCAGTAAAGGCGAAGGTAGAACCGTATTATTTGTGAGCCATAATATGGATGCTGTAGCAACACTCACAACCAAATCACTTTATCTAAAAAATGGTGAATTAAACTTATACGACAAGACAGAAACTACTATTCAGAAATATTTAGAAACAGATACAAATGAAGTTGGTATTTATATCAAAGATCCAAATGCTAACAGCCCATCTTTTACGAAAGTAGAAGTTATAACATCAGAAAAAGATGGTACTCACATGAATGGAGAAGATCTAATTATAGATATTGACATCAACATGCCTGAGGTTATAGAAGGCATGTCAGTATCATTACAAATTTGCAATTCAAAGGAAATTCCCATAATTTATACCTACTTATTTGATACAGAATTGCCCCTATTGAGAAAAAGTGGTGTTAACAAAATGCGTTGTATACTCCCCAAATGTAAGCTTTACGCTAATACCTATTATTTAATAATGCACTTAGCTGAAACTAAGGGTAAATTCAAGTTTGAAGAAGTCCATAGAATTTGTGAATTCGAAGTGGTTATGCCCAATAAGGTCATCGAATGGGGCTGGCAAAAAGACACTTGTGTATACACTGAAGACTTTATTTGGGAGAAAATAACTATATGAGAGAAGAGAAGCTTGGCCGTTTAAACACAACAGATATAAAAATTGATGATTTATATTATTTACATTATAAGTATTACCATCGAGATTTATTTGATGCATTTGAAAAGTATGCTCTAGGTAATTTATTAGATATTGGATGTGGCAATAAGCCTTACGAAAATAAATTACAGCATAAAATTAGTAAATATATAGGCGTTGATATTATTCAATCTAGTGATAACAAAGTTGATTATTTATGCCCTGCGAATAAAATTCCTTTAGAAAACAGTTTATTTGAAACAGTAATTTCAACCCAAACAATAGAGCATGTGGAAGATCATCAGGGCTTAGTAAATGAAGCTTATAGATTATTGAAGCCAAATGGAATTTTTATTGTTAGCGGCCCAATGTACTGGCCGTTACATGAAGAACCTTATGACTTCTTTAGATTTACCAAACATGGCTTTAAATACATTTTAGAAAAAGCTGGCTTTGAGATTGTAGAAATAAAATCAAACGGAGGTAAATGGTCTGTAGCTGGACAAGCATTTTTACATGCATTATTGCCAAGCGTTTATAATATCAAAGGATTAAAAGGAATATTCTTACGTAAATCTTTTCAATTATTTGGAGGGATTAAAGGAGTTAATACTTTTTTTCAGAAAATTGATGATGAGATCAATGACAATTCTAATACGATGAATTATGTTGTTGTGGCAAAAAAAACACAATGATGCTAACAGTTGTCATTCCATGTTATAATCATGGTCAATACATACAAGAGGCCATTGATAGTGTTTTAACTTATCAAGACCAACCAGTTGAAATTATCATTGTAGATGATGGCTCCACAGACCTTTATACTATTAATAAAATGGAGGAGCTCAAAGTTCTTAATTATCAGATAATTCAGCAAAAAAATGCTGGTCTAGCTACCGCAAGGAATGTAGGTATAGCAAAAGCGAGAGGTAAATACATTTTGCCTCTAGATGCAGATAATAAAATTAAAGCCGATTATATTAAAAAAGCTATACAGCTTTTAGATACAAATAGTTACGATATTGTTTATGCAAAACCAAGTTTCTTTGGCGAAGTAACAATCGATAGAAAATTCAAACCTATAGAATTTAATGGATCCGACTTAATTTTCCATAATTATATTGATGCCTGTGCCGTATTTAGAAAAAATGTCTGGCTTAAGAATAAAGGTTATGATGATAAAATGCCATATCAAGGAGTAGAGGATTGGGATTTCTGGTTAAATAGCTACTTCAATGGTTTCAAATTTCATTTTATCGACGAAGAACTTTATGAATATAGAATATTAAGTGATTCGATGATTACACAAATAAATTCAGAGGATAAAAATAATGCTACAATAAATTATCTAATGAGTAAACGTGGAAATCAAATACTTAGTGAATTGGCGTCCCATTATTCAAAGTCTAAAATGTACTCAAATGACATTCAACATCCTTTCAGAAGTATATTTAAGTATTTATATAGATCGCTTAACATTTTCAATTATTATAAATAGTGAATACTTTAAGGTCAAAAAAGGGAAGAATTAATTTTTCAAAAGGAATTCTAAGAGTTAGAGTAAAGTTATCGAATATTAGTTTTGCAAATTAAATGATTGAACTGGCCATTATAATTCCAGCATATAAGCAAGAATATTTTGAGAAGGCTTTAAATTCAATTTGTTCTCAAACAAATAAAAATTTCAACTTATATGTTGGAGATGACTGCAGTCCTTATTCATTGAAAGAAATATGCAATCAGTTTGCTGATAGAATCAACTTGAATTATCATAGGTTTGAAAAAAATTTAGGTGGGAAAGACTTAGTTGCACAGTGGGAAAGATGCGTTAATTTGGCAGGAGATGAAAAATGGATATGGCTTTTTTCAGACGATGACTTGGCGGACTCAAATTGTGTAGAAAAATTTTACGAGGCCTTAAGCATTACCAGTTCTTTCTACGATGTGTATAGATTCAACACCTCTATAATTGATGCAGATGATATCTTTCTTGCAGCAGCAAGAGTTAGTCCAAAATTAGAGAACCCAATGAGTTTAGCGATAAATATACTAAAATGGAAAAGAGGAAATTCTATGCCAGACCATATATTTAAAAAACAGAAGTATAATGAGCTCGGAGGTTTTGTTAACTTTATTCAAGGACAAGCAAGTGATTGGGCGACATCTATTAATTTTTCGTATCCGAAAGGACTTTACACAATTGAAGGTCCCCGGGTTGAGTGGAGAAGAAGTGGTAAAAATATTTCTTCAAATGCCGCGAAAAATAAATCGCGTTTAATCTTCGGTCACCTTGAATTCATATCTTGGATTAATAACAAATTTAATAATGCAGATCAATACATATATGGCGTGAAGCTTAGCGAAATACACATCGAGTCAAAAAATAATCTAGCTATGGTTTTGAAGTCGCATTATAAGGGAATTCCTTGGCATAAATTTATTGAAATTGCTTTGATAATTTCTAAAGCCTTCAATGAGCCTCTTTTAAAATCATTTATGTTTTGCTTCAAAATTAACTACGTTGTATTCAGATCCAAATATTAAGTTGGTAAAAAGTAATCCTTTCATTACTGTAATTATACCCACAAAAAACAGCGAGCTACATATAAAAAAATGCCTATCCAGTATATTAAACCAAACCTTTCAGGACTATGAGATTATTATAAGAGATTGCATCTCGGATGATGATACTTTAAAAAGTATCAACTCTTTCAATGATAATCGAATAAAAGTTTATTCAGAAATGGATTCAGGTGTTTATGATGCAATGAATAAGGGGATAACAACAGCTAAAGGTGAATGGATTTATTTTTTAGGTAGTGATGACGAATTGTTTGGCAACCGTGTATTTGATAATGTTTATGAGCTGCTGAAGACTTCAAGAAATATGGCTATATACGGAAGCGTTCTTGTTGTTGGAGACGCAGGATGGGCAAAAGATGGAGAGGTTTATGATGGTCATTTCTCAATAGAGAAAATTATTTCTAACAACATCTGTCATCAATCTATTTTTTATAACAAACGAATGTTTAATAATTCCGAAACCTTTAATCAATCATACAAGATATGTGCAGATCATGATTTAAATATTAGGTTAGCAACTCAATTTAGATTCCACTATATTGATCTTATTATTGCAAAATTTCGAGGAGGTGGATTAAGTTCTCAAGCGGACGCTAATTTTATATCAGATTTTGATAACATTGTAATTAAGCATCATCCTTATCGAGTCCACAAATTTAATTTACTAAATATAAAAATCCAGAAAGAAGCCCATCAACAATTAATGAATGGGAGATTTTTAAAGAGTCTTTACTTATATAGCGTCTTAATATATAAGAAAACTATTTTTAAAATGTTTTTAAAGGCTAAGAAATGATTGCATTTACTATTTGTTCAAATAACTACTTAAGCAAAGCGAGGGTTTTGGTGAATTCTATAAAGAAAAAATCAGAAGCCGTTGTGTACCTTTTTCTTGCAGACCAAAAATCGAATAAGATAAATTACGAGCAGCTTGGCTTTGACAAAATATTGACACCCGATCAGTTAAAAATACCGAATTTGCAATGGCAGCTGGAAAACTACAATATTGTAGAATTTAATACAGCAATCAAAGGTGCCGCCTTTAATTATCTTTTTGAATACACTGATGCTCAAACAATCTATTATTTTGACCCAGATATCAAAGTATACCAGTCATTAAACAATTTTGAGAAATTCTGGAAAAAAAAGTCTATTTTACTAACTCCACATATCCTGAAGCCTGTTCCATTTGATGGATTGTTCCCACAGGAAAATTTATTTCTCAATCATGGAATATATAATTTGGGTTTCTTAGGCTTAAAAAGATCTGAGATATCTGAAAAATTTCTACATTGGTGGTGCGAAAGGTTGAACGAAAAATGCATTATCGATTTAAAGGAAGGATATTTTACTGATCAAATATGGCTTAATCTAGTACCTTCCCTATTTAAGGAGGTTTTGGTTATAGATCATCCGGGTTTTAATGCAGCATATTGGAATCTTCATGATAGAACAATTCATTTAGAAGCAGGAAAGTTCATAGTAAATACTACTGAAGATCTCTTTTTCTATCATTTCAGCAGTTTCGATAAGAAACTTGAACAATTAATGCCTCGAGCTGATGGAAGATTTACATTTCAAAATCGGCCAGAAATGAAATCTTTATATCTTGACTATTTAAATGATATCAATTATCATAGCAACGTAAGTTACGAATCTGTAAAATATTATAACTCTAGTTACCCTATTCCAAAGAAGGTGCCTTCTCTAATCACTCGACTATTAGCCAAAATATCACGGGAAATTAAAATGAAAATATAGTTTTCATGAACATCCTTTTTATATCAGAAATTCTTCCAATAAACACTTATGCAAGTGATGTGGTATTTCATCGGCACTTTAAAAGATTAATATCCGAAGGTCACACTATACATATCTTAACTGATGTAAATTCTTATGCGAACAGGAAAAAAGATTTAGATTCCGTATTTAGAATTCATTTATTACCAAATCGTAAATGGTATTATCCCCCTTACAAGCCATATGGTATACTTCAAAAAATCAGATTTTTCGACTATTATCAACTGCATGCTAAAGCAATAATTGAGGATAACCAAATTGATACTTTAATTGGCTTCGTTTATGGAGATTTTTTGGCTACATTTTGTTCATTTGTTCAGATAAAAACAGGTTTGCCACTTTATAGCTTTTTTCATGATGACACATCGGAATTAAATAGCCACAAATCAAAAAAAATCTCTATTGAAAATTCAAAAAAAATATTAGAAGTTAGTCGGTTTGTGTTCATTGCATCAGAGGCCTTGATAGATAATTGGCCACAGTTTAGCAAGAAATTGAAACTTCTTTATCCTATACCTGAAGATGCAAGAGAAAATGATAAGCTGCCAATTCCAACAAAGAATAAAGCTATTGCATACTCTGGATCTGTTTACAATGAGGTTATTCCATATTTAGAGAAAGTATCACTTTTTCTTTATCATATTAGAGTACCTTTTTATATTATAGGAAATAACGATAACGCTAAATACCTTTCTTATTCATATAAGAATGTACATTATCAAACATTATTCGAAACGGCAAAAGAATCAAATGATTTCCTTATAGCAACATGCAAAGCTTGTATTATTCCATATCCACAACTTTTAATAGAAATGCCTTGGATTAAAACTTGTTTTCCAAGTAAATTTATTCAATATACTAGAATGGGCATTCCTACAATTATAATCGCACCTATCGAGTCTGCTTTAGGTAAATGGTGCATTAAAAATAAATGGCCATTATATTTAAAAGAGTATAACCAAAAAGAGCTATATGAACTTTTAGCCACAAAAATAACAACGACAGAAACGCTAAATATGATAGAATTATTTAGTAGCACGATGTTTAACCCAGATTACATTCATAAACAATTAGTCAACTATTTAACCCTATAATATGTCATTTTTAGGGAAGTTACTTTACAAATATTATTATCGCCCAATAGAAAAAAGAGATACTATTAAAAGATACGGTGGTAAGATAAAATATACTGAAATGCTAGATGGAGAAGCTGAAATGCGAAATTACGCTTTTGATAAGTTAGCTTTTTCAAGTCCTTTCAATAATTTTGGTAAATTCAAGCTAAATTTCTTAACTGGAGAAAAGTTTATTCATCAGACACTTTTTTGCATTTATAGTTTTTCGAAGTGGCTAACTTATGAAGAAGCAAAAAATTTCTCTATATCCTTGTATGATGATAAAAGCTTAAAAAAAAAAACAATAGAACTTTTAAAAGCTAAATTTCCTCAGCTACAAATCTTTACCTATAATGAAACTGTAGAAAAAGTAAAAAATAAATTTCCTAAAAATGATTATCCATATATAAATAAAAAAATTACTGAATTGTTCTTTTTCAACAAATTGTTTTTCTTACATTCTGAGAATGATCCGGGATTAAAAGTTTATTTGGATTCTGATATGCTATTTGTAAATAGGCCTAGCGATTTTTTAAATTGGTTAACCTTAAATTACGGAAATTCAAATTCTGCTTTTGCTATAGAAGATATTATGAGAAGTTATGGTTATGATCAATCTCAAATAGAAAATATAGCAAAAAAAACAATTGATCATCAAATTAATGCTGGTTTTTATGGACTCCATACGAAGAATGTAAATTTTGATGAAATTGAAAGATTGATAAAAGATATTGAGGAGAATTATGGCAGTAGTTATTATATGGAACAATTCATTACTTCGCTATTATTAACTAGTCAAAAAAACCTAACAGTTTTTCCGCGAACAGACTATATCGTCTGGCCTAGTCCTACGGATATTCATTTTCAGAATGGCGCTTTGCATCACTATGTCGATATTTCAAAATATGGTTATTTTACCAAAGCATGGAAAAAGATTATAAAGAACCATTAATATCAATCTGCATACCAGCTTATAACGCAGAAAAATACATCAACCAAACCATGGATTGCCTACTTAATCAAACCTATAGAAATTTAGAGTTGATTGTAGTGGACGATGGATCAACTGATAAAACTCTTAGTATTTTAAAATCATATTCAGATACACGTTTAGCGGTACTTCAAAATCCCAGAAAGAATGCAGCTTCAGCTAGAAATCATTCCTTCTTAAATTCAGCAGGAAAATATATTGTATTTTTTGATGCGGATGACTGGATACCAAGTGATTTTATAGAATGCCAGTTAAAATGCATTAAATCTGAAAATGATATTGTTGCAGCTAACTGGGGTAGATTTTATCGTGATGATTTGTCATCGTTCAAAAGTGATCCAAACGTTATGCAGGTTAATCTAACTTATGAAGAATGGATATTAGCATACTGGCATACGGCAGCCCATATCACACCGCCAGGAAGATTGTTTTTTTCACGAAAGTTAGTGGAACAAACCCCATTATGGGACGAAAGTTTGACCTTAAATGACGACTTTCAGTTCTTTAATGAATTGTTTTTTCATTGCGATAGAATTATTTATAGTAATAGTGATTTTTACTATCGAAGTGGTATTGAAGGTTTATCTAGCAAAAAAAGTGAATTTTTTTACCTATCTAATTATTACTCATTAAAGCGCGGTATAGAATTAGCTTTATTGAAATATCCAAACAGTGAAAATATAAAAATATGTTGCGCTAATATGTGGCAAAATCTAAAATATCAAATTTATCCCAGCTATACAAAGCTCATAAATAGAGTAGATGAAGAATTAGCCAAACTACCTAGCCCAAATTTTAAATTTCCAGCAGGGGGCATCACTAAAATTTTAAATCTATTATTTGGATGGAAACTAACCACCACACTAAAACATTGGCTAAAGGTTTGATCGGGAGATTTCATTGTTAGAAATTATGAGAATCTTAATAGTTTATGGCACTAGGCCAGAGTTTTTAAAAGTTTATCCTCTAATTAGAGAATTGTTGAAAATAGACAACATATTGTTGAGCGTTATAAATACGGGTCAACATAGAGATATGGTACTTGAATTAGAATCTTTTTTCAATTATAGTGCAGACATCTATCTTAATATTATGACAGAGGGGCAATCATTAAATTCAATAGTAAGTAAAATTGTACTTGCTTGTGACCATCTGTTCGATGAATTAAAGCCTGATTTTGTGCTTATTCAAGGCGATACTACAACAGTTATGAGTACTGCTTTAGCTGCTTTTAATAAAAGCATCAAAATTTGCCATCTTGAAGCTGGCTTAAGAAGCAGAAACATTAACTCGCCATTCCCTGAAGAATTTAATCGAAGGACCGTTAGTCTAATTTCCAATATCAATTTCGCTCCAACTGAAAATGCGAAAACAAATTTGATTCAGGATGGAGTTAAAGCAGAGACTATTTACGTAACAGGCAATACAATTATTGACACTTTAAAACTCGTAAAGAAAAGGTTATTAACTAAAGTAGAAGACAATAAAGTTCATATTCTCGTAACAGCTCATCGCAGAGAAAACCATAAAGTGGGCATTAAACACATTTGTAATGCAATTAGAGATATTCTTTCAATTTATGAAAATGTTTGGGTAACCTGGCCAGTACATCCAAACCCACATGTTATGGATATAGTTTACAAAGAGTTAGGCCAAATTGACAGGGTTTCTTTGATTAAACCTGTTAACTATTTGTCACTGTTGGAATTAATTAATAATTCTCATATCATATGGACAGATTCTGGGGGCATTCAAGAGGAAGCTCCAGAATTTAATAAACCCGTACTAATTCTTCGAGAAGAAACCGAAAGGCCCGAACTAATTACCTGTGGTTTAGGTTTCTTGGTCGGAACAAATGAAGCACTAATCAAAGAGAAAACTATTCAAATACTTGATGATAAACAATACTCTGACTCATTAAAAACAGTAATTAATCCATTTGGTGATGGCATGGCTAGTATAAAAATCGCCAAAATTTTAGCTGGACTAGAATGAAAACACTAATTATCTGTCCGAATGAACTTTTTTCGGAACCACGCTTAAGAAAAACTGCAATCTTTTTAGATAGCATTGGGCACGAAGTACATGTTCTCACTGCTCGTACTATTCAAAAAGAAAAAAACCTATATGTTGAAATAAAGAAATTATATCCATCTATTAGATTTCATATCATAGATGTTTCTAAAACAAGTTTTAGATCTAGAATTATATGGTTCTTGAGTAGCTTGTTACACATAATAAATTTAAAGGTTTGGACTTTTTTTAAATTACAGTTGCTACCTAATAAGGGAATATTAAATAAAACTCTTTTACTAAGTAAATTTCCAAAAATTAAGTTTGATCTAATAATTACAAGCTTAATTGACACCCTTCCCCATGCTATCGCAGCAAAAAATAGTTTGAACCCAGATGCAAAAGTTATATTTGACTCTCAAGAGTTCTTTACTGGACAGTATAAACTTTTTCAATCAGAGAAAAGAGATTGGGTTGAGGCTATTGAACAAAAACACTTTAATAATTTTGACGCAATTTTTGCAACTACTAATGTGATGTTAGCAGCATTGCAAAAAAAATATAAATTGACTAATCCAATCTATCGTGTTCGGAATGTTCCTATAAAAAAAGAAATACCCTATAACCAAGGTCACGAATATAATGAAACTTTGAAATTAGTCTGGCATGGCAAATCAATTAACATTGGAAATATTCGTGGAGTGCATATTATTATAGAAGCCGTTTTAAAAGCAAGGTGTAAATGTGATTTATATTTACAGGGTGAGATTGACCAAAGTAACATACTACTACTTGAGAGGCTAAAGAAGGAATTCATGAGTGAAAACTCAATTTACCTTTTACCCTCAGCAGATCCTACTTTAATTGTAAAGTCTATAAGTCACTATGACATTGGCATTATAGGAGAGTTGCCAAAAGAACTTAATCAAGAATATACTTCATCCAACAAGTTATTCGATTTTATTGGTGCTGGTTTGGCAATCATAACCTCAAGCACTGCTGGTATTGTGGAAACTATTAACGAATATCACAACGGATTAATATACACACCAGGTGACGCAGATGAACTTGCTGCATGTATCGTTAAACTCCATAAAAATAGAGAACTATTAAACAACTTAAAAATGAATTCTATTAAGGCTAGAGAGAAGGATTGTTTTTGGGAAAACGAATTAGCCAACATTATTGAACTCTCAAGTCACAATTAATCGGTTTGAAAAAAATAATAATTATTTCTCCGCATTTTCCACCGTCTAATTTAGCAGCTGTGCACAGAAGTCGCTTATTTGCCCAGCATTTGCCAGAGTTTGGATGGGAGCCGATAATAGTTACGGTACATGAGCGATACTATGAGGAAGCGTTAGATTACAATTTAGAAAGCTTGCTCCCTCAAAGCCTGAGAATTATAAAAACGAAAGCGATATCAACTAAACCTCTTCGTTTAATTGGGGATATAGGTGTAAGAGCATTTTATCAACTTTACAAAGCTGTAGTTAAACTGATTGAAACCGAACAAATAGATTTTCTTTACATTACAATTCCATCCCACTTCACGGCTTTAATCGGGCGCTTGGCGCACTTTAAAACTGGCATAAAATACGGTATTGATTACATCGATCCATGGGTACACCAATGGCCAGGCACAGAAAAAAAATTTTCCAAACACTGGTGGAGTATGAAAATCGGGGAATGGTTAGAGCCAATAGCTGTTAAAAAAGCTAGTCTAATTACTGGTGTAGCCCTCAGCTATTATGAAGGCGTACTTGAACGTAACACCGCATTAAAAACTCAAGTTATTACCGCATCAATGCCATATGGAGGCGAAGAAAATGACGTTAAGATTTTAAAAAAAACGAAGTCGAAGCCTTATTTATTCGAAAAAAAAAATGAAATATTAGACTTTGTTTACGGTGGCGCAATGCTGCCAAAAGCGTTTAAGCCCCTGGAAATGGTTATGAAGGCGATATCTAAAGCTCCAAACTCTTTCAGCAATATTCGTATTCACTTTATTGGGTCTGGTAAATCTCCAAATGATTCCCATGGCTTTAACATAAAAAAACTAGCTATAAAATATAATTTGTGGCAGACAGTATTTTTTGAATATCCAAAACGTATCCCGTATTTAGATGTTCTCACCCATTTAATAGCTGCGGATGGAGCATTTATATTAGGAAGTACCGAGCCACATTACACTCCTTCGAAAGTCTATCAAGCAGCTTTGTCACAGAAGCCTATATTTGCCATACTTCACAGTGATAGTACTGCATGTCAAATTATAGAACAAAGCAGAGTTGGTATTGTGTTAGCTTTTAATGGTGAAAATGATCTTTTAGCTATTAGCAATAGCTTTGACAATAAATGGAACTCATTTTTATCATTCAGATCTGGCTTTAATGCCCATACCATTAACGCCGAATATTTAGAGCAATATTCAGCAAAAGCAGCTACAAAAATTTTAGCAGATGCATTAAAAAAAATTTGATATTTGACGCAAATCACCAGTTCAAGTCCATAACAAATAGTTATTAAACAATTTTATAATACAAATAATATTCGATTCTAAAAAAACTTATATGGACCAGCAATTCAAAAGGCTATTTTCATTCATCACTAACCATCCACTTTCAAAAAGAAAGCCTATTTCAGCTATTATTCGTATCATTATATGGCAAATCCAATCTTCTATTTGTAAAAAATTAATTGTTAAAACCTTTGCAGGCAAGGTACTTTTTTATGCAAAGAAAGGATTACATGGCATAACGGGGAATATTTATGCTGGTCTCCATGAATTTAATGATATGGGCTTCTTACTTCATTTTTTGAGAACTGAAGACAAATTCTGTGATATTGGAGCCAACGTTGGAGCTTATACCCTTTTGGCCAGTGGATATATTGGTGCTAAATCCATTGCTTTTGAACCTGTCCCTTCCACCTTTTCTATTTTAGAAAAAAATATACTACTTAATCAACTGCAAAAGAAGGTAACCTTACATAACAAAGCTTTAGGAAATCAAAATGGAGAAATGAAATTCACAGTTGATTATGATACTGTAAATCACGCGATTGCTGAAAACGAATTTGAGAAAAACAGCATCAATGTGAAAATGGAGCAGCTCGATAACTTTATTGATTACGAACCCATTTTGCTAAAAATAGATGTTGAAGGTTTTGAAAGAGAAGTGATTGAAGGGGGTAAAGAATTATTAGATCGCGAAACTACAAAAGCTATAATTATAGAACTTAATGGTAGTGGGGAAAGATACAACTTTAGAGATCAAGATATACATCATTATCTCAAAACAGTTGGATTTGCTCCCTACTTATATGACCCCTTTACTCGAATTTTTACTGAAATTGAATATTTTGGAAAACATAACACTATATATATCAAAGACATTAATTTTGCAAAAATAAGGTGTGAGAGGGCTCTGAAGGTGAAAGTTTTAGGAGTTGAGTTCTAATGAAAAAGTTAGCCATTATAACCACACATCCTATCCAATATCACTTTCCTGTTTTCCAGTTACTAGCAAAGCAATGTCGATTAAAAGTATTTTATACCTGGGGCATAGCTGGTGTAGACCCAAAATATGATCCAGATTTTCGCAAAGAGATCATTTGGGATTTGCCCTTTCTAGAAGATTACGACTATGAATTATTAGAGAATATAGCTCCTGATCCTGGCTCTCATCATGGAAAAGGTATAGTAAATCCTGATATTATTAAAAAAATTGATGCGTTTACACCTGATGCTATTTTGGTATATGGTTACATCTACCATAGTCATTTACAAGTTATGCGCCACTTTAAAGGTAAGATCCCTATTTGGTTTAGAGGCGATTCTACCTTATTAAACAACTTGCCACTGTACAAAAAAATCATAAAAAACATTTACTTACGCTGGATTTATAATCAAGTTGATATAGCTTTTTACGTAGGATTAAATAACAAAGCATATTTCAAACAATTTGGCCTTAAAGAAGAGCAATTAGTCTTTGCACCGCATGCTATTGACAATGACAGATTTGCGATCCATCATAATGCAGAGGCCGCCGAACTCCGCAAGAAATTAAACATCCCACAACAAGAATTGGTATTTTTGTTTGCTGGAAAATTAGAACCTAATAAAAATCCTAAATTGTTATTGAAGGAGTTTACTAGTGCTGTTGAGGAAAACAGAAACCAGCCTGAGGGATTTATTTCTAATATAAGAAAAGCTCATTTACTTTTCGTGGGTAATGGCGTGCTTGAAGATAAGCTCAAATCTCAAGTTGGAAATCTCAATTCTCAAGTTCATTTCTTAGAATTTCAGAACCAGACTCAAATGCCCATTGTGTACCAAGCTTGCGATATTTTTTGTTTGCCCTCTATGAACGAAACTTGGGGTTTAGCAGTTAATGAGGCTATGGCTGCAGGTAAGGCTATAATAGTTTCAGATCAAGTGGGATGTGCTATCGACTTAGTCAAACCTGGAATTAATGGTTTTATTTTTAAACTCAAAAAAAGTAAAGAGTTGCGAGAATTGATGTCATACTTTATTAAGAATCCAAGAGAAAGCATGATGTTAGGAGAAAAATCCAGAGAAATTATTTCAAGTTGGTGTTTTAATCAACAAGTAAATACTTTAATTAGGGAGTTAAACAAGATTAGATAGGTTAATATTGCTAATTAAAACTTATCATTAACTTTTTTTTTGAATCTGCAAACTACTTTTGCTTAAGCTAATCTGATTAATTTTCGTAAAGCTAATAAAATTAATATGAGTAAAATTTCAATAATTTATTTACATATATGTGTTTTAAAGCAAATATGTGACATCTTTGGTTATAAATAAAGATTAACATGCTTGAAGTAAATCAGCTTCAAAAATTAACCAATGAGAAGAGCAGTATCTAATGCGAAATAACAGTTTTGAAATATCCGTAATATTACCTGTTTACAATGGATCAAGATATTTGAAAGAGTCAATATATTCAGTACTCCAGCAAGACTTAAATAATTTCGAATTTATTGTTTGTGATGACTGTTCAACTGATGATAGTTTAGCCATAATAAAAAAAATCTCATATGAGAATCCAGGGAAAATTATCATATTAGAAAACGAAGTAAATAAAGGGTTATTTGGAACCTTAAATATCTTAATCGAGAAAAGCTCAACCAATTTGATACATCTTTGGTCTCAAGATGACATCATGAAACCTGATTGTTTAACAAATTGCAAATTGTTCCATAATAGATATCCTTTCATAAGTATGAGTTATCATGGAGTTGAATATATCGATAACGATAGTAAACAGATAAAAGATATAAAAAATGATGGAACTCCTGAAATTATATCATCACATCTATATGCAAATATTTCGATAAGGTGGGGATGTATTCCTGGAAATATTTCTAACGTAACTCTTAATAGGTTTTTTTTAAAGAAAACTGGTATATTTAATGATAAAATGATCGTAAGTGGTGATTTTGATTTATGGACACGCTTAGCCAGTATATCTTCTATAGGAAAAAATAACTCTACACTAATCTACCTGAGGATTCATCAGGAACAATTAAGCCGCAGTTTTAAGAGTATATATTTAAGAGTTAAGGAGGACATACCGATCCATTCCCAAATAATAACTATGTTATCTGAAAATGACCAAATAAAAGCACTAAGATGGTGGAATTGGAAAACTCAAGTATCTTATTATAACGACTATATATTCTTAAAACGCAAGGGGCTGCCACTCGAAGCAAAAAAGCTACATAACCTATTACAGCAAAATTTCAATCTGTATTCGTTGTTCATTAAATGGTTAATAATTAGAATACTTCGTTTAATAAAACTAGAAATTGGATTCTATAAAAAAATTCTTAACCGCTAACATTTAAACTTAAAAATCAGACAACCACTTATTCGTCCTTTATATTTTTGACAGTATACCTTATTACATACAACAACATACGTATTAATCTTAGATCGAAAAAACTTGTTTGAAAATTCTATAAAATTAGGAAGTTTAAAAATTGCAATTGGGGTAATTCTTATGTTATCGCTTTTTACAATAAACCCCTTTGCAACATTTATGGCAGCGCTATTTGTTCCCTTTGCAGCTAAACTTTTGTGGAGAAAAGGAGAACCACCAGTACTTTTTTTTGCATTGCTTACGCAGTGGTTACAGGTTTGCCTAAAAGTTTTTTATGCAGATTTTATTTACAAAGATTTTTCAGAACTCTTTATCTACTACCAAAACATTCATCTTGCTTATTACTACGGTCTAATTTCTTTATACGTTATAACTCTCGGAATATTTCTTATCATTCAAAAAATACCAAAATCAAATTTCGATGATTTTAAATACCAACTCGCAAAATACAATCAAAAGAAAATAGTAATTCTATATGCTTTTGCAATCTTTTTAATGCCAGTCCTGTTAGCATTATCACATGTCATTCCCGGATTACAACAGTTTTTCGTAAAAATTCAGGATTTAAAATGGGCAATATTTTTTATATTTTTTTCTTTCTATTTTGTATTTAAAAAGAACAAACGCCTGTTCTATATAATATTAGTTGGCGAGATCCTATTTAGTTTAAGTGGGTATTTTAGCTCTTTTAAAGAGTTTTTTATAGCTTCTTTATTACTATACCTTTTTGTAAAAAAATCTTACACTTTCGTCAATTACCTCTTTTTTGCATCAATGATTGCGCTACTTTTTAATTTACTTATTATTTGGCAATATGTAAAGCCACAGTATCGTTCATTTCTTTCAGGGGGGGAGCGTGCACAAGTAGTTAAAGTTTCAAAAGCTAATGCTTTAGAAAAACTTTTTGAGCTAGCTAGTGATTCGGAAAAACTAAAATATGAAGATGGTATTACTATATTATTAGATAGAATAACATACATAGATATTTTCTCAGCTACAACTTCATATGTCCCACTTAATCGACCTCATGAACATGGAAGATTGTGGCTTGATGCAATAAAAAGGGTATTTATGCCTCGAATTTTATTTCCAGATAAAACCGCTATAAACGATTCCGAAAAAACAAATATCTACACGGGGATAGGATTTGCTGGAGTTGAATCGGGAACTTCAATTAGTTTAGGCTATGTTACAGAGAGTTATATTGATTTTGGATTTCCAGGGATGTTAATTCCACTGTTTGCCTGGGGTATGGTAATTGGTATTGTATACAAATACATCATTACAAAATCTTACAATCTTATCTGGGGATTTGCTTTTTTGGTTCCATTAATTTTTCAAATAAATTTATTTGAGACTGCGCTTGACAAATTAATAGGTAGCCTTATTGCATTTTTTCTAATTTTTTTGTTGCTAAACAAATTCGTGATCAAAAGATTGGATAATTATTTAAAAAATTGAAAATCCTGCATATTACTCCTTCCTACAAGCCTTCCTATATTTATGGCGGGCCGATCGCTTCAGTCTCGATGTTGTGTGAGTCAATTAGATTATTGTCCTTCGACTCCTCTCAGGATAATGTAAATGGGAAAGCGAAATTAGAACTTCAGGTCTTAACAACAACTGCCAATGGCAAAGCTGAATTAGAGTTAAAAGTTGGGAAGCCTATATTGGTAGATGGTGTTGTGGTTAATTATTTTAAGAGGTGGACAAAGGATCACAGTCATTTTTCGCCTGGTTTGTTGTGGGATTTAAGAAAGAAAATAAGTCAGTTTAAAAATCCGCTTCCTTCTATTTCACCAGGTGAGTCGCCACGCGTTAAAGGGGAACAAGAACCACCCCGCCTTATAGGCACCCCTCCAAAGGAGGCGAATAAACTCGTGATTCACATCCATGCCTGGTGGAACCTAGTTTCTGTGTTGAGTTGTTTAGTCGCAAAATGGTATAATATCCCAGTTGTATTATCGCCAAGAGGTATGTTGAATTTTCATACTTATAGTACTGGCAATAAAACTCTGAAAAAAATAATCCATCATTTAATAGGAAAAAAATTACTAAAGTACTGTGCAATTCATGCTACAACTAATAAAGAAAAGACAGAAATAGTAGACTTTATCAATGCCAATAATATTATAGTAATTTCGAACCTTGTAAGTCTTGGAAAAAGTAATATTAAGTTTGATCAGGAGAAACAATGTAATCAAAAATTTAAAATTATTTTCCTTTCGCGAATAAATCGAATCAAAGGTTTAGAACTTTTATTTGATGCGCTATCAGATGTTAATTTCGACTATCGCTTAACCATTGCAGGAACAGGAGACGAAAACTATATTAAAAGCTTAAAGCTTAAAGCTGAAAGCCTAAAGCTGGGTGAACGCATTAAATGGATTGGGCAAGTTAGCAATGATGAAAAGTTTTCCATGATGGCTTATCATGATTTATTGGTTCTTCCCTCCTATAATGAAAACTTTGCCAATGTTGTTGTCGAAAGTTTAAGTGTTGGTACGCCTGTGCTTGTAAGTAAAAATGTTGGACTTGCTGACTATGTAAAAGCTAATGAGCTTGGATGGGTTTGTAGCCTGAAACCAAAAGACATTGCTGAGAAAATTAATTTGGCTTATAATCATAAGCTTAAGAGAGAAACCATAAAACGTAATGCTCCTATTCTCATTAAAAATGATTTCGATGACGAGGTTTTGGTTAGGAGCTATATAGAATTGTACGACAGGGTTCTTCGACTCCGCTCAGAATGACATGGTCTGAATGAATGTTGATCCTTCGACTACGTTCAGGATGACAGAGCAAAAACAAAAACGGGATGACAAAGCGGAGAGAAAATAACATTTATTAAAGCGCTTCCACACTTCGACAAGCTCAGTGCAGGCTTAGCTTAGCATGACATGGTCTGAATGAATGGTTTACCCTTCGACTCCGCTCAGGATGACAGGACAAAACAAAAACGGGATGACAAAGCGGAGAAAAAATGGCTTTGATTATAGCGCTTCGACACTCCGACAAGCTCAGTGCAGGCTTAGCTCAGCATGACATGGTCTGAATGAATGGTTTATCCTTCGACTCCGCTCAGGATGACAGAGCAAAAACAAAAACGATGAATAAAAATTTCAGTTTTATTATTCTCACATATAATGAAGAAATTCATTTGCCTAGGTTAGTGAATTCCATTAAAAATTTGAATGCCGAAATATTTATTTTGGATAGTGGAAGTACGGACAAAACCCTGGAAATAGCTAAAAGGTTTAACGCAGTTGTTCAGAGCAACCCCTTTGTAAATCATCCCAAACAGTGGGATTTTGCCTTAAAAAACTTTCAGGTTAGTACGCCATGGACTATTGGCCTAGATGCTGATCAAATTGTAAGTCCTGAGCTTTTTGAGTTACTTAAAGGCTTTAAAGATGAAGATTTCGCGGATATCAGTGGTATATATTTTAACCGCAAAAACTATTTTCAAGAAAAATGGATTCGTTTTGGGGGCTACTACCCCATCTATATGTTAAAAATGTTTAGAACGGGAATGGCTTATTCAGATTTAAATGAAAATATGGATCATCGATTTATACCAGGTGGAAAAACCATTATCTGGAAAAAGGGGCATTTATTGGAAGAAAATTTAAAAGAAAACAATCTTGCATTCTGGAAAGCTAAACACGAACGTTATAGTGATTTAATTGCTGTTGAAGAAATTGAGCGGGAACAAAAACTTCGAACACAAACCCTTAAAGCCAATTTATGGGGAAATCCAGATGAACAAAAGACCTGGTTTAAAAAGCAATGGAGAAATTTACCCTTAGGCTTAAGACCATATTTATATTTTAGCTATCGGATGATTTTTAAGATGGGTATCCTCGATGGCAAAACAGGCATTCGTTTTCATTACCTGCAGGGGCTTTGGTTTAGGTTATTGGTTGATAAGAAGATTTCTGAATTGAAACGGAATAGGGTTTAGGTTTAGGGTAAATGAATAGTGAAATAGAATGTTTTGCAAGGAAGAAGAAAAATTAAGCTTTAAATTATTACAATTTAATAAGATTGGGATGAATAAAAAGATTAGTATATCTTTAAAAAATCAAACAGATTATGAACGAAATCCAGCAAAAAGAAGCTAAGAAACAGGCTGATAAAAAAGCCATAAAATTCATTATTGCCTTATTTGTACTCTACATTTTATTTAGTCAGGGTAACTTATTCATGAATAGTGTTATGAGTCCTGGTGGGAAGTTTTATAATGCGTGCATCGCTGAGCATTTTGATTATATACAAGGGTTAAAAACGGCATTAATAATTCCTGCAGTTTGGATTATTAAGCTTTTTGGCTTTTATGCCATTTACAATGAAATGGATGTTATGGTTGTTTCGGGTCCATTACTTCGAATTAACTATTCTTGCCTGGGATTAGGCGTAATGAGTTTCCTGGCTGCATTTGTTTTATCATTTCCAGCATCCTGGAAGTCGACTTTTAAAATGCTTATTATCGGACTCATCAGCATTTATGTTTTAAACATTTTCCGTATTGCGGGCCTGGGTGTCTTATTTGGCACTTTTCAATCGCAGAGAAACTACTTCGAATACCATCATGAAATTTTTAATGTAATTGTTTACATCATTATTTTCATTATGCTGTACATCTGGATTAGAAAGAACACCAAAATAAAAAACTAAGTATTTCCATTTATCTGAAATTAAAAACACTAATAATCTTTTAATTTCGGCCGTTTACTCCCCATTTATAAATAATTCTTCTACCTCCAAATATGTATATATTAGGTATTAACGCTTATCATGGCGATTCGGCCGCCTGCATTTACAGAGATGGTGAAATTATTGCGGCATCAGAAGAAGAACGTTTCAGGCGGATAAAACACTGGGCTGGCTTTCCTTCAATGGCTATTCAATTCTGCTTGGATGAAGCTGGAATAAATATCAGAGATGTAGATCATATTGCTATTTCAAGAGATCCAAGAGCAAATTTTGGTAAAAAAATTTTCACGGCTGTTAAAAACAGATTGAGTATTAAAAATATTGCCGATCGGATGCGAAATCTTCAAAAAGCGAAAAGTATTGATGAAGAATTTATTAGTCACTTTGGATTAAAACCGAATGAACTAAAAGCACAAATTCATAATATTGAGCATCACCGTTCGCACCTGGCGAGTGCTTTTTTTGCTTCACCTTTCGAAGAATCTGTTATTTTAAGTATTGATGGTTTTGGTGATTTTACCAGCACCATGACGGCCACTGGAAAGAATAACAAAATCACTGTGATCGATTCTGTAAATTATCCGCATTCCTTGGGGTTATTTTATACAGCGTTAACCCAGTTTTTAGGTTTTCCGCATTATGGCGATGAATATAAAGTTATGGGGCTGGCTCCTTACGGCAAACCTATTTATGAACAAGAAGTTCAGAAAATAGTTAATTTTAAGTCAAACGGTTTATTTGAACTCGACCTTAAATATTATAACCATACTACAAAAGGTGTGCAAATGGCCTGGGAAGATGGGATACCATCTATGGAATCTGTATTTTCAAAGGAGCTTATTAATTTACTAGGCCCTTCAAGAAAAATAGATGAAACGCTTACTCAGAAGCATAAAGATATTGCAGCAAGTGTGCAAAAAGTAACTGAAAATACAATATTTCACATTCTGAATCACTTACAAAGTACCACCAATCTTAATTCAATTTGTATAGCGGGCGGTGTCGCACAAAACTCTGTTGCAAATGGTAAAATTAAGTTAAATACTAAATTCGAAAATATCTACATTCCACCTGCAGGGCATGATGCGGGAACAGCTATTGGTGCTGCGTTATGGGTTTATAATCAATTGCTCCATCACCATAGAAACCAACCGATGTTAAATGGTTACTTTGGAAGTTGTTTTAACAATGATTATATAGAGAAATTATTACAGGAAAGGCAAATCTCCTATCGAAAACCTGTTGAAACAGATTTCTATAAGACTATAACCGATTGTTTAACCAATAATGGTGTTATAGGCTGGTTTCAGGGAAGGGCCGAATTTGGGCCAAGGGCTTTAGGAAATCGTTCTATACTTGCTGATCCCAGAAATGAACTGGCTAAAGAATTACTAAACAGCAAAATCAAAAGAAGAGAATCTTTTCGCCCGTTTGCGCCATCTGTTTTAAAGGAATTTGTTGCCGATTATTTCGAACAGCATGATGAAGTTCCTTTTATGGAAAAGGTATTTTTAATTAAGGCAGATAAAAGAGCAGAAATTCCTGCGGTTACACATCTCGACGGAACGGGGCGTTTACAAACCGTGGAGGCCGAAAACAATTTAAAATATTATAAATTAATACACCATTTTTACCAGGCTACAGGTACCCCTATTTTACTAAACACCTCTTTTAACGAAAACGAACCTATTGTTAATACGCCAGAAGAAGCCCTGGATTGTTTTTTAAGAACGAAAATGGATATGCTGGTTCTGGAAGACATTATCATTGTGAGATAAAAAATAAAAAATACACTCCGCTTTAAAGCCGCTAATGCGGCTTTTTCTATTTAAAATCATTAGGCTTTTTTTTCTATCTTCGCATATCCCTACTGAAATTCATCAATATTTTTTTTCACGAAAACTTTATTGACAAGTTACAATCGTTTAACAAAACTAATGTACCTTGTGAGCAATGCTTATGTATTTTCTGAATTTTTTGGTTAGCACAACCTGCTTTTTTTTGTTATTGTTTTCAGCTCACCTTTTTTTTTCAAATAAGGGGAATAAGGCAAATAACACCTTGCTCTCAGTTTTATTCCTTACGCGTGCCTGCCAGATTTTAACTTCCATAATTATAAAAAGTGGTAATCAAAAAGTGTTAGCCATATTTTTTCAAAGCCTAACACCGATATACTTTATTGCGCCTGCCTGTCTCTATTTATATGTTACGGGTTTTTTAAACAATAGAAAAGGAATAAAAAAATGGGAATGGCTTCATTTTATCCCATTCCTGATTGCCGCTATTCACGTTTTTCCCTGGCCAGGACAACCTAAACTAGATTGGCATATAATTGCCAGTCAGCTTACGGAAAACGGATACCATACTTTAAATACGAAGAGCGGGTTATTTCCTAATTACTTTCATAGCTGGGGCAGAACAATATTAATTTTAATTTATTTACCACTTTGCTGGCTGGCTGTAAATAAATCTGGGATCAGAAAGCAGACGGATATCAATAACCCTGGTAAGGATTGGATATTTTTTTTATTAAGTGCAGCAACACTTTTTCAGGTGATCGGACTATTGCCAATTGCTATTAAAGCACTCCATATTCCGCTATACCATACTTCTTTTATTGCCATAAATTGTTTAGTTCTGCTCGGGATTTTACTCTATGCGCTTCACAAACCCAATATGTTTTATGGCTATTTGTTAGTAGCCGCAGATTGGAAAAAAATAGCTTCGTTTCAATTAGTAACAGAAGGACAGGTTATTGACCTACCCAAAGTATTTAGAGAAAAATCAGTAAACTCTTCACCAAAAAAAAATAACCTCTCCGAACAGCAGCTTTCCTCCTACATAATTAGGATTAAGGATACCATGGAAAATGACCAGCTTTATCTCAAAGCTGATTTACAGATCATCGATCTGGCTACTAAATTGAATATCCCAATTCACCACTGCTCTTACGTGCTGAATAATGAAATTGGAAAAAACTTCAGGGACTGGATCAATGGATACCGCGTCCAGCATTTTTTAAAACAATACCCAATTGTTAGCGGCAGAATCACAATTGAGGCGATTGCGCAAGAATCAGGCTTCAAAAGTTTAGCTACTTTTTACAACGCCTTTAAAAAAGAGAAAGGCGTATTACCTACTGATTACTTTCAAAAAAGCACAAGCTAACGCCTTGAAAAGCATCTTTTTGGTCTAACCGTTGAATCGTTGGGGTTAAGATCTGGCACTCTTGGTAGGTTTACAAAAAATCACAGGTAATTTTGAGATAGGTTTTATAATTTTTTAAAATCTCAAATAGATAGTCCTCTAAATTTTCATTGCTGAACCACATGACAAAAGATTCTGAAAATCGTCTATTAATCCAACCGTTAATAAATTTCCTTGGTCAATTCCATACCCTATCTAATGAATTCATCAATTACCATATCGAAAAATGTGAGATCATTCATGTTAAAAAGAATAAGTTCATCCTCTCGCCCATCGATAATAATAATTTAATCTACTTTGTACTTAAAGGAGTGGTGAGGGGATTTGTAAGAGAAGGGCAAAAAGACATCACAACCTGGTTTAGTTTTGAAAATGAACTTATTTCTGCTATTCGCCAGCCAAATGGATCATCTAACCATTCTAAGGAATATCTTCAAGCGGTAGAAGACTGCAGACTGATTTGTATTCCTTACGAAAACATCGATGTTCTTGCCCAGCATTATCCTGAGGCAAACCCAATAAGTCGAAAACTTTTGGAACAACAGTTACATGCTGCATCTGAAAGATCGATATTGGCAAGAATACCTTCTGCAATTGACCGGTATTTAAAACTGGAGGATAGTTCAATGGATACAAATAGAATCCCGCTTCGCCATCTTTCCAGTTATCTTGGTATTCGTTTAGAAACCCTGAGTAGAATTCGGAATAAGTCACTCAGACTAGCCTGTTGATATTACTATATATCTAATATTTCTCATAAATTAACGCGCTCCCACAACATCAAAAAATCCCAGGTTTTTTCTGATCTGAAAATATGACTTAAGGTCATCTAAATAGAGCATCAGCCTGGGATTTTTTTTATTTACAAATTACCATATTCTATTTTTCCATTATTTTAAACTCTGTCCTACGGTTCAACTGATGCTCAACTGGGGCGCATTTCACACCATTTTTGCATTGATTTAGTAACAGTTGTTCACCATAGCCTTTGGCCTGAATTCTCTCACTATCAATTCCCTTGGAGATGATGTAGGCCACCGCTGCTTCAGCACGTTTTTGAGATAGCACCTGGTTGTAGGCATCTGAGCCACGACTATCGGTATGGGATCCAAGTTCGATCTTAATTGCTGGATTTTCCTCAAGAATATGTACGAGCTTATCCAGTTCAATAGCTGCATCTGGGCGAATAACCGACTGATCAAAATCATAGTATATGTTTTCAATTCTAATCGTTTTCTCCGGTCCAACAAGTTCTAGAAACAGATCTCTTTCTATCGAAGCTGATTTGTTTAAGCCCTTTGTAGATAAGCTGGTATTTGCTGCAGCATACGGTGTTTTTTCAGCAATAAGGCTATAATCTGTATCACTATCCAAATCGAAGCTGAAACTACCCTGTTGGTTTGTTTCCACCTTAGTCGGTTTTCCGTTGAGAGTGGCCAAAATTAAAATCGCACCATTGAGCGGCTTGTTAGTGTTTTTATCATAAACTTTGCCCTTTAGCTTAAAGACAAGTAATGCCCGTTTATCAAAAGTATAAATGTCATCGCTTCCCTTACCGCCTGCGCGGTTAGAAGACAAATATCCTTGCGAACCTGCATTGCTTAAACTGAAAGCAAAATCATCCTGAGCCGAATTTAAGGGATAGCCTAGATTACGGATCACAAGAGAATCACCATCGCTTTTGATCCATTCATAAACATCTAATCCGCCCATTCCGATCCGGCCGTCTGAAGAAAAGTAGAAAGCCCCATTGCTATCTACAAACGGACTTCTTTCATTACCTTCGCTATTGATTATTCTTAAATTTATAGGTGCAGACCAGGTTTCAGGACCTGTTTTATCGGCATAATAAATATCCGTGCCGCCCAATCCTCCAGGGATGTTTGCACTGAAGTATAGGCGGTTTCCATCAGCTGAAATAAAAGGATCACCCAAATTGTATTCGGATATTTTATTGTGCTGAAAAGCTATTGGCCTACCCCATTTACCTTCGGCATTTTTACTCGAGCTATAGATACCGATGTTAATGGTGGTAAGCTTATCTTCAATAACTGAAGGAATTTCGGTTACTGCAAAAAATATGGTATTTCCATCACTGGTAAAACTCGCAGGACCGATATGGTAGCCTTCAGGCAGCTCTAAAGGAAATAAGCTGACACTATCGTTAGACCGCTTAAGGAATAAACTTAAATAACCCTTCCCAGTCCAGCCATATTGTTTTCTGTCCGGCAATCTGGCCCCATCAAATTTCAAGAAAGGTTTTATCCCTTTTGAGCTAAGCATGGCATTTTTCCGCTCTGAAGTAAAAACAATTCCATCCTGGTAATTTGTAGCTGCCCAGTCTGAGGAAATACTATTCAGCTCAAGCTGATTTTCTAGCGTTATCTTTTTAGGATTAGCCATCCAAACCAGGGCAGAATCACAGGAAGCGAGATGATTGATTTTAAGATTAGCGGGGAATTTTTCATCCTGCTGGAAATAGCTTTCATATTGCTGTTTGGCTTCCGTATATTTTGAATTCTGCTGCAATGCTTTTGCATACTTCAGGGTGTTTTCAGTCTTACTTCCAGGCAGTTTTGCGGCAATGCCATACCACTTTTCAGCCTGCGGAAAGTCCCTCATAAAACTATAACTGGCCGCAAGGTGCTCTGCTGCATAAAGCGTTGGCTTTTTCTTGTAGGCTTGTGCAAATAAATCGGCAGCCTTACTGTAATTAAATAATTCATATTGCCTGACTGCTTCCTTTAAAACATACTGTGCTTTAAGGCTAGCTGTGCATAAAAGCAATAGCAGGGTAGAGAGAATTACGTGTAAACCTTTTTTCATAGTAACGCGAGTATCTAAAATATTATTCAATGGTTAAAAATACCTTGGACTTAGCATCCTGGCATTTTTACGGTTAAAGAAGTAACCAACGGAAATTTCATGGGTACCACTGCTGTAACCTTGCAAAGGACCAATTGAAAAATCATAAGCGTATCCCACTCTTAAGGTTTGGGATGGGAAAATCTGTAAAGCAGCCACTGCGGAATTAACCTTTGTGAGCTCTTTCTGCAGATAAGATTTATCATACAGCTTTACTCCAGTGCGGTAAGAGCCGCCGATCCAGAATTTTTCAGCCAAAATAAAAAAGGCATTCAAATCCAGACTTGTCGGCCCACCTCGGTCATCCTTGATCAGGAAAGATGGTTTAAGCAGCACATCCATAGATAAGGGGATTAGCATTCCAGCCGTTAAGTAATAATGAGGTTTAGGCTGTGGAATAAATGCGTATCGATCAATATCAATGTATTGAGAAACCAGATTATCAGCGCTAAAGCCAGCATAAAAACGATTGTCTGAATAATAAACCCCAGCCCTTGCATCGGGAACAATAGTACTTTGCATACCTACTGGCTGAAATGGTTCCGGATCATTTGGGTTAAGCAATGCGCCATCAATACCCAGTTGTACCATACCTGCACTGATGCCAAAAGCAATTCTGGAAGAACCATCCGCGTTCATTCGGATGCGATAGGCGTAACTGCCATATGCGGCTAGGTTACGCTGAGCTCCCAGTTTATCGCTGGAAACCTGAAATGCCAGTCCAACATTACCATCATTTGCAATCGCATCTACAGCCAGTGACATCGTTTTTGGTGCGCCTTCAATACCTGTCCACTGACTGCGGTAAAAAGCGTGTAAGTTTAACTGCTCCCGATAACCTGCGTAAGCAGGGTTAATGTAAATGCCATTAAACATATACTGACTAAACTGTGCATCCTGTTGTGCTGATGCAGGCTGAATTAGTAAAAATATTAATCCGGCTATTAAAAATATTAGTTTCTTCATCTTATATCTTTTTGAATAAAGGAGAAACCAGATTATCTCATCTGATTTCTCTTAAAATTCATCCTATTTTTTAAACGCTCTTATTAAAGTGATGTAACCTTTCAATACTTCATATTCATTGCTTCCAATTCTTTTCACTCTTAACAGATAGTAATATGTACCTTCGTTTAAGCCCTCCCCTGTCCAGTTATTTTGATAATTGGTTGCATGAAAAACTTCATTGCCCCATCTGTTTACAATCTGTAGCTGATTTTCGCCGTACTGATTTAAACCTCTGATTTCAAAAACATCATTAATTCCATCACCATTCGGTGTAAATAAATTAGGAACCTTTATTTCAAAAAAGTTAGAATTAAGTGTTACAGTCGCGACGTTGGTAGAATAGCCAAAGGCATCTTTAACGCGGTACTGGAATGAATCAGCTCCTGTATATCCTGGATTTGGCGTATAAGTAATCGTTCCGTCAGCATTAACTTTCACAGTTCCATGTGTTGGCGAGGAAACAATCTCAATAGTTGACTTATCTAAGGTTGAATTTCCAGGATCGTCATTTCCAAGGACATCAATAACCAGTGGACTGTTAGCTTTTGTTTCACCTTTGTCATCAAAGGCTATTGGTGATTTTGGTACAGTAATAATTGTTGGCGTATTGTTTCCATCCGCGGTTCCAGATACATCCTGAACGATAATTCCAGATGGTGCACTTGCCTGTACAGAGGCTGTGTTGCTTACACTTCCCAGATCTTTATCGGCCTGAGTTAATGTATACACCTCTGTAGCCACTACCGAGGCTCCAGGTAATAATCCACCTGCAACTGCAATGGCTTTATTGACCAAGCCTAACTTGGCATCGGTAAGCTGAATTACATCTAAGCTAACATTACCTACATTTTTGATAGTGAATGTATAAGTGATTTTGTTGCCTGTAAAACTTGCCGTTTTCACCAATGAGATTAAGCCTTTTTCTGGCACAAGGGTTACCGTTGGTGTATCATTATTATCAGCAGTTCCAGATATATCACTAAACGCCTGTCCATTCGGCGCCTGTGCTACGACAGTTGCACTGTTGCTTACTGATCTTGCATTTTTATCGGCCTGAGTTAAGGTATAAGTAGCAGTTTCGACAATTGATGCTCCTGGTGCTAAAGCTGCAGGTAACCTTCTAATCAAACCAATTTTTGCATCGGTGATGGTTACCCCTGATGCAGTAACATTACCCGTGTTTTTGATATTGAAACTGTAGGTAATTGTATTTCCATCTGTACTTAAAACTGCGGTTTTAACAATCGTTATAGCAGGACTGGAAACCGTTAGCGTTGTTGTTGCATCATCAATCTGAGTGGTATTTGGATCATCAGATTTTTGCTTACTGATTACGCTTCCGTTTGGACTATTTCCAGAAACTGAGGCCTGGTTGCTAAAGCTTCCATTATCAATCTCACTTTGTGTTAAGGTATGTTTAGCAGTAACTGATGCACTAGCATTTGGTGCTAGCGTTGCAATATTTGCTGGCAAGATAGAACCCGTATCAGCACCCGCATCGCTCACAATAATATTACTTAAAGTTATATTACCAGTGTTGGTGACTACGATGGTATAGTTAATTATATCCCCTGCTCTATTGCCTGTATTGTTCGCTACTTTAGTTAAGCTCATCGATCCACTTGCAGCAATAGCGGTTATGGTAGCATCATCTACAGCTACAGTATTTGGATCATCAGATTTCAAATTTGAAACTTGATTCCCTTTGGTATCTGTGGCACCTACTGAAGCTTGGTTGCTGTAGACACCCTGGTCTACATTCGCCTGCGTTAAAGTATGTTTAGCGGTAACTGTTGCAGTTGCGTTTGGCGCTAAACTCGTTATGCTACTAGGCGTTATCGAACCAGCATCTGCCCCGTTATCACTTACCAGAACATTACTCAAAGTTACATTTCCAGTATTTCTAACCAAGATGGTATAATTGATTACATCGCCAGCTTTGTTGCCTGTATTATTGGCCACTTTAGTTAAGCTCATTGATCCATTAGCACCAATGGCAATCACGGTTGCATCCCCTGGAGCTGCAGTACTTGGATCATCAGATTTTAAATTTCCAATTACCGTTCCTTTAGGATCGGTTCCGGAAACAGAGGCCTGATTACTGTAACTTCCGTTATCCACTTCATTTTGACTCAAGGTATGCTTAGCGGTAACTGTAGCGGTTGCATTTGGCGCTAAAGTTACTATAGCTGCTGGGGTAATCGACCCATTATCTGCTCCTGCATCACTCACCACAACATTACTTAAAGTTACGTTGCCAGTATTTTTTACCGCAATGGTATAATTGATCACATCTCCAGCCTTGCTACCAGTGTTGTCTGCAACTTTTGTTAAGCTCATTGCACCATTTGCTGCAATGCTTACTACGGTAGCATCGTCTAAGGTCGGGGTATTAGGATCATCAGATTTTGGATCAGTGATGATCGTCCCTTTTGGATTCATTCCAGAAACGGAAGCCTGATTGCTATATGTCCCGTTATCAACTTCACTTTGTGTTAAGGTATGCTTAGCCTTAAATGTTGTGCTGGCATTTGGCGATAAACTTGTAACATTTGCTGGTAAAATTGAGCCCGCATCAGCGCCAGTATCACTAATGACTACATTATTTAGCGTTACATTACCCGTATTGGTTGCCACGATGGTATAATTGATGACGTCTCCAGCTTTACTACCAGCGTTATCTGCAGCTTTTGTTAACGCTATTGCTCCAATTGGGGTAATGGTAACTATCGTTGCATCATCTACCGACGGGGTACCTGGATCATCAGACTTAGCGTTGGAAACCTGATTTCCTTTTGTATCGCTAGCAACTACCGAAGCTTGATTACTGTAAGTGCCCTGATCAACATCTGTCTGCGTCAAAGTATGTTGGGCCGTTATCGTTACAGCTGCATTTGGCGCTAGAACAGCAATACTTGCTGGTAAAATAGAACCGGCATCCGCGCCAATATCATTCACCACAACATTGGCTAAGGTTAGGTTTCCAATATTTTTAACTACTAAAGTATAATTAACCACATCTCCAGCCTTGCTGCCGGTATTATTGGCCACCTTACTTAAACTCATTGCGCCATTTGGCGTAATTACGCTCACAGTAGGGCTATCATTACTTTCGTCCGTTCCAGATTTATCTGTAATGTTTGAGCCAATCGCAGGACTTGCAGTTACTTCTGCAGAGTTGGAATAGGTGCCTGCATCAACATCCGATTGCGTAAGAAGGTGGCTGGCGGTAATGGTTGCGCTTACCCCCGGCGCAAGCTGCGCAATCGGGCTCCCAGCAACAAGCGCATTAGCATCTGTTATTACTAAGTTGTTTAAAGTAACATTCCCTGTATTTTTAACCGTTAAGTTATAATTTAGGCTTTGACCAGCTTGGTTTGGTACTGCACCCACAACCGTTTTAACTAGGGTAACCCCCGGAATTGGTGTGATCTGTACAATTGTCGGAAGATCATCAGTTGGAGTGCCACCAGAAACATCACGCACTTCAGATGCATCTGGAGCTTTAGCCAGTACTATTGCGCTGTTACTGAAACTTCCACGATCTACATCTGCCTGACTAAGCGTGTGTTTAGCCGTTACTTTCACGACACTGCCTGCAGCGAGCGAGGCAATCGTTGCTGGCGAAATGCTTCCAGCATCTGCGCCAGCATCATCAATAACCAAATCGGTTAAAACAGATGTGCCTGTATTGTTTATGCTTAATTCGTAATTTATCACATCACCTGCTTTGCTCACCGGGTTCAAGGCTGTTTTAACCAAGGTTAAAGATGAGCGGTAAACGGTTGTAGATACAGACGAGGTTGAGCTGGAAGCTCCACTTTCTGCAGGTTGAGCGGTGACCGTATTTAGGATTGTTCCATCAAACAATGCTGGAATTTCTCCTGTAACATAGATATTAATTCCATTTGATGCTCCCGCCGGAAGATCTGCTGTGATATTGATGTCACCGGTTCCGCTTGCCGTTGAAGCTATTGCGGTACCCAGGGTTTGAACTGCCCAACTTAGGTTATTAAGAGCAGTTGGTGCAGTATCACTTATGGCAAGGTTCTGGGCATCCCCAGTTCCTTCATTGACTACATTAATTAAATAACTGATTTTGTTGCCAGATCTTAAAATTGCTGGACCACCTTTGGTAATTTTAATGATCGGTTGTCTGCTGACTGCAGTTATAACTGGAGTAGAAATTAAAGCATTTCCAGTTTCTACTGGTGTAACACTTGCGGCATTACTAATGTTACCATTAAATGCTGCTGAAACCGTTCCTTTAATATCAATTACAATACGATCCCCAGCCGCTGAAGGTAAATCTGCATTTACTGAAATGTTATTGCCAGTACCTTGCTGTGCAGATAAGATAGTAGTTGCACCTTCTGCAGTTGCGGTCCACTCCACGTTGTTAATTTCTGCTGGAACAAGATCTGCTATAATTGCATTTAAAGCGGTACTCGGCCCGTTATTTCTAACAACTACCTGATAGTTTATCGTTGCACCTGCAGACACATTTGCTGGTCCGCTTTTCGAAATAACCATATCAACAGATGGGCTTACCAAAGTAGAAGTTGTACTCTGAGCTTGCGGAACTCCAGGCTCAGAAGGAGAAGCATTTGCTATGTTAACCAATGTATTTTTGAACAGTGGATTAATGGTTCCTTTAATGGTAACATCAATTGTTCCGTTTACTGGTACATTTACAGTTAGCGAAACGTTATTTCCAGTCCCTGTGCTTCCAGAAGTTATCGTTGCGCCGTTTGCAACAGCGCTAATCCAGCTCACGTTTACTACATCGCTAGGTACAGCATCCGTTAAAATTGTCCCCACCGCATCAGATGGTCCGCTATTGGTAAGTTTAAGGCTGTAGGTAATCTCTCTTCCTCCAGATGAAACCGTTGGTGCAGATTTGGTCAATAGCAAGTTGGGTGACTGTTTTATAACCGTAACTGCTGGAGTGGAAACTACAGGAAGATTTCCTGTTTCCGATGGCGTTATCGTGGCGGTATTAGAAATATTTCCAGTTGCACTTGACGCCAAGGTTCCGTTAATGGTTACAAAGACTTTTCCGCCAGATGGAATGTTTGCTGTTAGTGACAAGGTATTTCCAGTTCCAGTTGGGTTTGCAGTAACTACTGCGCCGCCAGAGGTTGTACTAGACCAGCTCGGATTGACAACCGATGCTGGAATATTATCGGTCAGTACTGCAGCTACAGCATTGCTCGGTCCGTTATTGCTAACCTCAATTGTATATACAATTGGCTGACCTGCGCTTAAAATTGATGGCGCTGATTTTGCAATAGTCAAATTGGTTACCTTGGTTACCACTGTCGCAATCTCTGGTGATAAAACTGCAGGACTCGTTCCAATTTTAGCGCTCGCGGCATTTCGAATTGTTCCAGAGAAATCAGGATTAATCGTTGCGTTAATATCTATCATTAGGTAAGAACCTGAGGGGATATTTGCAACAGTAGACACATTTCCAGTTCCGCTTGCCGCACCTGTAATTGTTGCCAAAGTACCATTGTTTGTGGCTGTCCATGATGCTACCACTAATTCAGCCTGCAATGCATCGGTAATATTTACCCCTATTGCATCACTGGGACCAGTATTTTCCACCTTGATTTTATAGGTAATCTGGTTGCCAGCAGAAGCTGTACTTGGACCAGTTTTTTGCAATACTAAAGTCGGCGTACCAATTACATTTGTACTTACCGAAGATGAATTATTTGCTGTATTGTAATCGGTAACCCCTGCAGGCAAAGTTACCGTTGCGGTATTGGTTAATGGCCCTACAACTGCGTTTGAAGGAACTTTTCCGTTTATGGTTAAAGTGATAAAATTACCTTGTCCCCCTGCGATATTTCCAGTTAACTCAATGGCATTGCCTAGGCCGTTAGGTGTAGAGCTTACGCTTGCTGATCCCGTTGCAGTTGCTGACCAGCTTACCCCAGTTAACAAAGGGTTTACATTATCAGCAAGTATAAGATCATTAATATCCACCGAACCATTGTTGTATACATTTACAGTATAGGTGATATTCTCTCCCGCAGAAACGCTTTGCGGACCAGCTTTAATGACCGCAATATCTGTAGAACGGTTTACGCTTGTGGTAACTGAGCTCCCTTTCACTACTCCAGAGGTTGCCTCCGCGCGATTGGTAAAGGATGAGCCTGCGCTTTGTTTAATAATTCCGTTAACGGTGATTAGAATACTATTGTTTCCAGTTGGAATATCACCGACAGTATAGATATTGTTTGTTGTACCTGCTGCTGCAGACCCAGATTTAATTAAAGCAACACCATTTACTGTTGCGCTCCAGTTTAAAACCTCAACATCATCGGGAACATTATCCACAATAAAGGCATCAGTTATATCTCCAGAGCCGGTGTTCTTAATCAGAATGGTATAGGTAATCTGATCGCCAACATTAGCATTCGCAGGGCCCGATTTTGCAATGGTAAAGTTCGGATCGTTATCTACTATGGTGTTAAAAGTTGAGGTATTGTTCGCTAGTTCAGGATCGATTATACCCGCTCCAATTGTAGCTGTTGCTATATTAGAAATAGAGGCACCATCAGCTAAAGAAGGACTAACTGTGGCTTTAACCTTTACCTCGATAATGCCCGATGTTGGGGCAATATCTGCAGTTAAGTTTACATTCCCTGTTCCAGATGTTGTACTAACAGTTGAGCCAGAAGTTGCTGTGGCCGTCCAGGTGATTGAGCCTGGTAGGATTCCAGTTGGCAAATTATCAACAATTGTCGTTCCTATGGCTCTGCTTGGCCCTTGATTGGTTATTTTTAATGTATAATCAATTTGCTCTCCTGCCTTTGCATTTGCCGGACCAGATTTTACAATTCTAACGTTTGCTTTACGCGCAATTGTAGTGGTAACAAAAGCGCTTGCGGGACTTGGATCGGTAACGCCTGTTGGTGGAGTTGCTGTAGCGGTATTGCTCAAACTCGCTGTCAGATAACCAGGATCTACTGTTCCAATTAAGGTTACAACAACCTTATCTGTTCCTCCAGCTTTTAGCGATGCGGATAAATTTAGATTTCCTGTTCCGCTGTTAACATTCGCTGTTGCAGCTCCTTGAGTAGCAACGGTCCAACTTGCATTGATTATGCCCGCAGGAAGCAAATCGCTGATTATAGCACCAACAACATCCCCAGGACCTTGATTTTCTACCGTAATGGTGTAGGTTGCCTGTTCTCCGGCAAAAAGATTTGACGGGCCAGTTTTAGAAATTCTTAAATCCGCCTGTTTACTTACTGCCGTAGTTGCAGTGTTAGAGTTTACAGCAGGGTTTCCATTTTCAGACGGTGTCACCGTTGCGGTGTTGGTTAACGAAGTCCCGATAAAAGCAGGGTTTAGTTTACCCGTAATTTGAACTAAAATCGTATTTGCATCCCCCACTGGAAGATTAGCTTTCAGGCTTACCGCATTTCCTGTTCCACTTGCCCCAAAAGTTATATTAGCTGTCCCGCTAGAAACTGCAGTCCAGCTCACATTTTGAATATCTGCAGGCACGGCATCTGCAATTGTAGCATCTATTGCATTACTTGGTCCAGTATTTTTAACCAGTAAAGTGTAGTTTACTATTTCTCCAGCATTTATAGAAACTGGGGCAGATTTCACAATAGAAATATTGCTCTTATTGGAAATTACCGTAGCAATTGCATTAGAATTAACGGTAACTCCAGTTTCTACCGGAGTTGCCATTGCGATATTGTTAATTGTTGTATTTAACTGACTTGCAGGAATTGTTCCGCTAACTCTAATTTGGATTTTATTGCTATTGCCAACATTTAAGTTTCCGTTTAAGCTAACATTTCCACTGCCCGAGGTCGCAGTAAGGGTGGAAGTTCCAGAAGCAACCGCTGTCCAGGAAACGTTGGTCAAAGTTGCAGGTACTACATCCGCTAAAGCAAGACTGTTTGCATTAGATGGACCTGCATTAACTGCATCAATGATATAAGTTACCCTCTCTCCAGCTTTTGCGCTCGCTGGTCCTGTTTTAATTAAGCTAACCGAAGGCGTTTTACTTACCTGAGTAGTTATTGTGTTCGAAGTTTTAGCTGATGCGCCATTTTCTGAAGGTGTTACCGTTGCGGTGTTGACTAAATTGGCATTGGCTGAGGGATTTACTGTCCCATTTATGGTTATAGAAATCTCGTTTCCACTTCCTGCCGGAATATTTCCAACCAGACTAATGGTGTTCCCTGTTCCATTTACAGCGCCATTAATTGATGCCGAACCGCTAGTTGTAGCTCCCCAGGTTACATTTTGAATATCTGCAGGAACATTATCGGCGATTGTAGCTAAATCTGCATTTGCTGTTGCCGTATTTTTAACTTTTATGGTATAGCTTATATTCTGACCTGCGCTAATATTTTCTGGCCCTGTTTTCTCAATCGCCAATACTGGTATTTTTTGTACCGCTGTATTTACCGATGATGATTTAACGGTCGTACCAGTTTCTGCAGGAGTTGCCGATGCGGTATTACCTAGAATTCCGCTGTAGCCTGCACTTACTTTTCCAGTAATGTTCAGCGTTATCTTATTTGCTGCACCTGCAGGAATATTTCCGTTCAAGGTGATGTTGTTTCCAGTTCCATACGCTGAAGTATTTATGCTGGAAGAGCCTGCTGCAACCGCGTTCCAACTTACCCCACTAATCTCAGTTGAAACCAAATCCTTGATTTCAAGATTTTGCGCATCAGCTGTGCTGGTATTTATCACATCAATACTATAGCTAATGTTTGCACCCGAAATTACAGATGATGGTCCGTTTTTGGTAATAGATACTGTAGGAACTCTATTGATTGAGGTGGTTACTGATGATTGTGGAGAAGCGCTATTCAGCTCCGTTGCAGTAACATTGGCGGTGTTGGTAATGCTCCCGTTATAAGACGGACTTGCTTTTCCAATTATGGTGATAATTACTTTGTTGGCTGCGCCAGCTGGTACATTTGCAACTGTTTGAAGCGTATTACCACTTCCTGTTCCACCACTTAATATCCTTGCAGTGCCTTGGGATGTGCTTGTCCAGCTTGGACTTAATATCTCGGAAGGAATTAAATCTGCAATCGAAGCACTAAGGGCATCACTTGGCCCTGTATTTCCAACTTCAATGGTATAGATAATATTTGTTCCAGAAACTATAGATGAAGGGCCGTTTTTAGCGATGGTTAAACCAGATTTTGTACTAACAGATGTATTCACCTCGTTCGAGGTAACTGGGACCACTCCAGCCTCAGCTGGTTTTACAACAGCCGAGTTCACGATGTTACCCAATAGATCCGAGCTCACTTTTCCCGTTACATTAATTTGCACGGTACTATTTGCATTGAAATTCCCTGTTAAACTTAAGGCATTTCCAGTTCCGTTTGCGCCTGTTGTAATGTTAACAGATCCATCAGTGACTGTACTTGTCCAGCTTACCCCTGTTATTCCCGCTGGGATATTATCGGTGATTGATGTGCTAGTACTATTTGAAGGTCCAGTATTTCTAACCGTTATGGTATAGCTAATCGTATTGCCAGCTGTAACTGTAGGCGGGCCGCTTTTTGTTATGGTAAATAAAGGTTTACTGTTAATATTAGTAACCGCTTGTGCGCTTACTGGTGTGCTGCCAGTTTCCCCGGGCGTTGCCACAGCTGTATTGGTTAAAGCGCCATTGAAATCTGGTTTTATCGTTCCGCTCACATTCAAGATTACTTTGTGCTGTGCGCCTGCTGGAACATTGGCAACCAAATTAATCGAATTTCCAGAGCCTGTTACTCCACTTGTAATGCTTGCGCCTCCTTGGGTTTGCGAAGTCCAGCTTACATTGGTTAAACCAGCCGGCACGTTATCCGAGATTTGAACTGCAGTTGCATTACTTGGTCCATTATTTCCAACTTCGATTCTGTAACTAATGGCATCTCCTGCAGATGCAGATGAAGGGCCTGCCTTAGAAATTACAATTCCCGAAGAGCTGGTTACATTAGAGTTCACAGCGGAATTGCTTCCAGAACCTTGTGGCTCAGATGGCGTAACAGAAGCGGTATTGTTTACGCTTCCCGTTGCTGCAGGATTTAAGGTTCCGTTGATGTTAACCGAGATGAAGTTATTTGCATTACCTGAGGGAATATTGGCCTTCAGCGCAACTGCATTTCCACTTCCTGATGCTCCAGAAACAACAGTTGCACTTCCGTTTGCCGTGGCCGTCCAGGTTACATTTTCGACACCTGTTGGAACAGCATCATTTATAGCCGCATTTACCGCATCACTACTTCCGGTGTTTACAATTTTAAGCGTGTAATTTACCGCCGATCCTGCAGTTAAACCTGAGGCGCCGGATTTGGTAATCGCCAAAACGGGTTTAGATACAATCGAGGTGATATCGGTTGCTTCATTATTATTTGTAATGGGGTCGGTTATTCCTTGTGGAGGAGTCAACACAACTCTATTTGATAGAGATCCAGTTGCAGCACTTTCTACTTTTCCAGTAATAGTCAAGTTCGCTGTTTGTCCGCTGGTTAAGCTTAACCCATTCCAGTTTCCTGTTGCAGAATCGTATGTTCCGCTTGATGGGTTGTAGCTTGAAGCAGTAAATCCGGTTGGTAAGGCATCAACAACTTTTAAAACATCAGTCGCATTCATCGAGCTAATGCCTTTGTTGGTTACTGCGATGGTATAGGTAAGGGTTTCACCCGCAACTGCTGGTTTTGGTGTTGCAGTTTTGGTAATTTCAAAATCAATCTGACGACTTACTGCCGTAGTTTCGGTTGCACTATTATTTGCGCTGTTGTTATCGGTTGTGCCTAATGGCGCGACAACACTTGCTGTATTGCTTAATGTTCCACTAGCATTTGCAGCTACAACCCCTACAATGGTTAGCGTTGCAGTTTGGCCTTGAGATAAGGTTAAACCAGTCCAGTTTCCTGTATTTTTATCAAAAACGCCAGTCGATGGGGTGAAAGTTGAAGCGGTATAGCCTGCAGGGAAGTTTTCATTGATTTTCACAATATCAGCAGGTAATAAACCAGATGGCCCGCTATTGCTTAAAGTTATCGTGTATGTTAAATTGTTGCCAGAAATTACTGGTTTGGGATTAGAGGTTTTGGTAATTCCTAAATCAACCAACCTACTAATTATTGTGTTATCGGTTTTGCTGTTGTTGCTGATATTCGGATCTGAAATACCAGATGGAACCGCTATCGAAACAGTGTTACTCAAAGTTCCTGTAGCCGTTGGGGCAACGTTTCCAGTAATTGTTAATGTCGCCTGCTGACCGCTAGCTAAAGCTAAACCGCTCCAGTTACCAGTTGAGGAATTATAAGTCCCGGAAGAGGGGCTAAAATTATTTGCGGTATATCCTGCCGGAAGGTTTTCAGTGAGGGTAAATACATCCGAAGTTCTAATTGCACTTGGACCGTTATTTTTTAGGGTTATGCTATAGGTGAGCGCTTGCCCAGCGATGGCTGGTTTTGGAGTTGCGGTTTTGTTTACCTCGATATCAACAGAAGGAATCGGGGTAATTGTATTTAAAGTTGATGTATTATTGGCTACATCAGGATCTGTTTCTGCCCCTATAATGCTTGCAGTGTTAGCATAATCAGCAGTTGCTGCATTTGCATTAACCCGGGCAATTAAGGTAAGGGTTTGAGAAGCGCCATTTGCAAGCGTTCCAATCAGCCATTCTCCATTGGATGCGGTGTAATTTACAGATGAACTGCTTACAAAAGTATATCCAGCTTTTAAAAGATCGGTAACTTTTACAGCGCTTGCATCACTCGGCCCGTTATTTTTAGCGACCAACGTAAAGGTCACATTGTCGCCTACCACTGGATTTATTTTATCAACTGTTTTTGTGATTTGTAAATTCGAACGTTTGGTGTAGGTGATTAGCACATCATCACTAGAAGATGCACAAGGACCATTACTAATTGTCCACCTTAATGTTGCCGAGGTACTCTGGGCAATGGTAACGGTAGTATTGCGATCTGCAGGATCTGCAATCGTTGCTGTTCCGGTAACGACTGACCAACTACCTGAACCTACAGTCGGTGCATTTCCTTGCATGGTAAATACCCCTGAGTTAAACTGTTCTAGATCTGAACCTGCAATTGCAGTAGTTGGATTTAAGTTAACGCTTACCGTAACTACGTTCGAGGGAATAGAAGAACAAGCAACAGTGTTAAGAGTAGAAATTGTAACTCTTCTAAACTGGGTAGTTGCTGTTAAAGCAGCCGTTGGAGTGTAGCTGGCAGCAGTTGCGCCAGTAATTACATTCCATTGTGTGCCATTTAGCGAACTTTCCCATCTGTAGCTTAGTGTAGAACCGGTCGATCCTGTTCCAACAGTAACTGAACTCAAAGGTGCTGGGATTGTGCCTGTACAGATGGTCTGATCTGCTCCGATGGAACCTGCTCCGACCACATTTTGTACCGTAATGGTAACTGGAATTGTTGCCGCCTCACAAGATACACCATTTAAAGTAGAGATATAAACCCTTCTAAATTGGGTTGTTTGGCTAAGTGCACCAGGCGAATATGTAGTTCCGGTAGCACCTGGGATACTTGTCCAGGTTGTCCCATTATCTACAGATTTATCCCATCTGTAGGCAGTGGTAGAACCCGTTGTACCCCCACTTCCAACAGAGGAAGAAGTTAAGGCGGTAACTGAACCGCCATTGCAGATCGTTTGATTGCTGCCAATACTACCAGCGTTTACTGCTGCCTGTACAGTAACTATAATCTCTGCATAGTCACTCTCGCAACTTCCATTGGTTTGGGTTACAAAATAGCTGGAATTTCCAGCTGCAGTGGTAGAGGGAACGGGCGCATTTACAGATGATACACCACCTTTTGTTCTATACCATAATAACGTGTTTCCATTGGTAGCGGTTGCAGAAAGCGCAGTTGCTGTAGCATTCAGGCAATAAGTCACTGGCGTGGTTACCGCCGGTTTTGCGGAGACCGTTGAAAGGGTGTTTGATGAAGTATTATTGTTAAGATTCGCTGCAACTTCAATATTAGCGCCGCCTGAGTTTACGTATTTTACCTGTACATCATCCACATAGGTGCTCGATCCTGCTGGAGCAGTAACCGTATACAATATAGGGGAAGAACTCGCTCCAGAATTAAGAACGCCACCAGTATAGGTATAAGTATACACGTTGTTACTACCAGTTAATACTGGACCGGTCCTTGTCCAGCCCGTATTGGTGCCAGGAGTAAAAGTGTAACTCGTAGGGTAACTTTTGGTCACAACGATACTATTTCCAGAAGTCGTTGCAAGGGTACCCACATTGGATACTACTGTTGTAAACGTATTTCCAGTGGATGAAAGACATGGATTTGCGGATGTTTTACTGATCGTGAGATCCACATTTTCGGCAAGAACAGGGGTATTAACAACAAAAGTGTTATTGTCAATATCTAAATCAGTAATGTCAGTCGGTACAATATTTACCGTGTTGACCAGGTTATTACCTGCAGGAATGGATCCAATGGTTCCTATCACAGTTACTTTACCTGTAGTATTTGGATCCATATTCAATGAGCCTGTAATCTCATTTGTCGTAGGAAGTGGTATTGAACTTCCCGCTTTAAATCCTGATAGGGTTATACTGTTAATGGTGAATGCGGCATTGCTGATCAGATTACCTGAAGCATCTGTTAATCGATCTTTAAACTGTACATTATTTACTGCTGTTGGCGTATCATTATTAACATCAATGGTATAGGTTACTTTGTTAGCATCGCCCGTAGATACCGTTCTTAAAAAGTCCTTATCTGCACGTTTATTAACCCTTAAGTTTCCAGGTGTAGTAACCTGGACGTTTCGGATTTCATGCTTGTTAAAAGAACCGCCGGTTGCTGAAACAAATCCAAGCTTTAATGTTGAAGGCGGCGCATAGCTTACCCCGCCCTGATCTACTAAAGAGTAAGTGAAAAGTTGCGTGTAGGCACCTCCTGGTGTTGTTGCCCATCGTACGATGATGTCATAGCGCCCATTTGCATTTGGTTTAATCTCAATTTGAACCCGTCTATAAAAAGTACCATCTGCAGGCCGTGATGTCGTTCCTCCTGTTGTATACTGAACGGTATTTCCTGCGCTTATCGGTAAAGTATTCTTCGCAAGCAATCTGTATTTATCAGATTCGCTTCCACGAAGGGTAATACTATTGGGATAGCGGCCCAGGGTCAACCCCGCGCTGGGTGTGTTCTCTGTATATGTAGTTCCCGTATTTGCGGGCGCTCCTGCACCAAAATTTGAAGAGAAATTTCCGAACTCATCCAGACCTATACCTAAATAAGCGCCTTTCAATCCGGCAAGACTTTGGTCTCCCCTTGGCGCATAGCCCAGGCCTGCGCCACTTCCGCCCGTTCTGAAATCTGTTTGTGTGATGTTACCGTTGAAAAGAAAAACTACGATACCGTCCGCACCTTCGCTGGAATTGTGCCAGGTTTTATATTCAAAATCGACCAATACCCCCAGTGTTGAAGGGAAAGATTTATCGATGAAAGCATAACCTCGCTGGTCGCCAACATCATTAGTCAGCCGGAGCCAGCCTTGATTGACTGCATCAGCATTACCCGAAGTGAGCAAAGCGTCATTACCAAGCTTGATTCCTGGCGCATTGCTGCCTTTAAAATTTTCAGATAAGGTAAATTGTGCAGAACTTTTGGTCCATAGCATGACCAGCACAACAAAAAGTAGAAGTAAACGTTTATTCATAAACAATTGGGATGTTTGGCTTTCTGAGCTCATCCAAAAGTTTGTTCCAGATTGATTAGAAAATGTCTACTGCAAGGGGAAAATTAATTCCCAATGGTAAACATCTTCCAAAAAAAAGAGAGCATTCCCGTGGATTTACACGGCGCAAAAATTCACCAATTATTTCATTCTTATTGTACGCACATTTACGCAAGATGTACTGATTTTGAAAATCAATACATTAAATCAGGCAACAGAAGCCTGTTTTAGCATGGCAAGATAATTTGATGGGGTGGTATCCATCACTTTTTTAAAGGCAAGAAAAAAAGTATTTCTGGATGAAAAACCCGCATCCTGGGCTATCGCTTCGAGCGTGAACTGTCTCCACTCCCCTGACTCCAATCTTCCTTTCACGTATTCAATCCGGAGATTATTAATATAGGTATTAAAATTAAGTTGATAGTGATTATTAAACAAATCGGATAGCTTATGGTTAGGGACTTCAAGCGCTGAAGCGAGTTCGCTTATAGTAAAGCCAGTTTTTCTGAAGGCTTCTGTTCGATTGATATAATTTTCAACCCTTACGACCAATGTATTATCATACATGTTAACCCGAATGCTTTCAAATTCTTCCAAGGATTTTCGCTTACGTTTTGGTGTTTCGTTTGGCACCAGTTTATTTGCCTGCACAAAACCGTAAAGAAATGCTGGATTTATAAAAAACAGACCACTCAGGAAAAGCAAACACAAACACAGGCTTAAAACCAATTTGCTTGAATGCAAAATAGCATAGGTATCATTTAGGTTGCCCAAGACTGTTAAATTTACAGCAATCATACCCAAAAAAATGCTACCGCAGACAGCGGTGAACATATAAATCCACCTGATCACCTTTGGATCATGTTTTTTTTGTTTAGCGGTGTTAACAGTTAGCTTTAATTGCATCACTGTATAGATGAAAGCGGAAAGTGGAAAGGCAAACCAGTGCCAGGCCCCCACAATATATTTGCTATCTGTGAAAGCAAAACGAACGTCACGTGCGACCTGATCCACCACCCACTGCTGTTGAGCTTGGCTGGCAATCGTATAAGGGATGATAGAAATTATTGCCGGTATAATTATAATCAAATGGGGCAAATCCTGCTTTTTGAACGCCACGTGAGCGGGATTAAGTGATCCCCTGATATAGAGATAAAAGCATGGTCCAATTAAATAGTAAAGTGGCAACCCCTTGTTGAATAAAAACGGGTAGCGCGTCAAATACCCAGAATTGGTTAGCAGGTAAATTAACGCATACCACATAATTCCTGCAATAGCGGTGGTCAGTAAAAGATTTAAATAGCTCTTTTCACGACCAAACAGGAATAGTTTAACAATAACTAAGCCCAGTATAAAAATGGAGCCAACAACTGATAAAAATACGGGATGCAAGATTTAGGATGATTGGTTTTCCTGCAAAATTACAAATATTCGTTTTTAAATCGTGCTTATTTTTATAAAAAATATTGACAATTGTCAACAGTCCCAAAAAAGGCTTTGCACTGAGACTCAGCAATTGAGGTATCAAAACCATCAAATAATAACAAAGATTAGTGAATGTTTAGCCCCCTGCAACTTGCTCACATTAGCTTGGTTAAACTAAATCAATAATATCGAAAACAGTTGAAGCAAGTAGGTAAATATAAAGTGATTTGCCCTTTCATTTTTTTTTAGGTATATTGCTTATAACCAAAATATAGACGGATATGAGCTTAATTAAAAAAATTCAGGACTGGGGCGATAGTCATCACCCTGCCTGGTTAGACTTTTTCAGAATTGCTTTAGGTATTGTACTGATTTGGAAAGGCGTAGCATTTTGGACAAACATGGAAGCTTTTAACACCTTGATGCGGGGAGAACAGTTAGGAACCGCCGTTTCCATCAGCATACTTGCTCACCTAATTATCCTGCTTCACATCATTGGCGGGCTGGCGATAGCAATTGGCACCCACACCCGTACTTTCTGCTTACTTAATATACCTATCCTTCTTGTTGCCACCTTTTTAGTAAATCTGTCAGGGGGGATTTTTCGCCCCTATGCTGAATTCTGGCTTTCACTATCAGTCCTGATTGGATTATTTTGCTTTTTAATTGAGGGCAATGGCATGTTTTCAGTAGAAAGAATTAGCAACACACCTCAAAAGTCTACATCGAAATCCTAAAAAGGAAGATATCAGTTTATAATGTACCAAAACAAAATATCCCTCAACAACACTTAGAAGTAGTTGTTGAGGGATACTCGCTGATAAAACTCATTAATAGTTTTTAAGATAAAAATATTAGAGAATAAAAATGCATCCCTCCCGTCATTTCCAGATTAGTAAGAATTTTGGATTACAAAAAACTTACTCCACTCCTTTAACTAACTCAAAAATATCGGATAATTTTTAGTTACTATCTTATATCGTTAAAAGTACATTTGGATCAAACCTCTACGCACTATTCTTATCGGTCCTTGCCAAGTTGGAAAGACGACTTTAGTTAAACAATTAGCTAAGGAGTTAAAGGAGAATGGAGATTTAGTTTTTTTTAACTTTGAATTCCGCTATTTTGACTTGTTTAATCCACCTTCAGTTTAAAATCAACATCTGTTTATACTATATGATCTTATTTTCTCGCTGATACGACCAAGAAGATTTGATTTATTAGATACTTTTTCTTTTCGTCGTGATCGATGCAAATAAAATCAAAATTTAAAAAGTATTTGCGGAATAGATACCTTCACTATTCAGAAAGTCCATATCTTATTAGTTGCATTAGTAGCTACTAAACAAGCCGCAAATGTTTTATCTAGGAGGAAGTGGTACTATTTGGGTGACTTGCATAGAAAGTATTTTCCAAATGTTCTCTTGCTTAATAAATACTGCGGTAATCATTTTATGATCTACGCTCCCTTTTTTAACGATTTTTCCAGGAACCTCATAGTCTTGTTTTGCGATCAGAGTTTCTTTGATATATACAATTGCGGTCTGGCTGTTTATAAAACGTGTATCAGCAATGTCTAACTTAATTTGGGTTGGTTTTATACAACAATCATTAATCAGCTTGAATTGGGTAATAATCTCGCCTTTTCCTTTCCAGAACAAGCCTAGAAAGTTAATAAGAGTTGCATCGTCAGTAAATGAGTTGGCATAGGAAAGCATATCATTTTTGTTCCAATCCGACTCTTGCTTGATAACGATTTTGTTTATTTCTTCTTGTGAGGTTTGTGCCCAGCAGTCGATACTCAAGATGACTAAAAATATAACATTAGTTTTTTCATAGTTTTTTTCAGCTAAGATATTGACTATAAATATAATAAATCCAAACTTTTGAAGATAATGTTTTTTTTTAAAATGATCTAAAAGCGCTCTACACCTTCTATTTTTTTAGACTATGGATAGTTTTGGATTTTCAATTACATTTAAGCCGAAACTTTTAATATATATTCGTTTAGGCCTTTTTAATATATGGTACAATTGACGAAAGACCAAACTTCACCAAGCTTGAATAAAGATTACAGAAGTTTCTAAAAACGGATATTTACTTGGGGATTATCAGAAAAGTGACCACTCATTCCTAACCAAAATGACCACTCATTTCGCTCCAAAATGTGCACTGATTACCGCTTAAAGTGTGCAGTCGGCTGATTTTTAGCGTTTTTAAACTTGATTTTTAGCCTACCGGAATCTTCTATCATCCGGGTAATAAAACGCGCTGCAGATGCTTTAAAATCCGCTTAAAAAGAAAGTGTAGATAGTACTAGGTGATCTGGTTTAGATGGACTGTTTTTTCGTACCTGGGCACCCTTTGAATGATGCCTATTGGGCCTCTTAGAGAATCAGGGATCTAAAATCTATTCTGAAGACCTGGCAGAGCGGATCGCTGCACTTAAAAACGGAAAGCTGAAATTTCGGATGAACTTTTATCTTTGGTACAGATTGAATCAAATTTCCCTGGATCCAGGGACTACAGCCGGGTGCACACTTTGGATTGAAATCCGGTGTCTACTATCACTGAAATCCCCAGTACAAGGCACTATCAATACTAAATTTCTCTATAGCAACGCTGGGGATGAAAGCGAAAAGCAATAATAAAAAGACAAGATTTTTCATAACTAATATTTTAGGTAATTTAAGGATTATTATATACATCTACAAGATTTTCAAATCTATTAATTGAATATCCTCGTTTTTTAATAAATTTAAGGGGTGTAGCCAAAGTTTTTCTCCAATTATCCAAACTGCTCCCTGATGGTCCTGCCCAACCTTGACTATTTCTCCTGATTCATAAACCCATCCATTAATCAAACGATTTATTCATTTCTGATAATGAGTGAATGATAAATTTGAGGGTTATAAATACCTGGTATAAATGGACTTTTCACCTAGCTGTTACTAGTGAAAAAAAATTAGGAAGAATGGAATAAAAGTGTAGACCTTTGGGTTGTGAGACACTATTTAGGGCCTTCGCACAGATGTATCAGCTCATTACGGAATTTTGAATCTATGTATTTCGGTCAAAATTGACCACCACAACATATTGGTGACTAGGATAATCGATTAATGCAGATCACTTTCCTGAACTGATCAATTCGTCATCGAATCGCTTGGTCAGTGGGTCTAAAATCTCGAGGGAGGACGCAAAACGAATTTATTTTCTATCACATAGCGCTCTTGTCACCTGAGCTATGCGATTAAACTATGAATCATAGCGTAGTGAACTAAAACTGCTGTATTCCTGGATTGAGTTTTGTCGATAAGACTTTGACGATGCCCTTCAACTGTTCTTTTACTTAAAAATATCTTGTCTGCAATTTCCTGATTCGTCATCCCTTTAGCTATAAGTTCCAGAATTTCCATTTCACGTTCCGTAAAGTCGGGTAGATTTACAGCATTCTCTTCATCGCGGTTCATTTCCTGATTTCTGAACGGCACCAATTTCTCTACCGACTCGGAGCACACGAATTTTTTGCCTTGCCCGACACACCTTAGTGCATAGATCAACTCCTGAGGCTCGGCTGATTTAGTCAGATAGGCAGAACAACCAGCAAGGAAACATTTTTTGATCTGCCGCTCTGAATCGAGCATGGAAAGTGCCACGGTTTTTATGTTTGGGCTGGAAACTCTAATATTATTGAACAACCCGAAACCATCCAACTCTGGCATATTTACATCTGAGAGTATTATATCCGCCGTTTTTCCCGATGCAAGAAAGTCCAAAACCTGCTGTCCATTCGATGCTTCTGCAATAACCTGCATATCATCCTGTTCATCAATCAGCCTTTTAATTCCGTGACGAACAACGGCATGATCTTCCGCCAAAATAATTCTTAAAATTTTCATGTTTTCTGTTTCACTAAGTTCAATCATATCAGGAGCATTGGATTGGCAACTCAAATTAACAATAGAGTAATTTCTATAACAGTTGAAATATACAGCTTTTATGTTTAAAATTTTTAGACCATATGATTTCCCGTATGTATCACAGATAAATCAGGCGTAAATACCTGCACTATGATTCAGAATATTAAAAAAAAGTTGTGCTGGAATGCTTAAATGAGTCTTCGGCTATGAGTACATGATTGCTAAACACCTGGCTTTTATATATTTAAGGCTGTGCAGATGCGTATCGGAATACGGAGTACTTATTATTACAACCTTTGATACGGGAAATGACCAGAAGTCTTTTTTCACGACTAGCGTTAAGGTATGTTTGTTTAAAATATGGCGAATGGCAAGGATACTGGTGGTTGAAAATGATTTGGGTAATGCTGAGGTAATTGAACTGATATTGCTGGAAGAAAGCTATGAAGTCATCACCATTCAACAGTCGAATTTGCTCGAAGCAATAATAGAAGGATTTTCACCCGAACTCATTATCATGGATATTCTATTGGACAACGCGGATGGACGCATTCTTTCCAACATTTTAAAAATGCAGCATAAGACCTGCCACATCCCCATCCTTCTTATAACTGCAATGATGGAATCACAAGCGCTGCTAGTAAATTGTGAGGCTGACGACCTAATGCTCAAGCCATTTGACTACATGGTGCTTATGCGGAAGATAAAAACAATGCTTAATTAATATATCTCTTTCATGAAAGACCTAAATATTTCTACTACAACCACCTGTTTAATTATAGATGGAGATCGTTATGCATTGGATGAGATGGAAAGCTACTTGACCGAACTGCCTTGGATTGTATTAACTGGTACGGCGACCGATGTAAGAGGTGCTCGCGAAATTCTATCAAAAAATGATAACGTTGATGTGGTCTTTTTAGGGACAGGGGCCTGTAACTCACATGCTTTTGAGATTGCAAGGGAACTCAGAGACCGCGTTCGGTGTATGGTGTTTATAGGGGATGACAATGAGTCTGCATGGAGGGCTTTTCAGGTTGGAGGAGATCACTTTCTGCAAAGGCCACTCACCCGTTCAAAACTTAGAACCACTGTTCCTACATTAATTATAGAAACTCTTCAAACCGAGGATTGGAAGGTATCACAAAAGAATTTGTGGATTCCCCTTCATTTAGATAAATATTCAAATTAACTAAACCATGAGATACGGTACCATTTTATCCTATAACAAAGTAGCAGGCATCGGCCTAATAAGGGATTCAAATCAACAGCATATCCTTTTTCATCGCACAAACACCAGTGTGATCCCGATGAAAGGAAGCACTGTGACTTTCAAAATCGAATACCTCAACGGGTCACTAGCCGCCGTGGATGTCAAGTATTCCACTTCAAGAGTGTTGTCCGATAAGAATATGCTGTCTAAATAACTTCGATTGCCCTTAATTATCAAACCGTGTTTTTAATATCTTGATAATGGGGTATCCATGGACATACCCGTTTAAAGATTACAGTCCATAATTGTCCTTTAATTATCCTGGCATTCTTAACCCTTGAAGAATGCCGTTCGGGTAAGGCTATCATTCTGACTGTGCAAACTTTAGCGGGAGTCTTACTTCAACCAAGGTACCTTTTCCTGGACTGGATTTCAAAAGCACGGTCCCCTTTAACAGATACGCTTTATTACGTATTGAAGCAAGCCCTATCCCCGGCTTATCCTTCAGCTCAGAATTTATACCCTGACCATTATCCTTAACCGAAATCAGTACCTCATCACTCTCAGCAAGTATGCGCACTTTGGCCCGGGTTGCATGGGCGTGTTTGACCACATTTACCATAAGCTCCTGTACAGTCCGGAAGATGGCAAGTTCGACATAGTTGTCCAATTTCACTTTGTCTAACAACACCTGACAGTCAAACCTTACCTCTGAGGTAAGCTGCTCACACACATCCTTTATTGCAGCATTAAGGCCAAATTCGGCCAGTACAGTTGGCATCAGCTCATGGGAAATGCGACGCGTTTCCTTTATGGAATCTGATAACAGGGAAGTCGTGTACCCCTTTGATTCGGCAAACCTATCCGGCGTTTGGCTGGCACTTTCCAGAGTTAAATAATTTACGGCAAGTCGAGTACTGTAAAGCAGCTGTCCCAATCCATTATGAAGGCTTTCTGATATTCTTCGGCGCTCTTCTTCCTGTGTGCGCAAGGTGACCCTGAAAATCTCAAGTTGCTGTTCGGCCTCAACCTGACGTAAGCGTTCCTCAGCCTGATGACTCGCCGTTACGTCCATATCCACCCCAAGAACTTTTGTGATCTTTGCATCGCTGCCTCTTATTACGGTCGCTTTGACCTTCAATACTTTCTGTTCACCTTGAACGTGTATTGTCAAGGTTTCTTCAAACGGATCGGCACCACCTGTTATCTTAAGTGCTAGCTGTTCGGCGGTACGTTTGCTGTCCTCGGTTGCGTTCACGAAATAAATTTTCGGATCGATTTCAGTTTCTTTATCAACGTTGAACAAGCGGTACATACCCTCTGACCAGCTCAACTTGCTGTTCAACAAATCATAAACCCATGTCCCTGTTGAGGCAACTTCCTCGGATTGCTGAAGGAGCAGATAATTTCTGTCACGTTCTTCCTCAAATGCCTTTTGTGCAGTAATATCGCTAGCCACGCCAAACCATTCCATAATTTCCCCCTTGTCATCCAGTAACGGAACCGCTCTTGAGTTTGCCCAGCCGACCGCTCCATCTGACAACAATACCTTGTGCTGGAGTTCGAAAAGCTGTTTGTGCAGAACAGCCTCATTAATGATGGCCTTAACTTTTTGCTGTTCATCCGAAGGAATGTAACGGCGCATCCATTCAGTTGTTGGTGATTTTATGTCCGATAAAAAGTTATCGCTTTGAAGCGCGTACATCTCGGTCCAGTCTGTGTTCATGTGAAAGATAAGATCTGAACTGGCAGTTACGAACATTCTGAACTGTTCCTCAGATTTTTTCAAATGTTCTTCGGCGACTTTGCGTTCGGTAATATCCATATTCGTTGCGACCAGTGTGTCTTCCATCTTTACGAACATGCAGGAATACCATTTATCAAAGCCCTCGTGCGGATAGAAATATTCCATGCCTTCGGCAACACCAGTCTCGATAACTCGTTCCATCAACTCAAACAATCCTACGGCACGGATACCGGGATATTCCTGCACGTAGAATTTACCAACGAGATCATCACGCCGGGTTTCTTTGTCCAGTTCATGATTGGTGAGCATGATTTCAAAATCTATAATCTTTCCTTCTTCATTTCGAACAGGTTTGAGAACCGACATGGAGATAAAGCTGTTGTCCAGAATCGACTGAAGCAAATCCCTGTTTGCCTTAAGTTCGATTTCTGAGTTTTTAAGGTCGGTAATATCCCTTTCAATGGCCAATACACTTATGATTTCGCCCGTTGCATTTTTTTCCGGAGTTAATCGGGAGTAAAAATAAGATACGCCACTGGAAGTTTGTGCTGAGCTGAAATGCTCCACCCTTTCTCCTGTTTTGAAAGCATGTCTAAGATCTTGCAGGTAGGATAAAACAAAGGTATCGGGAAGCCCCATTTCACTATTGGTCCTGTGCAAAAGAGATTTGATTTCTTTATTCATCTTTTTTTCAAAAGCGGCATTCGCGAAAATCAGTTTCAGGTTTTTGTCCCACCTGGTAATTACATCCGGGGTATTGCTGATCAGTGTTGCGTATTGCTCTTGGCTTTCTTTAAGCTCGGAGGTTCTGGCGACGACTTCTGTTTCCAGATTGATGCGGTAACGCTCCTCTGATATACGAAGTTCCTCCAACAGTCCTCTTTGAATAGTCAGATCCCGCATGATCTTGACATAACCTACGGTATCCCCTTTAGTGTCCTTTAACGGCTGGGTAATTCCCGAGCCCCAAAAGTTCGAACCATCTTTTCGCAGGTGCCAACGCTCGTTTTCTGCACGCCCGGCATTTTCAGCCTCCTCCAGTTCCTTTTTTGGTATACCTGCATTTCTGTCTTCGGTGATAAATATCAGATCCTCGAGCTTCCCAAGCATTTCAGATTCAGTATAGCCCAGAATCAGCTCCGCACCGCTGCTCCAGCTCACCACCCTTCGTTCGGCGTCAATGGTGAAGATGGCATAGTCTTTCGCACTTTCGATCAAAAGGCGGTTGCGTTCCTCGGAAATCCTCAGCGCCTCTTCCGATTCCCTGCGGGAGGTAATGTCAAAAAAGGTGATCACGACACCATTGATACGGTCTTCGGAGGTTCGATAGGGCAAAAGGCGCATTAGATATAAACTGCCATCACTGGTGGTAACTTCGCGCTCAACTACATTAAGCTTATCGAGCACCATTTCTGCGTCCTGTAACAGAGCATGGTATTGCAGCTTATTGGTAATATCGGTAATTGGCCTGCCGTAGTCGCCGGATTTCAGATTAAATATATCCAGTACGGCCGGGGTAAATAAGCGTATGGCAAAACTGCGGTCCAAAAATATTGTGCCTACATTGGCTGAATTGACCAGATTCTGGAGGTTGTTGCTTGTTATACTGGTTTCCTCGATCTTGACTTTCAGTTCTTGGTTGACCGTACGGAGCTCCTCGTTTATGGACTGCAATTCTTCCTTACTGGTCTCGAGCTCCTCGGCCGCGGAACGCAGCTCTTCATTCATCGCCTGAAGTTCTTCATTGGAAGCCTTAAGTTCCTCTGCCTGATATTCATATTGTTCTATAGAGGACCTCAGCTGCGTCTTAAGTCCGATTAGCTCTTCCTCAAGCTGCCTAGCCATAGGTTCTTCAGAGGTCACCATCAGCGTATTGCTTTCTTGCAAGCCATCAGCTGCCGGGATAAAAACAACAAGTATAAATCCCCGCACGGGATCTCCCTCCGCAATGACCGGACGCACATGGATGTTTAGCAAATGATGTTGCCCGTTGATGGAGAGTTTGATGTTTTGTAGTTCTACGGCTGTTTTATTTTGTACAGCCTGATAAAGGGTCGCCCGTATTTCCAGCCGAATTTCCGGGCGTATCAGTTTTAACAGGTTTTGAGTAGGCTCGCCCCCGGCAAATTCAAAGTATTTACCCGCCCTTTCGCTCATGTGAACAATCTCGTATTCTTCGTTAATGACTACCGAGGGAGGCGCATACTGCTCGAGCATCCTTTGATGGAGTTCACCAAACGATATCCGTTCCCCCCGGTCCGCCCTTTCCTCTGGCCTTTGGATCAGACTGGTTTTTGACGATAAAAACTGTGGGACTGAATCGGGTAGCGGATAGCTTCTGGGGGTAACTTCCCTTGTCTGAAATACATGGTGTTCCCGGTTGTGTGTGGCAAAGTGGTCACTTGCAGCGTCTACAGATTCCGAGTTACCAAGAAACAAGTATTTTTTTGGCCTTAACGCAAAATGAAAAGTTTCTATAACCCGCTCCTGTGCAGTACTGTTGAGGTAGATCATCACATTTCGGCATGTAACCAGATCAAGTTTTGAAAAGGGTGGATCCTTAAGAAAATTATGGTTGGCAAACAGGATCATTTCCCGGATCTCTCTGCGCACCCGATATACGTCTCCGTCCTGAGTGAAAAACTGTCTTAGCCTTTCTGGGGAAACATCGGCTGCATCATTCAGCGTATATTGCCCTTCCCTGGCCGTGGATATTGCTGTCTCGTCGATATCGGTGGCAAAAATCTGTATTTTTGGTGCATCATTGATCTTCAAAGATCTTTCGGCACATAACATGGCCAGCGAATATGCTTCCTCTCCGGTTGCACATCCGGCCACCCATATCCTGATCTGATCACTTGAGGTTTTGCCCAGAAAGATCGAGGGGATAACTTCCTGCTCCAGGTAAGCGAATGCCTTGCTGTCCCTGAAGAAGTTGGTAACAGATATAAGCAGGTCTTTTAACAACGCCTGCGTTTCATCCTGGTTCTCCTGTAAGTAAGCTAAATAAGTCGATAAGTCCGGCAGGTTATGCACATTGATGCGTCTTTCAATGCGCCTGAGCAAAGTTGCCCTTTTGTAATTGGAAAAATCATGTCCCGTCCGGATACGGAGCTGTTTAAATATTTCATGGAGTGCTTCCTGCGGGGTTTCTGGCCTGTTTTCAGATTCCTCGCTGATGCTTACCGCGCCCATACTTTCACGGTAAGCGATAATGCGCGAAGGGATCTGCCCGACATTCAGCACTTCATCGATGAGCTCAGTTGCGATCGCATTCCTGGGCATTTCATTGAACTCTGCCTCGCGCGGATTTTGCACAAAGCAGGCGCCTCCGCGCTCCTTGATCCGTTTCAACCCCATAGAGCCATTTGCCCCGGTACCGGATAAAATAACGCTGATTGCCCTTGGCCCGTGATTATCCGCAAGGGAGCGAAAGAATATATCCACAGGCGCTCGGCGCTCTGCTACCTGTAAATTGGGCGAGACCGAAATATTCTCAGCCTCGATTGTTAAGTGGCGGTCCGGCGGAACTACATATATATGATCTGGCTGAATTGCCGTTTTTTCGGTAACCTGAGAGACCGGAATCCCTGTTTCCTGTTGAAGTATCGCAGCCAGTTGGCTGTCATGATCCGGGGAAAGATGAAGAATAACTACGTAAGCCATACCTGAATCTTGCGGTACATGGCGGAAAAACTCCTGCAGGGCCTGGATGCCTCCGGCCGAGGCCCCTATTCCAATTATAAGAAATTCTGACGGCTTTTGCTGTAACTGCTCAACATGGTTGAGTGCCCGTTGTGCAGGATTAGTGTTTCTTTTCCCCATTTTTATTTAATGGTATATATTTTAGTTTAATTTATATCCCTGCTAACAATTTGATTTATACAGTGGAATCCTGGTCAATTTCTTCCATCAATTTGTTTTTGCTCAGGTGTTCGTGACTGCGAACAGCAAGACGTATCGCAGTTGACCTTTCTTGCACCTCTTTTGCTTTTCGGAAATAGATTGCGGCCAGTTGGAGCTGGTTGTTTTCAGCAAAATGGTCTCCAAGATGGTTTAAGAGCAGAATACTTTCATCCATCCCCCTAATGGCACCATAAAGGCTATCTTCGATTTTTTCGCTGAGCGCCGCCATCAGGGTATCTGAAGAATATGCATGACCGGTATGGCACCGAAAACGGACAATCTTACCGTCGGTTATTCTGGAAAGTACACCGTGACACTCTGGGCAGGCATATGGCGAAAGGGAGCCGATATCCAGAGACCCGTTTTCTAACGCATTCTCTTCCGCAGCTATATTGATTTCGATTCTTGTCTTATCGTCCCTCATTGTTGTTCCATCTGTCTTGATATCCTGGGTCGTAAGTTTTACAAGTAGTTCTGCAATGGCATCAAGCGGTACGCAATAATCCACATCTACTTCACGCATGGCGCTTTCTGGCATTGAGGATACCTCCGCGTCCGCCGGATCCTGTACCACCGCTACTCCTCCACTGGATTTAATGCGCCAAAGTCCCGCTGTTCCGTCATCTAAACCTCCGGAGAGAATGATGCCAATTACACGGTTTCCATAAGCATAGGCAGCACTTCGGAACAAAGGGTCTACCGCTGGTCGAAAACGATTCTCTTTCGGGCCATGCGTGACCCGTACCAATCCCTCCTCAACTAAAAGATGGTGGTCGGGGGGCGCCACATAGATCCTGTTTGGCACAATGGCTTCCAGATCGTAAGCATTTGCAGCATGAATGGAATTGAGTTTATTGAAAATTTCGGGAAGTATACCCCTGACATCCGGACTCATATGCCATACGATGAAGATCGAAGCCTGGAAATCGGACGGCAGCTCCTTGACGATCTTTTTTAATGCCTCGAACCCACCTGCAGATGCACCGATTACAACAATGTTGCGTTTTATCATATCATTTAATTTTTTCATCAGCTGCCTGGTCCACAACAATCAACACCAGACCTTGCTTACTGCATCAGATATGTTTGGATCCGAAACATCAAATCTACAGGAATATAGGAATTATATTCCGATTAATATCAATATGGGTTCTAATTTCCCAAATATAGCAGTCAGGCTGATTATCGTTGAAGTGTTGAGCATTGGAATATGTACATTAATATTTATTATTGGGATTTAGGAAAATAGCGGCTGAAAATTGATTTCAGGAAAAATAACTTTTAAACGGAAGAATATCTTAAAAGCATTCATAAAGCGATTTACAACAAAATATTTCCTGGGATGCTAATCTCATGGACAATTTTTGAGGCCTATTGATCGGTCCGTTATAAATAGTCTATCAAGATTCGCATCAGAACCCGCAATCTGATCAGCGCAGGATTCCCGGAGCTGGGTTCGGTTTGGTTTAGCTGTTGGTGTTCGTATCACTGCCCGTGATTTGTTCATGATCCTAGGGGCACATGTCGTCAGGACAAAACTCCTGTTTATTTTCACGTACGTATGATCTGTGTTAATAATCTGCGCCTGTATTTGGGATATTCAAAATTGGCAACTGCCTGCGTTTTGCTCATGTCTACAATGTCTTTTAATCATAACCTTTAATCCAAGCAGTAAGTTTCGGCCTGACATACTTGAAATAGATACGTAGTTGACCAGCCCTGTCAAGCGCTATACCCTTTTTTTCTCAGCAGATGTTCAGTTCCCAGTCGCTTACTCAGCCCAACTTATTGACGGCAGGTACAAAATCCAAGGTTTTAGGTCTGAAAGGAAAAGTGTGCGGACTACCTGACTTTCATCGTTAAGACTCAAATGGCAAACAAAAAGAAATAATAATGATTAGACATATAGTTGAATGATTGCTTACGCTTTCTTTTAATTTTTAACTAACTTTTTAAAACATGCAACAGCGCTAAGTTGCACAAATAGAATTCAATGAAGATCAAATTCCACGCACCTGTTGGAGCGAATTTTTATTCAGAGGTCAGGCAGAGAGTAAGTGAGGATTTTTCTGAGAGGGGAATTGCCCCAAATGGAAATATGCTGATGTGGATAAAGCTTTTCGTATTCTTGGCCGCCTTTGTGACACTTTATTTCACTATTCTTCTGTCGGGTTTCAACACATATGTGCTTTGCCTGCTGACCCTGTTATTAGGGGTAGTTTCAGCATTTATCGGCTTTAACATCTGTCATGACGCTATCCACGGTTCCTTTTCTGACAACAAAAAAGTAAATAAGGTTTTGAGCATGCTCTTTCATTTGGTCGGAGCCAATCCATATGTTTGGAATATTACACATAACATTGTCCACCACACCTACACCAATATTGCCGGTCATGATGAGGACATTGAAATTGCCCCGGGTCTAATACGCATATGCCGGGAAGAACAGCGCAAGCCACATCAAAGGTTTCAGCACCTATATGCATTTCCATTGTATGGCTTAGCGTCGCTCTCGTGGGTACTGAGAAAAGATTACAAAAAATTTTTCCAGAGTAATATAGGCAGCAGGAAAAACTCGCATCCCAGAATTGAATATTTTAATCTGTTTTTTTATAAGGTGCTTTATTATACTGTTTTTATCTTTTTGCCGATCGCTTTTATGGATGTTTCCTGGTGGATGGTATTGATTGGATTTTTACTGCTCCACCTTGCGCAGGGAATAACGATGGGCTTGGTTTTTCAGCTGGCCCATGTGGTTGAATGTACGGATTTTCCACTTCCGCAGGCCGATGGAAATATGAAGCAGGCCTGGGCAGAGCACCAAATGAGGACTACTGCAAATTTTGCTACGGGGTCTGTTCTGGCATCATTTTTTCTCGGTGGGCTGAACCGTCAAATTGAGCATCATTTATTTCCAAAGGTTTGTCATGTCCATTATCCCAGGATATCCCTTATTATAAAACAGGTCGCGCTAGAATTTGGGATACCTTATCATGAGAATAAAACTTTCTTGTGTGCATTGCGTTCACACTATCGACTTTTAAAGAGACTGGGGAGTTCTTAACTCAAATCTGGTACTGTAAATGCTTAATGCGGAGAATATGGTATTCATTTTTTCTTAACCCGTTTTAGTTTAAAACTGGATGACAAAATAATTTGTGGTCAAAGCGAGCAACAACAGCAAAAATTTAACACCCATGTGGTTGAGAAAAGAAAAAGGACAAACAGTACGGGATGTAGAAGTCCACAATTTGTATAAAATGTATGGGGCGGCAATTTATGGGTCAATTTTACGGGAAACTGGCAATAAAACTCTTTCGGAAGAAATTTTGGAATTAAGCTTTCGCGAACTCCTGCTTCTCGAAATGCCAATGAGAGCTCAGAAGCTTTCCGTGTTTACTCAGATTCACAGAATTTCAAGAAAACATTGTCAAAAAATTATGTCAGGTAGATGAGCATATTAGCCGTCAAAGGAATGGATATCAATGAAGCGTCTAAAATCAGAAGTGGAAAAATTGCATCAAAGCGCCAAATCTGTATGATTTATTAGTAAATTTATAATTTTGTATTATGCAACAAAGGGTAAACGATCTTAAAGAATTCTTGAAAAAAGTCAAGGAGCTTCGTGGTTATGGAGATATGAATTCATATATATTAGTTAGAGATTATAATCAGCTTGCCAAGGAAACTGCACGTGATGGCACAGACGATATAATTACTGCACTCTCTAGTCCGAATACCTATAACCATGTTAGGCAAAAAATGATAAATAATGCAAGTGAGGAGTTGAGTCAGTTAGTAGCCAAGAGATAGCCTGGTGCTAAGTTCATATTAAGATATCGTTTACACTCCCCTAGGTCTAGTCATCGGAGCTATTTTTATGTCATGAAATAAATTATCACAATGTTATTGATTGAAGACCATTATCTACAGCTGATAAAAAGTTGTTTATCAAAAAAAATTTTTGACCTCATTTACCTTTAAAATATGTGTAAAACTATTTAAATTTAATGGCTTAATTAACATACCCTTGACCATCGGATAAAGTGACGCTTTAACTTTATCCGAATTATTAACAGATGATGTGACAATCAGTACCGATACCTCTAAATGGAAGTTACAACCTGAAAGAAAATCCAGCAGTTCCCATCCATTCATTACCGGCATGTTAATATCTAAAAGCAAAAGAAACTCTTCTTCCGAGTGTCCTAAAATGTAATCCTGAGCCAACGCACCATTCTCCAGGGTAATAATTTGCGTATTAGGTGCCATATCCTCGAGAATTCCCTGGTGCATGAACAAAATAATGGGATCATCATCTATGATGAGTATTTTTTTCCCTCTCATATGCCAGATTTATCTAATTCTTCCGATTTGGATACAACCTCTCTTATAACCTGATCAAGTTCTTCGGCCGAGCTATCGATATAATCCAAAATCTTTTTAACCGCCGGATCCTGGTCTGTCTTGCCGGACAACATCTGCACAAGGCCCATGAGTTTGGCTAGCGGCGCCCTCACTTTATGTGACTGTATCCAGGCAACCTCCCTGAGTTTTTCATTCCTCTGCTCGATTTCCTGAAACTGCCTAAGGCGTTCTGTAATATCACTTGCAATAATAACTTTTGCCTTCCTTCCCTTAAAAATTAAGGTGTTACTCTTGATATCTACCTGAATGCTTTCTCCATTTTTTTTTCTATGCTTAAAGGTTCCGCGAAAAATAACTCCCTCATTTTTGCGGGTTTTTATGAGTGTTTTTTCAAGTTGCTCAACCTCCTCTGGCGATCTGATATCCCTAATATTCATGGAAAGAAATTCTTTTTTACTATAGCCGTAACTGGCTATAGCTGTTTTATTTACATCTAGAAAATTCAGAGTTTCAAAATCATATACCCACATGGGTAGCGGGCTTAAATGAAAAAGCTCACTGTATCTTTTCTCCGATTCTTCCAATTCCGCCCGAGCTTCTTTGGCCGAGATTTCTGTACGAACCTGAAGATCAATATCCTGCAAACTTCCAAAAATCCGGAGACATTTGCCATCAATCGACTCTGAGCTTCCAATAATTCGCACCCATTTTAGCTCGCCCGATATTGTCCTTAGTTGATGCACCTCATCCCATGGACTACCCTGCTCAAGAGCGGCAAGAATTCGTTCATTCATCATTTCCATCGCATGGTGCGGATAGAATTCTCCCAAAGGCATATCCCGGCCGGGAATATAATCAAGCTTGGCATGCATGATCTCTCTGGTTATGGTGCTCCAGCTTACCCTTTTTTCAGGAAAAGCGATCTCCCAGCTTCCTATCCTTGCCAGGCTATTTGAGTTGAGCAAAAGCTGCTCGAGTTCTTTCTTTTCGGTAATATCCTTGGCAACCGAATAAACAAGTCTTTCATCTTTAAGTGGCTGAGATGTCCAGGCGAGCCATTTGCTTCTGCCGTCCGCAGTCAAGTATCTTTCCTCGATGTAATAGCTTTTGCCACTCTCACGGAGTTTTGAGATCTGTTCATCTTGTGGCTGTTTTTCGTCCGGATGTAAAAAACTGCTGAAAGGACGCGATAGGAGTTCTTCCATGCTGAACCCGAGTAACCTTGATGCAGCCGGATTCAGTTTTTTGAAATTCCCTGAAAAATCTGTAATCGCAATAATATCGGGCGCCAGGTTAAATATATGCTCCAGGTCCTGTTCAAGTTTTTTTCGGTGCATTTCTGTTCCCAAATGGTTGCCAAGATCATCAGGCAATAAAGGGGTAAGATCAGAAGCATTGGTTGTTCCCAGCAGCAGAACACCAGTAAATGTTTTGTAGTGATAAAGCGGAATGCCCCAGACCTGTCTGATATCGTTCCTTACAAGGTCATCTTTCCCATCGGTCAATTTCCAAAATCCCTGTTTCCCATTATTTTTAATCTGTAGCGCGTAATACGCTCCAGCAGCAAAAGGGTAATGACTTTTAACCTGCTCTTCTTTATGAGGATAATAAAAGAGGGATGCAGCCAGTTCAAGCTGTTCACTAGAACTATCGTTTGCCCAGAGCGCTGCAAAACCAAATTTCCCGAACTCAGAGATTTTGGACAAAACGGCCAAAAGTGTATCCCTCAAGCCTTTTCCACTATTAAAAACACTATTGATTTCAGCCAAAAGAGACTGCTTAAGTTCTAGGTTTTTTTCTTCAGTGAAGTCGCGCAGTATGGCGATCCAATGGGTGTAAACCCCTTGCCCGTCTGCCACGGGGGTCACTGAGTAACTCACCCATATTTCAGCTCCATTTTTCTTATAATTTATAATCGTACCCTGATAGGGTTTATTTGTTCTGATACTGTTAATCAGCTTTTCAAGTTCTGACCGGTCCGAACCCGACCCCTGCAAAAACCAGGGGCTGCGTCCCTCAACTTCTCCGGCAAGGTATCCTGTCATTTGTTCAAAAGCCTTGTTGACAAAAATAATTTGGGTCATATCCTTCCCTGAAGGATGAATCTGAGCGATAATGACCGCATCGATCGTATTTGTTACAACCGATTCGAGCACCCTCAGGCGTGCTTCCTCTTTTTTTCTTATCGTAATATCCTGCATGGCACCGATCATCCTTAAAGCAAAACCTCCTTTATCCCGGATCACAAAACCCTTGTCAACTACATGGGCATAGTCTCCATCAGCTTTTAAAAACTTATAATCGTCTCTCCAATTGGTCTCCGCCGATTTAAGGAATGCGTTAAGTCTTTTCTCCACCCGCCTCGAATCATCCGGGTGAATCCTGCTGATCCAGGTCCGGATGTCAGAATGCAGCATATCCTTGGAGTAACCAAATATCTTCAAAAATCCATCTCCCCACAAAAGCGAACCTGAAGCTAAATCATAATCCCAGATGGCATCCGAGGTTGCTTTACTTACATAACGGTACCGCTCGTTACTATCTTCCAATGCTTTTTGAGATTCAACGATACCTGTGACATCTCTCGAATTGGCAACAAAACCATTTATGGCAGGGGTCTGCCTTAGATCGGTTATGACGGTCTGGATCCATCTCCAGCTTCCATTATTATGCCGAAAGCGAAATGGGCTCAGAGATACCTTTTTCTGACCGGCGGCAGTTGCAAATTCCCTACTGGCTTTTTCAACATCGTGTGGATGTATAAATTCAAACGCACTGTGACCAAGGAATATTTCCGGTTCAAAATCAAGAATGGATTTGGAAGATGGACTCACATACATATATTTAGCGGTATCATCGAGAATGGCGATCATATCCGATCCGTCATGTACCATTGCTTTGAAGCGTTTTTCACTTTCGACAAGCATTTTTTCCGCAATTTTTTTTTCTCTTGCCTCCCTTACCGTACAGTAGATACTATTTTCGGCCGCATTCCAGTGGGCGGACCAGATTACCGGTACCCTTAAGCCATTCTTATGGATAAGCTCATTTTCAAAGATCATCGTACCTGCTCTGCGGATGACTTTGAGCAGAAATACTTTTGTAGACGCATGATATTTTGGCACAACGAAATTCAACAGCGGTTTGTTTATTACCAAGTCAGAGGTGTAGCCCAATATACGTTCTGCAGCTGCGCTAACCGTATATAAGATACCTTGACTACTTAGCGTACAGATAATGTCAGGGGAAGAATCCAGAATCCCCTGAAGCTTTACCGAATTCTGCACAGCTTTTTTTTCCGCTATTACCCGGCCGGTTATATCATGAATGGAGCCAATAATTCTTGTGCAGCTCCCCGCAATATCACAATAAGGCGTTACGGTGATAATGGAGATTTTAAGCCCTGATGGGTATTCAGCTTTTTCCTCCCGGGTTACCGGCGATTTAGTATCAACAGCCAGCCTGTACTGTGCCAGGGCAGCCTGAAGATATGGCTGGGGAATTACCTCTTCTACCAAATGACCTACTACAGCAGATTCATTCAGTCCGGTGTTTTCAAGGAATGCCCTATTGACAGAACCAAAACGGAACTGGTTATTATCTTCCACGGTAATCATAAAAACCGTCTCTGAAAGATGGTTGTAAATTAATGACAGATCAATATCCTGAGCATGCAGATTATTTTCCAGAGCCATTCTTTCGGTTACATTACGGGCGGAAATAAAAACCCCTGTAATTTCTCCTCCATCCCCTTTAAGTGGCTTATAAACGATGGAAATTTTTTCCATATGGCGGCCTAACCGCGGGACAAAAAGGTCGATACATTCCGTCTGTCCTTTAAGTGCCCTCCTGCAGTGTTCGGTATTAAAAGGTATCTGCTTTTCCTGATCATATGAAAATATCGATTTACCTCTTTCTAGGTGAAAATCAAAAAACTCTCCCATGAGGAACTGACTTTGCATGCTGAATTCAAAAATTATCAATTGTTTGTCCAACATTATAATGGACTCGGATGTGTTTTCTATCATAATCCGATAGAGCTTATCTGGATTTAAGAGTTTTGGTTTATCAATTGATTCAGCTTGCCGAAAATCTAAGGTATGGAGCACATAAACAATATGTTCCTGAGATAATAGATAGGTGCATTTAGCCAGGTAATCATTCGCCTGTGAAGTCTGTTGATCAGAACGCAGTTGAATTCTAGTTTCGGCATATCCCCTGATTTTCACTGCCTCACTGATTATTGTCGATAATCTATCACTACTTTGATAAATATCCTGCAACGTGAATGCCGAAACACTTACCAGGTCAGTCTTAGTAAGCTTTGCGAACTCATGGTTTGACTTAAGGAGCGTAATCAAATTTCCCTCAACTTTTAATATGCAGGCAGGTATACCCTGTGTGCTCAACAAGGCAGAAGCAATGTTGGTATTCAAAAAATCATTCTGCATCAATCCCGAGCCCATATTTGATCATTAATAGGTAATAATAATAGCCAAGATACACAAAAAAAGACTGCAAGTGTAGTATAAATTCTTGAAATACTTTGGCCGTTTTAAGATTGACATAATCAAATTTCTTTGGCAGTAATAAGAATTGACTTCGATAATTTAGCCTGCAACTATAGAAGAATTATCGGACAGCCAATTGTATGTTCATCTTGTTGATTTCCAATTCCGAAGGTTATGAAAGTAACTTTATTGTAACCAAACCCTGAGGACGATTTTTTACTTTTTAAAGCTTACCTGTGTAAAAAAATAGTGACCCTTGCTTTTTGTGTGATCGGATCGTTAGGTAAGCTAATGGCACGAAGTTTTACGACCGGTTGGTCTGCAGTTATCAATGTTATGGCACATGCGACAATATATATCAAACCTATTTTAGTTCGCATAATAGCCCGCGCGGATACGTTTTTGACACGGTAATTATGATGATCTGGCCTGTTCAATATATTTCTAGCCGAGTATTTTGGGCTCCTTTTAAGTAATGGCGCAATCGAAATTGAGTATATCGAAAATCTTAAAATGGTCTCAATTATTAACAGTCTGTTATATCAATTAATAGAAAAAAAAGACTAGTAAATGGAAAAAAATTCTGTTTTTATTCAATAGCTCCTGAGCTCCCATTCCCTCTGCCAGTCTCTCGGATGACAAAACTCAATGTCATTGCGATAATCATAACAGCCAACAGAAAGATCCCTGCTGATCGAAAATGTCATTCTACATCGGTTGCAGAACTAAGCGTTTTTCCAAAATAAACAGCAAAAACAGGAGCCAGACACGAAGTTACCCCGAAGGTAATAAAGTTAATTCCCCTGTTGCGCTTCCCTTAACCTCATCGGGATTGGCCTCTTTGATTATTATATATGGAATCATCGCCACCCCGGCAGAATGGCGCAATCAGTCGGAATTTATCTCAGGCCGTGAAGAAGTCAAAGTATTTTTAGCAAACAAATGGGAAAATGAACTTGACTACAAGCTTAACAAAAGAACTTTGGGCATTTACTGACAACCGTATAGCAGTTCGCTTCGAACATGAATGGCATGACCATCAAGGGCAATGGTTCCGCAGCTTTGGAATGAGCTTTGGGAATTTGATAATGCGGGCTAATGGAGAAACGGCTCGCAAGCATCAATGATCTGGCCATTGATGAAAAACATCGAATTCTATAGAAGAGATAAACGCTAATATTTAAAAGGCGCTAGTATATCGTTAGCGCCTTGCCAGTTTCATATCAAACTAATTATGCTATATAACCATTTTTGACAATACTTTGTTCTTATGTTTCAAATCAGAAATTTATCTCAATTTAAAGCCAGTATGAAACTTTCAAAAACTCTCTCACTGTTTAAGTTTTTCTGCCAGGGATATTTTGAAGGTCATTAGATAAAAAATCGAATTCTGCCGATGCAATCCGTATGCAAATGTTAGAAGCGCCCTGTATCATCTGCTCTGGAGTGCGATAGCTTCTAAGCTGGTCAGCGTATTGTTCAGGAGAGCGAGAACGTATTTTGTTAGAAACAAGCTGTTTAATGAATTTCTAAAACTAGTGAAAGCAATAAGTTTTGGGTGGTATAATAAAATTGCATCATTTTGAAACCTGGGTGGCACAATTACCGATGATCCATCAAGATATGGGAAATCACTTCGCGTTCCCTATAAATAAAGAAAACCTCGATGCCTCCACACTCTTACATAATATAAAAGGTATCAGTGGTTAATACATCAGGCACCTTTTCCTCGCCCAAAAGTTGTTTTAGGTTTATTTCGATGGTATTACATATCGAGGTCATGGCGGTATCAGTTGGCAGATCGCTAAATGGATTTTCCATATGACTTGCTGTTTTTTCCAGAAGAAAAAATGCCGCAGAAATGACCATTAACAGCGGAATTTCAAAATAGCTTTCGATATCTCTTAGAGAGATAGATAAAGTAATGATAAAAAGATAGATCGCCAGATGAAGGAAATATCTATAAGTTACTGGAAACACAGTGGATTTGATGCGTTCGGCCATGCCCATGGCATTGGAAAAATTAACTAAGGTATTATTTAACTGAACGTGGCTGAATACGTTGAGCTTATCTTCCTCTCTTAATTTGGCGATATGCAGCGTATTTAGCTGAAGAATAGCCAAGTGCTTATTGTTCTGCTTTTGAATCTTTAACATATCCTGCTCGCTTAAATATTCCTCAAGATGTGCTGCACCATCTTTTCCACGAAGTGCTCGGCTTAGACTATGGCACCAGGCGATGTGCCTGAATGAAATTGTTCTTATTGAATGCTGATCAACCGGGTAAATGAATGACTGTAACTGGAGCACAAACGTTCTGCTATCGTTCACAATACTTCCCCAAATCTTTCTCGCTTCCCACCACCGGTCGTAAGATTGATTAAGTTTAAAAGAAAGTATTACAGAAATTGCCGTTCCTAGGAAAGCAGGTATCCCTAAGGGCATTTCAGGAATAAGGCTCCGGAAAACCGAGGTAAGGTAGTAAACGGCAAGACCGATGAGGAGTACATACAGCAGCTCCACCCTTACCTTTTTGAATATATAACTGAACGGAATTTTCTTTTTTAACAGCATAAGCTACACCTTAACAAAGAAATAATTATTTGGTTTTTAAAACAAAACAAATATTTAGGCGCTACGTTGGGTTTATGCAATTCCTTGGCCATTTCATAATTCAATGTGGTGCTTCCGAAAGGGCTTTCTTCTTACCTGAAAACACTGTATTGCGCGCAACTGATTTTCCATAAACTAGAAAAATTAAGCCTTTAAGATCGATACCTCACAGCTGAGCATTATTTTTATATTTGAATATGAAAAATTATAAGGAAAAACTCATCGATGCTGACAAAATTGGTTTTTATCTGAGAGACAGCACAAAATTTAGATTTGAGCATCTTGAGGTATTAAAAGCAATCGGTCTAAAAGAAGATTACGGAATGGAATTGATAGATCACTTAAGCCGAATTGGATTACTTCAGGAGCAAACTGTAACTGAAAATCCATCATCAATCATCTGTTTAACAGAAAAGGCTTGGCTTATTTTCTTAATTGCTCCTTGGCAGAAGAATTTGAACAAATCACTAAAGTAAATAAATAATAAATTTAGAAACTATAGCAGCTGTATCATAAATGTTCAGATCAGCAGCCAGAAGGTTTATTAACAGCAGGGTTTTTGAATTGATTCATGCGATGGCACTTTGGTCCATAATTTTATGATTAATAATTGTATCGAATATCGACTTAAATGCTCACCTATTCAAAAATTATATCTGCAAGGGATTGGTGGGAATTCAAACGCCAAATAAAACAGTCCCGCCATCGTTAATTTCTCGGCTCTTAAGTTACCATAAAAACCAATCATTCTTCTTTTTAACCATGGCAGGTCACTCTTATGATCACTGAAATATGATAGCCGATCTGGGTACGCATTTGAATGATTTCGGTTGAACACTCACCATTTCGATCCCATCCATTACAGGCATTCCAATTTCACAAATAATCAGTTATTTCTCAAAAATGGCGTTCCGCTAATAGCAATGGTCCCCATTTACTACACCTCACTGCCCCCGTTTATCATCAGGTTGCGTGCCTCACCAAAAATATCGTCGGGCTGAAGGTTCGGCACTTCGTTGCGCCCATGCACCTCTGCGGTTAGGAAATTACCTTGCTGGAAAACAAAAAAAGTAGAAGTTGCGCACGGACAAAAAAAAATTGCTATTGAACCACCTTTTTGACCTGGTACATTGCTTGGACGTGCTACAAAAATGTTAAAATCAGTTTCTTCGTTAGAATAATACTCCATACTTTCAATTCTGACCCAGTCATATCCATGCCCTTGTAGAGTGCCGGGACCTAATTATATATTCGGATAAAGTCACCTTCTGCTGCAATTCTATCGATCTCAAAGCCCGGTAATCAAATAGCTGAAAATGGCTCGCTTCAATTGTAAAAATGCGCTGCCAACGGTTTACTTCTAAAAGGCGGACGGAAGCCCGTACAAAAAATTGTTGTGCTTCCGAGATTGAAGAAATTTTTTTCTCCTTGATGGCATTGCTCTGCTGACCAACCTGCTGACTGGGTATAAGATCATCTTTTTCCATACATCCTTTCTTTATAGAATCCTGTTAGCCTGCCAATTGTTTTCGTTTTTAAGCTTAGGCAAAAAATTAGGTGTATACCACATAAACAGATAAATACGGGTATACTAAAAAGGAAATTACGTATTTTTTAGTAATCACAAACAATGGTTACCACGAGTGGTTTTAACGGTGTAAAGACTAAAAACAATAGAAACTATGGCAACTACAGCAAAAGCAGGCACGGCAAAGACCACTGCCAGCACAACATCAAAAAAAACTACAGCGAAAAACGCTAAGATGGAGCCTAGCGAATTCCATGAATTCTTGGTTGATGAATTAAAGGATATTTACTGGGCAGAAAAACATCTGGTTAAAGCGCTCCCAAAAATGAAAAAAGCTTCAACAAGCCCGGAGCTTGCGGCCGCATTTGAGAAACATACCCAGGAAACTCAAACCCATATAGATACTTTGGAACAGGTTTTTGCCCTTTTAGAGGAAAAACCTGCCGCAAAAAAATGCGATGCGATGGCGGGACTTTTAGAGGAGGCAGATGGGATTATTTCTGATACCGATTCAGGATCCATGATCCGTGACGCAGGACTAATCCTTGCGGCACAGAAAGTAGAGCACTATGAAATCGCAACGTACGGTACCCTAAAGGTATTTGCAGAAAACATGGACAGAACTGATGTAGCCGATTTACTGGGACAGACATTGGAAAATGAAAAAGCTACCGATGTGGCCCTGACCGAATGCGCCGTGAGTTTTGTAAACCAGGCAGCAGCAGAAGAATAACACAAGGGCTAAATATAACAGAAGAGACCCAGAAAAACGGGTCCTTTTTTTCTATATGCGCATTAACTCCAGTATCAGAGCTTAAGGAAGTTAATAGGCTTTACGACGATTTGAACTTATAACCCAATTGGTTATTCAATCTAATGAACTGGTTTGAAATTAAGTTTTAGAATATGCTGAACTCAGATCCAGTCCCAGAGACACTCTTAGCTGCTGTTTTACCTCCTGACCTTTCCAGCATTTCTTTCAATAAATAAAGGCATACACCATTGCCTTCGGATGAAGTGGTAACCCTTTCACATCTTCGAAGATTATTGAACTCAAAGTTTTGGAGAACGACTGTTCTGGCTTTCCGGCAATATTTTAAGCATTTCGACAGTTAACCGCTAAGAGGTCAACAAAGTCATAATCACTCCGTGCCTTAATGCCCATTATTGCAAACAAAATAACATGTACCTTTAGAAAAAGCATTAACATATAAATAGTCTGCAAAATAACAGATAGCAGAAAACAATGGTCGCAAAAATAATGTTGTCGACGGGAATAGTTTAACAGAAAAATTGACTGGTATGAAAGGATTATCACCATGGGCCCTAACTGCTATGGCCCAGTTTAAGAATAGTAACTTTCTCCACTCGGAAAACTTAGGCGAGCTCAGCTTCGATATTTTTCAGACAGTGGATTCAATTTGGACCTCGGTTTCTTACCGCGATAACCGGCCGGTTTATTTTAGGGCCTATTATGCTCCAGGCGTCATGACTGGCACTCCCGCTATCAAAAGGAAAAACGGTGGATATACAATAAAGATCAAAAACGCACTAGGCGTATTTAATATCAAGATTTCTTTTTCACAGGGGGAATTTACCATGTTAAAATATTCCTGTACCCTTAACCCGGCTACGGATACTTTCTTCCCATTCTGGCCAAGGGACATCCTCACTACCGGGATAAAGGGAACCATAAAATCGATGGGCGAAATCCATGCAGCGCAGGTGGGAACGAGATCTGGCCTGTTGTATTTTTCAATTCCGGAAAGAGACCTGCGTATCCTATATTTCCAAAACCTCACCGCCCTTTCAGATTTTGCCGAACAGACCGGCACATCCTTATCCGGTATTGTTGGCGGAATGCTTCCGGAAATCGGCTTATCATTGCCAACAAGTGATCTACAACCTTTGGCTGCCGGCAAAGAAGTTGTAATTTCAGATGCAACCGTTGCTTTCAGGACGGGCAATACCAAGAGTCGGGATCAGGCACAAGATTATCTGGATTTATTGGCAGAGGTATATCTTAACATCCAAAGGCCGCAGACACGTTACCTGCACTGGCCGGAAATTCTGGAGAAAGGGCTTAAGGATCTTATTGAAAACCCGGGCTGCTGGTCTATGGTCGGAGGTAGCAGTTACCTCAATGCATATGTGAGTGATTACCAAACGCCTCCCGAGATTATGGTACAGTTGGCGGTACTGCTTCCCCTTGTTGATTACTCGAAATGGAGCGGCAAATCCATGGAGGTTATGGATACTATAAAGGAAGGCCTTCCTGCATTTTATAGCAAAAAACTGAAGACTTTGCTAAGATGGCACCCCGATGCCGAAGACCAACTGCAAGGTGAAGAGGAACAGAAAATGCCGCTAGTAATGGACTCCTGGTATCTGCACCACCCGCTTTTAAACCTGTCAAGACTAGCACTGGACGGAGATAAGACCGCAGAAAAACTTTTTCTGGATTCGCTCGGATTTGCTATAAAAGTTGCACATAAATTCAAATACCAGTGGCCAGTATTCTATAAGATGGATACCTTGGAGATAATAAAGGCCGAAACCAAGCCTGGTGAAGGAGGCGAACAGGATGTGGCAGGGCTTTATGCCCATGTAATGCTTCAGGCCTATGAGCTGACAGGCGAGAAAAAATATTTAAAGGAGGCCGAGACCGCTGCAAAAAAACTTGGGAATGTCGGATACAAAATCATGTACCAGGCCAATAATACCGCGTTTGCTGCCGGTGCACTGCTCCGGCTTTTTAAACTTACCGGTAATGAGCTTTATCTTTCATTAAGTTACAGAGCCCTGGCTTCAATCTTTGAAAACGTCCAGCTTTGGGACTGTAATTATGGCTATGGCAAGAATATCCCGACTTTCTTTGCGCTGTTCCCATTGAGCGATGCTCCTTATACTGCGGCATATGAAGAACAGGAGGTATTCTGCGCCCTGCATGATTTTCTCAATCATGCAGAAGGCATGGAGATCCTGCAAAGTGTGAGGCTTCTCTGCAGCGAATTTATCCGCTACCTTGTACACAGGGCGCCTTATTACTATCCACCAATGCTTCCCCGGGAGATGATCTCAGATGAGGTAAAGACGGGTGAGGTCGATCCGAACCTCTGGATAGCACTGGAAGATCTACATGACGGAATTGAAAAGAGTGGCGCTGTCGGGCAGGAAGTCTATGGAGCAGGCAATGCGTTTGGAATATTGCCCCGCCATTTTATACGCATCACCGGCAAGCCGTTTTTAATATTTTCCGACTGCCCGATTTCGGGCCTCAGAAAAAGCGAGCATTCGGTTATATTCCATCTTCAGGGAGATCAAAGGTTATCCTATCGCCTGCGCATTACCCCACTGGATAGTTCACCTGAAAAACAAGACTTGAAATTCAGCATTCAGTCTCCTTTAGTTAAGTTACTTCAGGCTGTTGACCGAAAACAGGATCTAGAAGCATTTATTCTAGGAAATGAGACCGTTCGGATCAGCTGGGAGCAGTAGCCGACCCGTTATAAAATTTATCATGATTTGATTATGAACATCACAGAAATAATATAATTAACCGGACATTCCTCAGCTCAAAAAAAGCTGGGAATAATATTGTTAACGTGAAAAAAAATCATTTCTGGAATGGCAGGCTTTTTCCCGCTATAAAAAAGGCACTGCAGCATTTCAAGGTATACCATTTGGCATCCGGGGAGGCCTTTAGGAGCCTATTGCTAAACAGGGTGATAACAGAAAAAAAAGTAGCACTGGATTTGGGTCTCCTATTGATTCTAAGGCACGCCCAGAGCAGCAAAACATTTACTATTGCACCCAGGTTTGCAAGTACAGAATTAATTAACAAATCTTGTAAAACACGCGTGTGACAGGGGAAAGCTTAGCTAAGTGGTTCCCAGAGATATCCCCTTGAAATTCTTTAGTGACACAAATCAAAGGAAACTATGAAATCTTAACAGAAACATGTGACTAAATATATTTGTAATTACTAAAATATTTAGTAAAATTTGCATCATGTATAAAGGAAAGAAAAATCAACTGATACTCAATATCGGACGGGATTTAATCGTAATGAATGCCGTTGATGGTGCGAAAGATTTACACAGGATCGTGATCAACAATAGTTTTGCAGGCTTTATTGAAAAGCGGGATGGCGAATATCACCGTGTGGACGGAAGTGAGATACATAACTTGATTTTTGCGGAAATTTGTCAATTAATTGCTTAAATGAAAACAGTTAACGCAACCCACCAGTTGAGCCATCAGGATAAACAGACTTCTAGCTTTACGAGTATGGCCATCGTAGCGGAAGCCAGGCGATCCAACTGCTGGCTCTACAATAAATTAAACCACACCTGGTACACCCCAGAGGAATTCCATGAGAAGTATTCAAATCATACCGATACAAACTTCAACATCAGGAGCCTTTTGGAAAATATCAGTATTCGTGATCCCCGCGCAGGTATTACCGCTTACCATAAGATTCTGGAAAGTAAGCTCGAGCGATATGAAAAAGAAACCGCTGAACTTCGTATAAAAGGAGAAACTTTTACCCAGCGTGTACTGGCCTATTACCAGGATAAATCCAGGGGTAAGCTTAAATAATTCCTTTGTATCTAATTCAGGAGGCATTCTAACTGGTTATGCTATGATCCTATTTTAATCCTTCTATCCTACTATCAAATAAATAACTGCTGCTCATCGGTAAAGTAAGCTAATCTGCCGCCTATTTTTTCGGATTTTATTTTCTCACCTGTTGGAGACAGTTTAAGATGGGCACCATGGATTTTCAAAAAATCACGGAGTTCTCCGGTAAGCTCATCTCCATTTTCTTTTTTGATATCTTCGATGGCCTGATTTAGAACTTTGGTAATGGATTTATAGAGTCTTAAAGCTGCCGTTTCAGGAATTTTTCTGGAAACAGAAAAAGGAGAGATTTTAGCATGCCACAAAATTTCATCACCGTAAGAATTTCCAATCCCACGAAGGGCTTTCTGATCCATGAGAACTTCTTTAATCGTTTTCTTTCTTCTTTTCAGTAAATCAAAAAATTCATTTCGGGTAATATCAAGTGCGTCAGGAACATTATTCTCAGGTGGATTTAGCGTTGGGGCTGCCTGCTTTAAGGTATCAGTTACGGCGAATCCCTGTCCCCCTGAAAAATGAAAAGCAAATATGGTATATTTGGGAATCGGCTCTTGCTCACTAATGCTCTTAAGCTCTCCGCGCAGCATAAGGTGCAGGCCAAGTATTTTATCTTTTCCGAAGTCAAACTGAAGGGTTTTACCCGATCTTGCGACTGTAAGCAACCTGTGGTTGAGCAGATTCTCCTCCAATTCTTTAGTGCTCAAATTTAGTTTACCCGAATGTTTTATTTCAATTTTTCTTAAGATCCTGCCTTTAAATCTTTTGTTAAGGATGCCCGCGAAAACGCTCAGATCTGGTAGCTCGGCCATGGTTATACGCTTAAGTATTTCTTAATTGCCCGAACAGAAGTACCATTCAATGCAATGGCATCATGAAGCTGCTCTTCTGTAATCTGGAACTGCTGGGTCCAATATCGTAATTCATCCGGATCTTGGGAATTGATTTCCCGGTGTTCGGAGCGATCATCAAAAGGCTCTAAAGCATCGGAATCATTTTCTATAGGGTAATGTTCCCTGATTTCCTCCGGATCCGGAACCCCTTCGTAATTGGGGTTGGTAAAATGTTTTTTCATTTCGAGTGATTTAATCTAACTACTAATTTATGCTCACCAGGACAAAATAATCCTCACCTTCTTTTTTGACCATCAAATCAAGGTGTTCTTCGAAAGTGACCAGGTTCAATATCTCATCTTTCAAAAATGTGGTGAATACTTCCATATCGGTCTGCGCAGAAATAACCACCTCCAGGGTTTCGCTGGTTTTCCAGTTCGTGTCGAGGATTTCATTATATGTGCCTTTGAGAATAGATGGAAAGCCCTTTCTCGAAAAGGCTTCAGAAAGATTTGCGGCAATTTCCGATAAGTAAGGCTTTAGCCCGTTATCATGGGTGTTCCACAGCATACCCCTATCTTCGTCCTGCCACATGTTTCCAACATATGCTCCGTTTAAACGAACGGCATAGCACTCCCCGCCCTGTTCAATCACCGCTTCGATCTCGCCATGGTCAGTCGGGAGTTTGAATACATATCTTTCCATAGTCAGGTTATCTTTATTGAATATTTTTGGAACTGGTTTATTTTTATTCTGATGTTTTCTTTTATTGAGCAAATATGAAGCAGTCAGCGCAAAGGCGGTTATAGCACCGATGATCATTCCTTTTGTTTTCTGGCTTAATTGAATGGTTTGAATCTCTTTCATAGTTACTGGTTAACATCAGAATGCGGCTTTAAGTTTTGGATAATGAACAAGTTGATGTTGAAATTTTGATTTCCAAATTATTTAAATCAGCAGACATATCCATTATCAGGTTCTTTGATTTTTTGTTGAACAATAACTGAATTTCACTTGGACCCAGTAAGCATCATTTTTCACAAAGCTGTTTTTTGCTGAGGACCATCTATGCTTCTGTCAGCCTAAAAAACTTTGACTAATAATTCATCGGAAAAACCAGCATTGTAGATCTTAAAGTCCATGGACCACTCCTCTTCGAACCGTTCAGTGAAGAAAGCTGAAAAACGTTTTAAACCAAACCTCAGAACATCAGATGATTTAAGTCAATATTCTCTTCACAGAAGAGCAGAAACTCATTATTGTTATACATATTTACCTGCTGTACAGCATCACCTAACCAATTTCCTGATGATAAAACTCGAAGAATTTCGTATGGTTTTATAAACAAATAAAAAAGGTAAACAAATAAATGCTTACCTTTTTACTGTTGGCATCCACCAACATAACTTTAATTAACGCTCTCAATCAAAACAGATTGATGCAAGCTTCTCACACCTGCAAGTAAAGAACATTAATTATCAGCAATAGTTTTACTACTATAATTTTAGGAGTAACTTGCTGCAATCATATCATTTTAAATTGTTAAAACAACTTTGATTTATCGAACTTTTCACCCGTAGCAAAATAACTTCTGTAGTAGCTCAACTTTCCTTTACGATGATATTTTTTTTTATGAACCCTCACAAATCTCTAAGGTTGATGCCGTATTTTTATCTTGTCAACTGAAAGTCAACCTTTTGGAATTAAAATCGCAATAGCGGAAAGCGTAGGTCATATTAATGCACATAGTTGCAAAGTAATTCGCTTTTCCATGTGCTTAAACAATACAACATTAGCTTAAAAGTTTTCTGCCAGGCCGATTTAGAGATAACTGCAATCTCGGCATCATATCATTTTCAATAAGGCCGAATCAAAAAATAGCGCATCGTAACTATAGACTAACAGATTCAAAACATCCAAAGTATGCTAAAGGCTAATCCCACTGATTGCCTGGTCTTGACTTTATAATGTTCTGCACCCTTGAGCGATAGTATTGCTGCAACAATACTGGTAATATATTATATAAAATATTTGCAATCAATAAACAAGCAGAAAGTATGAACCTCTGTGCAAATAAAGCCAGGAGTAAGCTGATCAAGAAAAAAAAGAAACAGCATAAATGATACCGCTCATATATTACTGAACGGCGGTTAAAGCTTTCCCTCTTAGTCAGATACACAAACTTGTTATTTATGCCTTTATTTCGTGCTAACCTATTGATAAACTTCCCGTCCTGTACCATGTAACCTACTAAATGTACCCCCATTTTTTCTAAATTCTGGCGGCTTAACCCAATTTGAAAAAACCTGATGGGCAACGTTGCAAGCACTAAGCTGATCCCCAAACCAATGACAAGCGCAACAGTGTTCAATTGAGTATACCAAAAATAAATTACAGGCAAAAAACCAATTATGGTCCAAAAAATATTTATGAGGCTATTGATCATCTTCATTAACTAAATTTAATCAATTAAGAAATATCTTGGTTAACCTATTTTAACCTGGTGGAACCAAGTCTCCCTTATATTATCAAGCAACGATGTAAGATTATCTAAAGCGATCGGTAAGATTTGAAAAATACCTATTGTCGGCCGTTTTTCAGGTGAATTAAAGCAAATAAAGGAAGCAGGCAGATTTGAACTGGAATTTTATTTTTGCTTATATCCGTAGATATCACTATAAAAATAACCTTTTTGAAATTAAAAAGTATTCTGGCTAGACTTTTTAGTTCGGGCTAGCACACCACAGGTCCTGAGGTTATACACCATATTCAGCCTTCGCGTGGTTATAAGAGCTAAACTAAAAATATGTCCTGGATAATCTGTTCTAAAATACCCAAAGCTGTTCCGTATTTTTTGTGCCAAGTTTAATGAAACAGTTTTTCATGAGCATACCACCACTACAATTACTCCCGCCAAGGACATTTCTCTTTTAGCTAGTGTGGAAGGTGATACAAATTGATACAGAAAGTTTCCATATGTTCTGCGATTCCCCTTTCAATTCCTTAAAAACCAAAAACATAGACACCTGTTTAATATTTGGCCTCGTAAAACAATGGATTATTTTATTAGCCAAAACAATAGTCATAATATTAATGTTAAGCTACAAACGATTTGAAAAGAGCCCAATATAAATGCATCATAGTAGACGATGACTTACACTTCATTGAGGTGCTGGAAGAGTACATCTCTAATGTGGCTAAGCTAGAGTTAATTGGGAGTTTTACGGACCCGATTAACGCGGTAAAATTTATAGGAAACAACGATGATATTGACTTTCTCTTTCTTGATATAAAGATGGAGATCTCTGGACTCGAGATTGCGAAAATAGTCCGTTCACAGGTAGGGTTTCTGATTTTTGTTACCTCCCACTCTACATTTGCACTTGAAGCCTTCGGCGTGGGTAGCGATCACTATCTTGTCAAGCCGTTCGATTTTCATGCATTCTTGAGAACTATAAATTCAGTTCTCAAACGGAACCGTCAGGCCGCGATAAGCGTTCCTTAGTTAATACTTTTTTTCCGCTACAGGCCGCAACCTGTCCCCATAAAATTTCTGTTATCCTTAATACCAAAGCTTTCCTGCTTCAACTGGAAAACTTTATATATAACCTATTTACATATTACTTAATTAAATGAAAGCTAACTCCACTATTTTCGAACTGTTGTCTGAGAGATCATCAAGAATGTGCTTCATGGTTCAGGTCCCTGATGAGAAAATTATTTACAGTAATTCTGCTTTCATGAATTTTTTTGAAGGAATTGATGAAGGCGCTAGTATCGAAAAACTATTCGCCCTGGTCCATCCAGAGGATGTTGAATATATAAGGAGTTCTTATCAAACCATTCAGGATTCGCCAGAAGCTGGTTGTTTTGAATTCCGGGTGATCTTGTCTCAGAAAACATATTTTTTGCGCATTGATTTAGCCTTTGACAAGACATTGCCAGATAAAAAACTTGTGATCGGATACATAGAAGACCGAACAATCGAAAATAAACATGGTGATTACCTTCAGGAGTTCGCCAACAAGAAAAACGCAACCCTAAGCATTTTAAGCCATGATCTTGCGGGGCCCTTGGGGGTAATACAGATGATGTCGGATATGTTGCTCTCACGAAGGAGCGAGGTGGATGACGCCAAGATGATCAAAATGCTTGACCTCATTAGCAAAAGCGCAAAAAAGGGGATTTCAATGATTCAAGATATGATACGAAAGGAATTCCTGGAAAGTATCGGTGTGGAAATGGTGAAAAGACGGGTTAACCTTATCGAAAAAATAAATCAGCTGTTAGAGGAATATAAGCAAGGCGAGCTTATGGTAAATGTAAGTTTTTCTTTAGAGGCATCTTTAGATGAGGTATTTGTCGAGATTGATGAGAGCAAGTTCATTCAGATCATTAACAATTTAGTTTCAAACTCCTTAAAATTTACTCCGGACGGCGGCACGATTACCATAGGCGTAGTTGCCGGCGGGGAAACAGTAACTATCTCGGTAGGCGATACCGGGATAGGTATACCCAAACAGTTCCACGCACAGCTTTTTGAAAAATTTAACCCTGCAGGGCGAACTGGGCTCAAGGGCGAGCCATCTGTGGGCTTGGGCATGTCAGTCATAAAAACTATTGTTGACTGGCACTCGGGAAAGATCTGGTTTGAAACTGAGGTGGGTATTGGAACAACTTTCTTCATAGAAATTAAAAAAAGTAAGTAGGTACCCAGAAAACGTGGCTTCGCAAAAGCAGGAACAGGTAGTTTTACCCCTCCTACGAAAAGTACGCGAATTATACCTTTTCAGGTTTCAGACAAGAAAAAATGGCTCTGGTTTTGATGTTACAGGATGATCTTTAAATTAATATCTATGACTACAAACGAGTTTGCAAAAAAAGTAAATCTGCATGTTGGGTCACTTCGGTCACATGCACTCAATTTTACCAAAAACCTAGAAGATGCCAATGACCTTTTACAGGACACATTGCTTAAGGCTACACGTTTTGCCCGAAACTATCAGGAGGGAACAAACATCAAGGGGTGGCTTTTCGTCATTATGAAAAATACTTTCATAAACAGCTACCACAAGTCGGTCAGGCACCGCGCAAACTTTGTACAGGAGGAAGATATCTCGGATGCACACCTTTTCCAGACGGCCTCAAAGAACGAAGTGATTACAACACTCGGCCTCGAAGAGATAAACAGTGCCCTGGACCGCTTGCCAAAACAGTATTCAGTACCTTTTGTAAAATATTTCGAGGGGTACAAATATGAAGAAATTGCACGCGAACTGAACCTTCCCGTTGGTACGGTGAAAACGCATATTCATCAGGCCAGGGTGATTCTGAAGAAAAAGCTCAAACACTATCATACCGATTAATATCCTGATGTACTGTACGAAAAAGCGTTCTGTTTTTTCGTACAGTGTAGTACAGCAAAAAATGATTTGGCGCGAAAAACACCTGTTTTTTCTTTTTTGCCACGCCTATTTATTTTCTTCAGGCTTCCTGATTGAAGCTCAATAAAAATGTTTATTTGTTGAATTCGAGATTAAATTATTGATAACCTGCAAGCCTGAGGCTGTGAAGATAGGTATAGATTTTTTGGAACTATTCACAAAAAGAAACCTTTGATCCAAAAAGAGGATAAGGGATGTAGAATCGAACAACATTGTGGATTTCCAAACCAGATTGGCCCGTTTGTTTTCAGTTACAATGATACTGGATTTTAAAAAATCAAGATTAAGTTTTCGGATTTTTAGCTTCAGATGATGGTGCTCACCGGGATGTACCGCGCCAGGCAGCGGATTAACTCATCCCACTCTTACCTCTAGAATCAATGGCAATAGTTCTGTTGCAGACGGGTTTTGACAGATCAAATTTGGATATACAATAATAATCAGGTGGCTGCCCCCGGGGTGTTCGCCACAATAGAAAAATGATCACCATTACTTCCATTTCCGACTTTATCCGTTAATACACTAATATAGCATAATCAAGCATGCTGTAAAGAGCAATGTTACGCTTAGGTTTAGTTAATTATCCCTTTCAGACATGCAAACCTGATCAGCGAAGCGGTATTCTTGACCCCGGTTTTTCCAATGAGATTTTGGCGGTGGCCCTCTACGGTACGCGTGCTGAGAAAGAGCATATCGGCAATCTCACTTGTTGTCTGGCCCTGTGCCAATAGGCCAATTATCTCTATTTCCCTTCTGGTAAGCTCAACTCCATTAAGATCAGAAAATTTTCGTTTTGAAAGACTCTTTTCGAGCATTTTTAAGGACAGACCAGAACAGAAATATCTTTCGCCTTCCAGGATTCTTTCCAATGCAAAAAACAGTTCGCTGGTATCAACAGATTTACTCAGAAATCCCGCCGCGCCACCAAACAGTGCCTGCGCAAAATCATCCTGAGTTTCCGACATTGACAATATCAGCACGGGTGGAGCAGTCTCAAGTTTTGAAATTTCACTAAGCATTTCAAGACCATCCATTTCCGGCATGCCGATATCGCTAACGATGAGATCAGCACCAACGCCGCTCCTTAAAAGAGACAGGCCTTCCTCGCCATTGGCAGCTTCGGCAACCACCTCAAATCGTCCGTTAGATTCGATAAGCAAACGGATTCCTTTTCTTATAACCTTTTGATCTTCTACGAGAATGATTTTTTTCATCGATAATTAATATGGTCTTGGCCTGAAAACATAAACAACTCTAATTAGTTTTAATCTTTTTTTCACCTCTGTGATTCCCCCAGAGCAGGAACTGACAGAAAAAAAAGGGTCCCAGATTCCTTTATTAACGCCGTCAATCTTTCCCTGTTCAATATCATGCGCTACATTGTGCCCAGGCTTAGGATCGCTTACAAAAAGGTACCTGACAGGCGCAAAAGGTTTTTCCAGTGTCCGCCCAGGGTATCCAAGTCCCGGCCTTTTTCTCGGTAATACATTTTAACTTCACCCTGATACATACCTTTTTTTCCTGTTTGTTTGAATTATATTAAAAGTTCAGTCATTCCAGATATTCCCTAAATGGGCGGGGCCATGAGTATCAGATTGAAACAAGTACCTTCCTGGAGGTTTTCAGCCCATATGCTGCCTTTATGCCTATCTACAATCTTTTTCACAATAGCCAGACCGACCCCAGACCCCTCGATGGTTCCCACATTTGACATTCGGGAAAAAAGGTCAAATACCCTTGGCAGATCGGCAGGTTTTATACCAATACCGTTATCCCGGATACGGAACTTGACCAGGTTGTCCTCTAAGGTTGATTCAATATGAATTTTTGGGGTTTGGTGTTTCTGGCTATACTTAGCTGCATTTGTCAAAACATTCGAAAATACCCGGACGATTAATCTGGGATCCGCGTAGATATTGTGCAGGTTACCCGCTTCTATTATGGGGCTGTAAAGATGATAAATAAGCTTCAATTCAGAACATATTTCCCTGACTAAAGCTTGTGTATCCACAATGTCGAATTTCGGTTCAAGCCGCCCAACCCGCGAATACTCCAGCACTTCCTCGACCATGCGGTTCATTTTTTCTGCGCTAGATTCAATGCTTACAGAAATCTGCCGTGAGCGGTCGGTTAGGGATTTATCCCTTAAAAGCAATTGAGCTAAGACCTTTATGGTGGCAATGGGATTTTTAAGGTCATGGGAAATGCCATAACTAAAAGCATCCAGCTCTTCATAGGCAGAAGTCAACCTTTCGTTCAGTACGCGAACTCCTGTAGCCTTGAGGTTGAGTGCGTAACTGATTTCCGATCGAAGCCTGGATACCGAATGAATTTCCTCAAACGACCACGGCAGAGACTTTCCCGATATGATTTCTGCCCATAATTCAAAAGAACTACGGGGAGATATATTTAACAGCGGGTCGGACTTGCGCTTGATTTCTTCATCCGGTTTACCTGCCCACGAAACGGTCGAGCGTTGCTCGGGCTTAAAAAATAGCACGAAATCACCCAGCTCTTTGGAGATATTCACCATCATTACTCCGCATGGCATATCTGCAAACGAAGATCCTTCGGGAAAAACCGAAGCCAGATGATCAGTATAAAACATATGGTCTTCAACATGGTCGCTGATCCAACTACAAAGGGCTGTGAGCGTATCTTTCGTGGGTACAGTTCCAAGCGTTGAAAGTTTACTTTCAAAACACAGGACGGCTCCCTGCGCATCCACAATTGAAAGCAGGTTGCATTCCCTTGCAGTAAGTGCTTCACTCATACTAGCTTCGCTCAGCATATATTTGGCAAGCTGGTCAAGATTAGCATTAAAGTTTTCATGTACCAAGTGGTTGAGTTCATCCTGCCTGAATTCGAGCGCGGAGGATAAGATCTGACCCATCAGTTTGGCGGAATCCCTTGCTGTAAACTCAATGAATTTTGGACTGTAGTGGTGGCATGCAATCAGGCCCCACAGCTCGGATTTGTAAATCAGGGAGATACTGAAACTCGAGGCTACCCCCATATTCTTTAAATACTGGATATGTACCGGCGAAACCGCTCTCAGCTGGGAAAAGGTGAGGTCAAGGTTTTCAAGGCCTGGAAGCCCCATTATGCCCGAGGGTGAATCCGAAACATTGGAGATCAGCCTGGTAAGATTTTTTTTATAGAGCTCCCTCGCCTGGAGCGGGATGTCAGAAGCCGGAAAATGCTGACCTATCCACGAATCAAGGTTGTTGGTTTTAGATTCTGCTATCACCTCCCCGTGCCCATCTGCCGAAAACCTGTAGATCATGACCCGGTCAAAGTTAATGACGGATCGAACCTGCTCTGCGGTGTTTGCAATAAGGTGATCAAGATTTTTGTCAACGAGCATTTTAGAAAGACTAGAACCAATATTCTTTTGAACTAAGCCCTGCTGCCCAGGTATTGCGGGTTCGATTTCCAAAACCAGATAAGCGCCCGAGGCAGTAACGATCAGATTATAGTCACGGCTCAAAATGTGTAGGCTGGTGGGATTCAGCTGGTCAGTATTGTGCCCGCCAAAAAAAAGCGACACAATCGCAGGAATTGGGGAAACCTCCGAGGACAGCGTGATCGAGTTCAACAAGACGGAGAGGTTCTCATCAAGTAGTACGCTTGCTTCAAGACGTGCAAGGGCATATATATTCTCGCTACAGTAACAAATCCTGCCTGATTCATCAACCGCTATCAGAAATCCATGTGGCTGAATCTTGCCAGGAATATGGATGGGTTCACGATCGCAGTTTGTTAAATCAACCTTTGGGTTTGACATGATGGGAATGGGTGGGTTGCTGTAAAGATGGACTATTAAAACGGTCTTTGCTTATTATTTAATTCCTAGCTCATAGACAACCAGATAACCCTCAATTAGTTACACTAAGGGGCCGTCAGTGCCAGACTCCTCTGGCCCGGTACCACTTTTGAATCTGGCTAGCTGCTTTTCAGATATTGGCAAAATGCCATATAAAGCACTTTTAACCGATTACTGCTTTTGTGAGTGACATCAATTCGTTAATATAAACCATAAACCCGGAATAAAAATCAAGGTATACAGAATCGGGCTTTCAGTGGTATTTGTGTCCATTTTGATCTTCACGCTGATGACAAAGGTACTCATGACTAGATAGCCCTAACGACAGATAACGAGATGGAGGTGCACATGAGCTAAGTCACCAATTTTATCATACATCAAAAAACCCCCTCTCGCCGAGCACTCACTTAAGTGGCTACCTTGAGCTGAACAGCATGGAATATCTTCAAGAGCCCACCTTGTGTTCTGATGCTTTTCAAAACCCGCAGCGCGAATTTCTTTCGGTCGCAGCGATCCTGATTTTGACAGATTTCCTGCGCAGGAAAAAGACTTTCTTATTTCCCAGACCGGTCGATGGCCTAAACATGGAAACAGCAAACTAGTACCAAATGGCGTACTCTTGAAACTAAAGGCTATGAACTGGCAATAATTTTCTAAACTTTTACTTAACCAACTGGTTTTTAATCTATGAATCTAGAGTGAAAAGAAATAATGGAAAAGAACATTTTGGTTGTGGAAGACAACAATGACATCAGGGAAATTATTGGTTTGCTGTTAAGTGAACAACCCTACATAGTGCATTTATGCGAGGATGGGGAAAGCTTTAGGAAAAAGATTTTCGAGCATAGGCCGGATATGGTTATTCTTGACGTGATGCTACCGGATGCAAATGGAATCGATCTATGCTGTGAGGTCAAGTCGGATTACCGCCCTGGTCATATTCCGGTGTTGATGATGTCAGCTCATTCCAGTCTTGGCGAGATTAGGAAAAAATGCGAGGCAGATGATTTCATCAGCAAACCTTTTGACATTGACAGATTTATGGATAAAGTTTCCCATCTGTTAAAGAATGGTAATATTGAGCATTAGCCCTCTTGCTTCCGGATTCAGGCTTGCAGATAATAAAAGGCTACCAAATCCCCCCGCTACAAAATAGGGTTAAATTTTCTTAAATTGGTGATTTTAGCTAATTTACACCATCGGCAATCATAGCAAGAGTTCCAAAAACCTAAACTGTTTTGACTACCAGTTATCTCACCGTGTAAATACGCTTTAACGAGAAACTACCTGTATTTAGTCCAGTGAAATCTTTTTTTACAACAAAAGTATTGATAGGAAAAACCTAAGAATACCTTCACAGCTTATGAAAACTGCCCTGATCAAAAAAGCTGCCCCGGCCCTGGCCGATTATTTTTTTGCCGTGTTTTTCATGCCTGCTCCATAGACGCCTAATTTGAGGGGATTAATATAGTAAGACTGTTTAAAGTTACTACTGGCGTATTCGTTCTTTGGCTGGCTTTTATAAGGAGACAGGAGCCATCCTTTTTCAAAATCGTTCCCCTGAAGCTCCATTTGGATATGGCTCTCACCTGGCAATCATTTTTGCGTTGTCTTCAGTGCTGTTTGTCTTTGGCAAAAGCACTCTTATTTCCATGTGTATTTTCGCATATTTTCCTTTCTGATTGCCGCTTTTCCCCAGAGAAAGTGTGGGTCTGGCAGGTCTTCCTTCTTGCCAGATACGATCCAAATAATCGTATTATAGACGTATAAAACAATTATCCGAAGGCCAATTTATTCAAGAAATAAACAGTGGATATAAAAACAGGTATTTATTGCAAGAACTATACCCAATAAATTTGGTTGTAGGTATAGTTTCCGGGTAATATTTCCTATGCCTTAGGCCGGACAGGCAGATTCAGACTAATCAACTACACCAATATATGAGAAACCCAGAAAACACCGTTTCACAGAATCTATTATGTTTTTCCCACCTGAGATGGGATTTTGTTTTTCAGCGCCCGCAGCACCTGATGAACCGCTTTGCCAAAAACTTCCGTGTTTTTTACATGGAAGAACCAGTTTATGTGCAGGCAGCTACTCCTACTCTTGTCAGTTACGTCAAAATGCATAACCTCACCGTTATCGTTCCCCATATCCCGATAGGTACCTCCCCTGAGGCAACCGTTGAGCTACAACAGGTACTATTGGGCAGTTTCCTGGAATCTGCTGGTGAACAAGCCTGGACTTTTTGGTACTACACCCCCATCGCCCTGGAATTCAGCAGAAATTATAAATCCTCCCTAACCGTATTCGACTGTATGGACGAACTTTCCGCCTTCCGTTTTGCTCCGGAATCGCTCAAAAGACTTGAACGCGAATTGATCGAAAAGGCAGACGTCGTATTTACAGGAGGCCATTCTCTTTACGAAGCAAAGAAAAACCTGCATAGCAATATTTGGCCAGTGCCCAGCAGCATAGAAAAAGAACATTTCGGTAAAGCCAGGATATCCCGTGAACAGCCCGCAGACCAGGCCGCTATCAGAGGAACCAAGCTGGGATTTTTCGGAGTAATCGATGAGCGGTTTGATCTGGAACTTATCGAGGGATTATCTCGAAAGAGACCTGACTGGCACATCATACTGATCGGGCCCGTGGTGAAAATAGATCCTATAACGCTTCCGAAGGGAGCCAACATCCATTACCTGGGCCAAAAAAATTACAGCGAGCTCCCCGCCTACATCAGCGGCTGGGACGTAGCGTTAATTCCATTTGCGATCAATGAATCGACAGAGTTTATTAGTCCGACGAAAACCCCTGAATACCTTTCAGCTGGAATACCGGTCATTTCTACCCCGATACGCGACGTAATTTTGCCTTACGGCATTAAAAAGCTTGTGCATATTGCTTCCGATACCGATGGCTTTATCGATGCGGTTGAGGCGATCCTCAAGCAGGGTGACAAAACAGAATGGCTTAATAAGGTGGACGAATTTCTGAAAGACATTTCCTGGGATTCTACTCAGGAATTCATGGCGGCACAGCTGGCGCTGGCCCTAAACTCAAATTTAAAGGTATCGATTGCTAGTTAAAACAAAAATATGTATGATTACTTAATCGTAGGCGCAGGATTCGCGGGAAGCGTACTGGCCGAAAGACTTGCCTCCGAAGGAAACAAGGTGCTAATTCTGGACAAGAGGAACCACATAGGCGGAAATGCCTTTGATTATTATGATGAGGCTGGCATCCTGATCCATAAATATGGACCTCACATCTTCCATACCAACAGCAAGGAGGTGTATGAATATCTTTCCAGGTTTACCCAGTGGAGGCACTATCAGCACAGGGTACTCGCGAGTCTGGACGGGCAATACTTTCCAATCCCCATCAACCTCACCACCATTAACCATATGTACGGGATGACCCTGGACAGCTCACAGCTGGAAGCATTTTTCGCCTCAAAGGCGGAGGCAAAAAACATACTTGAAACCTCGGAGGATGTAGTCGTAAATTCGATCGGAAGGGAACTTTATGAAAAATTCTTTAAAAACTATACCCGCAAGCAGTGGGATCTGGATCCTTCCGAGCTCAACGCATCTGTGACTGCAAGGGTTCCCACAAGGACAAACAAGGATGACCGGTATTTCACTGATACCTACCAGTCGATGCCATTGCATGGATATACAAAAATGTTCGAAACCATGCTCAACCACCCTAACATTACCATAATGCTTGGAACCGATTACCGCGATGCCGCCCCAGAAATTCAGTTTAAAAAAATGGTCTTTACCGGACCTGTGGACGAGTATTTTAATTACCGCTTTGGCAAACTACCCTACCGTTCCATCGAATTCAGGTTCGAGACACACGACCAGGAAACTTTTCAGCAAACCGGAACTATAAATTATCCCAATGACTACAGCTTCACACGCATCACCGAGTTCAAATACCTCAGCGGGCAGAAACACCATAAAACCTCGATCGTCTATGAATTTCCAACAGCCGATGGTGACCCTTATTATCCGATCCCCAGACCAGACAATATGGCCCTCTACAGGCAATATGAGGAGCTTGCAAAAAGCCAGAGGAATGTTTACTTTGTGGGAAGGCTGGCAACCTATAAATATTATAACATGGATCAGGTCGTGGCACAGGCGCTGGCAACCTACAAAAAGATAAAAAAAGAGGCCAGCGAAAATACCAGGGTACTAGAAAGCGCAAATGGAAGTCTGGGGCGGAATTGAGTGCACAATCAATAGGCTGGGTGATGAATACTTTGACCAGCTGGTTTTTGCCGGACATTATGGGCGCGAGGCAGACATCCCAAAAATTGTCGGACTTGGTATTCAACGCATCCGTTACCCTGTGCTATGGGAAACCCATCAACCAGAGCGTGAGGCAATCATAGACTGGTCAGGAACAGCAGCTGCCCTTGAGGAATTTCGCCACAACGGTGTTGGCGTCATTGCCGGGCTTGTCCACCATGGCTGCGGCCCGGCATACGTAAATCTCACCGATAATTCCTTTGAAAAAGGACTGGCTGATTATGCCTACCTGGTTGCGGAGCGGTTTCCCTGGCTGGAATATTATACCCCAGTCAATGAACCGCTGACTACAGCCCGGTTCTGCGGACTTTACGGGTTATGGCATCCGCATAAGAAAACAGACGAGACTTTCCTCCGGATCCTGATGAGCGAATGCAGGGCGACCCGTGCGGCGATGAAGGCAATCCGTGAGGTTAACCCCCAGGCAAAGCTTATTCAAACCGAAGATTTGGGAGAAACCCATTGCACCCCTTTTCTTCGCAGTCAGGCTAATTTTGAAAACCAGAGGAGGTGGCTTTCCATGGATCTGCTTTGCGGAAAAGTAGACCCGACTCACCCTCTGTGGAAATATATTACCGAGAACGGAATTTCCCCGCAGGAACTCGAGGAAATCGCTGGAGAACCCTGCATGCCTGAAATTTATGGGGTCAACTACTACATCACCTCTGAAAGGTATCTCGATGAAAATCTGGAAATATATCCCGAGCATACGCACGGGGGAAGCGGCTCGGTCCGTTATGCGGATGTAGAAGCTGTGAGGTCTCCCAATGCAGTCCTTTGTGGCGTTGATATGCTGCTGAGAGCGGCTTTCGACCGTTACCATATCCCTATTGCGCTTACCGAAGTGCACCTGCACTGCGGACGGGAAGATCAGCTCAAATGGCTGATGCAGATTCACCTTAAAGCCCGCAGATTACAGGCAGAAGGAGTGAACATGGTTGCAATCACAGCTTGGTCTCTTCTAGGTTCCTTCGGCTGGAGGAACCTACTGACCACTGGATTTGAGGATTACGAGCCTGGCGCTTTTGACCTGTCAAAGGGCCTGCTCCGGCCAACAGCACTGGCTGATCTTGTGCAGGCCATTGCAACCGGGGAAACTTACGCTCACCCAGCGGTCCAAGGCCGCGGCTGGTGGGAAACTACAGGCAGGTTTGCCTACGACAGTAATGATTTTAAGGTACCCGAAAAAGACACGCCCGGCAGGCCAGTGCTCATTATCGGGGAAGATCTTCATCATACAGAAATTTATCAAAGCATTCTAGATGACCGCAGATTAGCTTATACAACAGTAGAACCGGCCCATTCACTGGAATCCTTTAAACAGGTTAAGTTATTGATAAATAAACATAACCCATGGTCTATCATTTGCCTCGTATCTGCAAAGGATATACAAACTACAAACTTTCTGTTCAAGGTGAGTGATGAAATCAATAAAATGAGTAAGCATGTTGCCCTACAATGGAAGACCCCAGCGCTGTTCAAAGGCGATACTGAGGGAATTTCCCGGTTTAGACCTGCTAGAGCGCGTCCCGAGAAATACGTTGGCCCCTATGGGGAACAAAAATGCGATCAGCTTCCGATAATGACAATCAAAACCGGCAGGGCGTGGAAGAATGCAGAGAATCAAAAAAGGGAACAGGAAACCGCCAACCAGGTAATCGATTTGCTAATTGATGGGGAAAGCGGATATTTGGACCATAATGGGTACAGCCTTTATAAAAAGTAAGGCCAGATGCTTTCGCAGTCCGGCCTTTCAGTTGTGTGCATTAAATTTTTGGTTCGCTGTAGTCGCTCCACTGAGCGGTTCCCTCTGGCTCTGCTGATTTGACCTCAGTACTTTTCTCTTCGCTCATCTCTTTGTTTAGTAGCTCTGCCTGCTCCATTTCTTCTTCCTTATCATCAGAAAGGTTGGTAAGCCCTTCGGTTTCCTTAACGAAGGCAACAGGGTCTTCTATAAATTCAAAGTCCTTTCCCATCCCTGGCATCTCGCCCTGATTCCAGGGACCAGTGAATGAACTTTCCGGCGAAAAATTGAAATATTGTTGAGTAAATCTCGGATCTGCCTGCAGCACCCCCGGAGGAAAGTTTGGCTGAATGGTGTCCAATGCCGCTTCAAACATTTTGTAATGGGCCACCTCGCGGGTCATAAGAAAAGAAAGTGTTTCTCTGACATAGGGATCATCCGTAAATTTCATCAAGTGCTCATAGACCAGCTTCGCCCTGGACTCTGATGCAAGATTAGACCTCAGATCGACCGTAAGGTCTCCATTGGAATGGATGTAGGATGCACACCATGGAATGCCCTGGCTGTTAGCCAGTCTGGGACCACCACTGCTTAACATTACAAAATGGGGATTAGCTGATAGGGCCGCATGGATGATGTTTTCTTTAGCTGCTTTACCGTCTAACACCTGCATAATCTCTGATGAATCCGCGGCATCTTTAAGTTCGCCGTTGACACCTTTTAAAAGCATCTGGATAGTTGCCCCTACAATTTCAAGATGACTAAACTCTTCGGTTGCAATATCCATTAACATATCGTACTTGTCAGGATGTGGCCGCTTGGCGCCAAATGCCTGTGTAAAATATTGCATGGCTGCGGCAAGCTCTCCGTTTTCGCCACCAAACTGTTCTAATAAAATATTTGCGAATACGGGGTCCGGTTTAGAGACTCTTGCATTGAATTGCAAGTCTTTTGAGTGATGAAACATAAGCTATTTTTTTGTTAGTTAAGGGCTCAGCAGCAAATGCGCCTCGCTTCTATACCACACTGTAGAAGTCCATAAAGTTTCGCCAATTCACAAATAGGGTATACTTCGCATACCATATCCGTATTAATCCCAGGCAAATTACCGGGATATAGAATTATACCTTAACAAATGCGTAGAAGCCCGGGCCAAATCACGTATATATCCACAAAACTATCCCATAATATCTGCTGTTGTCTAAGCCTGTAGGCCCTCAGAAATTGGATTTAAACCCTTAAGGACAAATCTACAATCGCTACTAAATCTACACTAGGAATTGCCGACATAATAATTTGGCACATAGGGATAATAAACGATTACTGAATGAGGCAGTACTTAGATATGAAAAATAAAAAAAACCAGCGAGACGGCAAAACGATAAGCATTTGGCAGCGCCCTATGATGCAGCCCCCCTTTTCAGAAGATATATTAAATTCAGTTTATGATGCCATTATAGTAGGTGGCGGCATAACCGGGTTAACTACCGCTTTTAATCTGCAACGCGCAGGCAAAAAATGTATTCTGGTAGAAGCAAAGAACCTGGGCTTTGGCACAAGCGGGGGAACAAGTGCTCATTTAAACACTTTTTTTGATTCGAGTTACCCGGAAATAGACAGCAATTTTGGAAAGGAAGCGTCAAAAGCTATGGCTACTGCCAGTAAAAGGATGATAAAAACGATACAGGCAAATATTGATGAATTGAACATCGAGGCCGATTTTGAGTACAAATCAGGATTTTTATTTTCCCAAAACGAAAAAGAGACTCAGCAACTCGATGAAATTCTTTCCTCCTCCAAAGCAGCTGGCGTTATGGTTGAAGAATCAGGGGACAATGGGGTGCCTGTAAGATTCTTAAAGGCCATCGAGTTCTCCAATCAAGCGCAGTTCCATCCGTTAAAATATATTGACGGCCTTGCGAGGGGCTTTTTATCTTTAGGGGGAAGGATCCTAGAAAATACGTTTATTGAAGAGGTAAAGGAATCACATGGCCTTCATTATGCTACAGGCGGAGCGATGGAGATTCAAGGTAGAAATTTAATCTGGGCAACACATATCCCCCCGGGCATAAACCTCCTATCCCTACGAAATGCCCCATATAGAAGTTATGTGCTGGCAGTAAAGCTTAACAATGAAACTTATCCGGATTGCCTGTCCTACGACATGCAGGAACCTTATCATTATTTCAGAAGCCATGAGATAGATGGGCAAAAGTACCTGATAGCCGGAGGCGAAGACCATAAAACTGGTCATGAGGATTCAGAAGATGCATTCAGAGCGCTCGAGCAGTATATAACAGCAAATTTTGATGTGTTATCTGTCGATTATAAATGGTCTTCTCAATATTATGTACCTGTGGATGGGCTACCATACATAGGATTGCTTCCAGGCGCAGCTGATGGTACCTTTGTTGCCACCGGATTCAACGGCAATGGGATGATCTTGGGAAGCCTGGCAGGGGAAATTTTAAGTGACCTGATTTTAGGCAGGGATAATGACTTATCCGTTCTGCTCAGCCCCTCCAGGCTGAAACCACTCTCGGGACTTTCAGACTTTGTTAAAGAAAATGCGGATGTAGCCTATCATTTTGTTGCAGACCGCTTCGGTTCAGAATTACTGGCTTCGTTAAAATCATTTCCTATCGGAGAAGGTAAAATCGTAAAGTTTCAGGGCGAAAGACTAGCTGTTCACAAAGATGCCCATGGGAAGGTCAGGGCACTAAGTCCGGTCTGTACCCATGCAGGGTGTATTGTGAACTGGAACAGGGTGGAACAATCCTGGGAATGTCCATGCCATGGTGGCCGTTTTGACATTGATGGCTCGGTTATCACCGGCCCACCGAAAACGCCGCTTAAAAAAATTGAGGTGCCGCACCGGTAATCCGACAATTGAAAAAGCCAGGGAAGATTTTAAATTACATGTATCCGTAATATCCCATCTAATGGGGCCTTTCCATAATCAGTTTACATTTTACCAAAACCAAGTACATCAAATGCTAGCAATGAATTACAGGGGGCCATTTCGCGTACGCGCCGAGCAGCGCCCCATGCCAGAGATCCTGCATCCTGAAGACGCGATTGTACGCGTGACCAGAACCTGCATTTGCGGTTCTGATTTACATCTTTACCATGGAATGGTACCCGATACGCGTGTTGGGTCCACTTTCGGTCACGAATTTATAGGGGTTATAGAAGAGGTTGGGCCGCTGGTAACGAATGTAAAAATTGGCGACCAGGTGTTAGTCCCATTTAACATTGCCTGCGGTAAATGTAACTTTTGCAAGCAAGGCTTATATGGCAATTGTCATGAATCCAATTCTATGGCTACCGCAGTAGGCGGGATATTCGGATATTCCCACACTGCTGGAGGCTATAGCGGCGGACAGGCAGAATATGTTAGGGTTCCTTATGCAAACTTTGGGCCTACGGTTATTCCTTCAGACATGGATCCAGATGATGCTGTTTTGCTTACAGATGTTGTACCCACGGGCTACCAGGCTGCCGAAATGGGCGGAATAAAGGAAGGAGACACCGTGGTTGTTTTCGGCGCCGGACCTATCGGTATCATGGCGGCCAGATGTGCCTGGTTCTTTGGTGCTGCAAGGGTAATCATCATTGACCATATAGAATATCGTCTTGAGTTTGCAAAAAATTATGCAAAATGTGAAGCCTACAACTTCAAATCCATGGCGGACCCCGTAGTCTTTTTAAAGAAAACGACAGACTGGTATGGCGCGGATGTATGCATTGACTGCGTAGGTTGTGAGGCAGAAGGAAATGCGCTGCAAACATTCACGGGGAAAATGACGCTGATGCAGGCTGGGGCGGCGACCGCATTACAATGGGCAATTAACGCCGTAAAAAAAGGAGGCATTGTATCTGTAGTGGGTGTTTATGGTCCTCCATTCAATTATGTACCCATTGGTAATGTGCTCAATAAGGGGATCACACTCAGAGCAAACCAAGCTTCAGTAAAGCGACTGCTACCAAAACTCATTGAACACATACAGGCGGGTAGGCTTGATCTCAAAGGACTCATCACTCACCGGGTTCCCCTAGAAGAAATTTCAGATGCCTATAACATATTTTCAAAAAAACTAGACCAATGTATCAAAACTGTATTAATCCCATCAGCTAAACATTAAAGAGATGAAAACTGAAACCCAAGATTATAAAAGCATCCCGGGATGGGGAATGGATATCGATATGGATAACGAACCCACTTATCCTATGAAAAATTATACAGGCGATGACCATAAAAGAAGCGACTACGAAAGATCACCTCAGCAAAAGGTTGATGTTGAAATTTTAAAATCAAATGAACGCCCTCAGTACAGCACGGTCTTTGGAAATACCGTTCCGCCCTCAGGGCTTAGCGGGATAATTAGGCGGTATGCATTTAAACATAGCGAGGACAGGTATAGGCACTGGATTCCGTTGATTCTCGCTGACCGGGTTAATGCGTGGGAAGGCATAATAGAAGATTTGGCAAAAGGGATCATTCCCAACGTATTTGCAGAACGTGGAATAAAATCAGAATTGGAATACAATCCCAAAGGACTTGCGAAAAAAATCTTGATCACTGCAGCGTTAACTACTATAGTCATTACACTTTTAAGAAAAAAGAAGTAACCGGAAACACCTAGAGCGTAAGGCCCCGTCAAAAACGAGGGCTTTGTTCATTTATTTATTCGGGGGCAATGTCCTTGTTGATGAATCAATGTGAGTGCTATCTCTCATTTTCTGATTACCGGTTGCAGTGGTATCAATTGTATCTGTGTTCACTTCTGATTGACGATTTTTTTCTTCAGTATTGTTGTTGCAGGCACTTAAAAATAAAAAGGCACAGGCAATCAATGTTAATTTTAAATTTCTCATATCTTTTCCTTATTGATGTATTTGAAGAACATAAATATTCTGCTAAAGTTTAGATTGTTTCCACATCATAGATCTCTTAATCAACGTACCATCATATTTAACTAATTTCTAAATATCAATCTTTGATTTTTCTTTGAGGCACAGTGATCTAAATGCGGTTCAACAGTTTGTCATATATTTAAACCATCCAAGACCCTTGCTGTAAAATAAAAGGACTATCAGCGAATTATCCGTTTAAAATTTGCAACCAAACCCTTTAAGTTTTAACAGGAATTTAAGCCCCGCTAATTGTTTTAGCCCAAGATGCATTATAAACCGTTTTAAATGCTTAAATCTATAGGCTGAACCAGATAACGTCTCAGACTGAAAGGTCTCCATAGCTATTTATAGAAATTGAAGTGGAATGAGTTTTTTAGCAGTCTTCTATGCAAACAAATATTTTTATATTTTTGCCACTCAAGTAGAGGTACAAATATGAGCAGTGGGGATATTTACCGTTTTCTGGCGCCACATAACTTAACTTACCAGCGCGCACTGGAAGAGATTAAGCATTCAAAAAAGGATAGCCACTGGATGTGGTACATATTCCCCCAACTTAAAGGTCTTGGCAAAAGTGATACCGCAATTCTGTATGGCATTCAGGATTTAAAGGAAGCAGAGGCCTACTACACCCATCCTGTACTCGGGACAAACCTTTTAGAAATTTCCAATGTTTTATTGCACATCAAAAACAGGTCAGCCACCGAAATTTTTGGCTATCCGGACGATTTAAAACTGCATTCATGCATTACCCTTTTTGCGCAGATAAAAAATGTGGACAGCGTGTTTCAGCTTGTGCTGGATAAATATTTTAAGGGAGCACCAGATGAACAAACTATCAAGCTATTAAAATAGAAAATTTAAGCTTGAGGTCCTTACCAAAGATTCGTGGGACGCCTTATGATACTGATCAACAGCTTACCTAATTTACAAGCAAAGCATTTATTTAAATTAGAAGATTTTTTACGGCATTGTATTGGAATAAGTCCTGTTTAAGCTAATTTAACTATTAACACTCTATCAGCCCCAAATCTGGACCAACCTCCTATCATCCTGAGCCTGCAAATAGCTTTATGACTTTGGAAACTCGAGTTATTAAACAGACAAATATTAACTAAATTAATGTGTGAGGAATAAAGTCGGCCTGAACATACTATCGCTGATTATAAATCGACAGCTAATGCGAGTGGTAATGTAAAATAGAACTTTGAACCTGTACCGATTTCACTCTCCACCCAGATTTTCCCACCATGATCCGAGACTATTTTAGAGGTAATATACAAACCCATTCCAAGACCCGGGTGCGAGGAAACAATATCTTCCGCCCGGTAGAATTTTTCGAATATCCTTGCTATATTGTCTTTCGACATACCCATTCCAGAGTCTGAAATTTGGATTGTAACGCTACTACCTTCTTCAGATAAAAATGCGGTAACGCCGATATGCGAATTCCTATCGGAATATTTTGCAGCATTGCCTATCAGATTGCTCAATACCTGTTCAAGCCTCAATGGATCAGCCATAACTGAACACTCCTCACCAAGTTGAAGACTAATTTTATTGTTAGCATGGACATTCATCAGCATCAATACAGTCTCTTTCAAAAATGAATTAAGCTTTATTTCTGCCAGGTCATACTGAAGACTGCCGTTTTCGATCTTAGAAACATCCATTAACTGAAATGTTAACCTGGCAAGTTTGCCGGTCTGAATTTCCAGTTTCTCGACAACCTCACCAACTTTATCAGAATACTGACCCTTCAATAGCTTAAGCATTTGTGTATAAGCCTTAATCACAGTAATCGGAGTTTTTAGTTCATGACTGGCAACCGAGATGAATTCGTTTTTTTTCTCATCAAGTTCACGTCCCAGTTTGATCTCCTGCTCCTGCGCCTGGGTCAGCTGACTGAGCTTGCTGTTTTTATTTTTGATCTCCTCATATGAATTCAGGGGGGCTGCACTTTTAAAGTACTCCTGAAGGAGCGATATTTTAGTTTCATCCACCTTGGAGGAACGCGGCAGGCTTAGCGACATCGTAATGGAGTAAATCTGCCCGTTTGCATCGAAATTGAAATCAGGCATTAGCTTTTTGGCGTAAAAAAACCCCTCGTCCGTTTCCCTGAAAACCTGGTCGGATTCGAATGTGATGCCTGCATTTATTGCAAACCGTGGAAACTTGCCTGATATATGTATACTTAATCTGCCCTCGTTGGTAAAATCGATCACCGTCCGAGCAACCTCAGAAACCGCTGTTGCCAGCGTCGTTCTGGTCGCAACGGTCAGCCCAAGCTGCTCGCCGATCTGCATGGACCGTTTATGCGCAAGCACCAGATCCATTTCATTTTCGAGTGTGATACCAATAATTTCTCTCATGTTAAACGATTTTTATAACTACCACAGACATATCATCTGTTTGTCTTGCATGGTCTTTATAGATTGCCGATGCCAGAATAGAGGGATCATGCTTGAGAATCCCAGGGTATTTTGATGTCTCCCATCTCGTTTTGATTCCGTCCGAACACAATACCAACTGATTATAATCGGAGATGCTGAAGATCTGATCGTTCATAGTTGTAGGGATATTGTGGCCAACTATCCCATTATAAGACATATGGTTTTTTGAATTAACTGGTCCGATCCACTTGGCTGCGATATTGCCTATCCCTGCCGAAGACCATTCTCCGCGCTCGCTGTTATAAGTCGTCATGTTGGCCACAAGACCGCGTGTTTTTCTGATTGAAGTATGCATAAAACGAAGCGTTTCTACCGGGCTAGGATCAGGAAAAACTCTGAAAGCCTTAACGGCTTCGTTCACGGCAAAATTCGCATCGGGGCCATGTCCTAAGCCATCTCCTAAAAATAGCTTGAAATCCTTACCCGTTACGCGGTATGAAAACCCGTCACCGCTGACCGTTTCACCAGGCTTACTGATTACTAAAGGCCGGATGACCATGCCTTTTTTCACGACTGGTTTTTTACCAACATAAATTCTACTGAGCAGAATGGTACCCCATTCCGGTATGGAATATATATCGAATGTATCTGATAAGCGTTGAATGCTACCCAGACCCGCGCCGAGGGTTTTACCAGTTGACATACCGTCCTGCATCATTCTAGCAGGATTTTTCATACCTGGACCCTTATCGATGCAGATAAGCTCTACATAAGGTATTCCACTCTCACTGAAAACGCCGAATAGGATTTCCCCACCATCGGCATACTTAAAGAGATTGCTCGTCATTTCTGCGGCAACAATATCAACTTCCGCAATCCTGGCACTATCCATACCAATTTTGATCAAGCGCTGATGGATTTCTTTTTTTAAAAGTGAAAAATAACTTCTATCACCCGCCTGAAGGCTTATATGCGTTGCATCAACCATTTGCCCATTTAATTATCATCACTACAGTGCCCTCTCCCGGCTTACTTTTTAAATCGAATTCGTTGCTTAGCCGCTTTGCTCCAGGAAGCCCGAGCCCCAGACTCTTCCCTGTTGAGAATCCATCCCTCATAGCGGCGCTGATGTCGGGAATTCCAGGGCCTTTATCCGAAAAGGTCAGTCTCACCCCCGTGTCCCGGCCGCGAGTTACGATTTCAACAAGACATTCTCCCCCGCCACCGTACCGAAGCATATTTCGCAGCAGCTCGCTCGCAGCAGTAATCAGCTTGGTCTGGTTTACCAGGCCCATCTTGATTTTAACCGCAACCTCGCGAGTGCGGTTTCGTAAAAGTACCACATCCTGTTCTTTTTGAACCTGAATATTATCCTTACTCAGCGAAATTATCATCATCGGTTTCTTCTTCGTCTCCGATATCGGAACCAATCATAGACTTCAACAAATTCATACCCTTCTCGACATCCAAAGCGGTATGTACACCCTTAAGCGGGAGGCCTAGCTCAATCAGGGTTATTGCCACAGCGGGCTGCATGCCCACAACGACAGTTTCTGCATCCAAAATTTTGGACATGCTGGCGATATTTCCGATAATGCGCCCCATAAATGAGTCGACAATAGAAACCGCGGATATATCAATCAGTACTCCTCTCGAACTGGTCTTGTTGACCATTTGTACTAGGTCAGCCTCCAGATCGAGGGCTAGACGGTCATACAGATCAACCTGAATCGTTACGAGAAGAAAACTTCCCATCCGGAGAATAGGAATTTTATCCATCTTATAAGTTATTAATTTTATTTATAGAATTCGTTTTGCGCACCTCTAAACGCAAAACCTTGAACGCGTACGCCAGCGCACTTGCCAGACTCGCCTTGGTAATGATATTGGAAAGGTCGATTCCGAGGTGAACAACCGTCTGTGCAATTTCAGGGCGTATACCGCTGATTATGCATTCCGCGCCCATAAGCCTGGTGGCACTCACTGTTTTAATCAGATGCTGTGCAACCAGCGAGTCAACTGCAGGCACGCCCGAGATATCGAGAATTGCGATACTTGAACCAGTTTCAACGATCTCCTGTAAAAGATTTTCCATTACAATCTGGGTACGTGAACTGTCCAGCGTGCCAATGATTGGCAAGGCCAAAATACCATCCCATACCCTGATTACTGGAGTTGAAATCTCAGCAATTTCATCTGTCTGTCTCAGAATGACCTCTTCGCGCCCTTTGATGAAAGTTTCAAAGGTGACAATGCTCAGATTGTCCATTACCCTGATTATTTTCATGCTTTCATCAAAAAGCTGCTTTGGATCCTTGATTTGTTCCTGTAAAACCTCGAGAATTGCTTCTTTCAGACTATGAACAAATCGTCCGGTCTCACGCGGAGAAAACCCCTGACGTGCCCTGGTAATGGCAATGCCACCAAGAATCTCGATAACTGAACTCCAGCTGTCGCCATCCAGATCTTCCAGGTCGTTTCCTGATAAATTGGTTACTAGCGCGGCAACCAATTCTTCCGACTGTTCACGGAGATCTTCGTTACTGATCAGGTCTTCCCGAAGACCGTCGTCAGAGAGTTGATTTTTCATCCAGATCTCAAGGATGTTTTTCTTTTGTTTTTGTAGCAATTTCAGTGTATTAGATGACATTTGTGATGAATTGTTCAGGTTTTTAGACTTTACATCCAGCAGGATTATTGCGGAAAGATAGGAATTGTTCTGCAATTTCCAATAATGCAGATTTGCTATAACAACAAATAAATAGTTGAAGGCCAAAGAAGAAAAATATAATAAGCTGAGATGCAGTTGAAGGCGCTTCATTAGCACTACACGGCATCTCTTTTTTTTGCCGAGGAATTATTTGCTAGAAACTTTTTGGTTCGGGATTCTGCGGATTACTGGCGAAGCTGGAGAGATGCAAAAGCGGATTTTTGGGTAACCCTATGTCAATCTACAATTCACAACGGTAACCAGTATGCTCCGACCTCCGTGATCTGATCCGTATCAAGCGGATGGAACCAGTATAAAAATGTAGTAGATACCTATAATGATAAACGCAGCTCCACTGTCTGCTTTTTCACAAACAAGTAAAGGTGTCTGAAAAATCCATAAGGTTCAGTACCTCATCTTTTAAAAATATGGGAAAAACTTCCAAAGTATCGCGCTTGAGGTTTGTCTTTCAGCGTTATATCTTCCTAAGTAACATATCTGTGTGTTTACTACCAATCTCTATCCTTCATATTTTTCTCATTAAGCAAAACCTATCGCCAAAAGGAAGTGTTATCAGGGAAATAGCCGGAAAATGAAAAGCAAAAATTTACACTTTATCCTCCTTGGCACGGCAATGTCCGTCGCCTTTGGAGTGCAGGCCCAGCGTGGTCTGCCGCCAAAAGATGTTACCAAATCGATATCGGTGACCAAATATGCACAGGTTCTTGAGTTTAAGCCAGAAATGGTCAACTTATTAAAAGCCCCCTCAGGATGGCAGGTTACCCTTGCTGCCTCTGGATTAGGCAAGCCACGCATGTTGTATACCAGTCCTGCAGGAAATGTATATGTAACCAGAAGAGATGGCGGCGATGTCCTTTTACTGGAGGATAAAAATAAAGATGCCAAGTTTGAAAATCTGATCACGGTAGTATCCGAGTTCAAAGGTGTACACGGAATTACCATGAAGGACAACTGGATGTACCTATGCAACAGCAATGAAGTCAGAAGATACCCTGTTAAACCCGATGGAACGCTGAATATTTACGGTAAAGAAACTTTGATTAAAGATCTGCCAGATGGTGGTCAGCACCCTAACCGGACGATGGATTTTGGACCCGATGGCATGCTCTATATCAGTGTTGGTTCCTTATGCAACGACTGTAAGGAAAGTGATAAAGAAACAGCAGTAATTCTCCAGGTAGATCCAAAAAACTGGAGTAGAAAACTGTATGCCAGCGGACTTCGAAATACCATTGGTTTTGACTGGCATCCACAGACTAAAGAACTATGGGGGATTGATAATGGTGGTGATGCAAAAGGAAGTGAATGGCCCCCTGAAGAAGTCAATCAAATCAAGCAGGGCGCCGATTATGGATTTCCATATGCCTATGGAAAAAGGGAAGTGGATAAAAGTCGCGAAGATCCTGCTGGAAATACCAAAGAAGAGGTGGTTAAGAATACTGAACCTTCTGTACTTGAGCTTACCGCACATATGGCGCCAATTGGCTTTACGTTTTTCAGGGGAGCAACTAATATTCCCCAGGATTGGGCTGGAGATGGGCTTGTTGCATGGCATGGTTCATGGAATGCGGAAAAGCCAGTAGGGTTTAAGGTTCAGCGGATCCATTTCGAAAACGGTAAGGCAGTAAAAGCAGAGGATTTTCTCTCTGGTTTTTTACAAGGTGACTCTCGATTTGGAAGGCCTGCTGGTATCACCGTAACAAAAGATGGAATCGTCTACATATCTGATGATGCTTCCGGAAATATTTATGCAGTTAAAAAAATAAATTAAAATGAGAAAAATTACCTATATCGCAATGGGCCTGGCTTGTGTAGCAGGAATTGCTGCAATGAAACCTGAACCCAGCCCACGGATAGAATTCGAAGCCATGGAAAGCTATCCCGAAGGAATTGTCTTTGATCAATCGGCAAACGTGTATTACGTTTCTTCGGCAAGACTGGGAAATATCGGAAAGGTAACTCCTCAGGGGACCTATAGTATTTTTCATGGAGATACCACCTTAAAATCTACCTATGGTCTTAAGATCCATCCAGACAAGAAACGGCTTTTCGCCTGTGCTGGTGATGCCAATTACAGTAAGTTTACCAATCCCGCTACCCGCACAAAGATGGCCAGGCTACTTTCTTTCGATTTATCATCAGGCAAGAAACTCTCAGATGTAGACCTCTCAGGACTTCTCCCAGGAAAGCATTTTCCTAACGACATCGCTTTCGATTTACAGAACAATGCCTATATCACAGACAGCTTCGCAGGAGCAGTTTACAGGGTTTCCCCAGATGGAAAGGCCACAGTATTTGCTAAGGATGAACTTTTCAAAACCGAAGGAGTTGGTCTCAACGGAATTGTATTTCATCCTGAAGGCTTTCTTATTGTTGATAACAGCTCTAAAGGCCAGCTTTTCAAAATTGATATTAAGAATCCCAAAAACGTTTCAAAAGTTGAAATTGACCAGTTTTTTCTAGGTGCAGACGGATTGTTGCTGACAGATAAAAACACCTTGAATATGGTGGTTAATGGTGGTAGCGATAAAATTTACCAGTTACAATCGACAGATGGATGGAAGACCGCTAAGGTTGCTGCCGCTACCCTATCAACTGATCGTTTTACTTATCCTTCCACCGCAACACAAAACGGAAAGGATATTTGGGTGATGAATGCGCAGTTCAACCAGCTACTAGACAGCAATCAGGTTCCTGTTAAAAGATTCGCTATTCAGAAGGTTGTTTATAAGCCTTTAAAGCCTTAATAATTATAGTTTAACAAAAGCATGGGGCTTCTATAGACTAACGCGACGGTATCGATAAGAACTTAACACGCTGCAAGGCTTAAATAATGTTAGCCTTGCAGCTTAATGGGACGTAATAATGACCTATCTGCTAGGAACACTTTCCTGAGCTACTAAAAGTTAATAAAAGATAAATATTAAAACCTTACGGCAAAATAGTTTTGCGACACTTAGTTCCTATAACTTCCTTTTTATGCAACAACCCAATGCTACAATAAGTCTAAATCCTTATGATCCGGAATCAAGCCCTCTAATCAATCACGCCTAAGGTTATCAAACGGTCCTTTTAATTTAAGAATATTTATGGCGATCAAAAATCTGATTTTGACAATAGCTTTTTCTCTTTTCTTAATAACTGCCTTAAAAGCACAACGAAGGGAGAGCACGGGCTGGCTTTTTCTGAGCACTACAAAAAAGATCAGCGAAAAATATGATTTTCTTTCCGATGTGCAGGTTCGATCCGCAGACGGATTTGAGTACGTAAATACACTGCTGTTGCGAGGGGCGCTAAGCTATAATTTTTCCAGTAAGCATTCAGCAGCTCTCGGTTATGCCTACAAAGCCGACTGGACGTACGATAAGGACATTTTCAGCTATTCACCTGAACATAGGATGTATGAACAGTATCTGTTCAATTCTGAACTTGGAAAGGTTGAAATTAACGCCAGATTCCGCCTTGAGCAGCGTTTTGTCAGGAAAAAAGAAATGGTAAACTTCTCGCAAAGAGCGAGAGCATTCCTCAGTGCGCAAATCCCACTGATGGCCCATCCAGGGTTTTCAAAAGGAATTTACGCAAAAATCCAAAATGAGGTATTCCTGAACGTGCACAACAGGGAAAAGGTTAACAACAGCATTTTCGACCAAAACAGATCAAGCATCGGTATTGGTTTTCGCTTCAGCAAAAGCCTAGACATGGATTTTGGTTATCTTTACTGGTATCAAAAGGAAGTCGAAATGGATACCAGAACCAATGTATTTCAACTTATGCTAACAAGCAAATTCTGATGTGTATCTGGACGAACCAACCTGTCGACAGACCCTGTTACAATAATCTTTAATTTTTATAAGATCATTAATTAACGGGACATTAGGATAAAAGTATTTTGGTGAGAAGGGGTCATTGGCTTCGGCTTATTCAATCAAAGGGTTAACAAAGCAAAAAAGCAATTAAGGAGTTTTTCAACAAAAAGATGATTCCAGCACTAGCTGAATTTTCCCTGGGCATGCCTGATAATCTCTTGCATATCAATGCCTGTACCGAGAACTCCTGAAAACAGGTCCCCGGTTTCTTTGAGCCTGCCTATGGCGTTAAAAATTGTAAAGTCTTTCATTTTAAGTCCCTGCTTAACTTCATCCCAGTCCAGCGGCATCGATACGGTCGCACCAGGTTTTGGCCTTAGCGAATACACGCCCGCGATTGTCGCTCCAGGCCTGTTCTGCAGAAAATCGAGATACATTTTGCCGCCACGTTTATTTATGCTTCGTTCGAGTGTGGTAAACTTTGGTAGTTCGCGGTTAACCTGGCGCACGATGAGTCTGGCAAATAACTGACTTTGCTCATAAGTATACTTAGCCCCCAAAGGTATGTAAATATGGATTCCTGTTGAACCCGAGGTTTTAGCATAACCTGTAACCCCAATATCAGAGAGAATCTGACGCGTCACCTGCGCAGCCTGGATAACTTGGTCAAAGGTGTTTTTATCAGGATCTAGATCAATAACGCAATAATCCGGGTTGTCAGGCGCAGTGACCCTGGAAAACCAAGGATTTATTTCAATACAGCCAAGGCTAGCCATCCACAGCAAAGTAGCCTTACCCTCACCAAGAAGGTAACTTTTCTCTTCGCCTTTCTCATTAGTATGAGGCATGGTATGAGCCCAGTCCGGGGCGATTTCCTTCACATCTTTCTGATAGAAACTTTGGCTGTGAATTCCTCCTGGAAACCGGTTGAGTGACATTGGCCGGTCTTTCAAGTAAGGAAGCATCAGCGGCGCAATCGCATCATAATAATTAAACATATCACGCTTAGTAACTTTATCCTCCGGCCAGTAGAATTTATTTAAGTTCGTAAATTTCAGGTTATGTCCGTCTATTTTCTTTTCTATGGTTTCACCACTCCCTTCGATAAGCGGCTTGCTAACTTTAAGCGTTTTATTTTTTGATGTTTTTGGCAATTCCTGCCCGGAAGTCATTGTCGAGTTTTCGCTCAGCCCATGATCAAGGTTAACTTCTTGGATGATACTTTGCGTATCCTTTTCAACTTCTAGAATAACCTCATTTGGTTTTTTGTCTTCCCTTAGCCCTTTGAAAGATGCCTGGCGAGCCTTTCCATCCCTGGTTATTTCCGCAAACTCTATTTCGCATACCAGTACTGGTTTTAACCAGGTTGGTTTCGCCCCAAGCCGCTGTGGCCGAAATTGCGAGGGTTCATCTACATCCGGGATGGTTTCAAAAGGACAACGCTTAGTAACGAGTTTTTCAAATTTACTCATGAGTGTCTTCTGCATGGCGGCATCGAAGCCCGTGCCTACTTTGCCGATGTAATGCAAATTGCCTTCAGCATTATATACACCAATGGCCAGGGCACTGAAAAATTTATCGGTGCCTTCATTTCTGGTGTAGCCTCCGATGACAACCTCCTGGCGTCTTTTCGCTTTAATCTTTAGCCATTCCCGCGAGCGGCTGTCAGATGAGTAATAACCATCGGCGCGTTTGGCAATAATACCTTCAAGCTTCAGTCTTCTGGCGGCATCAAAAAAATCGATCCCGCTTGTTTCATAGGCTTTGCTGAGTTTAAGGGTTTGATCATCGGATGGCAGGATGGCTTCCAGAATTTCCCTGCGCTGGGTCAGGTTTAGTTCCAGCAATGAGTGCCCTTCAAGGTAAAGGATATCAAAAATGTAGTATTGGAGCTGGGCTTTCCTGGTATTTTTCCAGTTCTGCAGGGCACCAAAATCCGATGTACCATCGCCTTTCAGGGCAACGATTTCGCCATCAAGAATCGCATTGAAGGGTAAAACACGAAGCGCATCGCTGATGGCATCGAACTGCGTGAACTCAAGGTTATTTCGCGAATATATCCTGGCTTGGTGTTTCTGGATATAAGAAACAGCGCGGTAGCCGTCCCACTTGATTTCATACAACCATCCAGGTTCATCAAAAGGTTTATCAACCAAAGTGGCTTTCATCGGCCTGATTCCTTCTGGCATTGGCATTTGCGCTCCGCCATGAATTAAGTCCTGAACTGCCTGAGGGAAATCAGCAATGGATGTCCTTTTTACCGCCCGTTTTGCGCCAGACTTTTTAAGATTCTTCTTTAGGGGTTTAGCAGCAAGTTCAACCCAGACGGGGGCGTGATCGCTTGCACCATCCCATCCACGTACCTGCTTATCCACGTTTCCTGCTTTTAGTTTTTCAGCAAGGTCTGTACTAAGCAAAAAGTGATCCAGGCGAAGTCCTGCGTTTCGCTCCCAGGCTTTTCGCAGGTAATCCCAATATGTATAGATGCGTTCATCAGGGTGAAGTGTTCGGATGGCATCCGTCCATCCCTGGTCCAGAAGTGATTGGAAGTGTTCCCTTATTTCAGGCCGGAAAAGAGCGTCGTTTTTATATTTTTCAGGTTTGTAGGTATCCAGTTCGGTTGGCATTACATTATAGTCACCAACGAGGATTACAGGAAGACCGGTAGCGATCAATGTATTAGCGTGCGCGACAAGGCGTGAAAACCAGCGCTTTTTATATTCATATTTTTCGCCTGGCAATGGATTACCAAACGGCAGGTAAATACATCCCACAACCATCTCGAAAGTAAACACTTCTAAATAGCGGCTGTGTGTAAACTCCGGGTCTTCCCCCGGGAGGTCATTTCTTAATTCCTTAATTTCTTTTCTGGACAAAACAGCCACCCCGTTCCAGGACTTTTGGCCATGCCAGACTGCGTGATAACCAGCCTGCTTAATTTTAGTGATTGGAAAAGACTTATCCTCGCACTTCAATTCCTGCAGGCAGACGATGTCCGGAGCGGACATCTCAAGCCATTTCAGCAAGGTTTCGATGCGTCCATTCACACCGTTTATGTTGTAGGTTGCTATTTTCATGAGCTATGAAAAAGCCCCGTTGAACTGGGGGCTTAGCACTACTTTACCTTTTTCTCAATTGCTTTTCGCTGGTTTCCCGCATCCTGCTTTGCATCTTTGACTTTAGCAGGTTTTACATCAAGCTTCTTTGCTTCATAGTTAATCTCGTGGTCCTGGTTGGACACGGAGTTTCTTTCAACTTTAGTTCCTCTTGCCATAATGTTTTTTTTCTAGGTTAATTATATAACATTACAGATTTAAATTGGTTTTGGATTTTCTGGCGAACTTAAACCAGCCCGAGATTCCGTTCTCCAAAAACAACGATCAAAAGTTATTATTACCACTACTTCTTACGCCTTCATTGTCCTAGAAAACCCTAACTATGAATTCATCGCTGAAACTGGCATTGTAAACCTTAAACTCCACTGACCATTCCCCTTCGATGAGTTCAGCGATGAAGGCAAAAAAACGTTTTTAAAGTGATTAAATTCGATATTTTCTTTACGGACTACTAGGTATGCGTTGTCGCTTTGCATAATTACCTCCTGCACAGCATCATTCGAATGGGTTTTGATTTTATCAGGAAGAAAATTAAAATGCTGCCTATCTATAAATACGCCAGTCTGGCCCAATAACTCCTGGTCAAATCGGATGGGGTGGTTTCCAGCCAGATGTTTTCCTTTTTTTCAATCGGGCACAGGAGCAAACCGTCCTCTAATACCAGCCAGGGTATTATTACCCGATTTTTACACAACAGTTCCTGATATTCCGAATACCAACTTTACTTTTATGTAGATTTAATTGAAATCTATTTTCGTCCCAGACTGGACAAACCCATTCGTTTGACTCCTTCTCGCCATTTCACTAACATACAGGCAAGCATTTTACAATAATTTTAATACTGGTGACGTAGAGTCAATCAACTCTGATGTTTCCAAATCCTTAGGCATGGCTTGCAGATATCCGGGAAAGAATCCCACCACGCACAACAACATAGCTTCATGAGCTTATGCCGAATAATTGGGCTAAACTTTAATTACAAGACATCAAAATTCGATAAGAGCTGAGTATTTTGACTATCAAACTCTCGATCTATTTGCGATCACATTCACTCAGCCAAAGGCACAGAAATGAAAAATTTAGAGCCTTCGTTTAAAATACTTTCAAATCCAATTTTACCACCCATACGTTCGGTAAACTCCTTACATAAAACTAAGCCCAGTCCAACTCCCTTTTCATTATTTGTACCATAGGTAGGAGATGCCATAATCGAAAAGATATTTTCCTGATCGTCCACCGAAATCCCTCTCCCACTATCAACTACTGTGATTTGACATTCACCGTTGACGATTTGAGCAGTTACATTGATCATACCACTGTTTGCCGTAAATTTCACCGCATTATTGACTAGGTTACGCACAACAATCTGCAGCATATCAACATCGGCCACTACCATTAAATTAATAGGGATATCGCTAGATAATACAATTTCTTTATTCAGCGCATAAACTTGTGCCATTTCTATGGTACTTCCGAGCACTTCCCGCACATTTACTAACTCGTGGTGCACAACCGATCCACCCATCTGAGATTTAGACCAGTTCAACAAATTAGAAAGCATAGTGACGGTATGACTGGTGGCGGTTTCCAAAGATTTCTCAATCGAATGTCGCTGTTCAGCACCCAATACGTTTTTATTTAACAGTCTAAGATAACTTTGTATACCGACTAAAGGCGCCCTTATGTCATGGGATATTATAGCCATCAAATTGTCTTTATCCAAATTGCGCTGTTCCAACTCGTCTTTTTGTCGCAAAATTTGCTCTTGGTTACTTTCTATTGCAATGGTCTTTTGCTGAGCATCCATGCGCTCTAAATCATAATTGCGTCTAATGAACCTCACTATGATATAAATTACGAATACCGGCAAAGGAAAAGCAGTCATTCGATCAACAAATTGCCCTTTACCTGTAGTAAAAGGGTATTTTATCAATTCTGGATAGTAGTAGCCAATAGCGTGCAAAGCAAAAAACCATAATAAATATATGACCAACCACTTCAGATGCTGTTGATAAGGGGAAATAACCAGTAAAACCAATAAATAGGCTGGCCAGATTAAGTCCGTTGATCCGTTAATACCAGCAATTGCAAAATAATTTATTCCAAAAACCAACAATCCCACTATCCCGAAAATGGTGTTGTTGTGTGGTTTATTCTGGAATCTGGAATAATAATACTGATAAATGAAGAATAGGCTAAGTAAGATAGCAGAAATAGACCCTACGTATAACCCAGCAATTAAATTATAGGGCGCATAAATCATCGATGCCCCTATTAGGCCAATACTTACCGAATGAAAAACCCTACTTTCTAAAGAAAACTGATTAGGGCTGCCAATGAGTGCTGACCAAAAGCTTGTCTTGCCATTTTTAGCTTGGGAAAGAAGAGAATTAAAATTAATTAATTTCGGCATATTTTAAATTAAAAAAATGAATAGACCCAGTCCATAATTAGATACAGAGGAAATATTTCTCTCCTCTGATTTATTAAGTGTTGCTGAATGCTAACAAAAAGGTACTAAATTGAATTAAAGCTGAAATTAATTATTTAACCGTTAGTTTTACTAGCCATTTATTTAAACCATTTCGCAAAACCAATAAACCAAAGACAATCAATAATTTACAAAAAATTTATTTTTGTTGGTATCGAGTCATTCTTTACAAGTTTATCCATTATCCAAATTTAATGATTATTAAGCTATCGCCAGCCCATTCTTAATACATCGAATCAGTTTAAACTGATTTGACAAGCAAAAGAGCCATCATTTTTGACGAGAGAAAATACCCTCAGGCGCCTGGGATTTTTATACATCATATTCCGATGTTATTAGGGAAAGCACCATTTGATTTTGCTCGTTAATATGCAGATAATTTTAGAGATCCCGGTACCTTTATATTCCGTATTTATTTCACTAATTGAATAAAGTTACGCCCTACAATGTTTCCTGGAACTTTTTTCTGAACTTTCAAATTCAAAAATATCATTAGCGTATTCGCTAACATCAAAGTTCGGGTAATGCAGCAATTGGTATAGAAAGAATAATAGATTGCCTTCCATCTTTTTAAGGTTTAAGCCTGCGTACCACGCGGGCCCTTTTGTTGCCCAGGAACTTCAAATATTATAACACTTCTAGGGTCTCAACAAAGGTTTTGACGAAACACCATTGCTGAGATGTCCAGTCAACGGTTATGAAACTTTTGGCAACTATGGCTTATCGATGATAAGTAAATCACCATTTATCAGAGATTAACTTTATAACAAATAATCTCAGACCTTGCGGAGATTAAACCACCTAATCTCCGCATATTATCGTTAAATTATACTCCAGTATGCGGATAAAACCTATTTTATTTAACGTATATATTTCGGAGATTATAAAAAAAATAATCGATAAACGCAATTATATACCGCCCAAATAGAACGCGATGTAGGCTTTAGCAGTTAGCCTGTTTTATCGGTTCTTCTACAATGATATTATTGGGGGATTAAAGATAACTTCACCTCTAAAATATTTTAAATATAATTACCAACGAGAAATAGAAGCTAAGAGGCGTAAAATCTATTTCCATTTAGATTTTCGCCAGTTTAGGTTGCTAATGACAAAAAACCCAATTACAGCTCAAATCCAGACACGTTGAAATTGAAAAAATATATTACTGGCATTCCTAATCTTATAATTTTGAATATGCACTTACTAGCGAAGAGTCTTTAAAGGCATAGACATATTTGTATCGAAAGCCCTAACCATTGCCTGATTCAGCTTATTCACCTCTTCCTATCAATCGTATTCCTCATGAGTTTCACATCTACCGCTAATTTCGGTGAGCTCTATTTTACATACGACAATACCTTCATGCAATTCAGGTTTAATTCCATGAGAAGGTTCTTCTGAAGGCCGATCAGTCAGCGGCATAATACGATGTATAATCCCTTGCATAGCCTGTTGTCTTTCCTCCCCACTCAATTCAATAAAATTACCGTGCAGAATAGCACTTTTCCACCTGAAGGTGTCTTTAATTTCATCTATTTGAAAACATACTCTAGGGTTGGCCCGCATCATTTCTATCTTTTTGCCCATTCCAGAATGTAAATAGATCATATTATCCCGGTAAACATAATTAACAGGAACAATATAAGTTTCTCCATTAGCGTGGCAACCTAATCTGCCGATAACCTGATTCTCAATCAAATCAAGTAATTCTCTTTTATTTAAGTCTCCTAACATAATTAATAGTTTTTAAATCAATTTAACGTCCGCAGGTTAGCAAAATCACTTGTTTAAACCCGAAATGAAAGTCTTTACAAAAACCCAATCAAATATGTAAATAGGCTGCGAGAAAAGAAATGATCTTCATCACTTCTTCTCAAAAATTTAGCTGTCAATTCCAAAGAAATCCCTATAAATATGCACCATCCCAAGTTAAAAAACCAGAGATAAACCAAACTAATAAAATTAAAAATAATGTATTCGTGTACGATAACTTATATATTTTTTATTCTTTTTTTAACAAACATTCGAATGAGATATTGTATTATTGTATTGGTATATTTTAAATCATTATGTGTCTCTAACCATTTATAAAATCAATACCTCTTTTACGTTATGAAAAAGTTAGCCTATTGTACTGCTGTATTACTATTTTTATTTATTGGCGTAAAGGGAGCGGTTAAACTTCCAAGATTAGTAAGTGACGGTATGGTTTTACAACGAGATCAGGACATTAAAATTTGGGGTTGGGCAGATGCGGGAGAAGCGATTACCTTAACGTTTAATAACAAAACCTATAAAACGAAAGCTGGTTCAAACCAAAAATGGTCGGTAAATATAGAGGCGCAAAAAGCTGGTGGACCGTATCAGATGCGTATTAACAACATCGAACTAAAAGATTTGCTTTTTGGTGATGTTTGGCTTTGCGCAGGGCAATCTAATATGGAGGCTGTAATGGGGAGAGCAAACATTAAAGCAAATTACAGTCAGATTATACAAAACAGTATTTACCCAGAAATAAGGCAGTTTACCGTTAAACGCGATATGGCTTTTACACCCGTAGAAGATGTAATCAGTGATGACGGTTGGGTCAGCGTAAACCCTGAAACAATTCTATCTTTCTCTGCGGTAGCGTTTTTTTTCGCAAAAGATCTATACGAAAAATATAAGATCCCAATTGGCATTATTAACTCGAGTGTAGGTGGAACCCCTATACAATCCTGGGTAGATTATAAATCGTTAAAAGCTTTTCCAGAATATGATAAAGTGGCTAAAAGATTTCAAGATCCTCAAGAATTAGCACAAACTTTAAATGCCCATCAACTAAAATCTGATTCCTGGTATAGATCTGTTAAGGAGGATGATTTGGGTTTGAAAGAAAAATGGTTCGAAGAATCGTATTCTACAAGCACAGGCTGGAAAGAAATCGACAATCTTAAACAATATAACGCAGAAGCTAAGGCATTGAAATATGGCGTTGTATGGTTTAGAACAGAAATTGATATTCCTGCTTCTATGATTGGAAAAACAGCCGTGCTTTCTTTAGGGATGATGCATACTGAAGATGAAACTTTTATAAACGGACACAAAATAGGTTCGATTAACAGCGGCTATACGTTAAGGGATTACACCATTAATCCAGGTTTGTTTAAAGCTGGAAAAAACAGCATAACCATCCGATTAACGAGCCCAACAACGGGCCTGAGTTTTGATATAAAAAACAATTATGTACTTCGTTTCGATCGGGATACCATTACCTTAAATAAGCCATGGAAATATAAATTCGGAATTGAGAAAGAACTTCTACCAAGAGGAAACGGATTATCCTTGCATACGCCTACTACCTATTATTACGCCATGGTTAAACCTTTATCTAATTATAAAATTAAAGGGATCTTGTGGTATCAGGGTGAAAGTAACATTCCAAAACCCGAACAATATCAAAGTTTGTTGCGCTCTTTAATTGCTCAATGGAGAACCGACTGGAATAATCAGAATCTTCCTTTTATTTATGTTCAGTTAGCTAATTATCTGGCTACAGATAGCGAGCCTGAAAATAGCAATTGGGCCTTGTTAAGAGAAGCACAGATGAAATCGTTAAAAATACCTAACACAGCTATGGCTGTAATCCACGATATCGGCGAAAAAGGCGATCTCCACCCCCGCAACAAATCAGATGTAGGTAAACGGCTTGCCTTGGGGGCGCAAAAAATTGCTTATCAGGAAAACATCGTTTTTTCAGGGCCCATTTATAAATCTATAGCTATAGGAGGCGAAAAAGTTGTGGTTTCTTTTGATCATGTGGGTTCGGGATTAAAGTTTACTGGCGAAAAGCTAAATTACTTTAGCATATCCGACGATGGGAAAAACTTTATACCTGCACAGGCAAAAATTGTAAATAATAAAGTTGTGGTGTGGAATAATCTGATTAGCAAACCAATTGCAGTTAGATATGCCTGGGCTGATAGTCCTGATGGCGCAAATTTATACAACCAGGAGGGTTTGCCTGCTTCTAGCTTTAAAAGTAACTAAGTGTTATAAAAAAATTAACAATGAATTTTCTCAACATATTTTTCTCTGCATTATTGCTCGGTTTTGCTTTAACACCCCGTGCACAAAGTTTTAAAGTCGATCAAAACTTAATTAGCACGCCAATAACAGACAGCACTAACTTTTCGCTTTTAAATTCGCGTTTGGGAAGCAGGTTCACCTTTTCATTATTTAATCAAAATCAGAGTATGCAAAGCGGCAGTCTTGGTTTTGACATGGATGAACAGGTAGGATTGTTAATCGGTTTAACCGTTAATAACAAAAGTTACTGTTTTAGAACAACCAGGCTACCCAGAAATACAAGTTACTTGAAAAATCAAATGCTGAGATTTGGACCAGCATCTATGGAAATTACCGGAGAAACGCCCGAAGGAATAAAAGTAAACTTTACCCTAATTTCCTCCTTTACCGCTTCAAAAGATCTAAATGATACTGCGGCTATTAAAACGCAGATATTCCCAGGTTTTTACATGCAGATTCGAGTTGCCAACGAAAGCCAAATTAATATAGATTGTAAGCTTAAGGTGGCTTTAGCTAAAACGCCTGTAAAGAGTTTTAATTTCATGAACCTGGAGCCCATCAAACCCGAAAATACAGAGCAGATCCTGTTCTTTAAAGACAATGCTCACCTAAATAACAAACTTGCTTTAGCTGCTCTTAAACCCGCAGCTAAGGGCGCATTTAACGAAGATGGGTTTGGCGGCCTTGTTTATGAATTTAGTTTGGCTCAGCAGGCCACAAAAGAAGTATCACAAATTTACGCGACTCATAATGATAGTACGATAATAGAAGATAAACGCATTAATCTACCTTTAAAATTCTATTATACTAAATATTGGAAAAACATTGGAGCAGTTATAAAGTATGCACAGGAAAGCTACGAGCAAAACATTAACCTGACCCAAAAGTTTGAGGATAGTTTAATGGGCAGAGGTTTAACCAGGGAAGAAAAATGGGCTCTGGCTTTAACTTTTCATACCGATTTGGCGAATACCTTTTTTTTAACTGATAAACATAACGAGCCTAGTTTTTATGTTTCAGAAGGTCGGTTTAAACATTTAAGTACTGTTGATGTAGCTCATGAAACTGAGGTGAATGCAATTTTCTCGCCCTGGCGTTTAAAGCTTCAGCTTAACCAATGGACAAACTACATCGCGAAGAAGGAAGTACATATACCCCCAAACGCTACGCAAAATAAGCCAGGTTATCAGCAAGGGATGACTGCAGCTGAATATGGCCCCTATTTATATCATGATGTTGGTGATTTGCCCTTCATAAGTGAAACCGCAAACTATAATTACGGTCCGCATATGGCGGTTGAAGAAAATACTTCTTTCGTTTTACTTTTATATTGGTATTGGAAAATCAGCAAAGACGACGTTTTTGTGAAATCGATGTTGGGTACGGTTGATGTATTACTTCAATCGGTTATAAACCGAGATACCAACGGAAATGGAATAGCCGACAAAGCCTATGGCTGGACAACCTATGATGCCAATGAAGCATTAAAATTATCGCCAGATAATACTTTTCTGGGGGCTAAACAATTAAGCGCCTACGCTGTGGCCGCTGAAATGTTTAGGGCTTTATCGAACAAAGAAAAGCATACAAGCTTTGATGACTCAAAAAAAGGTGTTGTAGATGGCGAAGGGACTGGTTATAAAAACTCAGGCGTTGCGGTTAATAACGAAGCTTTAAGAAATAAGCAGGCGCTTCACTTTGAAAACCATGCCAGATTAATTTTGAGTACTCTAAAAAAAGCGCAGCAAAAATATGGTTTTATACCTGTTAGCCTGGATGAGTCATTTCCTAAATGGAAACAGCGTTCGGTTGTTATTGGAGAAGGTTTATTCTTACCAGGACTGGCTGGCAGTAAATCTCCGTTGTTGTATCAGTTATCAACGGTATTGAAAAAAGATTATGCCACCACTTATCAACAAAGCATCACCGATTATGGTATCAAATTAACCACTGGAGAAGGAACAACGTGGTTTAGCAAAACTATTGTGGCTGATGCCGTCGCTTCGCAATGGTATGGAATAAATCATTCTTCTGCACCTTATATTTACAATTGGAATAAAAACAGTCCTTACGCTTACAACGATGGGCTACTTAATAAAGGCGAGGTATGGATTGGTTACTGGTATCCAAGGGGGATTTCGATATTATCCTATTGGTTATTAAAAGATCCTTCGAGAAAATAACACTTTAGCTGACAAAAGCTGTTCTAAAGCAACCAAATCTTTTTAGATTTTAATAATTAAAGCGGTAAATCATTTCATTTCTCGATTGTAAAGAGCTGAAGTTTAACCTCGAGTTTTGATTTTTTTTTTTCGCATAGTAGTAATACTTTTACAAAAGAAAAACAGGGGCAAATATGAAGAACAATGTGCTTATAGGTGTGAAGGAAATAGCCAGACAGGCCAATGTTTCTATAGGTACTGTAGATCGAGTGATACACGACCGAACTGGAGTAGCGGAGGTAACCAGAAACAAGATCTTGGCTATCATGAAAGAACTGGATTATCAACCTAACATCTTAGCGAGAAGATTAGCTTCTAAAAAAGTGCTTCGTTTCGCAAGTTTAATTCCAGCTGTATCATCAGAAACTGAATTTTGGGAAGCACCTTTAAAGGGCATTCAGCTTGCTGAGGCCGAAATAAAACAATTCGGAATTGTAATTGACAAATATTTCTATAACCAGAATGATAAGCAATCGTTTGTAGAACAGTCGAAAAAAATTCTTAAAACCAATGTTGACGGGGTATTGGTTGCGCCCATCTTTATCGAAGAATCTCTGGCTTTTTCTAAATTGTGTAATCTTGCCAAAATCCCTCAGGTTTTTATCAACTCCGACATTCCTAATGAATCGAGACTAAGCTATATCGGTCCAGATTTATTTCAAAGCGGGCATCTTAGCGCACATATTGTTAACTACCTGGTTGCTAAGCATGATAAAATTTTAATCGTTAACATTTCAAAAGAAATCGATAGCTATCATCACTTACTCAGGAAAGAGAAAGGTTTCATTTCCTATTTTGATGGCCATGAGAAAGAAGTTCAGATTATAAAAACAGATATTACCCCCGAAACCGATTATGGTTCTATTTCTGTGAAACTAAAAGCAGTATTAGCCGATAACGCTGATGTTAAGGTTATTTTCGTAACCAACTCCAGGGTTTTTTCTGTTGCACAATTTCTGGAGAAGAACGGTTTAAGTCACATCCGCCTGGTTGGATATGACTTTTTAACAGAAAGTATTGCTTATTTAAAGAAAGGAATAATAGATTTCCTGATCTGCCAAAAACCTCAGGAACAAGGTTATAAAGGCATAATAACCCTTTATCAGAATTTGGTTTTAAATACTGAAGTTGAGGCTACTTACTATATGCCAATTGATATTATAACCAAAGAGAATTATAAGTCATATCGCAATTAACAGATCAGTTTATAAATCAAGATTAATATATCTATTCTCAAATTTAGGTGGAATTATTGGACCGTTAGCTTCTTATACCTCAAAAGTGCTTCTAAATAGTAATAATCGGCATAAACCAAGGGCGTATCTATTTCAGAATTTCCAGGCTTATGTCCAACAGAATGTTTTAAAATAAAATTATTGTTCTCTCCTATTTTAGCTGTATAGTTTTGCGATGATAAGCTAACCAACATATCTTCTGCCGTTTTGAAATAAAGGTTTTGGCTCTTTTTAGAAAAGGTACTCAACTCTAAAAATGCAGATGCAAATACCGCAGCTGCTGAAGCATCGCGTTCTTCATTTGGGATATTTGGAGCATTAAAATCCCAATATGGTATTTTGTCTTGAGGCAGATTCGGATGATTAATAATAAAACGGGCGATACCTTCGGCCTGCTTAAGGTATTTCTTATCTTTAGTTTCCCGATACATTAAAGTATAACCGTACATCGCCCAGGCTTGACCCCTTGCCCATGCAGAAGAATCTGCTGCTCCCTGATGTGTTTTCTTTCTGAAAACTTTTGTATCTGGCTGGTAACAAACCACATGAAAACTACTGTAATCTTTTCTGAAATGATGTTTAAGCGTATTATCGGCATGGGTTATTGCAATATCATACATTTTTTTATCTTTAGTTTGTTTGGCTGCCCATAGTAAAAATTCCAGATTCATCATGTTATCAATAATTACAGGGTATTCGCAATCGGCATGTTTATCCCATGATTTAATTAATCCGTAGGCGGGATTAAATCTGGTTGATAATGAGTTTGCACCAGTAATCAAAGGCTCGATGTATTCAGAATTTTGTGTAATTCGGTATCCATTACCATAAGAGCAATATAACATAAACCCTAAATCGTGGGTTTTAGTATTATACTGCTCCTTTTCCAGGGCTTTTGTCCATTGGTCTGCTGCAGTTTTCCATTTTTCTGCTCCTGTATATTCATACAAATACCACAAAGAGCCACCAAAAAAGCCACTGCACCACCAATCTGAAGTTCTATTATCAGCCTCGCCATTCTTTTTTGTTGATTGCGGAAATTGCGTTAAATCTTTGTGAGTTGCCAGCATGCCTTCATATTGTTTGGCTGCAAGGCTAAATTGTTTTTCTACATCTATTAGTGGCTTGTTCTGCGCCGATCCATCGGTATTCTTAAATAAAATTATGATGAAGAGTAAAATTATTTCTTTCATTATTTGGTTAGTTAATGCTTGTTAATTATTCGAATTGAAAGCTCACACTCTTTCCTTTATCCGTGCCATTGGGAAAGCTGATCAATCGTTCTTCGTTTTCCTTTACCCATTGCGAATTAAAACTGAATTTTACCTGATTCAATGTTTGTGTAGGATCTGCTAGATGAACAGTTGGGGTTTTGCCTGAAACATTATTTATCAAAACGATGCAGGCTCTATCAACCTTAATGGAGAAATTTGACCCTTTTAAAATCCCTGGCTCATAAAAAACTACCTGAACCATATTTAAAGCATCATTTTTTACGGCCTGAATGGCGCCGTTATTTGATAGTATCTCTGTACTGGCGTAGGCTTCACCCAGCATATCTTTTTCGCTTACCCCAGGGCGAACAACGTAGGCGTAGGAATCATCAGCTGGATCGATACCATGCTCAAACCATAACTTAAATACCTTACCCTCAACCTGCTCTTTTGAGCGGTTTAAATTAATTGAGGACCAGCTACCTGTTTGAACCTGATTGCTTAATTTTAGCTTACCTCCTTTTGGAAAGTAATAACCAACGCTGTCATGCCAGATCCATTTGAGATCTTTTGAGTTAAGTGTTTTATCAACAGAAATTAGTTTGTTATTAGCAAATGCTTTAACTAAACCCTTTTTCCATGCCTGGTTTACTGTTGTGGTAATTGCCTCTTTAGCAAAGCTATTGATTGCTGCACCCAGGCAAACCACTTCGTTATCAAAAAAGAACCAGGCCTTTTTTGCTGTTACTTCGTTATAATTGAGTTGATATGCTGATGCGCCATAAACTCCATCGCTTACCCCACCAATGAAAGCACCAACGCCTCTTTCTCCCCATTCTATTGTTAATTTTTGATCTGAAAGATAATCGCGAGCTGTAACCCCTGGTATTTTATCCCATTCCCAAACTGGCATAATGTTGAAATATTCTTCCCCGCTTCTTTGAATATTCGTTGATCCATCAGGCAAAAACTTAGCAAGTAGATTTTCTTTGTTACCCATTTCTGCTCTAATGGTTCGTTTAGAAACCGCCCTAACATTAAATGAATAAGCTGGGCGGCTGTGCACCGTATAATCAGCTTTCCAAAAATGAATGTGAGCAGGTTTAATCATAAATGATGGTGCCTCTTGCTGCATAATGCGTTTCTGCGCAGCAGCCAAAATAATTGTGTTCAAAGGGCTAACTTTTTCGGCAAGAGACAGCAAAGCATTAGGCCCTGCCTTTGATGTAATATCTATTTTATCTAAAACATCATTCCTGGAAACTCCCCTCCCTTCGGTATTAAAATCTATATATCGTCCTCTTATCGTTTTCAAAAAAGTTTCATTTAAATAATGATCCAGAATTTTCAGTTTCTCAGCAGGCAAAGCATATTTGGTTCCCAATAGCCAGGAGGCCACTTTATATTCTCCAGTTAAGAAAACTTGTCCGTAGCTTGCAATTTGTAGTTGCGGGCCATGTTGCAGATAGGAATAATCCCTTTGCAAGCCTTCTCTATTCTCAAGTGTGATGGGTAAAAATGCCTGATGAACCGCTGAATCCATTAATGCCTTATCTTTTGTTAAAGATGCTCTGTAAATAATGTGCGTGGCGATATCAAGCTTATTGGCACCAATCGCTTTTACCACATTTCCTTGCTCCATACTTTTTAAAAGCGAATCTTGCAGGGTGGCGGGCAGAATGCTGGCATTTTTTAAGAGCATTAAAATTTCTCCAATTGTTGTGGGAGCGGCAATATCATTCTGAAACCAATTCTTACTTTTCGGATTTTTAGTTAACCAAAATCTTAATGCTTTAACAGTAAGCATTTCCAATTTAGATTTCTCATTAACATCCTCGTTTTTTAATGAGAAGGCTAAAGAAAACTGCTTAACTCTTTTTAAATGCACAAGTGGTTCCCAGCTGGTTTCAGCTACCGAGGAATAATCAATGGCAGGCCAATAACCATCTTTGGTAATGTCTGTAAGGTATTTTTTTACATCTTTATTTAACTGATCTGGTTCTATCTCCGCTTTTAAGTAATCGTTTATTTTTAATTCAATAAGCTGAAATTCATCCTGACTGTATGAAAAGTTTGCTCCTAAGGTTAGGAAAAGCAAAAGAATATAAACTTTACGTAAAAAGCTGCTCATTTTGAGTGAAGAAAATTTAGTTAACAGTTACATTTGTCGATTTGTAAGTATACAACAGTTTTTTCTGTTCTATTTGTTCGAACTTTATCTTTTTTAGCAATGCATTGTGTACATCATCCATCACAATAGGCAACCTGTAATCTTTTTTCTCTGCCTTTAAATTGATATTTGAGAAGTTAATGTTCTTTGCATGTCTAACATAAATACCCCAGGCAGGAACTTCTTTAAACATGGAGAACTCGGGATAATTAGCAGGCACTTCTGGTATGTTATCTAATTTATCTAATGCTACAAAGGCCATAAACTTGCTTCCTCCACCAGGATAGGAAATATCGAAATTACTGAAGGTAACATCCTCAATGTATTGACCTGGTAAACCAGCAATAATTATCGGGGAAATATTTCTTGGTAAATCTTCAATCGGGCCTTCGTAATCGTAACCTGCATCAGCTTTGCCAAGTGGTACATCTGCCACAACGTTTTTAATTAAAACCCTTTTTAAAGTAGATTTTTTACCCGCAATTCTTTCTCCCAATCTTAAAAAGATAACATTCCCTGTATTGGTACTTTTTAAACCATCAACAACAATGTCTTCTAAAAACCCACCATCTACACTTTGTAAAGCAATTGCCGAACGGTAAGTATTGTACACGGTATTGTTTATTATTTTTATGTTTTTAAAACCGCCCTTACCAGCTGTCCCTAATTTAATGCCATTTGCGCTGGTTCTAACGATGTTATTTTCGATAAGTATATTATTGCAATAGAATTTTTCGTTGTGCGACTTTAGGCAAATCCCGTCGTCTGCCGCATTAATATTATTGTTGGTAATAACCACATTATCGCAATCCACTACATCAATGCCATCACTATTCCAAAAAGCAACATTATTAACGGTTATACTGTCGATAACTAGTTCTTTACAACGCTCGTAAGTTTGCAACCAACAAGCCGAATTTTGCAGCATTATCTCTTTAATATTCACATTTTTGCAACCATAGAAATAGATAACCATCGGCCTGATCGATTCCCTGGTACGGTCGTATTTTAAAATATCTTCTATTAAGCCTGCGTTTGCGTATTGTATAGAATTATTAGCCAAAGCTCTGCCCTGACCATCAATCATACCTTTGCCTGTAATGCCAACGTTTTCTAAATCTCTGGCGTGAATTAGAGCCGTATTTCCGATTCTATCGTAATCGAATGGATTGGTTGAACCCAATAGCACTGCACCTTCTTCGAGCTGCAAAGTTACATTTGATTTAAGGTGAATAGAACCTGTAAGGTAACGGCCTACATAAAACACCAGCCGACCACCTCCTTGTTTATTGATGTAATCTATAGCAAATTGAATGGATCTGGTGTTCATCGTTAAGCCATCTGATTTAATATTAAAAAAAGATGCCTTATAATCTTTTGCTGATACAGCTAATGATTGAATAAAAATAAACAGGGTTAAAATTATTGTTTTTTGATGCTTCATAATTTTGTGTTTTTATTTAAAATAAATTTACTGGACCGATCAGGCCCATTGATTGAAGTGGTTGTTCTTTTCCCTTATTGTTTGTCCAGTACTGTGCTGTAGCATTTTCAGTTAGTGATTTCATATAGTTAACCATTACAGTTGTAACTTTAACTTCTATTTGATTAGTACCTGCCTTTAGTAAGTTTTTAATGAGATAAGCCCTGCGTCCGTACCAGCTTACATCTAAAGTTTGTCCATTTACAAGGAGAGTAGAAATGCCACTTACCTTTCCTAAATCCAGATAAGAGAAATCTGTAGCATTCGATAATTCCAATACATATTTATAAGAAACCGTACCCGCGAAATGCACAAGATGGGGTATATCCTTTAAATCAGTAAGCTTTAACATTTCCTCGTTTCGGGATGTTCCGTCCATATGTTTAAGTTTCATTTGCCAGGCAGATTTTAAGCTGAGTGCATGGTTGGGTATCTCGGGGACAGGTTGCCAGTTTTCACCATCTTTATCCTGATTGAAAACAATAATTTTGGAGTCTGCCGGGAAGAGCTTTATTTTAAAATTTCTATCCTTTAAATTCAGTTTAAATTTATTACCATTTGCCGCATCCCAAATCCAGGCTTGCCTTTTGTCTGTAATTTCGGGCAAGAATGTAGCATCGAAATCGATACTATTGTGACTACTCGAATTGTTAATGATAAAAACTTCAGCATCATCAGACTGGTACCTTACCTGTGTTACAAAAGTATTCGGAGCGGCAATTTTTACGTAGGGCTTAATATTGTAATCGTTTTGTACACTTTTGTACCAATCTTTAAAATTAGATGCGGGCTTAGCTAAGTATATAAACTGTTTAGGATATTTTTTTAATTCCGTTATCCATTTTTGTACTTCCAGATCATTTTGCTTGTGATTAAACCATCCTAAAGATTGCTGAGGATAAGCTTCGATACAAAAAACCCGCCCTCCTGCTTTAACAAAATCGTATATTTTTTTTGCTGTTTGAGGTAAAATACTCTTCACCTCTATTAGGAACAGCGTATGATATTTTCTTGAGCCATAATTCATCCAGCCATTCTTAAAGTCGGCATCTGCAATTATCTGTTCAGAAACATAATCACAGGCATTTCCATTCTGGTGTATCGATTCCCAGATTAGCAATTGATAAGATGGTGTAACCCTATAAGGGAATGGTTCCATTTGTGCGCCGACTTCGCTCCACATATCGCCAGTAGGTGCCATTATTGCTATATCAGCAAAAAAAGTACACTGTTGTAATAATGCAGATTGCCTTGCCCTATAATCGGTATAGTGCTTAAAATACGGCCACATTGTATTTTGTTCGTTAAAATAACCGCCGTAGGTTATCCAACCAGGAAAGGCTGCATTTTTTGGAGAATAATTAAATCCATGAAAAATGGGATGAGTAATCCCTGAAATAGTACTTTGATCTCCTGCAATTTTAAAAAGCTCTAAAGATTCGTTAAACACCATATCGGTATTGGTTAACTCTTCAGAACTAACCAGTTTTTTTCCTTTTAGATGAGCTGCGGATGAGACATACTTATTAATCATTGTATTTCCTCGGCCAAGATGCCAGGGATATTTAGTAAAGTCTTTTTCAGATATTTCTTCCCCAATGCCATATTTCATCCAGGTTTCACCTTCTGGTATGTCGATTCCAAAACTGCCTTCTAAAGGAAAATGACCTCTACCATAAGCTTGTGCTCTCGATTTTATTTTATTATCAGTGCACCATTTACTAAAATTGTTCGAAAACCTTTCTCTGAAGAGTTCTGCTTTCGTATATTCAAAATCGTACCTCATCCTGCTTAACATGCGCTCCATTTCTGGACTGGTTTTCACATTATAATTCAAGTCGGTTGTATTTCCCATTCTGCCTGTTTTAAAAAGTAGAAATGGTAAATAAGGATACAGATCATATCCTCTACGTTTTTGAAATTCCAAGCGCATATCGCCAGTCCAGTTTGCGCCTTCCATTTCTAAACTATCTACAAAAAAAGAACGAATAGAACCTGCAAGGGGACCGATTCTATCCTGAATAGATCCAGTGATTTTGTTTAAATATTTCTGAACTGCTTTTTCATTATAATGATTTAATACTGGTCCGCTACCGCCTGGAGCGCCCTGTATTACTTTCATAAAGCCATCGATCTTTACCAATGCATGAACTGCAAATTTACCTTCGGGCAAATCAACCTTTAGTACATTGTCTGATATTTTCGAGGTTACGTTTTTAATCTGATTTATGCTAATTAATGGATCGGGAACAATGTTTACTTCTAAAATTTCTGGTTTCCTACCACTATAAGGGCTTAAAGTTGCTGGATCGGCCTCTTTTAAAAGATCAAAAAGAGATATTTCTGTTTTTAACGGACCTTGCAGTTTTTTAACCGCAACTACCACTACCTGAGCACGTTCTTCGCCTTCTAAAAATTCAGCACCGAAAGGAAATCCAGTTCCAGCCAAAAGATCGCAGGTCATATCCAGCCTTTTAGCCTCTTCTAAAGTAAATTTCAAAAGATCTATCCATTCTTCACTGAGCCACTCAACAGATCGAATGCCCATATTATCGGTATTTGAAGGAAATGAAATCGGACATATTTCTACGCCACCAATTCCTGCATCTTTTAAGAGTTTAAGTTCTCTGGCCAGTTCTGCTCTTTCTATTTTATTTCCATTCCACCACCAACGAACAAATGGTCGGTAAATATTTGATGGATTTTTAAATAGCTGATAAAAATTATCATTTCCATAACTGGCTAAACCATTAAAAATAGATCTGGAAAAAGCATTGCTATTGAACGTTAAAAAACTTGCCGCAGAAAAAACAGCGCTCTGCTGCAAAAAAGATTTTCTCTTCATATTGTTCCTTTTAACTGTATCTATTTTTCAAAAAATCTTTCATCCATATATTCAATCTCCATTGCTCCTCAGTTGAAGAGATTGTTCTATCTCCCTTTGTAAGATACGGAGCTGGCCCAAATTCTGTGGTAATCGAAATGGGTTCATTTTTTTCTCTTCTATCGGCCACCCATTTATCCCAAATTTTCAAGTGGGCCTCTAAAGCCTCTTTGTACTCTTCTGCAGCGGGATCCCAAACTTGTGGCCCTTGGGTATGCCCTACTCTTGCATGAATATGGCAACTATGTTTAATTGCCTCACTTACGGCAAGCTGCTGATCTTCTAAATAACTTTCAGAAACACAAAACCAATGAGAAACATCGAGCGTTAAGCGAATAGTGTTGTTTTTCATTAATATCTCTCCTACCCGATGTGCTGCAAAAGACCATTTATTACGATGTGTTTCCTGATATACAGGTATATTAAATTGATCCTGAATCTGTTGGCATACTTCCAGACATTGCTGAATCTGATGATCGTTGAAAAACTCCCGACCAGTTTGTGCGCTTATAAACAATGGAGCTTTAATTCCGATACCGATTTCTATTAGTTTTATCAAGTCTTCTTGCAGATGGGTTAAATACAGTTCGAAGGTTTGATAAGGCCTAACAACTGCCATTACAATGGCGTAATCCAATTCGTAATGGTTGAGCAAATCGAGAACCTCTTTATAATTGCCCGATTCGGCAAATGGGAACCATTCTATTCCAGAATATGAAGCTTCTTTTACCTGCATTAAAAAGCTGCGCCAGGGAATATTTTCGTATCCCCATCTGGGAGATAAAAATCTTAAATCTGTATGCATAAGCTAATCCTGATAAATCAGCGGATTTTGTTCTTCACTATTCAGCAGATCTCCAACCTTAAGCGTTTTTAAATAACTTTCTGGCAAAATATTGGGTTCTCCGTTAAAGGTGTTTCCATCAGGCATGTACGCACAAGTCATTGCCCTTCTATAGCCACTGCTCATATTTGCACCAGCGCCGTGAATGGTTAAACCATTGTGAAAAGAACAGCTTCCTGCTTTCATACTTGCTGATACCGATACGACCTGAGCAAATTGTGGATAAGCTTCGAAAATACCGTCCATGTTTTTTCCAATACCTTTATTTTCGAATGAGGTTTCTTTAAAAGATGCAGGTATGAAGTATAAACAGCCGTTTTCAAGTGTTGCATCGTCTAATGCAACCCAAATCGATAAGGCTTTTCTATCAGAAAAAGACCAAAATGGTGTATCAAGATGCCAGGAAGTTGGGTTTGCCCAAGGGCGTTTGAATAAAGCCTGATCATGCCAAATCCTAATCCCACTTGCACCAGATAGCTGAGCCGCCATTTTTCCGATTCGTTTATCCAACATAATGTTTTTAACCTTATCGTTGGTTTGCCAAAGGTTAAGTAACTGATCAAAAACTTTAGAAAAATACTCTGAATCTTTATTTATACCATCATCCATACCCATTTTAGCTTCTTTGCCAGGCATTTTAAGTCCGTTTCTTTCTTTTACTGCTTCAGTAACCGCTTCACGCCATTCGGCTAATTCCTCAGGAGAGAGAAAATCTTCGATAACGATAAATCCATTAGATTGATAAAAGTTTATTTGCTCGGTTGTTAATTCGCAATTCATTTCTGTTGAGTTTATTTTGGTTAGAAAATATTAAACCTCAAATGCTCGTTCGAGGTTATTAAAATTTATTATCGAGTAAAGCGCTGCTTTGATCATCTAAAAACAGAACTGCCTGCTTATGAATTCTTAATAAGGTAGAAGGCAAATCATCGCTTATGTGCTGAGTTAATGTAAGCTGAACGGCTTTTGCCTTTTTTTCTCCTGGCACCGTGCAAAAAGCGTAAGGAGCTTTTAACAACGCGGGCAATGTTAAGGTTAGCGCATGTGTGGGTACCTCATCTAATTCTTTAAAGCAGCCATCATTTACCTGCTGTGTTCGGCACTGTAGATCGAGATCTACTCTTTTAACAAAATATGGATCATTTACATTAGCAACATGCGGATCGTTAAAAGCAAGATGTGTGTTTTCTCCAATACCAAGGCACACGATGTCCGTTTCAAATTTATTCAACAATTCGGTGTAGCGTAAACATTCTTTTTTATAATCAGCAGCATTACCATCGATATAATTAACCGAATGGAAAGGTACTTTGGTAAATAAGCGATCTTTTAAAAAATTACCAAACCCTTGCGGAGCATCTGCATCGAGACCTATATACTCATCCATATGAAAAGCATTTAACCTAGACCATTCTATATCTTTTTTGATAAGCGCCTGAAAAAATTCATTTTGAGAGGGCGCTGCTCCAAAAATTATGTTTACAAAATGTTGTTTGCTTAAAAGCTCATTTATTTTTCTACTCACGGCATTCGCCACAGCTTCTCCCATCAAATTTCTGCTCTCAAAAATCTTTACCGTAAGCAGGTTTTTTATAAATTCTTTCATTAAATTCTTCTTAGTTATTAAAATCGATTGCTGTATAAATTATTTCTCCTTTGATGATTGTCTTCTTTATATTGATTTTTTCATCAAAAATTAATACATCGGCATCTTTACCCGCAGTTAAGCTGCCTTTTGTATCCGAAATGCCCATTATGGTTGCAGGTACATTCGAAATCATCTTTACTGCTTCTAACAAAGAGATATCTGCCTGCTCTACCATTGTGCGAACAAGTCTATCGGCAGTTGCAACGCTTCCTGCAAAGGAAGATCTATCTGCCATTATAGCCACGCCGTTTTCTACAATTACCTTTAAGCCAGTATCCTTGTTTCCAAGAACGCTTTCTCCTTCTGGCATTCCAGCTGCCCGCATTGCATCAGTAATAAGCGCTATTCGCTCTGATCCTTTAATTTTATAAACTAACTTTAGTAATGGCGGCGGAAGATGTATCCCATCTGCAATAATCTCTACATCCATTGAATTGATTAAAAAAGCGCTTTCTATTACCCCAGCATAGCGATAAGTATTTCTTCTACTTACCCCAGACATTGCCGAATAAAGATGAGTTGCTAAACTGTAACCGTTTTCAACGGCTTCTACAACTTCTTCGTAAATTGCATCTGTATGGGCAATTGCCGCTATAATTCCTTTCGATTTTAGATATTTACCCATTTCAACTGCTCCTGGCAGTTCGGGTGCAACACTCCAGCGTTTAATAATATCCTGCCCATAATCAATTATTTCTTTATACTCTTCTATATCAGGGTTTCGGATGTATCTCGGATCTTGTGCACCGCTTTGATTGAGGGCAAAATATGGACCCTCCAGATGTAAACCAATAAATTGTGCACCTTGTGTATTTTTAAGCATTGCGCTTTTGTACAAATCAATTGCTTTTAGCAAATCTTGTTTAGAACAGGTTAACGTAGTAGGCGCCATGGCCGTTGTTCCATATTTAGCATGAGTTTGAGCAATTTTAAGATAAGCCTCTTCGGTTCCATCCATAAAATCATAACCACCGCCGCCGTGAATGTGAATATCAATAAAACCTGGAGCAATATAATTTCCTTTGGCATCGATAATCTCATAATCATTAGTTTCAATATCAACCTGACTTACCTCTTCTATTTTTTGATCCTTTATTAGCAGCGTACCGTTCTTTATAATGCGGTACGGAGTTATAATATGACCATTAATTATTTTAATATTTTTCATATGTAGATGTTCATTTCTTCTTCAGTAAACCTTGCGGCCTACTTTTAACTAAACTCAAGCTTTCCAAAGAATTGGGGCAAATGGAAATCAGGTTTTTTAGCTTCAATATTACTCCAGGCATAAAAATGTTTGTTCGGTAAATCATCACCACATTTAAAAAAATTCCCTAAGCCACTTTTTTGATTTAAACTGCCAATATTACTCTCTTCAAATACTTCGATTGGCAGCATTACCGTAACTTGCCACCTATATTTATTGCCACTATTTAGTGGAGCTGTTTGAATATTAATATGTGCATTTATCTTGTTTATCAACTTTTCATCCAATAGTTTTCGGTTTAATCTTCCTTCGCCATAACCTATTAAAGCAACGCCCGCACAGTTGATTTCGATGTTGTAATATTTTTTCTGTGACTCGAAAGCAACAAAAAACTCTACGCAATTATCTTTGTGAACCCGCCCATTTGTTTGGTGGGTAGCCAATTTGATTATATCTTCTTTTACATAATATTTTAAAAAAATTGCATCTCCAGAATGGGCAATAACAAAACTGGTATGGCAATTACTTTTAAACTCAATCCAAGGTTGATGACTAATATGATGTTGAGGCAATGTGTCTAATAGCTCTGATACTTCTTGGATATCAGAGCTTTGGCTAATAGAGGCTATTGCTGGTATCCGCATTTTTTATTAAAATTATTTTCTTCAAATTCATTGTAAGCTAACCTCTAAAAGTTGAGAGACGTTAATTTTTGAGAGCGGGCAAAAAAGCACTGATCAACCCCACCAGTGTTTTTTGCCTGTATGTGTTTATTATCGTATGTAACCTGGGTTTTGAGCCAATTTGGCATCTTTATTCAGGTCAATTTCACTTTGTGGAATTGGTAATAACTGATTATACGCTTGAACAGTTGAATTGTCTTTGAAATTCAGTTTTTTCAATCGATCTACCAATGTGCCAGTACGAGCTAAAGTCATTCTCCGATTTTCTTCACCAATCAGTTCTCTTACCCTTTCATCTAAAATAAAATCGAGTGTAATATCCGAAGCGGTTACCTGAGCAGCGTTTGCACGAGTTCTCAGCACGTTAATACTGATGGCCGCTTCTGCTAGTTTTGTTTGTTTAAACTGAGCTTCAGCAAGTAAAAGATAAGTTTCGCCTAAGCGCATCATAATTAAATCTTTGTAAGAACCGTTACCCGTTGGATCTGCATCAAGATAATGGTTCCATTTAGTTGTAGAGGGAACAATTTTGTAGAGTGTATCGGCAGCCAATGGAACTACCTTTTGACCAAATTTCGCATTTTTAGGATCGTTGTAATAGTAATCGCGATGAATATTATATTTAGAGTTACGCATGTCGTTACCTTTATATAATCCATTTATTACCCACGGACTTAAACGGATTCGGCCAATTCCACGACCACCAAGGGAATCGCACACTAAAAGTCCTGCAACGTTAGAATAGTAAGGAACCCAAACCCTTCTATGCTGATCTAAGCTCGAAGAACCTCCTGGAAGGTTGTACTCCATTTCCTGAACCCAGATGGCTTCGGTATTTCCTTGTCTGCGACGTAGGTTACCATCAACGAACATATCTGAAAAAGGATCGCCAGCAAGTGCCTTTTTAACGCCGTATCTTGTATTAACAATTGAAAACTTTTTGCTGTTAATTACATTTAAGCATTGTACCTCAGCAAGATCATTTTTACCTTGTCTTAAGTAAGCCTCGGCAAGTAGCTGTTGTGCAGCCTCTTTGCTTATTCTTCCTGGCTTCGATACCGCATCAATTGCAGGTAAATTTGTACTAGCGAAAATTAAATCATCATTAATCAGCGTGTTTAAACTCTCCAGATTTGCACGTACAAAATCAGTTTTTGGAACATCTAAAGGTTGATCAATTAAAGGAACTGATCCCCATAGAGTTACTAAAAAATTATAAGCATAAGCTCTATAAAATCTGGCTTCAGCCAGATACAAATTTCTTTGTGCCGTAGTTAAAACGCTGGTATTATCAGATGCGCCCTTTATAATTTGATTGGCATTATTTATCACCTTGTACGACCAGCTCCAATAATTTAGTGCAGCAGGACTTTCAGAATTTAGTAGTGCATAATTTTGAAAAGGCTCGGCCTCTCCAGCATCCAAACCGTTTAAAGCAACATCGGTTCCAACCTGGAAAACCGCCAGTAAGGATTGGGTAACCTGCATGGTGTACTGTTCGCGAACTGATGCTTGCAAACCTGCAATACCCGACTCCAAACCTGCAACATTCTTAAAGGTGGTTAGAGGGGAGTAAGCTGAATCAGATTTTTCATCCAGAAAGCTTTTTTTACAGGAAAGAAAGCTGGCTAACACTGGAAAAATAAGTACTAAAAAAGTTAATTTTCTCATGATTATTTCTTTTAATTTTTTTAACGTAGGGTAACATTTAGGCCAAAAACGAAACTTGATACCAATGGATATATACCATAACTAAGTGGTGCATTAGCAGCGCCTGCCTGGGTTGCATTTACGCTTAATTCTGGATCAAGTCCAACCCAATCTGTAAATGTGTGCAGGTTTCTACCACTTGCAAAAGCAGTTAAACTACCTAGTTTAAGTCCATTAAGGGTTTTCTCACTGAAAGTATAACTGATGGTTATATCTTTTATGCGGGTGTAATTTTGCTTACTTGGGTATGCATAAAGTCTTGGATTGGTAAATACTAACGATGGTTGTGTATTGTTTCCATTCTCTGGTGTCCAGTAAGAAACTTCCTGAGGGATATTAACACGCCCGCCGTAAGTTTGTAAGTTTAATAGTGGGTTGTTTACTTTTGCACCCTGCGAAGTTTGTATAAACACACTTAAGCTAAGGGCTTTATACCTGAAGGTGTTGTTCATACCACCAGTCCATTTTGGTAAACTTGTTCCCTGATAAATTTTATCGGCTTCTGTAATTCTATTATCGCCGTTGATATCAACAAATTTCAAACTTCCTGGTACTGCACCTGGATCTACTTTTGATGGATCTTCACCAACCTGCCATACACCAGCCAACTGATAATCATAAATTGCGTTTAAGGGTTTTCCTATAAACCATTTGTTTCCGATATCGTCTTTATCATCTCCATAAAGAGAAACAATTTTATTTCTGTTGGCAGAGAAGTTAAAATTACTAGACCATGTAAAATCATCTTTTTTAATATTAATGGTACTCAAAGTAACCTCAATTCCTTTGTTTTTTACACTTCCTAAATTGTCGAAAATACTAGAATAACCACTAATTGTTGGCAGCCTGCGACTTAACAATACATCTTTAGTACGGGTTTGATAAGCTTCGATAGTACCACTAATCCTGTTTTTGAAAAGGGAAAAATCTACGGCTAAGTTGCTACCTCTTGTACTCTCCCAGTTTAAATTAACGTTACCTAAGATTCCATTTGCAAGTAAAGAGCTCGAAACTAAGCCAATTGCAGTTACACCATTATATACATATTTAGTTATGCCTTGTGTGGTAATCGTTTGATAAACACCTACAGCCTGGTTACCTGAAGTACCATAAGATGCTCTAAATTTTATGTTGTCAATTTGCTTTACATTTTTAAGGAAGTTTTCATTAGATATATTCCATCCAATTGCAACTGAAGGAAATAAGCCATACTTGCTTGTTCCAGATCCAAATGCTGAATATCCATCTCTTCTCGCTGTTGCGGTAAACAAATATTTGCTCTTGTAAGAATAATTTATTCTTCCCATTTGAGATACCAATGCTTCTCGGCTATAAAAAGAAGTTGCTGTAACTACACTTGCGCCGCCAATATTATTAAATGATAAATCATCATTAATAAATGTTCTGCCAGTTGTGCCGTTGGTTGTGTATTGTTTTTCCTGCGCACTGTAAAGCGCTGTTACATCTAAATGATGGTCACCCCAGTTTTTATCGTAAGTAAGAATATTCTCAACAATCCAGCTGTTGGTTTCGGCATTGCTAAGTCCAGCGGTGCCACCAAATGTATCTCCAGCATCAACGCCACTGTAAGTATTAGTTCTCGAAGGTAAAAACGCGTAATTTGCGTTTAATCTGTACTTTAATCCTTTTATAAATGTTGGTTTTACTTCTGCATAAAATATTCCATTTAGGTTTTTATCTCTGTTAATTACGTCAGAATTCAGTCCAAGTAAAGGATTTCTAAAATTGGTTTCGGAGAACATTGGAAAAATTGTATAATCGCCGTTTGCCTCATATTCACGACCATAAGGACTCATTTGCATCGCTGCAGAATACCTTACGGTTCCTCCATCTGTATTATTATTTGCAAAAAATATAGATGTTCCAGCTGTTAACCAGTCTGTTAGTTTTGCATCCAAATTTGATCTGAAAGATGCACGATTGTACTGGTAACCTTTTAAAACACCTTTTTGCTTTTGATAAGCACCAGATACAAAATATTTTATACGCTCACTTCCTCCAGAAATACTAAGGTTATGATCCTGAATAAATCCATTTTGAGAAATTTCCTTCATCCAATCGGTTGTTTTACCCGCAGTATAATTCTCAATTTCGTATTGATTTGGTACAGGTGTAGCCGTCGGTGCTTGATTTCTTTGCTTTAAAAAATCAAGATATTTCTGAACATACTGTTCCGCATTCAAAGGTGTTAAAGTTTTATTTTGAAATTCTGGTCCTGCGTACGCGCTGTAGCGAATTGTTGGTTCTCCTGTTTTACCTCTTTTTGTGGTAATTAAAATTACACCACTAGAACCTCTTGTTCCATAAACAGCAACAGCAGAAGCATCCTTCAAAATCTCAATTGATTCAATATCATTTGGATTGATATCATTCATCGAGCCACCAAGATTGCTAAAAGGTACTCCATCAATTACAGTTAAAGGTGCCGTATTTGCATTTATAGAGTTTACTCCCCTAACCAATACACCTGCCGAGCTTCCTGGCACTGAAGATGTTTGTGTAATTTTTAAACCAGCTGTAGCACCTTCCATAGCATGAAGCACATTGGTTACTGGTAATTGCGACAATCTTTCTTTTGGTACCGAGCTAACTGATCCAGTAATATCAGAGCGTTTCTGTGTTCCGTAACCAACTACCACTACATCATTTAAATTATACTTATCATTATCTGGTTTCATTAGCACATCTATAACAGTCTGGTTCGAAACTGTTATAGTTTGGTCGGTAAAACCGACATAAGAAAACTTGAGTAATGCGCCCTTTGGTGCACTTAATTGGTAATAACCTTTGGCGTCAGTATAAGTACTTATTTTAGTTCCTAATACGGTTACAACAACCCCCTGAATCGGCCCGCCTTCATCCTTTACTGTTCCTTTTATCTGAACATCATCAAATATTGATTTGATTAATGGTTTAAAATTCGACTTGGTGGATGTAGTTAAATCAGCATTTTTTACAATTGTTAAATTATTTGCTGATGCATTTGCACAAACTAATAGTAGCGGTGCAAGGAAAAAATAATTTTTGATCTTCAGTACCTTGTAAAAGTCGAAAAAATAGGATGCCGCTGGCATTATTTGTTTTTTCATTTTTTTTCGTTTAAGAATTGAATGGTTAGTTAGTATTAATTCAGGTTCAAGCCCTGATTTATTGGCAACAGGCTTATTTCTTAATGCCAGTTATGCATTAATGGCCTATTTAATTTTAGATGTGAGTTAGCTGCATTTTATCATTTTTGATTTAGTGTTTGGTTTATATTGTTTATTGGTTAGTCTAATTAGTGCTTCCAAGAGGGTGAAAATTAACCCTGCATTTATTTATTAATTTTGATCAATCGCCATGAGGTGATCCTATGTCCGTAAAATGCGTAAAACATTAAATACAGATAGCAAGGAAAGAGTATCCAATAAGCTGCTCTTTCATTGTATAAATCGGCCACATAGCCATATAAAAGAGGAAAAATGGCGCTTCCGCACAAAGCCATAATTAACACTGAAGAGCCAACTTTTGTAAACCGCCCTAAATTATTTAGTGCAAGTGGCCAAATCCCAGCCCAAACCAGAGAATTAGCTAAACCAAGTGATACGATGAACCAAATAGAAATATCTGCTTTGTGCCCTAAAATGATATAGCTGCCGTGACTATAAATAATTAGCAGTGTTAACGCCGCACCAATTAATGTACAAGCACGCAATACATTTACTTGTGAAACATATCGTGGGATCAGGATTATGCCAGATACATAACCAATAATTGTAGTGAAGAGTGTGTATGATGGGAAAACTTTAGCTTCTAAAATTTGGATTCCCATTGAATTTGCATAACCTATAACAGTATCAATGGCGATTACCTGAGTTCCAACGTGTAGAAATATGGCTAAAACACCTAGGATGAGATACGGGAAGTGAAACAGATGTTTTTTGTCTGCGTTGATAACCGAGAGTTCAGAATTTTCTTCTTCGGTATTAATTTCCGGCAGCGGAGAATACCTTATAAATCCACCCGAAATGGTTAAAACGATACCTAAAGTTGTATAAGGAAAAATAACCCTTCGTACCAACTCATCAAGAAAAGCACTTCGCTCCGCCCCTCCCATTGTGTGAATTCGACTTAAAACCTCACTATCAGTTACTTTAAATATGACAGATGCAAATATTAAAGGTGCAATTAACCCCGCAGCTTTATTACATATCCCCATTATGCTGATACGTTTTGCGGCTTTATCTATAGATCCTAATATGGTTATGTAAGGATTGGCCGCTGTTTGCAGTATGGCAAGACCACAGCCAATTGTAAATAACCCCATTAAAAAAATGCCATACGTTCTAGTTAACGCTGCAGGAATAAAAATAAAAACACCAGCCGCCATTATCCAAAGCCCAAACATAATTCCCTTTTTAAAACCAACAGATTTTAATAAGTATGAAGATGGAATAGACATTACGAAATAGGAAATATAGAATGCAAAAGCAACTAAATAAGATTCGAAGTGAGTGAGCTCGCAGGCTATTTTAAAATAAGGAATTAAAATTGCGTTTACCCAAGTTACAAAACCGAAAATAAAAAACAGTCCTCCTAAAATTAAAGTAGAGATGAAAGTTTGTTTCTTGGTTAAACTTCCTACTTCAACAATATTTATATTTTTCCTTATTCTCATTACCCTATTTATAATTAATAATAATAGTTAAAACAAACAACACAAATAGTGTGCGTACACGTAACTATTGTAAAAAAATTTGTGCTTTATTGTGGAGTTATATTTGGTCTTCATTAACTGACTTAAAAACACGACCGTTAACGTACACGAATATAAAAACTTTTGTTTTAAAAAGCAAAAGGTTTAAAAGATTTTTTTTAGAAGTAATTTGGATTAGAACAAAACATATAGCATTTGAGCTACAGTTAATGTTGTTTTCTCTAACGATTCAGATACAAATAAGTTTAACGCAAATACTTGTTAAAGGAAGATCAAAATGTCCGTGAAGACTCATTAGCTGAACAAAGACAAAAAAGGGGTATTAATACAAAAAAGCCAACTGGCACTTATGGATGAAATTAACAGGAACCAAGAGAGCTAGAAGAAGGGAATCTATAGTTCTTAGTTTAAGAATTAGGTAATAAAAGTTATGAATTGTACATCCTAGAGCTGTAGCCCTACTTGAAACGATATACAACATTTGGGTAAAACAAAGTGCCTAAATTTCCGTTAATATAATATAAAACATTTATTATCAAACAGATATACAAAAACATACACGCTGCTGTATGTAAAAACCATCGATACTCGACTTCTAGCCAATAAGCCGAACTCGTTGAGTTTCGATGATGTACCATTTAAAAAGGAGAGATTATGGAAAAGGACTTAAAAAAAGAATTTAGTTTAAAACAGGCTATTGTGAGATACCAAGATTTTATTGGAAATGCCCGCCAGAAAAAAACGCTCTTCGCTGGTATGGTCAATAGCTTTCTGGAAAGTTATAAGAAGAAAGTTTTATCAAAACAGCTGACTAAAGGTTAGTTATTAACTATAAATTATTGCTAACGACAGGGCCATCAAAATATTTGGCTTTGTTGTATTGGCAACCCAGAGTTCGAACAATATTTAACTTGACACTTTATCTGACCAATTAGATTTGCAGCCGCTTACTTCAATTCTTTACCAATATCTAACATAGTTAATACAGAAAGCCACGACTAGAAGTGGCCATGGCTAAATGATCCTCAAATCAAGTTATGTATATTTAACCTAAAGAATTTAGACACAATTAAACCGCTTGGTTTTTAATTTAACACAATATTTTAGTCCAAGCAGATTTATAACTGAAAACATCCGTTGCACTGTAAACAAAGTCGAGGTCGAGTATATCCTTTAAACGTCTGCAAAAATTATCTGCGGGGATATAGTCTGAAAGTTGAAAGCTGATGAAAAGCTTTTCCTGATAGTTCTTCTTACCTTGCATAAGCAAAAATACAAATTATATAATTGATAGTCAGTTGTTTAAATAAATATATCGTAAAATAACGATAGATTATTTGTATATCAATAATTACAATCGTAATATTGCGATATAAAATTATGGGACTTACAAAGACAGAAATATTCACGCAGGAGCAGAACGAGCTTTCAACACTTTTGAAGGCAATTGCACATCCTGCACGCATTGCGATTTTGCAACAGATCATTTCTGCGAATGCTTGTATATGTGGTGACCTCGTGGAAGAACTGGGCCTTGCGCAGGCAACGATCTCACAGCATTTGAAAGAGCTGAAAAATGCGGGTATCATACAGGGAACGATCGATGGGGTGAAGGTCTGCTACTGCATAGAACCGAAAACGTGGAGCCTTTTGCAAAAGCTCTTTGGAGATTTTATGGGATCCTATGTAGCTCCCAAGGGCTGTTGTTGACCCTTTTTTTTAAGTGAATCTATCGCAAAATTACGATACATAAATGGAGAATATATGAGACTATCAGAAATCAAAACCGTCTTGGCAGCAGCTGAATCAGTTAATTTCCAAGTAGAAAACGGAGAAACCGTACCAGAGCATTTCCATGTAACAGAAGTAGGTGTCATCACAAAAGACTTCATCGACTGTGGAGGAAAGGTGCGCCATGAGAAAGTGGCAAACTTCCAGTTATGGGATGCAGATGACTACGAGCATCGCCTGAAAGCGGGAAAATTGCTGAACATCATTTCTCTATCGGAAAAGGTATTGGGCATGGAAGACCTGGAAATCGAAGTGGAATACCAATCTGGAACCATTGGAAAATATGATCTTGGTTATGATGGAACGAATTTCCTGTTGCTTGCCAAACAAACAGCTTGCCTTGCTAGGGAAGCTTGTGGTGTTGAAGAAACACCAAAAAAGGGAATGGTCAATCTGGCTGGTGTGGCGAACGGTTGTACTCCTGGTGGCGGTTGCTGTTAATCCTTTGTTATGGAAATAAGAAAACTATTGCCATCGGATTGGAAGCAGGTTAAGTTAATCTATGAAAAGGGTATTGCAACGGGCAATGCCACTTTCTAGAACAGCGCACCCTCTTGGGAAGAATGGGACAGCTCGCATCTTAGCACTTGCAGGATTATTGCTGAAGAAAATGGAAGTTTGATCGGATGGGCAGCATTGACTCCCGTTTCTTCACGTTGCGTATATGCCGGGGTAGCTGAAGTTAGCGTATATGTTGACCCCGAGCAATCTGGAAAGGGAATTGGGCTTGCACTTTTAGAAGAACTTGTTGCCTTGAGTGAGATAGAAGGAATATGGACATTACAGGCAGGTATATTTCCCGAAAACACCGGTAGCCTTCGCATCCATGAAAAAGCAGGCTTTAGGACGCTCGGCGTTAGAGAAAAAATTGGAAAGCAGAACGAAGTTTGGAGGGATACGGTGCTTTTGGAAAGAAGCAGTAAAACAATCATTTAACAATAAAATTTATGAAAAAGGTATTAGTGCTCTGCACAGGGAACAGTTGCAGGAGCCAGATTGCTGAAGGTTATTTAAGATACTTTGCAGGAGATAAGGCGGAAATCTACAGCGCAGGAATAGAAACACATGGTGTAAATCCAAAGGCCATCGAGATAATGAAAAGGGATGGAATAGACATTTTTGGACATACCTCCAACAACATTGATGAATACATGGGTATCGATTTCGACTACGTGATCACCGTTTGTGATAATGCAAAAGAAAGCTGTCCCTATTTCCCCACCAATGCAGTAAAGTTCCATTATAACTTTCCCGATCCCGCCAAAGCTATCGGAACAGAAGAAGAAGTGATGGAGCAGTTCCGTGAGGTAAGGGAGATGATCCGCAAGTACGCACAAAACTTTGTTAGCGAAAACTTAAAGCGCTGATGTCTGCAAATAATTGTGCACCCATAATCAAGCGGAAAAAACTGGGTTTCCTTGACCGTTACCTCACCCTTTGGATATTCTTGGCGATGGCAATTGGTGTCGGTATTGGCTACTTCATACCAACATCATCGAACTTTATCAATTCCTTTTCAAGTGGAACAACGAACATACCACTGGCCATCGGACTGATCCTGATGATGTATCCCCCGCTTGCAAAGGTGAGATATGAAAAGATGGGCGAAGTGTTCAAGGACACAAAAGTGCTTACTGTTTCACTGGTGCTCAACTGGATCATCGGCCCGCTTCTCATGTTTTTTTAGCAATAACTTTTTTAAGGGACTATCCCGAATATATGGTGGGGCTGATTTTGATCGGACTTGCCCGATGTATTGCGATGGTCGTGGTGTGGAATGAACTCGCAGAGGGTAACCGTGAATATGCGGCAGGGCTGATCGCTTTGAACAGCATCTTTCAGGTATTGTTGTACAGCGTTTTTGCCTATGTTTTTATTACCGTTCTTCCGCCATATTTTGGACTTAAAAGCCTAGAGATAAATATTACAATTGGCGAGATTGCCAAGAGCGTGGGCATTTATTTGGGTCTACCGTTTGCAATGGGCATTATCAGTAGATACTGTCTGATCAAACTGAAGGGTGAAGATTGGTTCCAGAACAAGTTTGTACCGCTCGTATCACCAATTACGCTGATAGCGCTATTGTTTACCATCTTGATTATGTTCAGCCTAAAGGGCAACCTGATCGTTCAGATACCGATTGATGTGGTTCGCATTGCCATACCTCTTGTAATCTACTTCTCCATTATGTTTGTGGTCAGCTTCTTAGCGGGCAAATACTTCGGCGCAGATTATTCACGAAGTACCTCGATTGCCTTTACGGCCACGGGAAACAACTTTGAACTTGCAATTGCTGTTGCTATCGCTGTATTCGGAATCAATTCTGGTCAGGCATTTGCAGGAGTGATCGGCCCACTGGTAGAAGTTCCAGCGTTGATTGCACTCGTTAATCTTGCGTTCTGGTTCCGCAAAAAGTACTACTAAATTCAGTAACTTTAAGTTATAGGATAAAAAACGAATGGTCAATTTCAAGAATAGTGTTCCAGCGCTCCCTGCTGTCAGCATTAAAAAGGCTTTAGACTTTTACCAGTCAAAAATGGGCTTTGTTGCTCGCCACCAAGAAGAAAGCTTTGCCATATTGGTAGGTGGAAGTGTTGAAATCCATCTTTGGCAGGCGTGCGACAAAAGTTGGAAGTTGAGGAGCCTGGCACTTTTCTCACCACTTATCTGGTCTGGAGCAGAAACTTTCATCGCAAGTATGGCAAGCTGTAGGGTCGAGGTCGAGGGAATTGATGAACTCTATCAGGAATATAAACTAAAAGGGGTGCTTCACAGCGAGGATTCGGTTGTTGAGCACCAGCATTGGGGCTACCGCGACCTGGCAACATTGGATCTCTATGGAAACCTTATCACCTTTTACGAAGTAGTAGGTTAGTCAACTAAAAACATTAAGTAAAAAGGTCAATTCTCGACTTGAGAATTGACCTTTTTTATTGAATATGGATATAAATCAGTAAATACTAGTTGTGCAACAGCTACGCACCCTGGTACCAGCGGAAGCATTTTCAGCATCATAAAAACTTTGCTGCATCAGCTTCAATTGCTGATAGCAGTTCTTTTATTTTTTCAAATTTCTCCATAGTAATTCAATACCGGTATAAAGCGCTTTAGTTTCGATAGCGAACTTTTTAGGCGAGCAAAAACAAAATATATTTAATGCAAGCAATTTGTGTGATTTTGTATGAATGTCCGAAAAGTCTGGGATAGTGCTGATCTATCACTAAAAACAAATCAGAGAAAATTATCTTCAAATTAACCCTGAAACTAAGTATTGAAAATTTAAATTTGCCAGACATTAAACGTGGACTTTCACTCGCTAAGAACTAATAATTAATACAATTTCACCTACCCAGCAATGAGCACTGCCAAATTCAGATGGTTTAATCATCTAATCCTTATATCCCTTCTCCTAGCCTGTTCACCTTTTTTAAGCTTTTCCCAAACCAGTAATCGGATGATGAAATCCGAACATGCGCAAGTAGCTGAACAACTCGAGATTAATCCGAAGGAAATTTTCATGGTCTATGGCTTAAGTGATGCTAGCGGAGACTACCAAATAGCCTTTCTGGAAAAAATTTTCAACATTAAAAATAAAGACACTACAAATAATAGCATTGAAGCAATAGCCTTCCGGGCAGACCATGGCGGAAACCTCATCCACTGGTCTATTAAAGATGAGAGAAAAAGCGAAAATGAGGAGACCAATATCTGGTTTTGGACCAAGTACTGTTCGTTTAAAGATTTAGATGGAGACAACCGAATTGACCCAATCATTGTTTATGGAAGTAAAGATGGAAATGGTTACAAAAGAATAAAAATCATTACGATTTATAAAAATAAAAAGTATGTGATCAGGGCAATTGAAAGCGAAATGGATTTAGGCAGGCATTTCATTCAGGACAAGGAAATCAATGTCCTTCCTTTGACCATAAGGAAATACCTACACTCACTTTTGGAAGCCATTCGCAAAGGCCAGGGAGTGCTGTTAAAAAGCGGCTAGAAAACACAAATTTCGAATTAAAGAGGACTTTGGTAGGATCTGCAGATATTATTGATCAATGATTTTCTATATTAATTTTGCAGCGACAACTTTGACATTATAGATTGTCCTCAATCAATTTCACTGCCATTAGCCATAGCCCTCGGTCCCCTTTGTTAAGTCTTCTAAGGAGGGCTAATTTCTTCTTCAAATATTTTTTTGCTGCCCGCTTATCGAAGGTTAAAACCCATCCAATATTATCAATCAAATCTGCGTATTTGACGCTCTGCGCCCTGCTGCTGATGGTTATTAACCTTTCAGCTTCAAGCTGCTTTCGCTCGTTTTTTTTCAATTCGCCAAAGGCAGAAGCTGTGTATACATCGGTAAGCTCTACAACGCAAGTCGTTATTATCTCCGAATCTTTATGGGAGTAACCAAATGACAAAAGCGCTTCTCGTAATGCTTCAGCAGTTACTTCAGTATCCTCTAAAAGATCGTGGCATAAACCAATTTCACCGCCCAAACGAACCACTCCCCCTGCTAGGGCTGCAACAGCGGAGAGATGAGTGAAATAAGGGTAGCCGTTCTTAGGAATAACTTGGCCTTCGTGCTGTTCCCTAACCCAATTGCGCAATAATTCAATTTCCATTTTATTTAGTTCAAATATAAAATCCAACACTATTCATCAGACAAAAAATAGTTCAACTATGAACAAAAAAAATGATGCGCAATAGCCACAAATTATTCAATCACCTTCAGTTCCATATATCAAACAACAGCATATCTTCTTTAATGGTTTTTTTCATCTGTACTATTCTAAGTAGCCTGCAACTTGGAGATTTACAAAGTTGTCAAATGTGTTCTTCCTCGACTTTTTGATATTTAACTTAACGAATAGTGATCACCAAAAAATCCAGTGTAGTTTATCATCTCACCCACTTTATTTCTGTTTGTAGCAGCAGCTGTGGTTAAGGTGACCAAGACCTGCAGATACCTTATTGCAAGTACAAAGGATTAAGAAGATCTCATACTGATAAAAGCAGGTTGAGCTGTTCCACGGAAACAATTAATCCTTTGCGGATTTCACATATTTGTTATCAGATTAATTACAAAACAACAACTTGAGATTTATGTTGTTCCCTAAAAGCACTAATTTAATGGTAATCAGATAGCTCTGTAAACTGCCTGTTCTACACACTCTTTTAAAAAAAACATGAAGATAAATTCCATACTAGCTGTATGCCTTTACACAACCATGCTTTACTCCTGTAAGTCGGGCTCAATGAATCTCTTTAAACCATCCTCTCCGCATGAAATTTATCAAAGAAAATTGATAGCAGCTGGCCTGGATAGATCTAATCTTGGACTTTCCTGGATAAATTCATCCCTAACAAGCAACGACAAAGCGCTCAATATTAGCATTCCATATAAAGAAACAGGTTATTTCCCAGCAGATAAAACACCATCTCATTTTTACAAATTTGCGGCTGTAAAAGGTCAGAAAATATCTATTTCGTTAGATAAAAAGTCAGCAAACACATCCCCTATTTACCTGGATGTTTGGGAAATAAAAGAAACTAAGATTTCAAATCATATTGCATCAGCTGACACGCTGGGTTCTGTTCTGGAACTGGATATAAAAGATTCGGGCGCTTATCTTTTAAGGATACAACCTGAATTGCTTCAAAGCTGGGGATATACGTTGGAGATCACTTCAGGCCCATCATTAGGATTCCCCACCAAAACAGGAGGTAATAATATTAAGAGTTATTGGGGCGACGGAAGGGAAAACAATTTACGTAAGCATGAGGGAGTGGATATTTTTGGTTCCTTCAGAAGCCCAGTGCTTGCAACCAGTGATGGACGGGTAACGCGTGTAAATGAAAATAAACTTGGTGGAAAGGTAATTTGGTTTAAACCAAAAGGGAAAGATTATACTTTGTATTATGCACACCTGGACGAGCAGATTGCAATTGAAGGGCAGGAGTTTTTAGCGGGTGAGACCCTTGGATTAATGGGCAATACTGGCAATGCAAAATCTACACCAACTCATCTACACTTTGGCATTTACTCATCCAGCGGTGCAATTGACCCTTTTCCATTCATAAATCCTAATCTTAAAGTACCTGCTAACATTTCAGCACCACTATCTAATTTAAATAAAACCTTAAGAACCAAATCAGATCAGATTTTAAAAGGGACATCTGCTCAAAATTCTAATCGTGATTTACCAAAAGGTACAATTGTTAAGATAAGTGCAGCATCAGGAAACGGCTATAGAGTCATTTTACCCGATGGAGCTGTTGGATTTTTAAACAGTAGCAATTTAATTTCAGTTTCCAGTCCTATTAGCACGCTTAAACTTTCAGCAAAACAACTCAAACTCTATGATGAGCCCGATACGCTTGCTGCAGTAAAAATGAATTTACAGCAAGCCAGTATTGTCAACTTGTTAGGAAGTTTCGAAGGCTTTCATTTAATAAGTCTTGATGAAGACCGATTTGGATGGATAAAACAGTAGTGCAGGTGAAGAGATTTTATTTAGGCTATCTCGGCTAGTTGCGTTCGTGCGCCGTTAACTACCCCAAGCTAAGTTGAGTTAATTTTTGAGCACATAATCAAAAAAACCAGCCCCTAAACTGAAAAACTAGGTAAATAAATCCAACCCATATTACCTCCATTTCCCAGCAAATATGCAGTTGCTCAGGGATTCAGCATTTCAAAAAAGCCCAATCTACCTTTAGCTATCTTAGAATAGCTATTAATGCTTAAGAGTTAATATTCACTTTCGCGGGTACTCATTGCATATTATACTTGAGGAATTCTTCCATCCTTAATATCTGCAGTCACTTCCTTAGCTTTATCCAACCATTCAGGAGCCTGTTCTTTAATTTGATCTAACTTTGAAATGCCGAGTGCATTTTTTTTTGTTAAATACTTTATTCCCTCATACAGCGCAATACCAACGATTGCATTTTTTATAAACCCCATATCTTCAAATCTTTTATGTCTATTCAACACAATTCGACTAGGTTTAGTTTTGATTATTTTAAGGCTAAGACCTAAATATATTTTCAATAAAAAAATAAAAAGTCAAAAATTTTTCACCAGAGTTTATGATGAACGAAAGATAAATATTTTATGTATAGCGATGAAAGTCAAAGTAACTTAATGCGAACAGGACCTTTGATATGATCGATATCAACAGGTTTGCTTTTTTGAGTTATGAGCACGCGTCCGTCATGATGCAACTGTATAGCTTCATTAACCACATCTTTCATATGGTTTCGCCAATCATTGGGAAAGAGCATACGAGCAATTTCAGATGGACAGGTACTTTTTTGACTGCCACGCTGCGTTGCTATACGCAAAATGGCAGCTTGTATATCTAATGACGGCTTCATGCAGTCATTAACAAATTAAGATCATTATTGCTTTATATATTATCTTATAGATCTGTTATTGAATTCTAGTCTGTCATCAAGTCGATAGTTTTATATACTAAAGTAACAACCCCATCCGGTGGGAATTCAAGTAAGAATAGTATAGATATAAGTTCTGTTCTTTAAGACAGAAATATCGCCTTACCACAATAAGCAATTTAGTCTAATAACCACAAAGCAGCAGTTTAACCAATTCTGAGTTTGCACCGAGATGGCTAAACTTGTATGTTAGGACACTTTGAAATTGTAAAACTGGGTCTAAATAATTCAAAATTTATCCTACCCCATACTGTTCTCTAGTCCGCGATAAATGTCTGCTTAATCAGAAGCGGAACTTATACTGCTTGAATCTTTCAAAATTTTAAGATAATTAAACCATCAAAAAAATGATCAATTGATTATTGGGAAATTCAAAATAATTTGAACTCGGCGTTCATATTAATTATGGGGAAGGATCAAGTAGATCCGCCCTGAAATTAAAAACCCAAAACATTGCAGCAAATAATTATTGAATAGGTTATTGCTTATTGCATAAACAAAACATCCCCAGAATGTCTTAAGTCTTGGTTAGTTTTTTCATCACCCTGGTTGCTGTGAATCCATGGATGATAATGGACAATAAAATAGCGAAAGCACCTATCGCCCAAATTCTATCTTGATATTTGAAATCAAATTCACTGAAAGCGAAAGATAGGTAAAAAACAGTCCCTACCCCCCTTATGCCAAAAAAGCTGATTCCAAGTTTTTCATGAAAAGAAATTTTTGTGGCACTCAGGGTCAAAAGACCAGAAACAGGTCGGATGAAAAACATAAAAAATAGTACAAAACCAGCCATTTTCCAATCCAAAGGTGCTAAAATACCCCTGGCGAGCATTCCACCAAACAAAATTAATAGCACGCTAACCAGCATCCGTTCAATCTGATCACTGAAGGAATGTAACTCGGTATGGTAAGCATTTCCCTTTTCATAATGACGAAGTGATATTGCACAAATAAAAACAGCTATAAATCCGTAGCCGCTCATGAACTCTGTAAGGCTATAAACAATCAATGTGGCAGAAATCGCGACTAGTCCATCACGTGTTTGTAGGAGTTCATATTTGTTTGACAATTTGAAAATAATAAATCCTATGAACCTTCCTAGAAGATAGCCAGAAATGAGACCAATTATAATGCGGTATACCACGTCAAAGGTGAACCATTGACCAATTAATCCGTGCGCACTAGTGGTAGTAACAAGCCCTACAGTAATAGCAAGCCAAACAAATGGAAAGGCCATGCCATCATTCAAACCAGCCTCTGCAGTTAATGAAAATCTTGTTTCAGATTTAATTGTTTCATTTGGCGGCGCTACCTGAACATCAGCTGCCAATACTGGATCAGTTGGTGCTAAACATGCCCCCAGAAGAATTGCAGAGGCTAATCCCAAACTTAAAAAATAATAGCCAATAAAAACGCTAAAAGCTATACTTAAAATCATGGTGATCGTAACCAGTTTAAGTGGAATACCCCAGCTTTTTATGGAAAAGGGCCTGTCAATTTTGATACCTGCACCCATCAAGGATATGATTACTACAAGCTCGGTAAAATGCAAACTAATTTCTGGATGATGTGCGGGCAAAGGGTCAGGAAGTTCTTGTGGAAACAAACTATAGACTATGAGTCCAATTAAAACGTAAAATATGGAATAAGAAATCCTTGTATAGGAAGATATTTTTGGCATCCAAGACATGCTGAAGGATGCCAAGCCGATCAGCATTAGTATTAGGATATATTGATTCATGTTAAGGTTAGCATGAATTAAATACAAAGATTTGGACTTTTAGTTTCTCCATATTGGATTTAAGCGAAGTCCATGCTGAAATACATTGACTATTCCTGCCAGAGGTTAAATCTCGAAAGGAAAGACTTGTAATAAAAATTAATCTTTTTCTTAAGTGAAAGCTTATCGCTATTCATTTAAAAACATTAAAAAAATATTTATTTCGTTGATAAGGTCTATATTGAAAAAGCCTATTTCATAGATTTATCCATGAAACAGGCTTTTTATTTAACAATGCATCTATCTTAAAGCGCTTTTTGGGCGTCTCTTAATGCTTTAATCGTATCGTGACCAGTACTAACACCATCCTGTTGTTTCAATAAAACTTCTCTTACTTCAGTTCCAAGATCATTGTGCTGCAATGCATCTCTATACGCTTTTTTGATTGCGTCCTCCCCGCGTTCACACTCCGCCAATATACTGTGTCGATCGTTTCCGCCGAAACTTGCTTTAACATCAATCCATGCTCTATGAAGGGTACCAAGTATGGTGTTGCCATCATCTGGACTATCACCATTTTTGCCAACTAAGCCAGCAAGTTGTATCGAATTTTCTCTGCTATCAGAAGCAAATTTTTCGAAAATTGCCTTCAAATCAATATTTTCAGGCTGAAGGTCTGAGGATGCACGATCAAATCCATCCGCTCTATCATTATTAATCTCGATTAGATCATTTAAAACCTGCACGATGTTTTCTTGAGTTTCCATAGTTTTATATTTATTATGAAAACACTTTTTTTTCACGAAATGTTTGCGCCCAATTTAATTTACGTCACTTTTGACGGAATGCCATTTAGATAAGCAATTCTTTGTTATCTCGGTTGTATACTGTTAGTTGATGATCGCAATATCCATGCAAAACGAATAATCCATTATTTTTTCTAACTGTTAACTAAGCAGTTACAATTTTATAACAAAAAGCGTTTAAAACGCGAGGGAAAACACTTTAATTTTGCAGTATGGCAAATCAAAACATTAGCAAATTATTGCAAAATAAAATTGAATCATTAAAATCAGAAGTTGAACACGCACAGGCAGAATTAAAAAAATGGGAAATTATGTTAGATGAATATGCTGCTCAGCCAGAAAAATTTGAGTTAATAGCAACCCTATTAACAAATGAAAATTTGGAGGCTAAGAAGGCAAAGAGGAAAATAACAACAGGATAATTTTAACATTGCTTAACAGAAATATCATTTAAAAGTCAGTTTTTAAATCCTATATTTGGGTTTTACCGTATCTATACTTAAATGCATCTGCGCGAGAGTATCTGTAAATTAACAGTGTCTCCACACAGATGAATAAAGTATGAGCAAAAAACTAAAATTCTGCAACGCAGGCCGGTCTGGATTCTATGCTGCAGTACGTGGCGAGGTTGATGATTATTTTTTAACCGAGAAAATTTCTCCCCATGCCAATTTTGCCATGTGGCTAAAAACAGCCTTTTTTTTATCGATTTATATCGCTTTATATTTTGTAATTCTTTTATCTGGGTTTAGCTGGCCTATTTTGTTAATCTTAGCATCGTTACTCGGTGCATTTGGTGCATTTGTTGGCTTTAATATTTGTCACGATGCCATACATAAATCTTTGTCCCCAAATAATACTGTAAATAGCAGCTTTAGTTATGTTTTTAATCTTTTAGGTGCAAGTCCGTATGTCTGGAATATTTGCCATAACATTGTCCATCACACTTATACCAATATTGCAGGGCATGATGAAGATATTGATGTTGCTCCTGGTTTGATTCGCTTTTCCCCATTGGAAACTGTTAACAAAGTTCAGCGTTACCAGCATTTTTATGCTTTTGTTCTTTATAGTTTTGCTATGCTTTCCTGGGTTTTCCGCAAGGATTATAAAAAGTTTTTCCAAAAGAAGATTGGAGAGCATAAGAACAATCACTCGAAATCTGCTTACTTCAACCTTTTTTTTAATAAAGCCATTTACTACTTTTTGTTTCTTGTCTTGCCAATTTTTGTAATTGATATTCCATGGTGGCAATTTCTATTAGGTTTTTTAGTTATGCAGCTTTCTCAAGGCCTTATACTTGGGTTGGTTTTTCAACTGGCACATGTGGTAGAGGGTACTGATTTCCCACAGCCAAATGAACAGGGTAATATTGAAGAAGCATGGGCAGAACATCAGTTGAGAACGACTGCAAATTTTGCAGGAAGCAGTAAAATAGCCGCATTCTTTTGCGGAGGATTAAACAGACAAATTGAACATCATCTTTTTCCTAAAGTCTGCCATATACATTATCCAGCTATCGCTAAAATTGTAAAAGCAACTGCTTTAAGATATAATTTACCATACATCGAAAACAAAACTTTTGGCGATGCACTAAGTTCTCATTATCGAATGTTGAGAAAGTTGGGCAGAGATACTTATCGCATTGACCCACTTATAAACCGTTAGCCTTGTCGTAAATAATATTTCGTTTTTCTACTCAAAAGCCTAAATTGCAATTTAAACCTATTGCATGAAATATTTAATCGGCGTTGATATTGGAACAGGCAGCACAAAAGCCGTTGCATTAAATTTACAGTATCAACCGATAGCAGTAAGCCAGTTTTACTATCCAACGGAAACTACAAAACCAGGTTATAGCGAACAAAATCCTGAATTAATATGGGATGCTTTTATCAAGTGCTTAAATGAGTTAAAGGGTAACTTAAATGCCGACCCTTTGAGCATTGGTTTAAGTTCTGCCATGCATAGTTTAATACTTATAGATGAAGCAGGAAATCCTTTAGCCCCAATGATGACCTGGGCCGACAACAGAAGTACGGAAGAAGCCAAAAATCTTTTAGCATCAGAAAAAGGAAAGCTTATTTACCAGGCAACTGGAACGCCAATACATTCCATGTCGCCAATCACCAAACTCATTTGGCTAAAAAAACACGATACAGAATTATTCCATAAAAGCTCGAAATTTATCTCGATAAAAGAATATATCTGGTTCAAATTATTTGGAACATTTAAAATAGATTATTCTCTTGCATCTGCCACAGGTTTATTTAATATTCATAGTTTATCATGGAATACAGATTCTTTGATACTTGCAGGCATTACTGCTGAAAACTTATCGATACCCGTTCAAACAAGTTATCAAAGTTCGGCATTGATCGATGCTTCAAAAAAATCGCTTAATAATTTAAATAGCACGTTTGTAATTGGTGCGAGCGATGGGTGTTTAGCAAATTTAGGCAGCGATGCTACAGCAAAAGGTATTGCAGCAATTACCATTGGTACCAGCGGAGCTTTGCGTTTGGCAAGCCCAAATCCAATATTTAATCCTGATGGAATGACCTTTAACTACATTCTTGACGAAAAAACCTTTATATGCGGAGGGCCAGTTAATAATGGCGGTATAGCATTACAATGGCTTCTAAGAAACATTTTTAATAAGCCAGAGCTTAAAAGCGAAGACTATGAACAGCTTTTTGAAGATGTAAAAGGCACGGAAGCGGGTAGCAAGGGTTTAATTTTTTTGCCTTATTTAACTGGCGAGCGTGCACCTTTGTGGGATAGTGAAAGTTGCGGCACCTTTTTTGGACTTAACCTGCAACATAATCAGAAGCATTTGGCTAGAGCCGTTATTGAGGGGATTTGTTATTCGCTTAATGATGTTATGAAAGCTGTTGAAGAGCATACTGAACCGATTACACAGATAAATGTTAGTGGTGGTTTTGTGCATTCAAAAATATGGATGCAAATTTTGGCTGATATAACGGGTAAGCGCATTGTACTCGTTTTAGAGGAGGACGCCTCCGCAGTTGGCGCTGCTTATCTTGCAGCAAAAGCAACTGGCCTTAGTCACCAATATCCTTCGTCCACAAACACAACAGCAGAAATCATTTGGCCAAATTTGAGCAATCATCAAATTTACCAAAGAAATTTCCCCATATTTAAACAGCTGTACAGTAATCTCAAAGAGACGATGCATCAGCTTTATCACCTCAACTTGTAATTATGTCTTTATTAATTGTGCTTGCCGGCATTCTTTTGCTTTTTATTATGATTATTAAAAAGCTAAATCCAATGATTGCACTGCTTTTGGTTGCCATTATTACGGGCTTGTTTTTAGGCATGCCTGTAGCGAAAGTAATGACTGCGGTAAGTAATGGCATTGGCAGTACCTTAGGTAGTATGGTAATGGTTTTGGCATTAGGCGCAATGATGGGAAAACTAATTGAGGACAGTGGTTCGGCTAAAAAAATTGTATTTATTCTGATTAAACTGTTCGGGCAGAAAAACATTCAATGGGCAGTACTTTTAACGGGCTTATTAGTTGGTATTCCACTTTTTTACAATGCAGGATTTGTTGTTTTAATACCACTCGTATTTGCAGTTGCTTCGGCCACTGGTTTACCAAAATTATATATAGGTATACCTATGGCTGCCGCTTTATCGGTTACACATGGTTTTTTACCTCCTCATCCTGGTCCTGTAGCCTTAGCCGCAATTTTTCATGCAAATATTGGTAAAACATTGATTTACGGATTGGCGCTTAGTATTCCAATCGCAATTATTGCTGGCGTTTATTTCCCCCGATTAATTATAAAACGAGAAATTTCAATATCTAACACTGGATTTACTTTGATTGAAGAAGAGCATTTGCCTAATGCAGGAAAGAGCTTTTTCACTGCACTATTACCTGTTCTATTAATTATGGCGGGCACCATTGGCACAGCTTTTACTAATCCTTATGCTTTAAAACCCATTTTTACCTTTTTGGCCGATCCAACCGCAGCACTTTTAATTGCAGTTGTTATTACCATTTTCGTTCAAGATAAAACCATTGAAAAAACAATGGAATCGTGTATTGAAGGTGTAAAAAGTATCGCAATGATTATTTTGATTATAGCGGCTGGTGGCGCATTCAAACAAATTTTGGTCGATAGCGGTGTTGGCGAAACCGTTAAGGCGCTTACCGCAGGATTAAATTTATCGCCACTTTTTCTGGCGTGGCTTATTACAGCCTCGCTTCGGGTAACACTTGGTTCTGCAACTGTTGCCGCTTTAACGGCATCGGGAATTGTTCTCCCCTTTATTGGAGTTGGCGCATCGCCAGAATTAATGGTTTTATCTGTTGGAGCAGGCAGTTTAATGTTTTCTCATGTTAATGACACAGGTTTCTGGATGTTTAAAGAGTACTTCGGCCTTAGTTTAAAACAAACTTTTAAAACCTGGACTATGATGGAAAGTATAGTTTCTGTGCTTGGTTTATTAGGCGTTCTATTGATTAATCAATTTGTTTAAAAGCTTAAACTAATATAAAGGTATCGTAATTTCAAAGTTCGTACCCCAACCCTCTTCGGATGTAATTTCCATTTGACCTTTTAAGCTTTTAACATCACCAATTACCATTGGCAAGCCTAAACCATAACCACGTTCACCAAACGTACCTTCAGATGATTCCAGCTCGCCGAGCATTATCTTATCAATGGCGGCTTGTTTCAAACCATTCCCGTTGTCCGAAACATTAATTTTCAAAAACATTTGTCTATCAGGAATTTCAAGTTCTAACTTTACAGTAACCGTTCCATAATCAGAACTAAATTTTATCGCATTTGAGATCAGGTTTCCTGCAATCTGCATTAATTTTTCTTTAGAGAAACTGACGTCTTGATGCATTGAACCCATGGTAACTTTAAAGAAAATATTTTTTGCCTTGGCCTGAGGCATATATAATTTTTCTAGTTTATCTTTAAAAATAGTGATATCAAAAGCATCTCCTGCAATAACCTTCTCTTGCAATAAAATTTCTTCAGTGAGTTCTAGAACAGTCTTCGCACTTTTATCTATCATAAAAACGTAATCCATTAAATCTTCAAATCGATTTTTATCACCATTTCTACGAACAATATCTATAATTCCAGTAACGCCTGACAGGGGTCCGCGAATATCATGAGCTGCTTTCCGCTGATTCTTTTTAGCTTCATCGAGCTCAAGCCTTATTTTTTGCAAAAGTTTGAGGTTGATCAACTTATCGACCACTTCCTTTGCTAACAACTTTAAAAGCTCAATTTTATCAACAGTTAAAGTTTTTGCTGTTTGATCTAAAACACATAGTGCCCCAATGTTATGTCCGCCTGGCGTCCTAAGCGGTACCCCGAAATAATATCTGAGGTTTAGTGGGCTTTTAACATAAAAAAAATCTTTAGAACGAACATCTAGAGAAAGATCGCTGATTTCGAAATGATCGTTTCCTGCAATAGTATATTGACAGATAGATTCTTCTCTCGGCATTTGATCTAATTCCAAACCATAATTTGAAACTGACCACTGCGTAAAGGAATCGATAAGGTTAACTAATGAAATGTTACTCCCTGAAATTTTTGCTGCTAATCTTGTAATATTTGCAAAATCACTCTGGAGGTCGGTAAAGTCGGGATCGAATTCCGATAATTCAAGTAATCGCTCTGCTTCATTTGTCGGCATAGGACGAATGTGATTTGTCGTAGAAGTCATAAATTATTTTTTCTGAAGGGAGCGTTAGCCAATTTATAACTTTTGATTATGATAAAGAAATTGAAGTTTCGAAATAGGTTAATGTTGCGACGATTAGCTGACAAAGGATCTTAAATTAAGCCATCAAATATAATCACTAAACCAAATTTGCAGGTAAAAACATTACAACTTAAAGGAATGAGAATTTAGTAAAGAATTCATTTGCAAAATTTGGAATATTAAATTTTTGGCCTATTATTGTGTAATAATAATATTACAATTCATCCCATTATTGTGACTAACCAAACTAATCATTTTGCCCCAAAGTTTTACGAAGATAAGCGCTTTGTATTTATATTATGGATTTGTGTAACTTTAATATTTGTAATTGACTCGTGGGTTACCAATCGATTAAATAACTACCTGATTTTTGAAAACACTTTCAGAAACCTCCTGCATCAGCAATCTTTTTATGCAGCCTATCCCGATTTTCATGAAGATGCAAATCATTATGGCCCTATTTTCAGTTTAATTATTGCTCCTTTTGCAGCACTGCCCAATTCTATTGGCTTACTCTTCTGGAATCTTTTTAATTGTGTTTTTTTATTTAAAGCCGTTCAAACTTTACCCGTAAGTCAAAAAGATCGTCTAATTTTTTGCTACATCGCCATCCCTTGTTTAATCGAATCGATGTTAAATCAACAGTTTAATGCTGCTGCAGGCGCATTGATTATATTAAATTATACTCAGCTGAATAAGTCGAAGGGGTTCTTTTCAGCCATGTTTATGGTACTGGGCGTTTTCGTTAAACTCTATGGTATCGTTGGTTTAGCTTTTTTCTTTTTTTGTAAAGATAAGCCTCGTTATATTTTATATTCACTTTTTTGGGCGCTGGTATTTTTCACTCTACCAATGCTTTTATCTTCTCCCCTTTTCGTAACAGAATCCTATTTTGATTGGTTCGCTTCCTTAATGGAAAAAAATGCAACAAATGTTTCTGGCGTTGGTATAGACATGTCTATTATGGGCTTTTTCAGAGAGATTTTTCGAACACAAAATTTAACGAACTCTATTTGCATTGCTATTGGGGCTTTAATGTTTCTCATTCCCTATATCAATTATAAGTTTTATCAAAAGAAAAGGTTTCAGCTTCTAATTCTTTCTTCTGCTTTATTATTTCCAGTATTATTTAGCACTGGTGCAGAAGATTGTACTTTCATTATATCTATAGCGGGTGTCGGGATCTGGTATGTGCTAGAGAAAAACAAATTGCTTAAAAACATCCTGCTTCCTGTTTTATTGATTACAGCCTGCGATTTCCCTTTACTTTTCTTTCCAGAATTTTCGAAGAGCCATCGCATTATGTTATCGATGCTTAGCTTTCCTTACTTTTTAGTGTGGATACGTGTTTTGTACAACGCTTACCGATACAAAGCCATATTTGTCGAGAAGGAAGAACACATAAGTACGCCTATGCTTGCGTAAACAACATTTAATTGAAGCTTATTTAGATTAAAATGATATCAGTTGGGAAGGCATAGAACCAACAGGGTTATAGAATATTTTATAACAAAGGCTTTAGAACTGCCCACACATTCTCTGCCAGAATTTTATCGCCTTCGGCAGTCGGGTGAATACCATCGGCCTGGTTGAGCTTTGGAATGCCTCCAACCTTGTCTAAAAGAAATGGAATTAACGCCATATTATTCCTTTTTGCCAGTTCTGGAAACATATTTTTGAAGTCGGCAGCGTATTTAGTACCCATACTTGGCGGCATTTGCATACCAGCCATAATCATTTTAACATCTGGATATTTAGCCTTTACACTATCAATAATACTTTGCAGATTTTTAGTAGTTTCGGCAACGGGCACACCTCTAAGCCCATCGTTAGAACCTAATTCGAGCACGAAAATATCTACTTTTTGCTTCAGCAACCAATCTATTCTGCCTTTTCCTGCGGCTGATGTTTCGCCACTCAAACCACCATTAATTACCTTATAAGGTAATTTTAAAGAATCAATTCGATTTTGAACTAATGCAGGATAAGCTTCGCTTGGATCTAAACCATAACCAGCCGTTAAGCTTGTACCGAAAAAGAGGATATTTTTTACTGTCTTAGTGCTTTGTGCTATTGTTGTGTTTGCAGTATCTGCATCTCCTTGTTTATCCTTATTACCTGAATTTGAGCAGGCTTGTAATATTCCTGTCAAAACAATTAAAGCCATCAAGCGTTTTCGTAACATATCTATATTTTCTATCTCTTAAAATCAAAAAGCCATTATCTTTAACGGATAAGGCTGCATTATGTTTTAATGCAAATTACCTAAAAAATTAAATTATTTAGCCATTGGAAAGCATACTAAACATTCGAAATGTAAGTAAAATATATCAAAGTGCAGGTCGCGAGTTAACTGTTTTAAATAATATTAACTGCTCTGTTTCATCGGGTTCTACCTTGGCCATAACGGGCCCTTCGGGGAGTGGAAAAACAACCTTGCTTGGTTTGTGTGCAGGTTTAGACCGAGCAAGTTCGGGCACAGTTGAACTTAATGGTATTGTTTTAGATCATTTATCAGAAGACGAGCGTGCAGCAGTTCGAAACCGTTATGTGGGCTTCATTTTTCAGAACTTCCAGTTATTACCAACTCTAACTGCTTTAGAAAATGTAATGGTTCCACTTGAGTTGAGAGGAGCTAAAAATATAAGAGCACATGCGATGGAATTGTTAGATAAAGTGGGTTTGGCAGATAGAGGTCATCACTATCCTGTACAATTATCTGGTGGAGAGCAGCAAAGAGTTTCGTTAGCGAGGGCATTTTCGAATACACCTACCCTTTTATTTGCTGATGAGCCTACAGGAAACCTGGATGCTGAAACCAGTGAAAAGATTATCAAATTGCTTTTCGATTTAAATAAGGATGCAGGTACTACTTTGGTAATTGTAACCCACGACCCTGAGTTGGCAGCCAGAACCAGTCGTGTTATTAAAATGAAAGGCGGCTTAATTATCGCTGACGAAAATCCAAGTTATGTTTAAAAGTTCTGTTCCTAAGCAAAGTGTTCCACTTTCGTGGCTTTTTAAAATGGCCTGGCGGGATAGTCGTAAAAACCGCTCTCGTTTGCTTTTATTTATATCTTCGATCATTTTAGGTATAGCCGCTTTAGTTGCCGTTTATTCTTTTAAAGATAATTTACAAAGGGATATTGATAAGCAGGCTAAAGAACTTACTGGTGCCGATTTAATTGTAGAAAGCAGGAAAGCAGTTAGTAATGAGCGACTAAAAATGCTTAAAACTATTGGCGATGAACGAGCTACTGAAAACACTTTTGCTTCGATGGTTTATTTTGTAAAAGGTGGCGGAAGTCGTTTGGTACAAATGAAAGCACTTGAAGGAAATTATCCTTTCTACGGTTCTATTGAAACTACTCCCACTTCTGCGGCAAAGAGTTTCTTTAGTGGCAGAGAAGCTTTAGTTGATAAAACTTTAATGCTTCAATTTAATGCAAAAACTGGCGATTCTATTAATGTTGGCGATTTAAGCTTTAAAATTGCGGGTATTTTAGACAAAGCACCAGGCCAAACAGGCATCTCATCGAGCGTTGCACCCATTGTATATATTCCATTAAAGTATCTCGATAGAACAAGTTTGGTTAAAGCAGGAAGTCGCATTAATTACAAATATTATTACAAGTTCAACAATCCTGCGGGTTTGGAAGCGGCTATAAAAAAACTTCAACCTAAACTAGATCAGGAAGGCTTGGATTTAGATACGGTTGCTGATCGCAAAGAGCAAACAGGACGTTCTTTTAGAGATTTAAACCGCTTTTTAGCGCTTACTGGTTTTATTGCTTTATTACTTGGTTGCGTAGGTGTAGGCAGTGCGATTCATGTTTATATACAAGAAAAACTTGGGGCGATTGCAACCCTACGCTGCATGGGCTTAAAAGCTTGGGATGCCTTTTTAATTTATCTGATACAGGTTTCCTTTATCGGACTGATTGCAGCTGTAATCGGTTCCGTTCTAGGCACTTTAATCCAGTTTCTATTACCGATAGTTTTAAAGGATTTTCTGCCTATTGAAATTACGATGCAAATTTCGTGGTCGGCTATTGGCCAGGGACTGTTATTGGGGCTGGTTATCTCGGTATTGTTTGCATTACCTTCTTTACTTTCGGTTAGAAGAATTTCTCCGCTTAATGCTATTCGGGCCACCTTTGAAGGAAACAGCAATAAAAAATTCGACTTACTTAAAGGGTTAGTTTTTTTGTTGATGGTGGTTTTCATTGTTGGCTTTACTTACCTTCAAATGAAGGGATGGATACAAGCCCTGGCTTTTACCGCAGGAATTTTTATAGCATTTCTATTGTTAATGGCTTTCTCTGGCATATTAATGTTTTTAGTACGCAAGTTAATGCCTGCGTCATTGAGTTATTTGTGGCGTCAGGGTTTCGCAAATTTATACCGCCCCAATAATCAAACATTAATGCTAACGGTTTCTATTGGTTTATCTACTGCATTTATCTGTACATTGTTTTTTGTGCAGGGCATCCTGATCAAACGAGTTACACTTTCTTCTGGTTCGAGCCAGCCAAATATGGTTTTATTTGATATTCAAGGCACTCAAAAAAATGAGGTTAACAATCTTGCTAAATCTTACAAGTTACCGCTGATGAATCAGGTTCCAGTAATTACCATGCGTATTGAGGAAATTAATGGCAAAAAAGCGGGTGCTGATAGTACAAATAAAAGAGCTTTTAGAAATGAAATCCGTGCAACTTATCAGGATACTTTAACCGCAGCAGAGAAAATTGTTGACGGTAAATGGATTAATAAAGTAAGTGGTACTAACGAGGTTGTCTACATTTCACTGGATCAGAATTTCGCCAGAAGCATTAAGGTAAAACTGAATGACAAGATTGTTTTTAATGTACAAGGAATGCTTTTGCCTACTGTTGTAGGCAGTTTGCGTGAGGTAAACTGGAGCAGGATGCAAACCAATTTCAGGGTCGTTTTTCCATCTGGTGTTTTAGAGCAGGCACCTCAATTTCATGTTTTAATGACCAGAGTACCAAACAGCGAAACATCAGCAAGTTTTCAGGGTGCTGTGGTTCGTAAATTTGCAAATATTTCGGTTATTGATTTGGGGCTTGTATTAAAACTTCTGGATGAGTTACTTGGAAAGATAAGCTTTGTAATTCAGTTTATGGCTGGCTTTAGTATGATAACTGGATGGATTGTTTTAATATCGGCTGTGTTAACGAGTAAAAACCAACGCATTAAGGAAAGTATTTTACTACGAACGATGGGTGCCAGCCGAAGTCAGATTCTGGCTATAAATGCAATAGAATACTTTTTCTTAGGACTTTTCGCCGCAGCTGCTGGATTAATACTTGCTTTAAGTGGCAGCTGGGCTTTGGCCAGATTTAGTTTCGATGCTTCATTTGTTCCACCACTTTTACCAACGCTTCTGTTATTTGGCGGCGTGGTTTTATTGGTTGTAATTACAGGCGTATTAAGCAGTAGAAGTATTTTAAACAAACCACCACTACAAATATTAAGAAACGAAGGAAACTAGAAGGTTCATCTTTTTTAACGATGAACCCTAATTGGATTGTAAGCAATAATATATTCCGAGTTATCGTGTTTTATGCCTAAATCGTTAATTGGTTCTGCAGCGAAAGCAGGCGTACGATTTAATACGACCTTAACCATTTCTGATAATCTAGTTAAAAACGCAGCTTCGATTTGTGTAGAAACTGTAGGGTAATACTTTTGCTCAATTTCTGCTTTCTCTTGCGCATTGGCTATCGTCAATTTCCAGTTTTCGTCTTTTTTGAAGCCGTGTTCTTTCGTTGCGCTGTTTAAAGCAAAGGCATACATTTTTGCCTGAAATTCTATTGTTTGATTTTCCATAATGATAATTAACCACAGGCTTCGAATTTATAGCCCATGCTTTTGTTTAATCCTGATTTTTAAAGAAAATCTTGTGTTAAAAAAGCAAGCTGTTTGCCGCCCTATCAGATTTAATTTTTTGGTCGGGAGAATGCGACCTTATTGTGATTTTTCCAAATTTACTTAAAATAAACGGCTTATTAGATAGGAAGGTTAAAGAGAAGAATTCGAGGAGAAAAGATTAAAGCTGAAAAATTAATTTCGAAACTAAAATTATGCTTCAAATTCAATTCGATCTAGAATAGAAGAAATACTTGTTCTAGATTGAATTGAATAACTTAAACAATTATGTAAACAGTGAAGACCAACAAATATTTAATTCTTCACTCTATTCTTCTCTGCATCGGCACCAGAAGATTCGTGTTTTGCAGGGGTAGAAAAAGCTTTACCAAAACGATAACTATAGCTTAAAATAAAACTTCTCGAATCTTGGCGGTTTGTCCAATTTGCTTCGGTTGCCGCAAGATTATTAATCACGCCAACAAATACCCTATTACAAAAAACATCAGAAGCCGATAGTTTTAAGGTGCTTTTTGGAGATAGTTTTTTCTGTACAGCTGCACCGAACTCGTGTACTTCTCCAATTAGAAATTGTACACTAGAGAATTTAGTTTGGTAGCGAAAATTAGCTTCGGCATTCCAGGTTGGACTTATTTTAAACTGAAGATTTGGGTTGGTTCGGAAATAACTTCCGCGGGTAACGAGATAACCAGTGTAAAAATCAGTTTTAGATACAATGCTAGCAAACTCCATGTATATATGCGTGCTTAACCATTTGCTTAAGTTTAAATCGGCATTTACTGAAATATTTTTAACAGTTCCCTTACCAATATTAGCAGGCCTGCTATAATAAGTTCCGTTAATTATTTCAATGGTTTCGCTTACATCATCCTTTATCCAGCTGTAGCCAAGTGTTGTAGTAACTTTACTTTTAAAAGTATGAGAAAGCTCTACACTTTGGGTAAAGGCAGGTCGCAAAAATGGATTACCAACATAATAAGTAAACTTATCTAACGGAGAATAAAATGGGTTTAAATCCTGATAATAAGGTCTATCTATACGGCGGCCATAATTTAAACCAACTTGATTGTTAGCAGCAGTATCTAATTTATAAGAAAGATAAACGGTGGGAAAGAAGCCATTATAAGTTCGTTTAAAAGCAGAATCGGGTTTAACAAAATTGCCAAGTTGGTGCCCGTCGGAAACTGTAGTTTCGAACCTTAGCCCCGCCTGTAAAGATAGTTTTTTACCATCCATGCTCATATTGATATAAGCGGCGTTTATGTTTTCCTTATATACAAACTGGTTGGTTTTATCGTAATCGACAACAGTTTTATTGTTTGCCGTATAAAGGTAATTTGCTCCATTATTGGTTTTGGTATAACTGGTTTTTAATCCCGCTTCGAGTTTCCAAAATTTGTTAATCGGTTTTGTATAATCAGTTTTAGCAGTATAAATATCAATATTCGAAGGTAAATCGCCTGTCAGTAAATCCTCCGACTTAAGCTGCATATTCGGAAAATAGCTATAGTTAAAATAATGTTGATCGGTTTGATTTTTATAGGTTAAATAATCGGCATCGAATGTAATATCTCCAGCTTCTTTTCCAAATTTATGCCTGTAATTTAAATTAAAGGCCGCATTTTTATAGTTGATGTTATCGGTATTTATAGCTTTAATTATAGAATCGGGTTGCTTTACGGCATTTAGCAAATTACTGGTATTATTATTTACCTGTTCTGAAACACGGCTCATGCCAGTAAATACAAAACCCCAGGTTGTTTTTTCATTTTGATAAAAATCTACACCTGCTTTGGCATTAAAGGTATTTCCATGCCTTCTGAAATAGGAGTTTTGGTTAAAGAAATATTTAGGCGAATTATCGGCATTTTTATACGTTCGGTTTAAATCTAAATCGGTAAAGCTGTTGTTAAGGTTGTAGCTTAAATTACCAAATACATTTATTTTGTTTTTGCGGTAGTTAAAATTGGCGCTGTTATTCGAGCGCGTTAACTGGCCTTGGTTAATGCTTAGGTTAATCCCGCCATTAAAGCCTGCTACTTTATTCTTTTTGGTTTTAATATTAATTACACCCGCGTTTCCAGCTGCATCATATTTGGCAGGAGGATTTGTCATCAATTCAATTTGTTCTAATGAGGAAGATGGGAGCGAACGCAGGTAGCTTTCTAAATCTGAACCAGAAAGATAAGTTGGTTTATCATCAATAAATATATTTACACCACTTTTACCCTTAAGACTAATTGCTCCATTTTGATCGACATTTACACCTGGTGATTTAGAAAGCACATCTAAAGCCGTGGTTCCTGCATTCGATATAAGTGCATCAACATTAACCACCATTCTATCGATTTTTTGCTCCACGAAAGCTTTTTTACCACTTACATTAACTTCATTTAGATTGGTTTCCGTTCCAATAAGCTTAATATTGTTCAAATTTACCTCAGAATTTGAAGCACTTAAATCGATAAGCTGACTTCTATAAACCGAATAACCCATTGATGAAATACGCAACTGGTATTTGCCATAATTAATTCCATTGAAACTAAAGCTTCCATCAGCTTCGCTAAAACTTGTTTTTAGTAGAGTGGAATCTTTAGAGTTATAAAGGGCAACTGTGGCAAATTCTAATTTATTGGTAGCATGATCTAAAATGCGACCGTAAATTTTTGTTCCAGGCTGCTGTGCCTGAGCAAAATTAAAGGCAATACATATCCATAAGGCTAAAAAAGCCAGTTTTTTTGATTTCATAAATGCGAGAAAGAATTTTAGATTAAGCCAGCTTTACTTAGTTCGAATTAGTTTCATACTTGTAAAGTAAAGCGGTATTCTCTCTTTGCAAATATTTGTTTTTATACTTTTGATGATAGCTTTCGTTTTGCCTGACATCGTTGATTATTAAACTGTTTTTATCGAGTTTGTAAGATAGTTTTTTATCATTTTTGATAATTCCATCTTTAAGCAAATCTTTAATTATATTTTTATAATCATGCTCGTCGGCATCGGTACTGGTTACCGATTCAACCGTTCTTTGTGTACCTGTTTTACTTGTAGTTTTAGAATTGCTTCGATTTTGATTATTAGATTTTGGAATAGATACGGCAGGCGGTAGCGCTACATGAACAGGATTTAAAACTGTCAAAGATGCATTAATTGGAATAACAGGCGTTATCGGCGTTATTGGATCCATTGGTGTTGCGGTTACAGGACTCAAAGGAACAGGTGGAATAGGTGTTGTTGGTGGAAGAGTATTAAAATTCCTATTGGCATCGTTACTATAGTTTTCGTTTGCATTGTACCGTTTTGCCTGCTGTTGATATTTATCAGATTCTGCCTGATATTTTTTAGCCTCTAAATCATAACGTTTCTGTTCAGCGTTATATCGCTTTTGTTCGTTTTTGTATCTAACCTGGTCAGCGTTATAGCGTTTCTGATCAGCATCGTATCTTTTTTGTTCTTGTTTATACCTCTCGTCTTGTTCTTTAGCATCCATTTCAGCCTTAATTGCATTAGCTTGTTGCTCTTGCTTTAAATTTATCTCATCCTCCATGCTTAGCTGATCTATATTAACATCTTTTTTGGCTACACTTTTTTCTTTTTTGGCTTTTTGTATCGCCGCCTTCTTTTTTAGTGTATCCTGAAAGTTTTGTTCTTGTAATATGGCTGATGTAATTGAAATAGGCTTTCTATTTGATTCAGTAACGTTTTTAAATGCGGCAGAACCTATTACAACAGATACCAGTGCGATAGTTAATATTGTTTTTTCCATTTTATTTAAAGTGGTTTTAGTATCGAATAACATACGGCTGATGCGCTGAAAAAGATGGTTTTTTTTCCCCGTTATAGCCATTGCAAATCTTGGTGGGTTTAACTGAAATTCCTGACAGGTAATTAGAGCTTTTACATAATTCCTTTTATCATCCATGTGCAAAACGGCTAAATCATCGCAACAGTTTTCTCGTTCATTTCTAATTAATTTTGAAACCCATAACACCGCTGGATTGAAAAAGAACACAATTTCAACAAAGCTCTGGAGTAAATTTATAAGATAATCTCTTCGTTTGATATGTGCCAGTTCGTGGCAAAGAATGGCTTCAACCTCCGAATCGGATAAACCATTTAACAAACCCAAAGGAATTAAAACCAGCGGCTTAAAGTAACCAACTGCCATTGGCACCTGAGCAATACCTGATTGCAGTAAGCTTACGGTTTGTTTAACACCCATCCTGTTTGCCAGTACACCTATTTTTTCATCCCATCGGTTACCTGCCGCATATACTTTAGTACTACGGAGATGATAAACACCATTTAAGCCAACAAAAAGCTGAATACTTTTAGCGCAGATTATTAAAAACCAAACCAGTACAATTTGCGCTGCGTAGGCATTCCAAACTTCTAATAAATTATTTACGCCCGAAAGCATGTTATCTTGCAAAACAGCTACCGATGGAGATATTTGGGCAGGCTCATTGGCAGTTGCTACAATTAAGTTTGTATCTGTTGCACCATCCTGAAGCCCTAAAGATTTACAAAAAATAACTGTTGTTGCTATAACGAATAAAAGTAAACTACCAGTTAATAGATTATATCTTAATGAAGCAGCTGCTTTACGGGTAGAAAACATAATTAGCGCAACTAATAGCGATAACAATATACCCAGCCATAATGAGTGAAATAAGGTTGCCCCGAAAGCATGAAGCCAGTTTGAAGGCAAAAATCTTGTTAAATTAAATTCCATAATGTGGTTCGTTTAAGGATTTATATTTTTAATTTTCTAGCTTATCTAGTAATCTTTTTATTTCTTCAATATCTTCTTTCGAAGTTTTTTGGTTACCCAATAATTGCATTACTAAGGATGAGGCCGATCCTTTGTAAAGCGTGTTAACAAACCTATCAAGTAATTGATCTTTAGTTTTCGACTCGGCTTCTACTGGTATATAGATGTGTTTCATCTGGCTTTCGTCGCGTTTTAAAATTCCTTTTTCAGTAAGGATTTGCATTTGTTTTAAGGTAGAAGTATAATTTACCTCACGTTGCTCGTTTAATTTGTCATTAACGAAGCGAACAGTAGATGGTCCGAATTCCCATAAAACCTGTAGAATTTCTAGCTCGGCTTTAGTTGGTTCGGGCAAAATATTTTCGGATTTAATACTTTTCATGAACCAAAGGTACGATAGTTTTCGTACGAAACAAATATTATGATTATTTTTTTTTTTACAGCTTGCACATTATTAGATAATTGACCTATATTTAGAGCAAAATCATCTACTATATCAAAATTAATCTCTTGTGAAAATATCGCTTATAATCCCAACTTTAAATAGGGCAACTATGCTTGCCCGAACTTTACTAAGTATTGAAAGTCAAATTACAGATACCGATTTCGAAGTTATTGTTGTTGATAATGGCTCAACCGATTCTACAAAAAAAGTATGCGAATCATTTAATGAGTCTGTAAATAATTTAATTTATTTTTACGATGATGAGCCTGGTTTATTAACTGGTCGCCACAAAGGAATTGAATTATCAACAGGAAAAATTCTTTGCTTTTTGGACGATGATGTCGAATTAAACGATAAATATATTCAGGGAGTTTTTGATGTTTTTAGCACAGACGCAGAGGTACATTTTGCAACTGGCCCATGTTTGCCAGAATATGAAGTTACGCCTCCTTACTGGTTAGATTATTTTTGGGTTCATATTAATCAGGGCAAATATTGTTTCTGGCTAAGTTTGTTAGATTTGGGTGATCAAAAATTAATTATCGATCCAAATTTGGTGTTTGGCTTAAATTTCTGTGTTAGAAAAGAAACGGCACTGCAACTTAACGGCTTTCACCCTGATTGTATCCCTGACTCACTTCAAAAATATCAGGGAGATGGAGAGACAGGACTGACGATGAAAGCAGCAGAAAATAATCTTAAGGCCGTTTATTCTCCATATCTTTCTTTAAAACATTTAGTATCCAAAGGTCGTTTAACAATCGAATATTTCAAGAAAAGAGCATTTTATGAAGGAGTTTCTAATTCTTTTACCGATCTCAGAATTTCTTTTACCCAAAATACCGTTAATAAATCATTGTTACAGGTTTTGAAAGATAAAATCTGGCCATATTATTATCTTCTAAAGATTTCGCTAAAATCAATCAAAAGCAAAGCTATTCCCAAAGAAGTTAAAGAGATGAAAAAACTTCTTGACATTCAAAATAAGGCTGGTTACAACTTTCATCAAAATGAATTTAAAAATGATGAGCAGATTAGGAAATGGGTTTTACGCAGCAGTTTTTGGGATTATAAATTACCACCTTTATAATTATATAAATCTTTACTAAAATGGTATAAAGTTTAAACCCTAATATCTTCGAAGTTTGCGTCAGTTTATTTACCCATACAAACTGAAATTATGAATAAGGCGTTTAAATCATTATTGCTTTTATCTCTTGTAGGTTCTTTTACAGCAAAAGCGCAACATGAAATGCACATGTCTGCGCAAAAAGATACCTTAAAAGGCAAAGCTGATACCACAATAAAAAGCACAGACCATTCGATGCACAACATGAACACGGTCACCCCGATGAGTCATGCTTACTCTTTAAATCTTCCTATGAGCAGAAATGGTTCTGGCACCTCGTGGTTGCCCGATGCTGCTCCGATGTATGGCTTAATGCTTCATTCAAAAAAGTGGATGTACATGTTACATGGAAACGTTGCATTACGTTACACCAAGCAGGATATCGGCAGTAAAGGCAGTAGAGGTGGCGAAAAATTTGATGCCCCGAACTGGTTTATGGCTATGGGGCAACGTAAAGTTGGCGAAAAAGGACTATTTCATTTTGGCGCCATGTTATCTTTAGATCGTTTTACTGAAGGCGGAAACGGTTATCCCCTACTTTTTCAAACTGGCGAAAGCTGGAAAGGAAATCCTTTGGTCGACCGACAACATCCTCATGATCTATTTTCCGAACTTTCGGTTGCCTATACTTATTCCTTTTCTAAAAAAACTGATCTTACTTTCTACCTAGGTTACCCAGGCGAGCCTGCTTTGGGTTCGGTAGCTTTTATGCACCGTCCTTCGGCTTTGGCTAATCCAGATGCACCTATTTCGCACCACTGGAATGACGGGACACACATTACCTTTGGGGTGGCAACCATTGGCTTCAGATATGACAAATTTAAGGTCGAAGCTTCATCATTTACTGGTAGAGAGCCTGATGAAAACCGTTTCGACTTTGATAAACCAAGATTTGATTCTTATTCTGCTCGATTATCTTATAATCCAAATAAAAACTGGGCGTTACAGGTTTCTCATGGATGGATTAAAAGCCCAGAAAGTTTACATTCAAACGAAAACGTAGAGCGAACCATTGCTTCGGCAATTTATGCCTTACCGCTTGGCGATGAGCAAAATTTTAATGCTACAGTTTTGTGGGGATTAAATAAAACCAAAGGACATGAAGGCGAAAATGCAGCTTTGCTCGAGGCAGCTTATCGCGTAAAAAAACTTTCGGCTTATAGTCGGTATGAATGGGTTCAGAAATCGACTGAGGAATTAAATTTAAACGAGAATATTTACGGCACTAACCTTTTTGGCGTAAATGCATTAACTCTCGGCTTAAATTACGATGTATTAAATCTGAAAAAATTTAAAGGAGCTCTTGGTGCTCAGGCTTCATTATACAACACTAACAATGCATTAAACCCGCTTTACGGAAAGAACCCAATTGGCGGTCAGATTTTCTTTAGAATATACCCTGCATTAATGAAAATGTAGATTCTAACTTTCGATCGCTGGTATTAAAGTGTAAAAAATTCTTGCTCCTTAGCAGGAACATACTTTTCTTTTCCACATTTAAGGCAAACATACTTGTTGAAATAAGCGTACTTTAAGATACTAAATTTGATAATTTTAGTTGAAAAAACATCTTGATATTCGTGATGACACAAAAGTGTTGCGAACATATTTTTCATAATACATCGATTTACTAGTACTAAGTAAAAAACTTTATGCTTAGCAATTTCTAATGAATCGATGTATTGTTAAAATGTGTCGTTAAATGCTCTTATTTTTCTTTTAAAGCTTTTAAAACCGCTATAATATCTTCATTGCCATATTTATTTTCGGCATTTTGAAATGTTGCTAAAGCCGCATTGGCCAACGGGGCAGAAAGCCCTTCTGCTTTAGCTAATTTTAAATCTTTTACAATATGTTTAAGCGCAAATGCTGCTGAATAATTATCTGCAACAATGGCGTCGCCTTTAATTTTACCAAAAATATTACCTATTGCACTGTTACCAATCAGGGTTAATAAATCTTCGGTATTAATTTGATTAGCCTGCGCAAAAAGAACAGTTTCGGCTAAACCCTGTGCATGCAACGCCAATAAAGAGTTTATTGCCAGTTTTGCGCTATTTCCTGCGCCATTATCTCCTACCCGCATCGAAAGCTTACCTAATTTCTCAAAAACAGGTTTTACTTTTTCAAAGGCATTTTCTTCACCACCAACCATAATTACCAATGTGCCAGTTTCAGCTTGCTTAACACTTCCTGATACGGGCGCATCGAGATAAGCATTTCCTTTCCTTACGCACAAAGCGGCCATTTCTTTACTAATACCTGGCGAAACCGTACTCATATTAACGATGATTTTTCCTGTAGATTCATTGGCAAACAATCCATTTTCAGCAGTAAAAATCTGTTTTACAGCTTCATCGTCAGACACCATTAGAAATACCAAATCGCATTCGGCTAATAAAGATGATGGCGTTGAGGCAACTTCTACACCTCTTGCCTTTAAACTGGCTTCTTTATCTTTACTTCGGTTGTAAACACTAAGTGCATATCCTGCGTTAATTAATTGTTCTGCCATTGGAATGCCCATTTTACCAAGACCAATCCACCCTATTTTTAAGTTCTGCATAAGGCAAATATCAGTAATCTGAATCGTAATCAAAATGTGCAAAAGCTTTTTATTAAGCGCTAAAAATTATCATTTAATTTGTGTTTCAATTTTGATGTATGAGTTACCTTCTAAAAGACCTTTATTCTCCTTTATTTTACGACAAATTATCGTCAGTTTTAGCGAAAACTATTCCTGCTTTTGACGAACAAAAATTCATCAGACTAATTTATGTTCCCGAATTTGATGCGAAGGAACTAAAGGAAAGAATGAAGCATACAACAAGAGTTTTAAATAATTTTATGCCTGCCGATTATGCAGAAAGCGTAAAACTGATTGAAAAAATAATTGCACAGTTAAGAATGGAAAGAATTGGCGAAGATTCTTTGCCTTATATGTTCATTCCCGATTACATCGAAACCTATGGTTTAAACGATTTTAAAAATTCGGTTAAGGCGTTGGAATTCACTACACAATTCACCAGCTGTGAGTTCGCGGTTCGTCCTTTTATTTTAAAATACGAACTGGATATGATTAGCGAAATGCAGAAATGGTCGAAACACGAAAACCACAAAGTGAGGAGATTGGCCAGCGAAGGAAGCCGACCACGCTTACCTTGGGCAATGGGAATTCCGTTTTTAAAGAAAGATCCATCATCAATACTGCCAATATTAGAAAACCTAAAGTGTGATGACTCTGAATATGTAAGAAGAAGTGTAGCAAATAGTATTAACGATATTGCGAAAGACCACCCTTCAATAGTTTTGGATCTAGCAAGCCGATGGTCGGGATTGAGCAAAGAAACCGATGCAATTGTAAAACATGGCAGTCGAACCCTTTTAAAACAAGGTCATGCAGAAATTTTAAAACATTATGGTTTAGATGATAAGGGAATTCATTTATCAGATTTTAAAGTTTTAACACCAGAAGTTAAAATCGGAGCGAATTTAGAGTTTTCCTTTTCTATTGAAAACACAAACGAAACCGAGCAAAAAGTAAGATTAGAATATGCCATTTACTATATGAAACAAAATGGCCAACTTGCTAAAAAAGTATTTAAAGTTTCTGAAAGACCTTATCCACCAGGAACGAAAATTGATGTTAACCGTAAACAGAAATTTGTATTGATAACAACCAGAAAGTTTTACTTGGGCAAACACCAAATTTCTATCATTATTAACGGAATAGAAAAAGACATTTCAATTTTTGAATTAGTGTAAAACAGAACTTAGAATTTTAGCTTGATAAGTTCCTGGTGTAATACCTTCGAGTTTTTTAAATGCTCGAATAAAATAATTGGCATCGCTAAAACCAAGTTCATAACTCACCGAAGTAATTTTAGCTGCTGGGTTTGCAAGCAATTCTTTGGCTTTGCTAATCTTTTCTGTTAAAATAAAATCGTTCGGACTAATACCCAGCTCTCTCTTAAAAAGTCGATAAAAAGTTGCACGGCTCATACAAGCCTTATCGGTTAAACCATCAATATTTATTTTTTCATTCAGATTTGATTTAATGTAATCGATAATATAAGCCATTGGATTTTGGTTAATATTATCGGGCGCATTATTCAACGCATATAAATTCTGGCTCTGCATAATCCTAACCAGCAATTCTTTTAATGTTAAATCGGCTAGCACATCTTTCTCAACCGATTTCTCCGAACAAATTTTAACAACCTTGTTAATCAGATAGGCAATTTCCTGATTATTTTGAAAATGGTATTGATCATAGTTCAGCACCCATTTATCTACCGTTCCTTCTTTCGGAAAAAACTCGTTTAAATAATTTATTGTTTTTTTTATCTGATCCTGATCAATAGCTAACGCAATGCATTGTGTTGGATTTTGATCTGTTGCTTCTGGAAAATCTATTTTCATTGTAACCGATGCAGGAACAATTACGGTTTGACCTGGATTATATTCAAAACCTTGCTTATCAAACAAATGCATAACCTTCTTTCCCCTTAGCATACTTGTAATTACAAAATCGTTAAAAGTTAATGGAACCATATAAGAGCGGGTATAAGTTTCAAAAACGTTCAATTCACAGCGTTCTAAAGTATAAGATGTTCTGTTTTCAACAAGCGTTTGTAAACTTTCCGTTTTGCTTAAGCTAACGGTATCTAATATATGTTGCATATCAATCTGGTTAGATTATTTACTTGATATTCAAATATAAGTCTATTTCAACAAGGTTACAAAGTCTGAAACAATAATGCTATCACTTGCTACGATTTCACTATCTATCGGCTGGCCTTTGGCCTTAGGTTTGTATTAACCAAATCTCATAATCATGGAAAATTTAATAAGCAAACCTAGCTTTAAAACCCATTACGATAATTTTATAGGCGGTAAATTTGTAGCGCCAGTAAAGGGAGTTTACTTCGATAACATTTCTCCTATCGATGGAAAAGTATTCACAAAAGCTGCCCGATCAAGCAAAGAAGACGTAGAGCTTGCGCTCGATGCCGCACATGAGGCTTTCAAAACCTGGAGCAAAAGTGCACCTACTTACCGCAGTAACATCTTATTAAAAATCGCTCAAAAAATCGAAGATAATTTAGAATATTTAGCTACGGTAGAAACCATTGATAATGGAAAAGCTGTCCGCGAAACATTAGCTGCTGACTTACCTTTAGTTGTTGATCACTTCAGGTATTTTGCTGGCGTAATAAGAGGCGATGAGGGAAGTATCTCTGAACATGACGAGCATACCGTAAGTATTGCTTTACACGAACCAATCGGTGTAGTGGCTCAAATTATACCATGGAATTTTCCTTTACTTATGGCAACCTGGAAAATTGCACCTGCCCTGGCTGCTGGCTGCTGTACCGTTGTAAAACCCGCTGAGCAAACTCCAGTGTCAATTATTATTTTAATGGAATTAATAGGCGATTTATTGCCTCCAGGTGTGCTAAATATTGTTAACGGCTATGGTATCGAAGTGGGTAAGCCTTTAGCTACTTCATCAAGAATTTCGAAAGTTGCCTTTACTGGAAGTACAACATCGGGGAGATTAATTATGCAATACGCAGCAGAAAATATTATTCCCTCTACGATGGAACTGGGCGGTAAATCGCCGAATATTTTCTTTGAATCTGTTGCCGATGCGGATGATGAATTTTTTGACAAAGCCATAGAAGGTGCTGTAATGTTTGCTTTAAATCAAGGAGAGATTTGTACTTGCCCTTCTCGTTTACTAATCCAGGAGAGTATTTACGATAAATTTATTGCTAAAGTAATTGAGCGCACTAAAGCTATTAAAACCCTACATCCGTTGGATAGAACAGGCATGATGGGTGCACAAACTTCGAACGAGCAGTATCAAAAAATACTTTCTTACTTAAAAATAGGCAAAGAAGAAGGCGCAGAAGTATTAGTTGGTGGCGAAGCAAATAAACTGGAAGGTGATTTATCTACTGGCTATTATATCGAACCAACCATTTTAAAAGGGCACAACAAAATGAGGGTTTTCCAGGAAGAAATTTTTGGGCCTGTTGTTTGTGTAACTACTTTTAAAACTGTTGATGAAGCAATAGAAATCGCAAATGATACGCTGTATGGTTTAGGTGCAGGTGTTTGGACGAGAGATGCACACGAGCTTTATCAAGTTCCAAGAGCGATTCAGGCGGGCCGTGTTTGGGTTAACCAATACCACGCTTATCCTGCACATGCACCGTTCGGTGGTTACAAAAAATCTGGCTTTGGTCGTGAGAATCATAAAATGATGTTAGACCATTATCGCAGTACTAAAAACATGTTAATTTCTTACGATAAAAATAAATTAGGTTTCTTTTAGGTCTGGGTTTATTAGGGATATCACGATTGTGATATCCTACTTTAAATATTTAAATTTAAAAAACATGACTAAAAGAATATTAGTAACTGAAAAAGCAGCTGAGGTTATAAAAAAACTTCAGACTGAATACGGACCATTAATGTTTCATCAAAGTGGTGGTTGTTGCGAAGGCTCTTATCCGCACTGTTTCGAAAAAGGTGGTTTTCTAATTGGCTCGAATGATGTTTGTATCGGCGAAATAGAAGGTTGTAAGTTTTATATGGCAGGCGATCAGTTTGAGTATTGGAAACACACCCAACTTACCTTAGATGCGATGGAAGGTAGAGCCGCAAGTTTTTCTTTAGAATCGACACTGGATGTTGGCTTTTTTATTGATTCTAGATTATTTACCGATAACGAACTTAAAGATTTAGAACCTTTAATTACCGAGGAAGAAGTTTAAAAAATCTCTGCTAAATTTAGAAGGGTAAACCGTATCTGGTATTTCTATGCTGATACTTGGGTTATATAGCCTTTATAAGTTTTCCAATCGCTATTTATTGTTTCTTCGGTCATCAATAAAATAATAATACCTTCTTCAAGTCCCTCTGGAGTCCAGTTATTTTTATATTTTCTTGCTTTGTAAACTTCTTTACCCCAACGAAAAAATGTATAAATTACTATCGGCAAATTGTTCTAATCCAAAAATTTCGAAACTGTGATTTAATTCTTTACTTTTTTGAACAAATAAATTCGGTATTAAAATCTCCGCTTCTTTTACTTTAAGGTAAACGTTTGTAGCATCACCATAATAACGTGTTCCTTCATTTTCAGAATAAGCAGACATTTTAATCATTAGTTTTTACCTGTTTTGAATACTTTAATTATTGCCCTAATACATTCCACGCTCTACCTTACTTTCTCCCCCCCACCAAGTGGAATATTTTTAGAGCAATAGCTAATAACATTTTCAATTAATTAGCTTCTTTGGTTTTATTGATACAAAGGAACAGACAATGCGTAAATAACTGCGATAATTCTTATGCTCAAAAACACAAAAATTGATTTAAGTTTCTGATACACTGATCATATGTGTATTTCGAAAAATCACAAAAAAAACAAAAAAACCACCATGAAAATTCATGGTGGCTAAATACTATTCATTGATGGTCTGCTATCTCAAATCAAAGCCGAGCTGAGATTTACTATAGTAAACCATACAGGCCGTGCGCATAATTACGCAATGAAGCAGAAACAGATTTCATTTTTTCTGGTAAAGGCCCCTTAACCTTGTAAGCTTCAGGATGCATTTCCAAAGGTAGATGTTCTTCCGTTTCTAAATTGTTTTTGTGAGTTAGCGTATCATTCTCGATTTGCTCTATTTTCAAAGGTGCCATGACTTAATGTTTTATACAATTAAATAACACGGTTAATTAAATAAGGTTTTTGTTATTGAAAGAAAAATAGTTTTTTACTCAGAAGTTACAATTTTATAGTTTATAGTATCGATTTAGCCTTTACTTTTATGAAAACCAATAAAATCATTAAAAATTACGCCATAGAAATTGGGGAAAAATTCAGGCAAAAAAAAATCCCGATAAATCGGGATTTTCCTTTCAAAAGAATTGAAATTATTTTATAGCTACTGGAACTGAAACTTTATCCCAATCCATTGTAAAACCACCTTTATTAACTCTATAAACTAAAGTTTCTTGCGTTGCCTTTAAAGCTTTAACTTTTACATCTACACGTAAAGCATCTTTAGCCTCTTCATATTTGTAAGCACCCCACTGTTTTGGTTCTTTGTTAAAAATAGCAGTCCACGTTCCACTTTCTTTAGGGATTAAGAAAAAACTGTATTTACCTGCTGGTAAAGCTTTACCTTGAACAGTAATGTTTTTATCTGTTTCGAAAGTTGTTGCTTCATTTGCTCCTGCACGCCAAACTGCATCGTATTTTTCAAGTCCACCCCAAATTTTACGTCCTTTTACTGATGGGCTGCTGTAAGCAATTGTGATTGTTGCATCTTTAACTTTGCCAGTTGCTGTTGCCGCTGGACTTGCCGGTGGAGCCGCAGGTTTTTTAGCTTCCTGTGCAAAAGCACTTACCGAAATTGTAACTGCTGTAAATAGCAATGCAATAGATTTTGTAATTGTTCTCATAGTATTATTTCTTATTTGAATTTGTTGTTTAAATCTTACGAATCTAATTCTTTAGCAGGATAAAATAATAATCCAATTGTCGAAAAAATTATTACTGCAACTGCGCCAATAATGTTTAGCCAAAGGAATGAAACGATATCCAATTTATAAACGGTAATAACAGCTATTTCTGATAGTATGGCTGAAATAAAAACATTTGGTCCCTTTATTTTTTTGAAATAGAAAGCAACCAGAAAAATACCTAAAATTGGCCCATAAAATAAAGAACCTAAAACATTTACAGCCTCGATAAGCGAACCCATTTGCGTAGCAAACATAGCAACTGCAATAGAGAAAATTCCCCACGCAAGTGTATGTAGTCTGCTATATCTAAGTTCGAGTTCATCATCGGGTTTATTCTTATTGAAAATTAAATGAACATCCTTTAAAGAACTCGATGCCAACGAATTTAAGGCCGCAGAAATAGAGCCCCAACTGGCCAGAAATATGACCGCGAAAAGTAAACCAATCATCCCAACGGGAAGTGTATTTTTAACAAAATAAAGAAAAATGTAATTGGTGTCGGTTTTTTCGGCATTGTAATTTGAACTATTAATCGCCTCCTCTACTTTGCCATGCAATGCCGCAACTTCTTTTTGTGTGGCTTTAAAACTTTCAATTGATTGATTTAATGAAGATGAATGATTTTCTTTTTTTGCCAGAATTTCTTTCGATTCTTTATTAAACCTTAGTTGCAAAGCCTGGTGTTCCTGTTCGAAAACAGCCGCCTGCGCTGGCTTGGTTTCTTTTAAATATTGATAAGAACGTTCGTTAAAGTAGATCGGGGCTGGTTTTAGCGAGAAAAATGCAAAAAGTAATGCTCCAATTAAAAGGATGGCAAACTGCATCGGTATTTTAACCAAACCGTTTAGCAACAACCCCATTTTGGCATTGGTATTATCTTTGGCCGTAATGTATCTCCCCACCTGACTTTGGTCTGTTCCGAAGTAAGAAAGCGCCAGAAAAAAACCACCAAATATTCCACTCCAAATATTGTATTTATCTTTCCAATCGAAATTTGTAGTGATTACATTTAGCTTTCCAGATTTTCCTGCAAGGTATAAGGCATCTTTAAAACCAATTCCGTTTGGCATATTTTGAACGAGCAGATAACCTGCAAAGGCCATGGTTCCTAAAATAATTAAAAACTGCAGCTTCTGCGTATGTGCAATGGCTTTAGCCCCACCTACGTAGGTATAAATTAAAAGTATTCCGCCAGTTAAAATATTAGTTAAATAAATGTTCCAGTTTAAAACACTTGATAAAATAATACTTGGTGCATAAATGCTAATTCCAGTCGACAATCCACGAGAAAAAAGGAAAAGCAGGGACGTGAGCACTCTTGTTTTCTTATCGAAACGATTTTCCAGATATTCATAAGCAGTATAAACGTTTAATCGCTGAAATATTGGAATAAAGGTTATGCAAATTACAATCATCGCCAAAGGCAAACCAAAATAATACTGTACGAAACGCATACCATCGGTGTAAGCCTGCCCAGGCGCAGATAGAAAGGTAATTGCACTAGCTTGCGTAGCCATAATACCCAACAGTACAATGTACCATGGCATTTTGCTATCTGCTTTTAAATAAGATTCATTGCTTTTTTGCCCGCGGCCAATAAAAACGCCGTAAGCAACAACAGCAAAAAGGGTGAAAACGAGAACAAACCAATCGATATTACTCATGCCCAAAATTTAGTAAACAGGTAATAAAACACGATTTGAAATAGTAAAGCCAACGCAAGTAAAACGTACCAGGTGTTCCAATTTTTGAGCTGATTTTTCATTTATTTGCCAGCCGATATGAAGTTAAAAAACAACCTTGCCGCACCTACATTACCCGCTGGTAATTGACGGAAAAATGCTAATGGCGTATAAATAAAATTACCTTTTCCGTATTTCGCGTATAATGTTGAGCCTTTGAGCGGTTCTTCTCCTGCATCATTCATTTCAAAAAGTGGCTCGTATTGATCATCCCATTTATCTGGGAAATAAGCGCCGCGTTCCTGCACCCAATTACTAAAATCTTCGGCTGTAATTTTATTTGGATAGTTTAAAAGTTTGTGATTTGGCACTAAAAATTTAACTGTAGCATTTTCTTCGGTAACCCTTTTGCCACCGATGTTGAAAGGGTAAATTCCAAAATCCTGCAAAGCCATATCTTGCGTGGTGTTGTATTGCATAACAATAGTACCGCCATTTTCTACGTAAGTTTTTAAAGCCGTTTGCCAGTTTTTGATTCTCTTTTCGGTATTGATTACACGAACGCCAGTTACAACAGCATCGTAAGAAGCCAATTTGGTCGGATTTAAAATGTCAGCTTCATTCAAAACATCAACTTGCAAACCTGCCTGTCTTAAAAATCCGGGAATTAAATCTCCAGCACCTTGAATATAGCCAATTCTTTTAGCCAATACTTTTACATCACCTTTTATTAACCAGGTTGTCGCTGGTACAAAATATTGTAATGATGGTAAATGTGGGTATTGAATTAATACTTGTCCTTTGTTAAACTCATTGCTTTCTGATGAAAAAACCGCTTCTAATTTATTTTGACTAGTTTTTATTTTGGCTAAATCTTCAGCAGGTATCAGAAAACTTTTAATGGTTACTGTATTTTCAGCCAGGTTAATTCCAGTAAAGGATTTGATTTCGGTATTACCGATTTTGAAACTCACTTTACCATAATTAATATTTTTGTTGGCTTTTAAACGCATTGTAACCGACAATGCCTCTTTTTCTTTAGCAAAATAAACAGGCTCTATAAAGCTTAAATCTAATGCTGGTACAATTCTAAGTTGCTCTACCACATCTCCTTTTACTGGGTCTAGTTTCTTAAAAGAAAGTGGCAACTTAACTGTAAATTTCTCGTTTTCAATTTTAAGCAACAAGGAAACATTAAGCGCAGATTCATTCTCAGCTAAACCAATTAAAGTATCGTTGGCTACACTAAAAGTAGCCGCATTTTTAGCTTGTTTCTCTAGCCAGTAAGGCTCCGTTATTGATGAATTTGCAGGGATTTGAATTTTACGTTCTATCGTTAACAAAGAATCGCCAGAAACTCTTCTATTCAAATTATCGGTTTGATTAATCCAGTTTACTTGTTCTAGTATTACAGGTTCGGATGACCTTGAAATCACGTTCAGGCGGAAATTATAACTGTTACCAGCAATGGCTTCAGCTTGGTTGGTAACAACCTCCCCCATAAAACCTGTGCAGCTTAAAATAATTTTATCAATGACTGCAAGTTTATCTTTTCTCAAGTTTACATCTTGCAGCGCAGCTATTCTTTTGCGGAGCATTAACAAACTATGTAAACTCTTATCAGGATGATTGTAATCGAAAGATAAGAGCACAATATCAATCAACTCATCAATATCGCCTACCCCTTTATCCGACCAATTCATTGGAATTCTATCGAACAACGAAATTTTGGCCACATCGCCCAAAACTGGAGAAAAATACTCTGTTCTTAAACCCGCTACAGACTGCGTTCCCGCACCCTGACTTTTATGTAAGCTTCTGCTTAAACCCGCCAATTCGCCATAGCCCATTCCTAATTGAGCATCATATTGGCCCACATTTACCTTTAACTGGCTTTCTGATGTGGTATTTGTAGCACCAAATCTAAACGTATTCCAAAGTAATCTTTTAGGTTGCCAAACATCAACATATTTTAACTGGCTTGGGAAAGCATTTTTATCACCCGCCAACTTAAAAGCTTTTTCGGCCACTACTGCAGATGCAGCGTGTTGCCCATGCCCAGCCGCAGCAGTTGGTGGAAAACGACAAATAATCACATCAGGACGGAATTTTCTGATCACCCAAACTACATCAGCAGTTATACTATCTGCATCCCACTGTTTAAAAGTATCGTCTGTATTTTTAGAAAAGCCAAAATCTATTGCACGGGTAAAAAATTGCTGTGCACCATCAAGTTTTCTCGCCTCTAAAAGTTCGTGAGTTCTGATTAAACCTAAAGCTGCGCCTTGCTCCGTACCTAAAAGATTTTGTCCCCCATCACCTCTTGTTAAAGATAAATACCCAGTTTCTACATTTTGCTCGTTTATTAACCAAGAAAGTAAGCCCGTATTCTCATCATCGGGATGAGCAGCCAGATATAGAACTTTTGGGATATGTTTAAGCGTTTTTAAGTCACGATAAATTTCTGAAGATTTTGCTGGTCTAACCTGTTGAGCTGAACTTGCAATAGAAAAAAAGCCAAACGTAAGAATGGCACTAATTACTTTAAACATACTATTTGCTTTGTTGCATCAAATATGCTTAAAAAGGTTTTATTTCAAGCGTTCGGAAACGAAAAAGGTACATAAATTATGTCGTTTTGTTAAAAACAGATTCTAACAAACGAATGTAGATGGTAATTCCTTCTTCAATTTCTTCAATCAAAACAAATTCATTAGCTGTATGTGACCGGGCAGATTCGCCAGGGCCCATTTTTACAGAAGGCATATCTAACCAACCCTGGTCGGAACTTGTTGGCGAAAGGTAGGTTTTCCTGCCCAAACTTAAGCCGCTAACCACCAATGGATGCAATAAATCAATATTTGATGGGCTTAAAATATTCGCTCGGACGTTAAATGTGCACATGGTGTGATTAATAATGGTATTCAAAATTTCCCTTGGGGTATAATTATGGTCGAATCTGATATCAACAGTAAAACTACATTCGCCTGGAACAATATTATGCTGCAAACCTGCATTAATCTGCGTAACCGTCATTTTTACGGGTTGAGGCAAATTATCCTCTATTGGAAAATTATAGTGCGAAAACCATTCAATATCTTTTATCGCTTTATATATCGCATTATCGCCTTCTTCTCTGGCTGCATGACCAGAACGCCCTTTAGAAATGCAATCAATTACCATCGAGCCCTTCTCTGCAATGGCCATTTGCATCCCTGTAGGCTCTCCAACAATTGCAAAAGCAATTGGTTCGAAATCGTTCATAATACTTTTTATACCATGCTCTCCCGAATTTTCTTCCTCAGCGGTGGCAGCTAAACAAAGATTAAATGGTAAGTCTTCCCGTTGCCAGAAATATGTAAAAACAGCTATTAACGAAACCAAAGATGCACCAGCATCATTACTTCCTAGACCATAAATCTTCTCATTTTCGATAATCGGTACGAATGGATTTAAGGTATATTGTTCATTGGGCTTAACAGTATCATGATGGGAATTTAATAATATGGTGGGCTTTGCAGCTGAATAAAATTTATTGTAGCACCAAATATTGTTGTGTTTACGAATGGTGTTAATGCCATGACTTATAAAGAAATTTTCAATTTCAGCTGCTGTTTCTTCCTCGGCTCCACTAAGAGATGGTAAAGAGATTAGTTTACTTAAAAGCGATATCGCTTCGTTGTATAGTTGGTTCAAATCTGGGTATTTTAAGCCTTGTTTTTCGGTTATGGTATTCATTTTTTTTAGTTTAAGGTTTGTAATGAGGCGTCTGAATTAAACTTTTCATTTTTTTGGATAGCTGAATCTTCCTGGCGATGGTTTTCGGGATTGTAAAGCATAGCAGTGCACAAGCAGTTACAATTTTTCTTGCGTTGAAGAATATCATAGTTAATACAGCTTTTGCAGCCTTCCCAGAATTTGAAATCATGGGTAATCTCTTCAAAGGTTACGGGTTCAAAACCAAGCGCACTATTCATTTTCATAATTGCAGTGCCAGAGGTGATACTGAATATTTTTGCTTTCGGATAAATGCGGCGAGACAATCGAAAAACACGATTTTTAATGCATTTTGCAACGCCAGAATTTCTGAATTTAGGCGCTACGATAAGTCCAGAATTTGACACGAAACTGCCATTTTCCCAAGTTTCGAGATAAGAGAAACCAACCCATTCGGCCGAGGAGCTTAAGGCAATAACAGCTTTACCGTTAATCATCTTTTCAACTACCGACTCAATGCTTCTTTTAGAAATTCCAGAACCACGGGCAATCGCCGAACTTTCTGTTTCCTTTATAATCTCATCTGCATAAACTGCATCTTCGGCAGTTGCAATGCGAACAAATATTAATTGATTATTCATTTTTATAAAATTTCGGCAGCAGTATATCAAACCAAATGCCTGCAGCAGAAGTTTATACCTAAAAATGCTTTAAAACACCTTAAGAAGGATAAAGAAAAAATGTAAATCATTATTTAGTTTAAAAAACACTTCCATATTGGAAATCTAATTTTCATTATGGAAAGCTTTTAAATTTTGAAGAAATGTTTAATGATGAACATCGGCAGCAGGCATTGATTTTCCTTTTTATTTTTAGAAATTTTTATCCTTAATATTGCGTGATAATTGAAACCTATGAATGGGATTGTACTCATCATTGATGATGAAAAGAAGATTTGCAGTTTACTTTCGAGGATTGTAGAGCTTGAAGGATTTAAAACATTACAGGCCAATACAGGTAAAGAAGGGATTAAACTTCTTAAAAACAATGACGTTAGTCTGGTAATTAGTGATGTAAAACTACCCGATGTAAACGGCGTTGCAATGGTTAAAGACATTAAAGCAATTAAGCCATTTGTTGAAATTATTAACCTTACCGCTTACGGAACAATTGCAGATGGTGTTTTAGCCATTAAAAACGGTGCTTTCGATTACTTGGTTAAAGGCGATGACAACGATAAAATTATTCCGCTGCTATACAAAGCAATGGAAAAAGCCAACCTGCAACAAAGAGTTTTCGATTTAGAACATAAAATTACGGGCAAACATAGTTTCAGCACCATTATCGGCCAATCAAAAGCTCTAAAAGAAGCGATAGATTTAGCTAAAAGAGTAAGCCAAACCGATACCACAGTTTTACTTTTAGGCGAAACTGGGACAGGCAAAGAAGTTTTTGCACAATCCATTCATTACGAAAGTCCCAGAGCATTAAAGCCTTTTGTAGCTTTAAATTGCAGTGGTTTTAGTCCTGAATTATTAGAAAGTGAGCTTTTTGGTTACAAGGCTGGCGCATTTACTGGCGCCAATAAAGATAAAAAAGGATTACTGGAGGAAGCGAACGGCGGCACTTTATTTTTGGATGAAATTGGGGAAATGAATCTCGATTTACAGGCAAAACTGTTGCGGGTTTTAGAAAATCAGAGTTTTATTAAAGTTGGCGATACCCATACACAACAGGTTAATGTGCGTATTTTGGCCGCTACAAATAAAGATTTAAAAGCTGATGCAACTAGCGGAAAGTTCCGTTCTGATTTGTATTACAGACTTTCGGTTTTTAGCATTATTTTACCTCCCCTACGCGATAGAAAAGGTGATATTCCAGCTTTGGCAAAACATTATCTAAAAGAATTTTCTGATAAGGTAAACCGATCAGCACTTAAAATTGATGACAATATATTATCGATTTTAACTGCACATCATTGGAAAGGCAATATCCGTGAGCTTAAAAATGTAATTGAGCGTTTGGTTATTTTATCAGATGGAAATCAGTTGATTAAATCGGCTTTGCCACCAGAATTTTTCGAGTTTACACCTTTAGAAAATAATTACAATCTTCAGCAAGTTGAAAAACAACACATTCAAAAGGTTTTAATTCATACTAAAGGCAACAAGACTGAAACTTCTAGATTATTGGGAATTGGCTTGACAACGCTCTACCGAAAAATAGAGGAATACGGAATTACAGAAATTTAATCTTAAAAAATCCGTTTAAATATAATGCCAATTAGGCGAAATAATTATTTTACAGAAAAATTAAATATGCAGAAGAGTTTTCTAACCATTTTACTATCCCTTATTTCAATTTCAATTTTTGCACAGCAAAATTATTTTCAACAGCACTTAACTTATAATATTGATGTCACTTTAAACGATAAAGACAAATCACTTAAATGTGCTGAAACGATTGTTTATAAGAATAATTCCCCATCAAGTTTAGAATTTATCTGGTTTCACATCTGGCCAAACGCCTACAAAAACGAATCGACGGCATTATTTCAGCAGATTAGAAATGATACTTCCCGTAAGGAAAAACTTAAAAATGTTGCGTATGGAAGTATTGATGGTTTAAATTTTAAGGTTGATGGCAAAACTGCTAAAACAGAAGCTCACCCGAATCCTCAATATATTGATATTGTGAAAGTTCTACTTCCAACGGCTTTAAAACCTGGCGACTCTATCACGATTTCGACTGATTTTAATGTGAAACTGCCTAGTTATTTTTCTCGTTCTGGCTATGCTGAAACCGAATTTATGGTTACTCAATGGTACCCGAAACCAGCCGTTTTTGATAAAGACGGCTGGCATGAATTTCCATACTTGGACATGGGCGAGTTTTACAGCGAATATGCAGATTATAAAGTGAACATCACGCTTCCATCTTCTTACGTTGTTGGTGCAACGGGCGTTTTGCAAAATGCTGATGAACTTCGTGCATACAAAACCATTGGCGCAAAAAATACATCAACGAGAGCAGGTAAACCTACGCTGTATGCTCCAGTAAATAAATCTGACACTAAAAAATTAACTTATTCGATAAATAATGTACCTGATTTTGCTTGGTTTGCTGATAAAGATTTGGTTATTCAATACGATACGGTAAAGCTGGCTTCAGGAAAAGTGGTTGATGCTTTTAGTTATTATCACAACAAAAAAAATACGCTTTGGGTAAACAGCATTGATTACATAAAAGATGCGACGAAGAAGTATAGTCAGTGGATTGGCGAGTACGAATACCCAGTTGTACAGGCTATTGAAGGACCTAAAAATAATTCGAGTGGCGGTATGGAATATCCAACGATTACGTTGATTACAAGTCCAGATGCAAAAAAAGAAACTTTAGATGGCGTAATTACACATGAAGTTGGTCACAATTGGTTTATGAGTATGTTGGGTAATAACGAAAGAATGCATACATGGCAAGATGAAGGTTTTAATACTTTTTACCAGTTTAGATACGAAGCTGAAAAATACAGATCGAATTCTATTTTTGGTGATGCCATTCCAGCGAAAATTAAAGAATTACCAGCAGATAAGTTTTTGGCTAGCATTTACGGTGCTTTAACTAATGTTCCGATGGAATCGGCTATCGATACCCCAGCTGCTGATTTTAAAACTTCAGAAGAATATGGTTTGATTTCTTATGCTAAGACCGCTTTATGGCTTTATATCCTAGAATCACAGATTGGTCAGGAAAAGTTTGATAAAGCATTTCAGGCATATTTTAGTGAATGGAAAAACAAACACCCTACACCTGCCGATTTCAAAGCTTCTTTTGAAAAATCTTTAGGGGTTAATTTAGATAAGTATTTTGAATTGTTAAATCAGAAAGGGAAGTTTTAAAGGAGCAGAAAAAAATAAAGATTAAAGCTGAAAGACCAAAGCTTAAGGCGAAAAGAAAAGCCGCCAAACTTTTCGAATACAATTTAACACTTCATCCCAAAACGATAAAAACCTTTCCAAAATGGAAAGGTTTTTTTTTGTCCAAAATTTTGATTCAGCACTAGAAACCAATCAAAACACTGTAAAACAATATTTTACGAAAACCAAATTTTCATCGGCACAAGAGTTGGCAATAGGCATTTCATAAATCAATAAGTTATGATCATAATCCTGTTTCTAATCCTAATCCTGCTCTGTTGGGCAACTTACCGATCTATCGATTGGTTCGAAAAAATCTAAAAAAAATGTTAGCACTATTAATCATCGCAATCGCCGTATTTATCTATATGATTTACGTGTTGATTAAACCAGAAAAATTTTAACGCAGTTGTCATGTTGAGCTTGTCGAAACATTAAGCACAACGACAATCATTTGTAAAAAACAAAAAAAATGAACACTGAATTAACAGGCATTATCGCCACATTCCTGCTCACCTTAATCATCGCCATCCCTTTGGGTAAATATTTGGCAAAGGTTTTTGCAGGGGAAAAAGTTTGGACTGACTTTTTAAAACCGCTTGAGAAAGTAATTTATAAACTTTCAGGCATCAATATTAAGGAGCAGATGAACTGGAAACAACATTTAAAAGCTTTGTTAACCATCAATATTTTATGGTTGATTTATGGCTTTTTTGTATTGATCTTTCAGGATAAGTTGCCTTTAAATCCTGACGGAAACCCTGGAATGACACCAGACCTAGCTTTTAACACCATCATTAGCTTTGTTGCCAATTGCAACTTGCAACATTACTCGGGCGAGAGCGGCGTGAGTTATTTAACGTTGCAATTTGTACTCATGTTTCTGCAATTTGTGAGCGCAGCAACAGGTATTGCAGCAGCTGTGGTGTTTTTTAAAGCTTTCAGAGATAAAACAGCTACACAGTTGGGCAACTTCTGGGAGTTTTTTGTAAAAGCAATGACTCGTTTGTTGTTGCCTTTATCAATTATTGTCGCATTGATTTTAACTTTTAGTGGTACGCCAGCCAGTTATGATGCGAAAGACCAATTTATTTCTCTTCAGGGTGATACCGTAAATGTTTCTCGAGGCCCTGCAGCACAAATGATTGCTATAAAACACTTGGGAACGAATGGTGGTGGGTATTTTGGTGCAAATTCTGCTCATCCATTCGAAAACCCAAGTTACTTGACCAACATGGTTGAAATCATTGCGCAAACCATTATTCCAATGGCGATGGTTATTGCTTTCGGGTATTTCATCCGTAGAAGGAAATTAGCCTGGACAATATTCGGGGTAATGACAATCGGTTTATTTATGCTGATGATTCCGACCTTAACTTCAGAATTAGGTGGGAATCCTGCTTTGGCCAAAATGGGCATATCGCAAACTACTGGTGCAATGGAAGGTAAAGAAGTACGCCTCGGACCAGCTGCCACAGCATACTGGAGTACATTAACCACAGTAATTTCTACAGGTTCGGTAAACGGAATGCATGATAGCACCATGCCATTAACAGGCTTATGGCAATTATTGGCCATGATGATAAACGCCATTTACGGCGGTTGCGGCGTTGGTTTATTAAATTATTTCATCTATCTGATTATCGCTGTATTTATTTCGGGCTTAATGGTGGGCAGAACGCCTGAGTTTTTAGGTCATAAGGTTGAAGCCAGGGAAATTAAAATCGCCGCCATTATCACTTTGTTAAGTCCGTTTTTAATTTTAGCGGGAACGGCTATTGCAAGTTATGTATTTACCAATCATGGCGATGCAGCCTGGGCTACCCAACCTAAAAACTGGTTAAATAATCCTGGTTTCCATGGTTTTTCAGAAATGCTTTACGAAGTCACTTCTTCAAATGCGAACAATGGCTCTGGCTTTGAAGGTTTAGGCGATAACAATGTATTCTGGAATGTGCTTACCGGTGTGATTATTTTCTTAGGTCGCTTCTTGCCAATCATTGGTCCGGTTGCTATTGCAGGTTTATTAGGCGCTAAAAAATTCATTCCAGAGTCTGCAGGAACCTTAAAAACGGATACCAAAACCTTTGCACTCATGACTTTTGCTGTGATTTTAGTACTTAATGCACTATCGTACTTTCCAGCGTTGGCTTTGGGGCCGCTGGCGGAATACTTTTCAATGCTCAAATAGATACAGCTGTCACATTGAGCCTGTCGAAATGATTCGGTGCTTCGACAAGCTCAGCATGACAAATTGCAAGATAAAAATCTGTGAAATCATTTTAATCTGTGAAATCACTTAATTAAAAATAGAAATGAAACCCAATAATAAATTATTCGAACCCGCTTTGGTGCAAACTGCATTAAAACAATCTTTCATCAAACTCGACCCACGGGTAATGGTTCGCAACCCTGTAATGTTTACCGTTGAAATTGGTACTTTGGTAATGGCTTACGTTACCGTGTACTCTTTTAGCAACAGCGGGCAAGGTTCTCCTTTGTATAATTTCTTCATCTTTTTAGTGCTTTTGTTAACGGTTTTGTTTGCCAATTTCGCAGAAGCAATAGCCGAAGCAAGAGGTAAAGCGCAAGCAGATAGTTTACGTAAAACGAGAGAAGAAACGCCTGCGAAACTACTTTTAGCTAATGGAACGATTGAAATCCGTTCGTCAAATCAATTAAAAAAAGGCGATGTTTTTGTTTGCGAAACTGGTGATACCATTCCAACAGATGGAGAGATTGTCGAAGGTATTGCAACCATAGATGAATCGGCGATTACGGGCGAATCTGCTCCAGTCATTCGCGAATCTGGTGGCGATAAATCTTCGGTAACTGGCGGAACAAAAGTTTTATCAGATGAGATAAAAGTGCAAGTGAGTACTGCTCCTGGCGAAAGCTTTTTAGATAAAATGATTGCTTTGGTTGAAGGGGCTTCTCGTCAAAAAACACCTAACGAAATTGCTCTAACCATCCTTTTAGCCAGTTTTACTTTGGTTTTCATTATCGTTTGCGTTACGTTGAAACCATTTGCTGATTACGCCAACACACCGATTACCATCGCGGCTTTAATTTCACTTTTCGTTTGTTTAATCCCGACAACTATTGGCGGTTTATTATCGGCCATTGGTATCGCTGGAATGGACCGAGCTTTAAGAGCAAACGTGATTACCAAATCGGGTAAGGCGGTAGAAACTGCTGGCGATATTGATGTTTTACTTTTGGATAAAACTGGAACGATAACCATCGGAAACCGTAAGGCAACCAACTTCTACCCCACCGCAGGCGTAATTATTAAAGATTTTACCGATGCTTGCGTGTTGAGTTCTTTAGCGGATGAAACGCCAGAAGGAAAATCAATTATTGAATTAGCGTCTGAACAAGGTTTCAAAAATTCAGGAACGCCACAAGGTTCCACATTTATCAAATTTACAGCTGAAACCCGTTCGAGCGGATTGGATACGGCCGATGGAAGGCGCATTAGGAAAGGTGCTTTTGATTCCATCAGAAATATCGTTGAAAAAGCTGGAAATATTTTCCCATCAGATATTGCAGACCTTGTAAAATCCATTGCAACGAATGGCGGAACACCTTTAGTGGTTTCAGAAAATGAAAAAGCTCTAGGCGTGATCGAGTTACAGGATATTATTAAACCAGGTATTAGCGAACGGTTCGAACGCTTAAGAAAAATGGGTGTAAAAACTGTAATGGTAACTGGCGATAATCCTTTAACCGCTAAATACATTGCCGAAAAAGCAGGTGTAGATGATTTTATCGCCGAAGCAAAACCTGAGGATAAAATGAATTACATTAAAGATGAGCAGGCTTTAGGAAAACTGGTTGCCATGATGGGCGATGGGACAAATGATGCCCCTGCACTTGCCCAGGCAGATGTTGGCGTGGCTATGAACAGCGGAACGCAGGCTGCAAAAGAGGCAGGCAACATGGTTGATTTGGATAACGACCCAACCAAATTAATTGAGATTGTAGAAATCGGGAAGCAACTTTTAATTACCCGTGGTACGCTTACTACTTTCTCCATCGCGAATGATGTGGCTAAGTATTTCGCAATCGTTCCTGCATTGTTTATTGCATCTATTCCAGCTTTGCAAAGTTTAAATATTATGGGTTTACATACGCCAGAAAGTGCAATTATGTCTGCGGTTATTTTCAATGCGATTATCATTCCCATTTTAATTCCGCTGGCGTTAAAAGGTGTGGCTTATAAACCGATTGGCGCTACTGCTTTACTACGTAGAAACTTATTTATTTATGGCATCGGAGGTGTTGTCGCTCCATTTATCGGCATCAAATTAATTGATTTAGTAATTGGGTTGTTTGTTTAAATGAACTTCAAATTGAGTTATCGAAATATGAATAGGTTCTTCGACAAGCTCAGAATAAAAAAATGGAAAGAATAAATCCTTCATAGACTTAAATGTCAGGTTGAGCCTGTTGAAAAGCAAATTAAGATTCTTCGACAGGCTCAAAATGACAAAATTAAAATATCATCATGAAAAAATACATCATACAATCGATACGCTTAACCTTAGTTTTAATCGTACTATTATGCATCATCTACCCGATTAGCATCGCATTAGCAAGCAAACTTTCTAACGGAAAAGGTAGTGGAGAAAAAATCACTAGAAACGGAAAAACCGTCGGCTACGAATTACTAGGTCAATCGTTCAACAAACCTGAATATTTCTGGGGTCGTCCATCGGCTGTTGGCTACAATGCAGCAGGTTCTGCTGGTTCTAACAAAGGCCCATCCAATCCAGATTATCTAAAAGAGGTTCAATCGAGAATTGATACCCTTTTGAAATACAACCCAGGGTTAAAAAAATCTGAAATTCCTGCCGATATGGTTACCGCTTCAGGAAGTGGTTTAGACCCAAATATTTCTGAGCAAGGTGCGGCAATTCAAATTACAAGAGTGGCAAAAGCCCGTAAAATTAACGAACAGAAAGTTAAAGAATTAGTAGCGATGAATACTTTAAAACCATTAATGGGTTTATTTGGACCATCATCAGTAAATGTATTGAAACTGAATTTAGCACTTGATAATTTGTAATTCGATAAGTCGTCACTGCGAGGTATGAAGCAATCTTAATGCTTTTGGTATTATAGCGATCGTTGTAGGGTTGCTTGGTGCCTCACAATGACACCGTCCTAACCGAAGTTTCTACAGAAAACCTAGTACTACTAATCGTTTGCAGATTCTTTGTTCCTCAGAATAACAAACATTAATAACATCATGAAAAAACTAATCACAATTATAACAACATTAACAGCAAGCTTAACCGCATTCGCTCAAGAAGAGCCAAAAGTAAAATTCTCTGGTTATTTAGAAACTTATTACGGCTACGATTTCAATAAACCCGCTGACCATAATCGCCCAGGCTTTATTTATTCTCACAACCGTGCGAACGAAGTAAACTTAAATTTAGGTTTCATCAAAGCGGCTTATGATAGTGGTTCAATCCGTGCGAATTTGGCCGTAATGGCTGGAACTTATGCCAACGCGAACTTAGCCGCTGAGCCTGGCGTCTTAAAGAATATTTTTGAAGCAAATGCAGGTGTTAAACTTTCCAAATCAGAAAATCTTTGGATAGATGCTGGTATTTTTTCATCGCACATTGGTTTTGAAGGGGCAATTTCTAAAGATTGCTGGGTATTAACCCGAAATATCGCATCAGAAAATACACCATATTATGAATCTGGAGCAAAAATTACCTATGGCACAAAAGATGGAAAATTAACAGCGACCCTACTCTACCTAAATGGATGGCAAAGAATTACCCGTGTAGATGGCAATAACAAACCCGCTGGCGGTTTACAATTAGCCTGGAAACCAACTGATAAAATCACGGTAAATTACAGCAATTATTTAGGAACTGAAGGTGCAGATTCTGTACGCGTGAACCGATTATACCACAATATTTATAGTGTATTTCAACTCACAAACGAATTTGGTATAACCCTTGGTTTCGATTATGGAACGCAGCAAAAAGTTAAAGGCAGCAGCGAGAAAAATGAAATTCTATCACCTGTCGCAATTGCTCAATATAAGTTCGCTCCGAAATGGGCCGTTGCTGGTAGATTCGAATATTATGAAGATAAAAATGGTATTTTTATTTCAACAGGAACGCCAAATGGTTTCAAAACAAAAGGCTATTCCTTAAACCTTGATTATTCGCCAATTTCAAACGCAATTATCCGTTTAGAAGGTAAAACATATGATAGCAAGGATAAAATTTTTACAAGAGAAAATAGCGCTTTGAATGCGAATACAACTTTAACAGCAAGTATAGCGGTAGCATTTTAATTGATGGATAAGGGAAGATGTCAAATGGATGATGTGCAAAGTTCCATCATACATTTTACTTACTACATTCTGCATCATCCATTTTACATATAACATGAAAGACGATTCAGTTAAAAACTTCCTCAATCTCATTAAAAAATCGAGGCGAGGAAAACTCAAAATCTACATTGGGATGAGCGCTGGCGTGGGCAAAACCTACCGCATGCTGCAAGAATCTCATGCGCTTTTGCGTAACGGAATCGATATTTGCATTGGTTATGTAGAAACCCACAAAAGAGCAGAAACTGAAGCGTTGGTTGCTGGTTTACCTTTAATTTCACGAAAAAATATTTTCTACCGAGGTAAGGAAATTGATGAAATGGATTTGCAAAGTATTTTAAATCGCCATCCCGAAATAGTCGTGGTTGATGAATTGGCACATACCAATGCCGAAGGCAGTAAAAATGAGAAGCGTTGGCAAGATGTTTTTGATTTATTGGAGGCTGGAATTAGTGTGATATCGGCCGTTAACATTCAGCATTTAGAAAGCATAAACGAAGAAATTGAACACATTACAGGCATTAAGGTTACCGAACGGATTCCAGATAAAATTCTTGAAATTGCCGATGAAATTGTAAACATCGATTTAACAGCCGATGAATTGGTAACCCGATTGAAGGAAGGAAAAATATACGATAGGACAAAAATTGAAAGGGCTTTACAAAACTTCTTTCAGGCGGATAAAATTCTGCAATTAAGGGAATTGGCTTTGAAGGAAGTTGTGCATCAGGTGGAGCGAAAAATCCAGACAGAGATACCGAAATCCATAAAATTACGTCCAGAAAGGTTTTTAGCATGTATATCATCCAATGTTGAAACCGCAGGCGTTGTGATTAGAAAAACTGCCCGATTGGCATCGTATTATCGCTCTCCGTGGATTGTTTTATATGTACAAAGTGATGCCGAAAGTTTCGATAAAATAAAGCTCGATAAACAACGACATTTGATTAATCACTTCAAGCTAGCAACCGAATTAGGTGCCGAGCTCATTAAAGTTAAAAGCAATCAAATTACCCAAACCATTATTAACATGGCAACAGAAAAAGAAATTACAACGATTTGTATCGGCAAGCCGCATTTAACTATTTTTCAAGTGATTATGCGAACGGCAATTTTTAATCAATTGTTGCGTAATTTAGCCGCAAAAGAAATCGATTTGGTAGTACTATCGTAATTTCAAAATGTCATGCTGAGCTTGCCGAAGAACATTTCGACAAGCTCAATGTGACAACAATTCTAACACAACATCATCATGAAAATAAAAACCAAGCTCCGCCTCGGATTCGGGTTTCTCTTTATAATCGTCCTATCTTTCGGCCTAATTGCGCTCTTCTTTTTGAATGAACTTTCAGACAAATCGAAAGTTATTCTGAAAGACAATTACAAATCGTTGAAATATGTTTCAGCCATGCGAAACGTGGTTGATGAAAATTCATTTCCGTTAAACGCAGAAACGGCAAAAATTTTTGAGCTAAACTTAAAAAACGAAGCACAAAACCTAACCGAAACTGGAGAAAAGGCAGCCTTTCAGCAACTTGAAATAGCTTATCGAGCACTTCAAAATTCATCTGCAAAGGCGATTAGAGAAACCGACATTAAAAGTGTTCGCTCTTCGCTTCAAAACATTGAAGAAGTCAACATGAAAGCCATTTACTCCAAAAATGAAATGGCGAATGAAGCATCAGGAAGAGCAAATTTATACATCATGATTGCCGCTACCCTTAGTTTTATGATCTTGTTTACGTTCATTGTTAATTTTCCAGGTTTTGTAGCTAACCCACTAGCCGAATTCAGTTCAGCCATTAAACAAATCAGCAAGAAAAACTACAAGCAAAGGCTAAACTTTGAAAATGATGATGAGTTTACTGAACTTGCGACTTCTTTTAATGGAATGGTTGTTAAATTAAATGAATGGGAAAACAGTAATTTATCTAAAATAAAGTCCGAGAAATTGCGAATTGAAGCCATTATTGCACAAATGCAAGACGCCATTATTGGTTTAAATGAGAAGGGCGAAATTCTGTTTTTAAATCATTTGGCAGCAAAGCTGATGAATCTCGACGATGAGAAAGTTATCGGACAGAATGTTAAAGAATTGATAAAAAAGAATGAGCTTTTAAATAGAATTATCGAACCAGAAACGGAAGATAAAACGCTCAAAATTTATGCTGACGAGAAGGAATCGTACTTTTTGTTGGAGAATCGTGAAATCATCATTCCGAATTACGAAACACTTGAAGACAAAACTTTATTCGAATCTTCAAAATCGGCTGGAAGTGTTTATGTATTAAAAAACATTACGCAGTTTAAGGAGTTGGATGAGGCGAAAACCAACTTCATTGCCACTGTTTCCCACGAATTAAAAACGCCTCTTTCATCGATAAAAATGAGTTTAAAACTCTTAAGTGATGAACGGGTTGGTAATATGAATGAAGAGCAAAGTCAGCTGTTAACGCACATTAAAGAAGATAGCGACAGACTCCTAAAAATTACCAGCGAGTTGCTCGATTTATCTCAGGTGGAAACTGGGAATTTAAAACTTACTTTCGCCATTACTAAACCCGAAGATATTGTACAATACGCAATAGATGCGGTTAAGTTTCAGGCAGAACAGAAATCAATTCAGCTTGAATTAAATTGCGATAAAAATCTACCGAAGGTTAATGCTGATATTCAGAAAACCGCTTGGGTACTAGTTAATTTTCTATCAAATGCTTTACGCTACAGCTCAGAAAAATCGACAGTAAAAATTAATGTTGTTCAGCAAGATAAATTTGTTCAGTTTTCAGTTCAGGATTTTGGAAAAGGTATTGATGAAAAATACCAAAAACGATTGTTCGAAAGGTATTTCCAAGTACCAACAGATGGGCAAAACAAATCGGGTTCGGGTTTAGGTTTGGCAATTTCTAAAGATTTTATCGAAGCCGAAGATGGAAAAATCGGAGTACAAAGTGCAATTGGAGAAGGCAGCAAGTTTTATTTCAACTTACCTATTGCTGAGTAATTTTAACAACAAATTATAGCAGATTAATTATGAGCGATAGGATAATCTAATTCTCACTCCAAAAACACATTAAAAATAAACGAAACCATACTGTAACTAAAAAAGTCCCTAATCTAACCGATTAAGGACTTTTCAATGTAATTATAATTCAATTAATTTGCTGGAGCTGTCCAGGTATTATTATCAGGATTAGAATCCGGTAATACTTTATTTGGATCTAAAACTACCGAAACTACTTCTTCGGTTGTAGGATAACGCACCAACCAGGTTGCGTTTTTCATCCACACATCAACAGGAACTTTTACGATATCGGTTTTACCGCTTTTCGTCTTAACTTGAAGGATAATTGGCATTGGCATTTTTTCAAGATTGTTAACTCTGATGTTGTAGCTTGAAATGTTTCCATCAACTTTTACCGCTTCAACACCTGCAACGGCCTGATCCATTTTCCAGTTATTTATAAACCAGCTTCTCCAGAACCATGCTAAATCTTCACCTGCACCATTTTCCATCGAACGGAAAAAATCGAAAGGCGTTGGATGTTTAAAGGCCCAGTTTTTAATGTATTGACGGAAAGCATAATCGAATCTGTCTTCGCCCAAAATCTGATCTCTTAAAATATTTAAACCCCATCCTGGCTTACTGTATAAGTTAACACCAATATTTCTTTCTTGCATACCATCTGGCATTAGCATAATATTGTCTAAAGCAGGATTGCCAATTGCTGATTTGCCTACACGGTTCATATCGGTTATGCGTGGTTTATATTCGCCATTGTTAAAATTCTGACCAGATAAACCATTGATAAAAGTATTAAAACCTTCATCCATCCAACCGTATTTACGCTCGTTTGAACCAACGATCATTGGGAACCAACTGTGGCCAAATTCATGATCGATTACACCCCATGCAGAACCATTTTTAGCTTTCCATCCACAAAAAACAATACCTGGATATTCCATTCCACCAACATTAGTAGCAACATTTACAGCCATTGGATAAGGATATTCGAACCATTTTGTTGAATAATATTCTATTGTCGATTTTACATATTCTACACCTCTGCCATAACCATCTTTACCATTGCTTTCGATTGGTTGAGCAGAAACGGCTAAACCTTTTCTTCCACTTGGGAAATTTATTTTTGCTGCATCCAAAACAAAAGATTTTGATGAAGCCCAAGCCGCATCCCTGGCGTTTGCAATTTTAAATTTCCAGGTTAATTTATCTTTTGCAGGACGAGATTTAGGATCTGTAACTTCTTCTGCCGAACGGATATGAACGGTTGCATCACTTAGTTTTGCAGCATTCCATCTTTTCAATTGCTCGGCCGTAAAAACTTCCTGCGGATTTAACAATTCACCAGAACCCATCACAATATGTGTTGCAGGTGCCGTAATTGCGTAAGTAATATCGCCATACTCGCAATAAAACTCTCCACCACCCCAATAAGGTAAAGTATTCCATCCTAAAACATCATCGTACACGCACATACGTGGAAACCATTGTGCAATGGCGAAAATTTCACCATTTTGAGTAGTTAAGTGACCTGTTCTATCCGAGCCTTCTTTAGGTACAATATATGAATAATCCATTTTTACGGTTACAACATCGCCATTGGCTGCCATCGGCTGGTTTAAACGGATTTGCATACGTGTATCTTCTACAATTGATGTAAATTTAACTGCAGCCGCTTTTTGCGATACGCTGATGTTGTTAATTTTATAACCACCATCAAATTTTTCGCCTTGCGCACCGTAACGACTACGGCTTGGCGTAATTTGAGCACCACGAGAATTTTCCTTAAATGTGTTTTGATCTAATTGCAACCATAAGTAAGGTAGTTTATCAGGGCTATTATTTTTATAAGTGATGGTTACTGTTCCGCTAACCGTATTTTTAGTTTCATCTAAGCTCGCGGTAATATTATAATCTACCCTATTTTGCCAGTATTTAGCACCTGGAGCGCCGTTTGCTGAACGAAATTCGTTACCATTTTGCGTGTAAAATAATGGTCCAAATGCTTCTGATGAGCTATAATTGGTTGCAAGTGGTGCCGTAGCTGTTGTTGCCGCTTGCTGTGCTGAAGCAGTAAATGCAAATGCACAACCAACCAAGCACAAAGCGATTAGTTTGTTTATTCTGATATTCATGTTGAAGTTTTTATTCGGCGGCAAATATAAAAAATAAGCCCGTGCAGATTTATTTGTGCTTATATTGTTACTTTACAAACAGTTAAGCGCCTAAAAAATTATAATTAATTTGTCTTTTTTAAAGCAGGTAAATCTTGCAGCTTTCTTTCTTTCGGAGAAAGTTTTAACCAGGCATGATAGCTTTGAACAATGTAAAAAGAATATCTAAATGGCCTTTCTTCTTGTATTTTCAAAAAAGAAGGACGGTAAATGATCATGAAGTTTTTAAGATCCTCTCCTTCCAACTTAATAAGGTTATTAATTGTTTTTTCGTTAAAATTATTATCTATCTCCGCTAAATATTTATCTCGTTCTTCCAATTCGGCTTCTTTTCTTTGCTGTCTTCTATATTTACCATAGCCTAGATTTAAATTCAAGCCTCCAACTTTATCCGTCATTTTTTTACGCTCCAGATTTCCACCAGTATTCAATAAACTATATTTTTCAGCCATCGGATCGGGAGAAGTAATTGATTTATTCATTTTTACCCCTTGAATGTTCACATCATTCAAGGCATTAACTCTGTCAACCATGTAAACCGTTTTTCCCAAAAGATTGGTTAAATAAAGCGTATCTGTACGATAGCCCACCAGCGAAAACTCTAGTAAATCGCCATTATTTGCACCGATTGTAAATTTCCCAGCAGCGTTAGTACTGGTTATTTTTTTGCTGCTTAAATTTCTTACAGTAACACCAGGTAATGAGGTTGATTTTTTCGAAAAATCATAAACGGCACCAGTAGTTACCGTTTGAGCAAGCGCTCCGAAAGGAAGGGCAAGTAATAAAATTATGATCAGCTTATACATATTCAAAAATAGATTAGTTTAAATGCGAAAAGCATCATTTAACAAAGTTTAACATTAAAACAACAAGATTAGCCAAGTGTTTCAGCATAACGGTTTTCATCGAAAGAAATTAAAATAGCCTGACCATTTTTTTCTACAATCGGGCGTTTAATAGCGCTTGTATTTTCAATCATATAAGCAATCGCCTTCTCCTGATTATCGATAGCAGATTGCTCCTCTTTCGATAATTTTTTCCAGGTTAAACCCTTACGGTTTAAAACAGTTTCCCAACCGAAAACTTTACACCATTCATTCAGTTTCTGTGCAGTAATTCCTTTTTTCTTAAAATCGTGAAACTCGTAATCTATTTGATTTGCTTTTAACCAATCGATAGATTTTTTAACTGTATTGCAATTTGGAATTCCGTAAACTGTCATTTTGATTATTGTATGTTAAATTTTTAAGCATTTGTTTTTCGATTCAAATGTAAGCAGTCGTTTTGAATTTTGATTAATTGAATCTTGAATAAGAGCATAATTTATAATTATGTGATGAACCTAAATCTTCGAAAATATCCAGCCATACTGTAATTCGTCACATTTATTTAAGCATCCGTCACATTTTAAAGATAATTTAGTGGCGGCTAAGTAAAATTGCAGTATCAAACTAAACAAAATGAACAATAAAGATTTACAAAAGATAGAATTCTGGGTTTCAACTTGCCTCTACGTTTTAATTATAATTTTAATAATTTCTGGTGCAGATAATGGAGGGCGCCCAAGTCATAGTTTTAAAGCTCAACAGTTAGAATTTTCTTACATTTCTAACTACTTAATCCCCGAAATTTTCCGTTTTTCGATTTTATACCTTAGTTTTTTAGCCATAAACTTTTGCATAATCCCTGCATTTATTAAAAAGCAAAATGTTGTGGCCAATAGCTTTTTACTTTTGGGTTTATTTTTATTTGGTGGCTTAGTTTTTAGTGTTTGCAAAACTTACAGCGAAGCTTACATTTTGGTTCAGAATGATGATTTACAAGACGGTTATAACGATTTGTTTTTTAAAGGTTTTGTTTACAGCATTTGGTCTATTGTTATTATTTCGGCTTATGGCTTACTAAAAGCTTTTGCAAGTTTTTTAAGCGACAATAAAGATAAAAGTACCGATCGCAATACTCAAATTAAGGTTGACGTAGGTTTCGGTCTTGCCTTTTGGTTTGTAGGTTTACTTTTATGGATCACAACCAGGTCGGGAATTGAAATTAGCATTTGCTGGACTTTAGTTATTTTTTCGACGATTGGCATTGTTATATATTCTATTTATAAACTTCTGCCAGAAAATCAGGCTGAGGGAAAGCCCTTCAAAGTTTATTTCTGGCAAATATTTTTTATATCCATCTTATTAGCTGTTCCATTGGGATTAATATCAACCCTATTTGTGTGGCGAATAGAAATGTTTTTTGTTGTTTGCATGTTCCACATGCCAACCCAATTAATTATTAGCGTGCCTTTATCCTGGTATCTTTATAAACACAGGCTTGCCAGTAGCACAGAAATTACAGCACTAAAAACCAAATTAGGTAAATCAGATGCAAGTCTTAGCTTTTTGCAATCGCAAATTAATCCGCATTTTTTATTTAATGCATTAAACACCTTATTTGGTACAGCGTTGCAAGAAAATGCAGAAAGAACAGGCGAAGGCATACAAAAACTTGGCGATATGATGCGTTTTATGTTGCATGAAAATATGCAGGATAAAATTTCACTAACCAGAGAAGTAGAATATCTAAATAATTACATCGATTTACAGAAGCTTCGTACATCACGCTCTGCCGATATAAAAATTGAAACACAAATAGACGAGCAGTTAAACAACCTGCAAATTACACCAATGTTGCTTATTCCATTTGTAGAAAATGCTTTTAAGCATGGAATTAGCTTGCAACAAGCATCGCATATTAAAATTACACTTCAAACTAAAGAAAAAACGCTGTACTTCGATGTACACAATAGCATTCACTTAAAGGCCGATAACGATCCTGAAAAATTAAAAAGTGGCATCGGTTTAGAAAATGTAAGGCAACGTTTGTTACACCTTTACCATGGCAAACACGAATTAATTATCCGCGAAAGCGCTAAAGAATTCTTTGTTCATTTAACCATACAACTGGATTAGATTAGGCCTTTAACCTTGAATGAAAGCACCTTCTGGTAATGAAAACACACATAATATTAATTTTAGCAACAATATTCTCATGGTCTTGCTATGCTCAAAACGAAATAGAATATTTAACGAAAAGTGATATTAAAAACGACTTGGCCTTACTTAACGAAGTGCTTCAAAACAAATCTTCGTACCAGGGATTGAACGGATACAAATACCAAAAAGATTTTGAGGAATTTTTAGAGAAATTAGATAAAAAGCAATTTACTAAATATGATTTTGGATTGTTTTTATCTAAAACCGTAGGGAAAATTGGAGATAGACATGCTTACATAAAGGATTATGAATTACGTGATTCTCTTTATTTTCCGATTGCATTCTCGCCATACCAGAGCAAAATCTTGGTTGTTAACTATATAGCAGAAAAAAAACAATATCAATTTTGGAATTCAGAATTCCCTTATCTTAAATCTATTAATAATATACCGATAGAAAAGTTACTATCGCAGGTTCTTCCCGCAGAAATACTCGCACCAAAAGCTTCATATTTTACTAATGCAGTTAGAGAGTTAAGAGATATTGAATTGATTTTTAATACTTTAGGCTTAGAATTACCAAATCCAATTTCATTAAAACTGACTAATGATGAAGGTATTGATAAAGAAGTAATTATGGAGTTAGTAAAAGCAAAACAAAAAGCAAAGTATTGGGACGAGCGATTTTACAATAATGCATTTGGTTTAAAAGAAGAACAATTCAACGATAAATCAATCATAGAAAAGTTTTTTACGCTGGAGAACAGTATAGGATACATCAAAATTTCTGACATGATCGAGAAAGAGAGTTGTCCTGTATTTTTTGAATACTTAGATAATTTTATGACCAGGGCAAAGCAAAGTGATGCTCTAATTATAGATGTAAGAGATAATGGTGGCGGAACTCGTGATTTAATTCAAGAATTAGCAGGCTACTTTATCCATCCCGACTCTATTTATGTTGTTAACGCAACAAAACAACGAGCAAAATTACCGCTAAGCGAAGAATTAAAAAAAGGTTTACATAGTAGGTTTTTATTTTCGAAAGACGAATTAGGTTATAAAGAACAGGAAGCAATCGACAAGTTTATGGTTTCATTTAAACCAATGTACGATTTGGACAGTAAGAAATTTAGCCAATACCATTATTATATACTTACTGGTAAGAAGTTAACCAAAAATAAATTTCATTACAATAAGCCTATTTATATACTGGCCAACGAAAGGACTTTTAGTGCTGCTTCCGTTCTTGTTTCTGTATTTAAAGGATTACCCAATATCAAAATAGTTGGGGTTAATACTGATGGTTCGAGTGGAAATAGCGAAAATTTTGAATTACCAAATTCAGGATTACGTGGAAAAATAAGTACAATGGTATCTTTTCAAAAAAAAGGAAAAATATTGGATGGCATTGGTACAGAACCTGATATTGTTATTGAAAGAAGCTTAAACCAGATTTTCTTGAAGGAAGATTATCAACTTGAGAAATTGATAGAAATAATAAAACAGAAATAGTTCCAGATATCGTTTGTATCACAATTTGAACTATTTGATTTAGTCGGTTTTATAAATAATGGCGTGATTGGCCGAAAGCAAAAAAACATTGTGCAATAGCCCCTACATAAATGGAAATACTTTTGGCAGCAGAACTTTAATTCAGCAGAAAACTTTAACCAAAAGATTGTATTATTGGCGGGACCATAATCTGCCAAGAATTACAAAATTTGCGCTTCTGAAAAACAATTTTAGAAAGGAAATTTAAAAGAGTATAAATCTAATAGTATCTTTAAAAATGATTGCAATCGCGATAGATGATGAACCCATAGCCTTAGATATTATTCGGTCTCACGCATCGAAAGTGCCTTTTGTTGAATTAAATGCAGCTTTTACAAACGCTTTTGAGGCAATTACTTATTTACAGCACAACAAGGTTGATTTAATATTTCTCGACATAAAAATGCCAGATATTAGCGGAATTGATTTTTTGAAAAGTTTAAGTAACCCACCGATGGTGATTTTTACAACTGCTTATACCGAACACGCTGTACAAAGTTTCGAGCTCGATGCTGTTGATTATCTTTTAAAACCTTTTTCGCTTTCGCGATTTTTAAAAGCTTGCAATAAAGCAAATGAACTCTTTAACTTCAGAAATAATAAACAAGATGCTAAATCGGAATATATTTTTGTTAAAGATGGCTACGAACAGATCAAGGTTGAGTTGAATGATATCCTGTATATCGAAGCTTCTGGAAATTATACGCAAATTCAACTAACGGATAAGTTGTTAAGTTCGAGAATTACCATAAATGATTTGGCAGAACTATTGCCCAAAGCTGATTTTATTCGTTGCCACAGGGCTTTTATTGTTGCAAAAAGTAAAATATATAAATTCGACCGCAGCCAAATTTGGATTGGAGAAAAAATTATACCAATTGGCGCCACTTATGGAAACATACAGTTGGTTTGATAAACTTACAACATTTAAACATTATCCTCTTTTAACATTCGGTACATAGCAGTATCTTTGCCATATGTCAAGTCAATTAAAAAATCTATCTGATTTTTCTCACACAACGATTCCTAATGGGGCAAACTATAAATTCGGAATTATTGTGGCCGAATGGAATGCGGAAATTACAGGTGCCTTATATAATGGTGCTTTAAAAACGCTTTTAGAAAACGGGGTTTTAGCTGATAATATTGTTTCTTTGCCCGTACCTGGAAGTTTTGAATTAACAGGTGGAGCCGAAATTTTGCTGAGCAAGAGAAGTGATATTGATGCAGTAATATGTTTAGGTTGCGTAATTCAAGGCGATACAAAACATTTCGATTTTATTTGTGATGCTGTTGCTCAAGGTGTTACAAATGTTGGCATTAAATATAGTAAACCAGTTATTTTTGGCGTTTTAACTACTAATAATTTGGAACAGGCTCAAGACCGTGCTGGTGGTAAACATGGCAATAAAGGAGATGAAGCAGCGATTACAGCAATTAAAATGGCCGATTTTTCTGCGAACATTTAATATTGCGTATTAATAATTATTTGTACATTAGGACTTTAAAATCAAAATCTGAATGAAAAAAGTAGCCATTTTGTTATTGGCGGTGTTTTGCACCATTACAATTTTAGAGTCTTGCTCTTCTAAACTTTGCCCAGCGTACAGCTCGTATCCTGAAGGTAAACGTAGAAGAAACTAAAATCTTCAAACAAAGAATTTTCATTTTTAGGTCATTTACAGAACTTTATATTTTTGTTTATGTTACCTATAAAACAATTTTATAAAATCATGGCTTGGGTTAACTTAACTTCAATAGAACAGCTTGATGAGATTAAAAACGCAGATGGTTTTAGTCTTATTTTTAAGCACAGTACACGTTGTTCAATTAGTTTGATGGCGAAAAAAAATTTTGAATTTGACTGGGATGTTATTCCAGCTGATACAAAATTGTACTTTTTAGATTTAATCAGCTATCGCGATATTTCGAATCGAATTGCAGAAATTTTTCAGGTAGCACATCAATCACCTCAAATTTTATTAATCAAAAATGGCGATTGTGTTTTAGAATCATCACATAGTGATATTTCTGCAGAAGAAGTTGCTGAAGTAATTGCTGCTTAATAAAAAATACGGTTAAGAAGGAAAGGTCATGATGAGAATCATGACCTTTCCTTTTATAACTGAAATAAATATTAATCTTTTTCTATTTTTAATATTTTAGATGTTCTGCTTCTGGTTGCTTTACAAAGTTCTGCATCCTGTGCTAAAGCTTTTCCATAAGTTGGAATCATTTCTTTAATTTTTGCCTGCCATTCTGGTGTAGCTAAATCTGCTTCAAAACAACGGTTTAATAGCTCAATCATAATCGAAACGGCAGTAGAAGCACCAGGCGAAGCGCCTAATAACGCGGCAATCGAACCATCTCCTGCACTTACAACTTCTGTTCCGAATTCTAAAATACCGCCTTTTTTCTCGTCCTTTTTAATAACCTGCACACGCTGACCAGCATATTCCAATTCCCAATCTTTTAATTCGGCTTTTGGTAAATATTCTTTCAACGCCTCTAATCTGTCTTCTGGCGATTGTCTAACTTGTTCAATCAGATATTTTGTTAAATCAAGATTATGAAGTCCAGCCGAAATCATCGGGCGAATGTTATTAAACTTGATCGATTTAGGTAAATCTAAAAATGAACCATTTTTTAAAAATTTGGTAGAAAAACCAGCGTATGGTCCGAATAGCAAAGCTTGTTTACCGTTAATCATTCTGGTATCCAAATGAGGTACAGACATTGGCGGCGCACCAACTGAAGCCTTACCATAAACCTTCGCATGGTGTTTGGCAATAATTTCTTCGTTTGTACATTTTAACCATTGCCCGCTTACTGGGAAACCACCAAAACCTTTTCCTTCGGGAATATCTGATTTCTCTAACAACGGAAGAGAGCCGCCACCAGCACCAATGAAAACAAATTTGGCTACTCTTTTACGTTTATCGCCGCTTTCTAAATCTTTAACTTTTATAATCCAGTTGCCATCTTTATTTTTTTTCAAATCACGAATTTCGTGATTAAAAAAGAGACTAACATTGCTTTGTTCCTTTAAATAATTAAACATATCGCGAGTTAGCGAACCAAAATTTACATCCGTCCCCAAATCCATTTTTGTTGCAGCAACCTTTTCGCCTTTTTTACGGCCTTCCATAATTAATGGCGCCCAGGTATTTATGGTTTCTGCATCTTCTGTAAATTGCATATCGCTAAACAAATCACATTTAGTTAATGCCTCAAAACGTTTTTTAAGATATTCTGAATTCTTTTTACCCCAAACAAAACTCATATGGGGGATTTTCCTGATAAAATTTTCAGGATTTGAGATCAATCCTTTTTCGATTAGATAAGCCCAAAACTGTTTGGAAACCTCGAAATGTTCGGCAATTTGTACCGCCTTCGTTGTTTCTACTGTTCCATCTTTTTTCTCGGGGGTGTAATTTAGTTCACAAAAAGCAGAGTGTCCTGTACCTGCGTTATTCCATGCATCAGAACTTTCTGCTGCTGCAATATCAAGGCGTTCGTAAATTTCTATGCTTAAATTTGGTTCTAATTCTTTAAGTAAAACGCCGAGGGTTGCACTCATTATCCCAGCACCAATTAAAATTACATCTGCGTCAGTTTTACCAACTGTCTTTTTCTTTTTTGTCATCTTATATCAAAGGAGTTACAAATTTAGAATGATTTTAAACATGAAACGAATTTTCGCATATGAAAACTAAAAAATTGCTAAAAAATGTATTTTTGTTTAATTCTGATAGAACTAATTAGCAAAATCTAATCCAAAAGGTCAAATTTTAAGTTGAAATTATTAAATCTTCATTAAGATGATATTAGAAACATTGAGTTTAGTAATTATTGCACCTTTTTTTAGAACTGGATTAATAGAACAACAGGCTATTTGCAACGAATAATAGAATAAGTACTGCAAAAAATTAGATATTAGCAACGAATAATCATCTAACAAAAACATCCCACTCAAAAAGTATATTTTTATTAATTATAGCTTGGAGCCTTTGCTTCATTAATTATGTTTTAAAGATGAAAAATTTAGTTTTATTGATCTGTGCGATTTTATTTTCGGCCTGTTCGAACGAAAAAACAGACGAAGTTTTACTGGCGCTCGACAAGCAAAAACTTGAAGAAAACATCAATTACGATAAAATTATTTTCTACAAATTCGCTAAAATCGCCGTTCGTTCAAATGCTGTTTTAGACACAAACATGGCTGAATACCAAAAATTTTCATCAAAAACTCAAAATATTTTAGCGACAATGCATCAGTTAGATACTAATAAAAAAAGTATTTCAGTTGTTGAGGCCTTGCAGCTTTATAGTGACTATAGAAAAGTTAAAAATTTAGTAAAAGAAACTGACGAAGATGTTTTCCCTGGAATAATTGAAGGTTTTAATGTGCTTTACGGTGCTCCGAAAATAGATTTAAAAACTGTTGACCCAAAAGAAAAAGTTCGTTATCAAAATATAGAACATGCCATTTTAAGTATGGCCGTTTTAACCACCAGAGATTTAGGCCAACCCTTTGCCTTATACGAATGTTCCAAAACTCAACCAGAACTTTTAAAAGACTCAGAAATTAAAACTTTGCTGGAGTTTGTTCGTGGTTTTTTGTTTTTTGGAAATAATCTATTTTATCTTTCTGAAGATGGACTATCTCGTAACATTAAATGGTTAGATAAAAACGAGAAAATTCCGCTACCCTACACAAAAGCTTTTTTTGGCTGGAGAAATTTAAGCGATGAGCAAACGCACACTGCATTTCATGGAATGAATTATCTGTTTAGAGGTTTCGATCGGATGCGGATGGAGCGAAAGATTGATGAAGAGCGTTCGTTAGAAGATTTTGATTTGTTTGTAAAGGATATGAACAAACTTGGCCTTCAAAATGAGTTGGTTTGGATTGTTGACGCTTATTTAAACCTAAAAAGAGAAAATCCTGAAAAGGCAATACCAGCATTAGAAAAACTAATAACAAGTCCATTGTTTTCGGATAATGAACGCGAAGCGATTCAACAAACAATAGATTATGTGAAAGAAAGAGAATCTGACGAGGCTTTGAAAGGTGTTTACGATAAAGCTTTTATGGCTAAATTAGTATCGAAATATATGATTTCGGTTTTAGCAAAAATTGATTGGGAGAAAGTTATGCAAGAAAATAATGTTCCGCATACAAAAGAAATTTTTGCTGGTATTAATAAATTTAAAGTAATGTCGAATTCTGTAAGCCGATATACTCAACCCTCTACGATTGAAAATGGCAAAAACGAAATAACAAAAAAAGGAAGTGAGTTGTTAAAAAAAGCAAAATCAGTTTGGTAAGAACACTTAAATTAGTGTACTAGCTTGTGCCAGTTAAACCGTATTGAAGCGGCATACCCCGATTTAAGCCTTTGAACAAGCTTTTTTTGTTGTTAGCTTGCTAGTTTGCACAGACTTTATCGGAGGTACAGCGTAAAAACGGACCGAACCTTCAATATTTCCTCTTTCAGTATCTTTCCAAGTGATTTTTAATGTAGCAATCGTTATTATTACAACCTTCAAACATTTCATCGTTACAACATTTCAATCCTAATCCTTAACTTTGCATCATGATTGATTTACCTGTAGTACCTGCTGTAACTGAAGTTAAGCGTAAACCAGATTGGTTACGTGTAAAATTGCCTGTTGGAAAAGAGTATGCGCAAGTTCGCAGTTTAGTTGATACACATAAACTTCATACCATTTGCGAGAGTGGAAATTGTCCGAATATGGGCGAATGTTGGGGTGCAGGTACAGCAACTTTCATGATTTTAGGCAACATTTGTACACGTAGTTGCTCGTTTTGTGCAGTAGCAACTGGTCGCCCATTAGCTGTAGATGTTGATGAGCCTAATCGGATAGCAGATTCGGTAAGATTGATGGGTGTAAAACATTGCGTAATTACTTCAGTAGATCGTGATGATTTAAAAGATGGTGGTTCGATTATTTGGGCTGAAACTTTGCAAGCAATCCGTAGAGAAAGTCCGATTACAACTTTAGAAACTTTAATTCCTGATTTTAAAGGGCAGTGGGATAATTTATACAGGGTGCTAGATGAAAGACCAGAGGTGGTTTCTCATAACATGGAAACGGTTAAACGCTTAACCAGACAGGTTAGAATTCAGGCAAAGTATGATAGAAGTTTAGAGGCTTTGAAAAGGATTTCAGAATTTGGTTTGAGAACTAAAACAGGTATTATGCTTGGCTTAGGCGAAACCGAAGAAGATATTTTCGAAGCAATGGATGATTTGGTTGCTAATGGCGTTCACATTTTAACTTTAGGTCAGTATTTACAACCTACACGCAATCACCATCCCGTTGTAGATTGGATCCATCCAGATACTTTTGCAATGTATAAAGAAGTTGGTTTGGCTAAAGGATTAAAATATGTAGAAAGCGGGCCATTGGTTCGTTCCTCGTATCATGCAGAAAAACATCTTTTCCCGATTGAAGGAATTGCATAAATTTCTTTATTCTATAATAGAAAATTAAGTATTTTTTCATTTTACAAAAATTCGAACTCCAATTAAGAATGTATCGCTAAAACATTTTTTTGGTTTTGTTGTTGAGTATTGTATCTTAGTAACCAATAGTGACTGCATTAAAAAAATCAACCTTAACAGAGCCTGAACTCGTTTTAGCATTGCAATCGAAAGATCAAGCGGTATTAAAAACGTTATATAGCATGTATTCGTCTGCTTTATATGGTGTTATCTCCCGAATTATAACACATACAGAGTTGGCTGAAGATGTTTTACAAGAAACTTTTGTAAAAATATGGCAATCTGCATCGCAGTATGATAATACTAAAGGTCGTTTATTTACCTGGATGATGAATATTGCCCGTAATCTTTCAATTGATAAACTTCGATCCAAAGATTTCAAGAACTCACTCAAAAACCAAGATATAGAAAATAACGTAAGTTTCGTTGATGAACAAAACAAGGTAACTTTTAACCCCGATATACTTGGTGTTAAACAACTTGTACAAAACCTTAAACCAGACTTACAGTCGGTTCTAGATTTAGTTTATTACAAGGGCTTTACGCATGTAGAAGCCGCAGAGAAATTAGATTTGCCTTTAGGAACGGTTAAAACCCGAATTCGACTGGCTATTATAGAATTGAGAAGGAACTTTAATTGAGCGTGGAAAATTTAAAAGCATATATCGAATCTGGAGTACTTGAGTTGTACGTTTTAGGTGATTTATCATCTGAAGAGACGTTGCAGGTCGAAGAAATGGCTGCTCGCTACGCAGAAGTAAGAGCTGAAATAGATGCAATTGAGCAGGCTATGGAGCAATATGCTATGCAAAATGCTGTAGAACCATCTGCAGATGTAGAAACAAGATTATTTGAAAAGTTAGGTTTTAGTGAACTTGAGGAACAGGAAGAAGTTGTTTCTAACCAACCTGTTTATACAGAAGAGCCTAAAATTATACGCTTAGATGGAAGTGACGGTAAAGTAAGAACTTTACGTTATGCTTTGGTTGCTTGTGTAGCCTTATTAGTGATGAGTGTTGCAGCTTTATTTATTACTTATAACAAGTTAAATGATGCGCATTCGCAGATTGCAAGTTTAAATCTTGATAAGCAGAAATTTGCTGGTGTAGTTAGCAAATTAGAATATGACAATAAGGGTTTGAATAATATGGCTGAAATGGCAGATAGCAAAGAATGGGCAACTATTAGGATGCAAGGCCAGGCAATTAGCCCTAAATCTAAAATGAATGTTTATTGGAACAAAAAGGATAAAAGTGTTTTAATTAACTATGTGGCTATGGACTTACCAAAAGCCGATGCAGAACACGAATATCAACTTTGGGCTTTGGTAAATGGTAAACCAGTTAGTTTGGGTGTTTTTGGTAAGGCAGATTCAACATCGAACGAGGCTCTCTTGAAAATGCAAACCATACAAGAAGCACAAGCCTTTGCAGTAACATTGGAGCCTATGGGCGGAAGTGTTAATCCAACAATGGAAAAACTAACCGTAATGGGTGGCGTTTAAAATATACAAGACTTTAAAATACAAATCCTGATAATTAAAACGATCAGGATTTTTTATTTTGATGCGTTTTTAAAGATCAAAACATAAATATCATTTGCAAAAATCGATTCATTTTGATGATACCAAATTTTTGTCCTACTCACCTTAAAATTAAGGCACCATTGTCTTAATCACTCCAGAAATTTCTTTAGCCACTTGCGAAGCAGTTACCACAAATTTATCATCAGCTAATTGGTCGCCTGTTTGCCCATGCACGAAGCAAGCTAGGATTGCAGCATTCAACGAAGAATATTTTTGTGCAACAAATGCTGCGATTATACCAGTTAAAACATCGCCCATTCCACCTTGCGCCATTGCAGGGTTACCAGTTGGATTGATGTAAACTTTACCATTTGGACTACAAACGAAGGTGTACTGATTTTTAAGGACGATAACTATTTTTAGTCTTACCGATTGGTTTTTTGCTGTTTGTAACCGATCCCACCAGTTCGAATGTTCGCCAAATAATCTATCAAACTCTTTCATGTGTGGGGTTAAAATAGATTGTTCAGGAATTTTCTCAATTAAGTCTGGCCTTTCAGATAAAATATTTAAGGCATCAGCATCAATAATTAAAGGCAAATTTGCTGCAAATAAGCTCTCCAGTAATCGTTCATGCTCTGCCGAAATACCTAAACCTGGTCCAATAGCAATCGCTTGATATTTTGTGGGATTTTCTATTCGAGTGTACTCATCTCTGGGTAAAGCCATAACTTCTGGCAAAGTTGCATTTAGGGCAATTAATCCGCTTTGCGGGATACATGCAGTTGTTAAACCTGCTCCAGTATGTAAACAAGCCATACTCGAAAGTAAAGCCGCACCCATTGTATTGGAATTACCTGCAATAATTAATGCGTGCCCATAAGTGCCTTTATGGCTAAAATTTTCTCTTGGTTTTAATATTTTTTCAATATCCTTTTTTTCAACCAGATAAAATTCTGATTCCTGCTTTTGAACAAAGTCTTCATCTAATCCAATTTCAACAACTTCGTAACTTTTGGTGGCCAACTTACTTTCAGGAAAAAAAAAGCTGATTTTTGGCCTTTGAAAACAAATAGTTTTATAGGCAACTATACCATTATAATCTGCAGTTAACCTACCCTCTGCAAAAAAACCTGTGGGTACATCAACCGAATAAACTTTTTTATTAAGGTTATTAATTTGCTTTACTAATTCTGCGTATTCACCCTCCAAAGCCTTATTCAAGCCCGATCCCAAAATGGCATCAATAATTATATCTGCTTTAATATTTTTGAAATCAGTAGCTCGATCAATTACCACTTTCTTACATCTTGATTCATCTAATCGCTGTAAGTTTATGGCAAAATCGGCACTTTTCTTTTTACTGAAATTAATTACATAAACCTTAATATTTTCGTAACCGTTATTAAGCAGAAGATGGGCAATTGCCAAACCATCGCCACCATTATTACCTTTTCCGCAGAAAATAGCTACGCTTTTGTTGGTATCGAATTCGTTTCGCAGAAAAACTTTAACAAATGCCCTTGCCGCTGTTTCCATTAAATCTATAGAAGCAATTGGCTTATTTGCGATGGTAAATTCATCGGCAAGTCGCATTTGAGTAGAAGTAAGCAGTGTTTGCATTTAACTAAGATAAGGTTTTAGGTAAAACAAAAAAGTGATCCGCAAGGTTTTCGATCAATAAAGATGACTAAAACAAAACCCCCAAGCTACTGCATAAGTAACTCGGGGGTTTCTTGTATAAAATCCTGTAAAGCGCTTTCCGCTTTGGTATCTATCCTTTCAGATTAAATAACTACGTTAATAATTTTTCCTTTTACAAAGATGATTTTCTTAGGCGCTTTACCATCCAAGAATTTTTGAAATTGCTCGTTTGCCAGTAAAATTGCTTCTACTTCTGGTTGCGCTAAAGTTAAACTCAAATTTAAGTTCATTTTCATTTTACCATTTACAGAAACTGGATAAGCAAATTCATCTTCGACCAAATGTTCAGGATTAAAAATTGGGAATTCTGCATAAGATAAGGTTCCTGCTTCATTACCTAACTGAATCCAAAGTTCTTCGCAAATGTGTGGTGCGTAAGGCGATAAAATCACCACCATATCTTGCAAAATACTGCGTTTGTTTGATTTTAAATCCGTTAATTCATTAACGGCAATCATGAAACTGGAAACAGAAGTATTAAACGAGAAACGCTCAATATCATCCTGAACTTTTTTGATGATTTTGTGCAATGATTTTAGTTCTGCTTTTGTGGGTTCTGCATCAGAAACGGTGAATTCCCAGGCTTCGTTGTGGAACAATCTCCAGAATTTACGCAAGAACTTAAACACACCTTCAATACCATTGGTATTCCAAGGTTTGCTTTGCTCCAAGGGACCTAAGAACATCTCGTACATACGCAAAGTATCGGCTCCATAACGCTCAATCAAATCATCTGGATTAACCACGTTGAATTTTGATTTCGACATTTTTTCTACTTCAACACCACAGATGTATTTTCCACCTTCAAGAATAAATTCAGCGTTTGAATATTCTTCTCTCCAGGTTTTGAATTTATTTAAATCAAGCGTATCGTTTTCTACAATGTTTACATCAACATGCAAAGCTGTAGTTTTATAATCTTTTCTTAATCCAGCCGAAACATAAGTATTCGTAGGCTTTCCGTTTTCATCATTAATACGATAAACGAAATTACTCCTACCCTGAATCATCCCCTGGTTAATTAATTTTTTGAAAGGTTCTTCTTCTTTGGTGTAACCTAAATCCTTCAAAAATTTATTCCAGAAACGGCTGTATAATAAGTGACCAGTTGCGTGTTCAGAGCCACCAATATATAAATCTACTGCTTTCCAGTACTCAATAGCTTCTTTTGATGCAAAATCATTGTTATTATTCGCATCCATATAACGGTACCAGTACCAACTACTTCCAGCCCAACCTGGCATTGTGCTCAATTCGTAATGGTCGCCATCTTTTGGTGTCCAGTTTTCGGCTCTTGCTAAAGGTGGTTCTCCAGTTTCAGTTGGTAAATACTTATCAATTTCTGGTAAGATTAGAGGCAATTCTTCTTCTTTTACCAAATATGGCAAACCATCTTTAAAGTAAACTGGAATTGGTTCTCCCCAATAACGTTGGCGACCGAAAATCGCGTCGCGTTGGCGGAAGTTAACCTTAGCTTTACCAGCTTTCTTTTCTTCTAACCAGTTATTTAAAAACGGAACAGCCTCTTTATAAGTTAATCCATTGATAAAACCAGAGTTAATATATTTACCTTCTTTGGTTGGGTCTGCTTGTGTTTCGATATCTTGCTGAGCATCCAAAATCTGGATAATTGGTAAATTGAAATGCGTTGCAAATAACCAATCGCGTTGATCGCCACTAGGTACACCCATTACCGCTCCTGTTCCATAACCTGCAAGTACGTAATCGGCAATCCACAGTTGAACGCGTTCGCCACTAACAGGATTAATTACATAAGTACCAGTAAATGCTCCAGAAACGGTTTTTGTGTCCGCCATGCGGTCTAATTCCGATTTCTTTTTAGTTTGAGAGATGTAATTCTGTATATCTTGTTTTTGTTCTGCTGTTGTTAGTTCGGCAACCCATTCGTGTTCTGGTGCTAAAACCAAATAAGATACACCAAAAATGGTATCTACGCGGGTAGTAAAAACTTCAATTTGTTTATCGTTGCCTTCAACCTGGAATTTTACACTCGCACCAACACTCTTCCCTATCCAGTTGCGTTGCATTTCTTTTATTGGCTCTGGCCAGTCGATGGTATCCAAACCTTGTAAAAGCCGATCGGCATAAGCGGTAATTCTCATGCTCCATTGCATCATTTTCTTTTGCTCAACAGGGAAACCGCCACGCTCAGAAAAACCATCCTTAATTTCATCGTTAGCCAAAACAGTTCCTAAAGCTGGGCACCAGTTTACTGTACTTTCGCGTAGATAAGTTAAACGATATTTTAATAATTCCTCTTGTTTTTCTTCTTCGGTAAAAGTTGCCCAATCGCTTGGTAAAAATGATTTCACATCTTCATCGCAAACCGCTTTCACATCTGCAGAACCCGATGCATTAAATTTCTCAATTAAGGTAGAAATATCTTCTGCTTTATCGTTTTCGATGTTATACCATGAATTAAAAAGTTGCATGAAGATCCATTGCGTCCATTTGTAATAAGATGGTTCACTGGTGCGAACTTCGCGACTCCAATCGAAAGAAAAACCAATTTGATCTAACTGACGACGGTAAGTTGCAATGTTAGCTTCGGTTGTAATTGCTGGGTGTTGACCCGTTTGTATAGCGTATTGCTCTGCAGGTAAACCGAAAGAATCGTAACCCATTGGATGCAAAACGTTAAAACCTTTAAGGCGCTTGTATCTTGAAAAAATATCGGATGCAATGTAACCCAGTGGATGACCAACGTGTAAACCTGCTCCCGATGGGTATGGAAACATATCTAACACATAATATTTTGGTTTTTCAGAGTTACTTTCGGCTTTAAATGTTTGATTATCGGCCCAAAATTTCTGCCACTTTTGTTCTATTTCTTTGAATTGGTAATCCATTGCAAGTTTTAATTTTTTAAAGGGGCAAAATTACGGAAATTAAGGGGTTTAGTGAAACATAATTTTCATCGCTTTTTTACCAACGAAACACAGATTTTTACTCTGTTGGTATTTTAATTTTTGTGAACAAGCCAACGTTTATAAACGGGATGGAAGCGATATACTTTTTTGTTCATCCCTTCGACAATATCGAGATTACGATAACAAAAAGATTTAGCGTACAGCCCGACTGCACCTTCCGATGAAAAACTGAAAGAACCTTTTCATATTATTTTTACAAAAAAAATGCGCCATTGATTATAAAAACCAATGGCGCAAAGCAAATAATCGGGGGATTAAGATTTTTATCGGGTTAAGGTGTAAACTTTAACAATATTAGTTTTATCGATTTTAGCTGTAAATTGAAGTTGCGTTGCACTAAGTGTTGATATGTTACAGTAAGAAGTTCCTTCGGGAAAAACCAGGTTAAATTCGTTACCTAAAGAGGTAACAAAACTCCCGATTGTACGCTGATTTGTTAAACTCAGCTCTACCTGGTCATCATTATTTGCCTTAAAATCTAAATAATCATTGGCTGTATAGTTAAAGGTACCATTAAGTAATTCGTTTGTATTTCCGCTTACCACGATTTTATTTACAGTCCATTTTCCAATAATACGAGACTTTACAGATGTTGTATCTTTTTTGCACGAAAATAATGTAGCACTAACGATAAGGAAAAGGCTCAGAATTGTAACTTGTTTTTTCATTTAGGTGATTTTTAGTTTCAGTTTCTATAATTAACGTGATTTATCGAAATTTGGTACGGTTTTATAAAAATCTGTAAATTAAATACCCAATTATATGGCAAACTAAATATTCAGTTTAGGCGTTAATGTTCATTTAACAATGCCTAATATTGGTGTTTATCAGGTATAATTTATATTTTCGCAGAAACAAAAATAAAATACATGGAAGAATTCGAAGTAAGTGATGCATCTAAGAAAACCAAAACCGTATATATCTCTACTATTATAAGTATTGCTTTGGTTTTATTAATGCTAGGACTGCTTGGGTTGGTACTTGTACATGCCAAAAACCTATCTAACTACGTTAAAGAAAATATCGTTTTAAATATTATTGTTGACGAAGGTGCGAAGGAAGCCGATATCTTAGCTTTCCAAAAAGAATTGAATTCCGAAGCTGCTGTAAAACAAACTCAATATGTAAATAAAGAGCTTGCAGCAAGAAATTTAACTCAGGATTTAGGCGAAGACTTTGTTAATTTCTTAGGTTACAATCCGTTAACATCTACTTTCGATGTGTATTTAAAAGCAGATTATGCTAACAACAAGGGCATAGATGCGTTAAAATTAAAAATTGCTAAAAATCCAGTTGTTAAAGAGGTAGTTTACCAGAGTTCTTTAATCGATATGGTAAATAAAAACATAAATACCATTGGCTTAGTAATCTTAGCATTTGCAGCACTGTTGCTGGTAATTTCTATAGCACTGATTAACAACACTATAAGATTAGCAATCTACTCACAAAGGTTTTTAATTAAAAGTATGCAGCTTGTTGGTGCAACGAAAAACTTTATTAGGCGTCCTTTCTTATTATTTGCTGCATTACATGGTTTAATTGCCGCATTTATTGCAATTATTATTTTATTGGCAACATTGATTTATGCTCGTAAAGAAGTTCCAGAAATTATTATACTTAATAATTACAGGGAGTTCGGTTTAGTGTTTATCGGTTTAGTAATTGTTGGTATTTTTATTACAGGCATTAGTACATGGTTTGCAGTGAGCAGATATTTACGTTTAAAATCTTACAATCTTTATAGATAATGGCAGAAAAAAAAACAAGTCCGATTACAAAGGAAGTTAAAAGCGAATTGGTTTTTACCAAAAAGAACTATCAGTTACTGTTAATTAGTATCGCAATTGTAGCAGTCGGTTTCATTTTAATGATGGGAACCACAGGCGATATTTACGATTTCAGAAGAACTTTATTAGCGCCATTAGTTGTGCTTTTAGGCTTTGCCTTCGGTATTTACGCCATTCTTAAAAAATAATTTCATCCTAACAGAACGATCAGAAAACGCTTATTTTTTTAACTAAGCGTTTTCTTCGTTTTTACTCTTCTAAAAAAACATGAATTCTTTCGAAGCCATTATCCTTGCAATTATTGAGGGATTAACCGAGTTTTTACCTGTATCAAGTACAGGACATATGATTATTGCCTCATCTTTTATGGGTATTGCAAGTGATCCTTTTGTTAAACTATTTACCATTGCGATTCAATTAGGCGCCATACTTTCTGTAGTAGTTTTGTATTTCAAAAGGTTTTTTAAATCGATAAATTTTTACATTAAACTTTTGGTTGCTTTTATTCCAGCAGCAGTATTTGGCCTGTTATTAAGCAAGAAAATAGATGAGCTTTTAGAAAGTCCGATGGCCGTAGGTATTTCACTTTTAGTTGGTGGTGTTATTTTATTATTTGTAGATAAATGGTTTAACAACCCAACCGTAAACGAGGAAGAAGATATTAGCTATCTTACCGCTTTAAAAATTGGTTTCTTTCAATGTATAGCTATGATTCCTGGTGTTTCTCGTTCGGGAGCTACTATTGTTGGCGGTATGTCACAGAAGTTAAGCCGAAAAGTTGCCGCAGAATTTTCATTCTTTTTAGCTGTACCCACAATGTTTGCAGCAACAGCCAAAAAGCTTTACGATTTTTATAAAGAAGGGCACACCATTACGCCAGAGCAAACAAATCTTTTAATTATTGGTAATGTTATTGCTTTTGTTGTTGCCTTACTTGCCATTAAAAGCTTTATTGGTTATTTAAATAAACATGGCTTTAAAATGTTTGGCTGGTACAGAATTATTGCTGGCCTGGTAATTATAATCTTGTTGCTTACTGGTCACAGTATGCAAATTATATAATCAGTATCTTTGCGCAAAAAAGATTTGTGAGTACAGAAAATTCAAAATTTAAAGAGTTCAATTTCGCAGAAGGCGAACTATTATTAATTAACAAACCATACAAATGGACTTCCTTTGATGTGGTTGGTAAAATTCGTAATTCTCTAAAACCACTAAAATTAAAAGTTGGCCACGCTGGTACGTTAGATCCACTGGCTACAGGACTGCTTATTATTTGCACAGGCAAGCTTACCAAGCGAATAGATACCTTTCAGGCCGAAGAAAAAGAATATACTGGCACTATGGTTTTAGGTGCCACTACCCCATCTTTCGATATGGAAACTGAGGTTGACAAAACTTTCGACATCAACCAAATTAGCAATGAACAAATTTACGCTTCAACTGCTCAATTTACGGGTGATATCGAACAATATCCACCAGCACATTCTGCAGTTAAAATAAATGGAGAACGTTTATACGTTAAAGCTCGTTTAGGCGAAGAAGTAGAATTACGCAAGCGCTTTGTAACAGTTCCAGAATTCGAAATTACCAGAATAGAATTACCAGAAATAGATTTTAGAATTGTTTGTAGTAAGGGAACGTACATTCGTTCTTTAGTTTCCGATTTCGGCAAGGCATTAAATAATGGTGCTTATCTTTCGAAACTAACCCGCACCCGCAGCGGTAGTTTTTTGCTATCTGATGCGTTTGAGGTTTTAGAACTTGTTAATTATATTCGTAGTAAGAAAGAAGAAGCTAAAGCAGAAACCGAAGTATGAACAACATCAGAAACAAGAATACCCGTTTTATAAAAGAGATTCTTTTAATTGCAGCGGGTGTAACCTCTGCTTGTTTTGGTTTAAAAAGCTTTTTAATGCCAAACGAATTCATTGATGGTGGGGTCACAGGTATTTCACTTTTAATAAGCACCTTAACCAAATGGAATTTATCTTACCTAATCGTTATTATAAATATTCCATTTGTTATTTTGGGTTATCGCCAAATTGGCAAAACTTTCGCCATTAAAACGGCAATTGCCATTGCAGCGCTTTCTATTGCTTTAATAATTTTCCCGTTTCAACCCATTACACACGATCGGTTATTAATTGCTTTTTTTGGCGGCTTATTTCTAGGCGGTGGAATTGGCTTGGCCATGCGTGGCGGTTGTGTAATCGATGGTACAGAAGTCTTAGCGCTCTACATCAGTAAGAACAGTATTCTTACCGTTGGAAACATCATTTTAATTTTAAACATCATCATTTTTGCATTTGCAGCTTATTTTCTAAATATAGAAACGGCACTTTATGCAATTTTAACCTATTTATCCGCGTCTTACACCATCGATTTTATTGTAAACGGCATAGAACAATACACGGGCGTAACCATAATTTCCGAACATCAGGAAGCTATAAAAGGCTTTATTATTGGGGAAATGAAACGTGGCGTAACCATTTATAAAGGAGAAGGTGGTTACGGAGAGAAAAAAGATATCGATATTATTTTTACAGTTGTTACTAAATTAGAAATGAGCAAACTGCAAACTGCAATAAGACAAATTGATGCAGATGCTTTTGTTATACAACAACAAATTGCCGATTTAAAAGGTGGTGTGGTTAAGCGCCATGCTTTACATTAATAAATTATTAAAATAAATTTGGGCATGCCCCCAAGCTACGCAAGGGGTCGGGCTGTACGCTAAATATTTTTTGTCTATGCCGTCCTAAGCTTATCTATGGATAAACAAAAAATGATACCGCTTCCATCCCTCATGCAAAACCCATCGTAAAAAAAAGATTGTTCCATTGAAAATATATCACAACCTATCCGAATTCACTAAGCTCGATAACGCCATTGTAACCATTGGCACTTTCGATGGCGTACACTTTGGACATCAGAAAATAATTAAACAACTGGTAGAAAAAGCCAAAACAGATGGCGGCGAAAGTGTAATCCTAACTTTTTTCCCTCATCCAAGGATGATTATTGATCCTGAAAACCAGGATTTAAAAATGATAAACACCATAAATGAAAAGGCAGAAATTTTAAAAAGTCTGGGTGTCGATCATTTAATTATAACGCCTTTTACCCGCGATTTTTCTAACCAGCTACCAGATGATTATATTAAAAATACTTTGGTAAATAACATTGGTACCAAACATATCATTATCGGTTACGACCATCGTTTTGGTAAAGATCGCTCAGGGAATTTAGCCGATTTAAAAACCGCAGGATTGCATTTTGGTTTCACTGTCGAAGAAATCATGGAGCAGGATATCCACGATGTTGCCGTAAGTTCTACCAAAATCCGACAGGCACTTTTAGCTGGCGATGTTAGCTTAGCAGCTGATTATTTAGGCTATCCTTTTTCTATTTTCGGCAGAGTAATTAAAGGCGATAAAATTGGCCGGACCATTGGTTTTCCAACCGCCAATATTTTTGTCGAAGAAACTTACAAGCTAATCCCTGGCGATGGAATTTATGCTGTAACGGTAGAAATGAATTCAGATTTAACAGTTACAGATTCAAAAACGACTTCTGAAAATCCAACTGTTAATCTTAAACCTTTAACTTTTAAAGGGATGGCTTACATTGGTCAACGCCCAACCATAAACGGCATGACCAGAAATATCGAAGTGAATATTTTTGATTTTAACCGCGAAATTTACGGACAGGATATTAAAATGAATTTTTTAAAATTCCTACGTCACGACGTTAAATTTACAGGTTTAGAAGCGCTCACCGTTCAGCTACAAAAAGATAAAGAAGCCACTTTAAACTATTTTGCTTCTTTAGAAAAATAGTTTAAAGTTTTTTTAACTTTCAAAAAAGCCTCATTTTCGCTATATTAGCGGCAATGAGGCTTTTTTACATAATATTCTTTTTTCTGGTTTCTATTTCTTTTTCTGGTTACGCAACCTCAAAAAAAGAAATAACCAATTTAAAAAGCAAATTAAAAGAAACCTTTGTTTCGAGTAAAAAGAATGCCAAAATTATCTTTCATCTTCAGCAAGATCAAGAAAGTTTAGAGAAAGACTTTATTACAATTTCAAAGCTAAAAACAGTAACATGTTGTTTTATTCTGTTCGCTGTTTTAGCATTTTTTCTCTCAGCAAATAAAATCAACAATACCAAAGTTATAATCAATACAATAAGATTTAGCTATTGGTGCCTGTTTAAAATGCTCTATCCAAAACATGTTTTTTGGTAAGTAATTTAATTTTTAACTGCAGCGATGCAGATTTTTCCAAATGTTAGGCTTTTAAAACCTGACTGAAAAATTTTAATTACTCAATACTCAGTTTTACACATGCATTTACCAGATCTAATTGCCGATTTAGGATTAATTCTTGCAGCAGCAGGAATAACAACACTTATATTTAAAAAAATAAAACAACCATTGGTTTTAGGCTATATTCTAGCTGGCCTGATGGTTGGACCACATCTTGATTTCTTTCCTTCGGTTACCGATACAAAAAGTATAAATATTTGGGGCGAAATTGGAGTTATATTCCTCCTATTCAGCCTAGGACTTGAATTCAGTTTTAAAAAACTTGTTAAAGTTGGTGGTTCAGCATCAATTACGGCTGTTGTAGAAGTTGTTTTCATGCTGCTTATTGGCTTTGCAGCAGGTAAGTTAATGGGTTGGAAAACTATGGACAGTATCTTCCTTGGTGGTATCCTTTCTGTATCCTCGACAACAATTATCATTAGGGCATTCGAAGAATTAGGTGTAAAACATAAGAAATTTGCAGGCTTGGTTTTCGGGGTACTTATTGTTGAAGATTTGGTCGCGATATTACTTCTGGTTTTACTTTCAACAGTAGCTGTTAGTCAGCAATTTGCGGGTAGCGAAATGCTAATTTCTATACTAAAGCTTGCATTTTTTCTGGTACTTTGGTTTTTGGGAGGTATATTTTTAATTCCAAGTTTCTTAAAAGCCACCAGAAAATTAATGAACGACGAAACCATGCTCGTTGTTTCATTAGCACTTTGTTTAATAATGGTTTTACTGGCTGTAAAAGTTGGCTTCTCTCCTGCTTTAGGCGCATTCATAATGGGTTCTATTTTAGCAGAAACAACACAGGCAGAAAAAATAGAACACTTAACCAAATCCGTCAAAGATTTATTTGCTGCAGTTTTCTTCGTTTCGGTGGGCATGTTAATTGATCCGAGTATTTTACTAGATTATGCACTGCCAATCGTTGTGGTAACACTTGCAACCATATTAGGGAAATTATTCAGTTCTTCTATGGGCGCATTATTATCGGGCCAGCCTTTAAAAACATCCGTACAAACTGGTATGAGTTTAGCGCAGATTGGCGAATTCTCTTTTATCATTGCAACCTTAGGTTTAACGCTAAAAGTAACGAGTGAATTTCTATACCCAATCGCGGTAGCGGCTTCGGCAATAACTACTTTTACAACACCCTACCTGATCAAGCTTTCCGAACCATTTTATAATTTTCTTACGCGAATATTACCAAAAAAATGGTTAGACGGGATTGAGCGATACAGCAGCAGTACAGCAGGAATAACGACATTAAGTGACTGGAAAATTTTACTACGCAGTTATGCATTCAATACCATTATACATTCTGTTATTATCGTTTCCGTAATTTTTCTGGCATCCAGATACATACAGCCATTCATTGCAGAAAATGTTGTAAACGGGATAAAATCAATGGTGATTAGTTTGGTTGTTTCATTTATATTAATGGCTCCTTTCTTATGGGCATTATCAATTCGCAGGATACAAAGAACGGCCTATTCGCATCTTTGGCTTAACAAAAAGTACACGCGTGGGCCGTTAATTGCCATTGAAGCTTTTAGAGTTGCCCTGGGTATCTTCTTTGTTGGCTTCCTGATGTATGAATTTTTCGATACCTGGGTCGCCGCTGGAATTGCGCTTGGATTAATTGTTTTCGGAATGATAATTTTCTCTCGAAAACTTCAGTCGTTTTATGATAAACTGGAACGTAGATTTATGCTCAATTTAAATGCCCGTGAAAATCAGACACCAGATATTTTACCTTGGGATACACATTTAACAGAACTTACGGTTTCTCCAGAATCGGAAGTGGTTGGAAAAACGCTAACTGAGTTAATGATTAGAGAAAAGTATGGTGTTAACATTGCTATGATTGAACGTGGCAGAAACTCCATTCCAACTCCTGGCAGAGAAGAACGTCTATACCCAAATGATAAATTATTACTTATTGGCGCAGATGATCAGCTTGCAATGGTAAAAGCGATCTTGGAAGTTGATTTACCTGAAACAGAATCGGAGAAAAGTTTTCCAGATAAGGAAATGACTTTGCAAAAGATAGTTGTGAACCTCGAATCTCCTGTATATGGTTTAAGTATTCGAAATGCTGGAATTAGAGAAAAAGCACAAGCATTGATTGTGGGGATAGAACGCGGAGCCGATAGAATTCTAAATCCTTCATCTGATTTTGTTTTTGATAATGGTGATGTAATTTGGATTGTAGGCAACAATAAAAAAATTAAGGAAGTAATTTAAAATCTGAGGTGGGGCGTTAGAAGTTTTTACAAGCCATATCGCCGCGCCTCAATCTTTCTCACTTCCGACTAAAAAAGTTATCTTCGTTTATAACCTAACTTATGAAAGTAGACAGAGAAAAGAGCGAATTTCTTGATGATATAATTGAGCAGTGGCAAAACGATGGCTTGATTAACGAAGAAACAAGTACTAAGCTACGTAAAAGTTATGAGGCCAAAAATTTCGATTGGCTTCGCTTAGCACAATATGCATTTTGGGTTGCATTAGCTTGCGGTTTTATTGCATTAGGTTCTTTATTGATAGATAACACCATTCTTAATTACTTAAAGCAGGTTTATAACACGCCAAATATTGTTATTGCAATCGTATCGGGTGGTTTAGCTGCCTGGCTTTACATTTTGGGTTTTCGACGGAAGAAAAATCTTGGTCATTTAAAATTTAGCAACGAAGCTATTGTATTTTCTGCCATTCTTTTAACCGCAAATGCCATTGCTTATTTCGGCAAGTCTTTAGATAATGGCTCAGGAAACTTCTCCATTCTGATTTTAATTTCAGTTTTCATTTATGGTATTTTAGGCTATATTTTTAATTCAAGATTGATTTGGATTTTTGCCCTCATTTCTCTTGGTGCTTGGTTTGGTACGGAAACCGGCTATTTAAGCCGGTGGAATTATTATTTTCTTGGCATGAATTATCCACTTCGATTCGTAGTATTTGGAGTGATTTTAACGGCAGCTTCTCTTCTGATGAAGGTAAATACTAAAACGAAAAATTTCTTTCAAGTTACCTACATAGCTGGAATGGTTTACCTTTTTATTGCACTTTGGGCTTTATCTGTTTTTGGCAACTTTGCAAGTTTAGAAGAATGGTATTCAGTTAGGCAATTAAGCCTGTTCTACTGGGCTTTAATATCTGCCACGGTTTGTGTTGCAAGCACCGCATTTGGCTTAAAATACAACGATGATATTGCCAGAGAATTTGGAATTACTTTTTTGTTCATCAATTTATACACCCGATATTTTGAATATTTCTGGGATAGCTGGCATAAAGCTTTATTCTTTTCTGTGCTTGCAGCCTCGTTCTGGCTCATTGGCCGAAAAGCAGAAAAAATTTGGAATGTAGAATTTTTGAAATAATTTCATTAAATATTCATTGGCATTTTTGATAAACAAAATATAAAAAAGAAACCCCTAACTGTTACAATTAGGGGTTTTATTATATATTCTAAGCTTATGTATTAGCATTTGCTTAAAATGCTCCAGCCTTTTTAATCTCTCTTTTTTCTGTTTCCACCAAAACGACGATTATTGCTGGCGTTACGAGGTTTACCACTCATGTTACCATCGCCACCGCCTCTTTTAGCTCCACCGCCTCCACCTTTCGATTGCGCTTGTGGTTTCCGCTTAACCTGGTTCTTAGCTAGCATACTCTCCCAAGTTAATGGATAAGGATGATCATCAACAACAGGCAAAGTAATTTTAATCAGTTTCTGAATATCTAACAAATATTCGTTTTCCTCAGCATCGCAGAAAGAAATGGCTATACCATTTGCACCAGCACGACCAGTACGGCCAATCCTGTGTACATAAGATTCAGGAATGTTTGGTAATTCAAAATTGAAAACATGTGATAACTGATCGATATCAATGCCACGAGCAGCAATATCAGTAGCTACTAAAACACGAATTTTTCTATCTTTGAAGTCAGTTAAAGCACGTTGACGAGCATTTTGCGATTTATTTCCGTGAATAGCGGCAGACTTAATTCCAGCATGCGCTAAATCTTTCACAATTCGATCTGCACCATGTTTAGTACGGGTAAAAACTAAAGCGGTTTCAATTTTTTTATCTTCCAAAAGATGAATTAACAACTTCTTTTTATCTGGTTTATCAACAAAATAAACAGATTGAACGATAGTTTCAGCAGTAGAAGAAATCGGTGTTACTTCTACCTTAGTTGGGCTCGATAAAATTGTGTTGGCTAACTTTTGAATTTCATCTGGCATAGTTGCCGAGAAAAATAATGTTTGGCGTTTAGCAGGTAATTTAGCAACCACTTTTTTCACATCGTGGATAAAACCCATATCCAGCATTCTATCAGCCTCATCCAAAACAAAAAGTTCGATGGTGCTTAAGCTAATAAAACCCTGGTTCATTAAATCTAATAATCGACCAGGAGTAGCAACTAAAATATCTACGCCTTTTCTTAAAGCTTCAACTTGCGAGTGTTGATTTACGCCACCAAAAATTACCAAACGACGTAAGTTTAAGTTACTTCCGTAAGCTTTAAAACTTTCTTCAATTTGAATGGCAAGTTCGCGTGTTGGGGTTAAAACTAAAGCTTTAATGTTTTTAGTTGCTTTAGTATTAATATGCTTTTCGTGCAATAATTGCAACATCGGGATGGCAAAAGCAGCAGTTTTACCTGTTCCTGTTTGTGCGCAGCCTAATAAATCTTTTCCTTTTAATATTGTTGGGATGGATTGCTCCTGTATAGGTGTAGGTTGTGTATAACCTTCTTTCTCAAGCGCCTTTAAAATTGGCTCAATGAGGTTTAATTCTTTGAATAACATGTATGTTTCTATGTAATATTTATCGAAGAAGCTAGAACAATCATTTATTGAAGGACTAACTTGCGGATTGCTTTAAATGATAAAGAAATTCTGCTTCGCCGCAAAGATACAAATAAAATATGGAAGATGTAAAAATGTAAAGTAGATGGCGTAAATCTAAACTTTTGCAAGACGAATACAACTTATCTCACAATTAAAACCATCAGTTATTTTCTTCTTTAAAGCGACTAAAAAATAACAATGCTACAATGCAAAGCGAGAAACCGACAATTCCGTTCAGCCTTAAACCATAATCATTTCCTGGATCTTTACCATAAATTGTTAACATTGCAAAAACTGCAATACCTATGGTTTGCCCTAGTTTTACAAATAAATATTTGACAGCAAAGAACATACCCTCGTGGTTTTCGCCACTCTCTATCGTATCTTTTTGTGCAATATCGGCAAGAATAGCGTTAGGCAAAATACCTAAGGCCGCTAACGGAAAAGAAGCAAAAACAACCAAAATATACATCTGATTTGCAGGTGCAAAGGGAAGTTTACCTAAAAAGAAAATGGTTACAAAAATTAAACTCAAAATTCCGAATGCAAACAAAACCAGTTTTTTCTTTCCAAACCTTTTCGAGCCATAGTTAATAAATGGATAAAATAATAGAGATAGTAAAACCATTAAACCCATAAATTTTCCACCGTCAGAATCTGGTAAACCAAGTAGAACCGTTACAAAATATAATAAACCACTCGACATAATACTTAATGCCGTATAGTAAGTAAAATCTGAAATTAGGTAATATTTAAAATTCGAGTTTCTAAAAGTGCTTTTAATGGCCGCCAAAAGCGGAATATGAGATGGTTTGCTATTTACATATTCTCGTTCGTTAATAAACAGAATTGGCAAAATCATTACCAAACCAGAGAAAACACTTAAAGCAATAATGGTGTATTGCAATGCTTCGAAACGGCTCGCTACATGAAAACCGCTTTGTATCAAATCTGCAAAATTGTTAATTAAAGCACCTAAAATCATACCCAAAACAAAACCCACCTGCTGTAAAGTAGAAAGCTTTACTTTTTCTTCGGCTGTATTTGTTAACTCGGCAAGCAGTGCATTGTATGGGATAATATAAGTAGTAACCGAGATGAAAAATCCAGCCAAAACCGCAGTTAGCCACCAGGCATTATTTACACTTTCGCCTTTTACCCAAGGATGAAAAACCAAACAGCAAAAAACTACCGCAGGTAAAATTGCCCATTTCATTATCGGAAATCTCCTACCCTTCGGGTTCGTACTTCTATCGCTAACCGAGGCAATAAACGGGTCGTAAACAGCATCAATTAATCTACCCGATGCGGCAATAATAGATAAAAGATTAAAAGCACCAAATAGCAGTAATTGTGGCACCAAAGGCGATAACCCCGAATTATTTGGCGGTAAATAGAAATAAGGGAGCATTACGATTATAATATTCGTCATAATACTCCAGCCCATCATTCCAGCCGCGTAAGCAATTTTTTGTTTCCCTGAGAGTGCTTTATTCATTAAGATTTTTAAATTTCATTAGGTAAAGCAAGTTCCTATTTTTTATTGGTTAAATCAGTCCTGCTTTACATTTTATTTCGCTGCGCTTCATGATCATTCAAATCAGTTTTATTTTACTGATCTGCTGCTACAATTTAACACAAAATGCCAAAATCAAAAAGGTTGCTTCCAATTCAAAAAACTGCTTCAGAAAGCTATGCCACTGGTTGCAGTGAAAAATGCTCCACTCCTAACCTATTTTTAGGTTTTACGGTGCAATGCTTTAGGTTATTTAAACCCGATAGCAGCGGTACATCCCTATTTTTAGCGAATAGCGGGGCTATCGAAACCGATAAGCACTAAAATTGCTTTTCAAATTAGATAATTATTTCTTGCTAAATAATCTACTGATAAAATAAATAGCCAAAAAGCCGATGAAGATATATAAGCCATTTAACGCAGCATTTGGATCATCAGCATAAATACTTAAAGCAACAAAAGTATAGGCTGCAATAAATATAATTGGTAAAACAGGATACAGTGGCACCGTGTAAATTGTTTTTATATCGAGATGTGAGGTACGTTTCCGCAGTATAAAAATGGTAGCTGCCGAACTTGCCATACTAATGCTTTCTAAAAAGATTGTATAATTTAAAATTTTATCGAATGTTTTAGCGTAGAAAATGATAACCACAGCAACTAAAGTAAAAACAGTTAAGCTTACGGTAATTACCTCTGTTTTTTTATTCATTTTGCTAAAGATTTTCGGCAAAGCTCCTTCTTCCCCCATAGCAAACATGGCCCTCGGGTTGCTCAACAAATTTACGTTTACATAACCCATAACCGAAACGAATATAATTACGGATAGCATTTTAAACCCTGCTGGACCAAAAATTTTTGAAGCTAAAATAGCAGCAATACTTTCTGCTGTTTTTAATTCTTCGAAACCTATAACTTTAACATAAACGTAGTTGAGTACTAAATAAAGAATAACAATTATGGTTAAACCGATAATAATAGAACGAGGAATTACCTTTTTTGCTTCTTTAACTTCGCCGCCAAAATTTATCGTTTGCGCATAACCAGCGTAGGAGAAGGAAACGGCTATAAGGCATAAACCTAATGCTTTTCCATAATCAGACCAGTTTGGCAAATTGCCATTGTTAGTTTTAAAAACAGGTGTAACCGTTTCGGATTGTGAGCCGAAAAACACCGCACAAATAAGCAATAAAATTAAGCCGATTTTTACAATGGTTAATACATTTTGGGTTTTAGCGCTGGCTTTTAAACCGAGTAAATTAATTAAATAGAAAACCAAAATAGTAGTTATGGCTATTGCAACTCGATAAGCATCGGTTTGCATATTAACTGGTAAAACTATTTTGCCTAAATACTCTGCTCCTATGATAGATATAGCTGCAACTGAAGCTGCACTCGAAATAATTACTATACAATTAATGGCGAAAGCAATTGATGGATGATAGGCTGCTGAGAAAATTTTGTAGTAACCACCCGTTACTGGATATCGTGACCCAATTTCGGCATAAGTAAGTGCTCCGCAAAAAGCTACAAAACCTCCAATAAACCAAGCCAAATAAAACAATTCAGGTATTTGCGCTTTTGCGGCTACATTCACTGGCGTACGAAAAATACCCATGCCAATGACTAAACTAACCACAATCATGGATAAATCGAAGAGCGAAAGTTGCTTTTTTGGTTGCATTAAAATGGATTATAAATAATGGGGTGAAGATAAGGAATTTATGGATGATGTCTGATGGAAGATGTACGATAGAAATAGAATTTAAGTTTACAGGCCATCCACCTTACCTCGTACATTTTTCGTCTCCTTTTGTTGAAATTTTCATTTGCTAGCCTCAAAGAATAAATCTATTATTGTAAATAAATTTTGCTACTCGATATTTGAATAATCATAAACCAAATTTCGATATCAAATCATTCCTAAAAACTTGTTATGTTGAATGTTAAAGCTCGTTCCGAAAATCCCTCGGCCTTGCTACTTTGTATTGCGTAAAGTTCAATCGACCTGATAAATAATTAAAATTTATGGCAGAAGTAATTTATAACGACGACAGTATTCGCTCATTAGATTGGAAAGAGCACATTCGACTACGCCCTGGTATGTATATCGGTAAGCTTGGTGATGGCTCTGCGCAAGACGATGGAATTTATGTTTTGTTAAAAGAAATTGTAGATAACTCTATTGATGAGTTTGTGATGGGCACAGGAAAAACCATCGAAATTACAGTTTCCGAGCAAAAGGTAAACATCCGCGATTATGGTCGAGGCATACCTTTGGGTAAGGTTATAGATTGTGTAAGTAAAATAAATACTGGTGGTAAATACGATAGTAATGCCTTCCAAAAATCAGTTGGTTTAAACGGCGTAGGTACAAAGGCGGTAAATGCTTTATCTACAAATTTTGTTGTTCAATCTTATCGAGATGGAAAAACTAAAAAAGTAGAATTTTCTAAGGGCGAAATTGTAACCGAACAACCAATAATTGATACCACTCAGCGTAATGGTACTGCTATTACTTTTTATCCTGATGAAACAATTTTTAGAAACTATCACTACATTCCTGATTTTGTAGAAAGTATGGTTTGGAACTATGTTTTCTTAAATACTGGATTAACGGTAAATTTTAACAACCAAAAATACTTCTCGGAAAAAGGTTTATACGATTTGCTTTCTAAATTTAATAAACCAGAAGAAATTCGTTACCCAATTATCCACATGATTGGTAATGATATCGAGATTGCAATGACACATGGTCAGCAGTATGGAGAAGATTACCACTCGTTTGTAAACGGACAACATACAACTCAAGGCGGAACACACCAGGCGGCATTTCGTGCAGCGGTTGTAAAAACGGTTCGCGAATTTTTCAAGAAGGAATTCGATGCATCGGATGTTCGCTCATCAATTATTGCTGCAATTTCTGTGCGTGTACAAGAACCTGTTTTCGAATCGCAAACGAAAACTAAATTAGGTTCGCAAAATATGGGACCAGAAGGACCATCAGTTGCTACGTTTATTAACGATTTCGTGAAAAAGGAACTGGATGATTATCTGCACAAAAATCCAGATGTTGCTGATGCATTGTTGAAACGCATTAACCAATCAGAAAGAGAAAGAAAAGACATTGCTGGTATTAAAAAGCTAGCCAATGACAGAGCAAAAAAAGCATCGTTGCATAATAAAAAACTTCGCGATTGTAAAGTTCATTTTAACACTACACATGAAAAACGTTACGAAACCACTTTATTTATTACCGAGGGAGATTCGGCATCGGGTTCGATTACGAAATCTCGTGATGTAGATTGCCAAGCTGTTTTTAGCTTAAAAGGTAAACCACTTAACTGTTACGAGCTAACCAAAAAAGTAGTTTACGAGAACGAGGAATTTAATCTTTTACAACATGCTTTAAACATTGAAGATGGTTTAGAAGGTTTACACTACAATAACATTGTTATCGCCACAGATGCCGATGTGGATGGTATGCACATTCGTTTATTAATGATGACTTTCTTCCTTCAATTTTTCCCTGATTTAGTAAAAGCAGGGCACGTTTACATTTTACAAACCCCATTATTTAGGGTTCGAAATAAAAAAGAAACCATTTATTGTTATAGCGATGAAGAGCGCCGAAATGCTATTGAAAAATTAGGTAATAAACCAGAAATCACCCGTTTTAAAGGTTTGGGAGAAATCTCGCCTGATGAATTTGGTTTGTTTATTGGTAAAGATATCAGGCTAGACCCAGTTATTTTAAAAGACCAGACTATAAAAAGTTTGCTTGAATATTATATGGGAAAAAATACTCCAGATAGACAGCAACACATTATCAGAAATCTACGAGTGGAAAAAGATCAGGTAGCCGAAGAACCTAAAATTATTGATGAAGTAGCATAAAAACAAGCGTTGATGTAATTGCAAAAATTAATTGAGCACATATTAATTCACCTCACACCTTTAGTATGTTAGGTGGCAATGTTTACAATATTATTTTTAAAAGGCATTCAAATACCAGAAACGGAAGGAATAGAGATAGGTTGAAAAATAAGAATAAAAAATACTTTTAAAATATCATCCTCATTATAGGTGTTGCCATAGATGTTATGCAAGAAGATCGCAAGATTTATTCAGAATTAGATTTGAACGAATTTATAACGCTTTTCCTGAGAAGAAACTTTTAGAAAAAAGCTTGCGTTTCTGAGCTAAGAAATAATAACGTTTAAAGGGAAACATCTTCTAAATTATTATTTTTTAGCTTTTTGGTGCATTAACTGTATCCTCTGGGTGCTGTGGAGGCAAAACATCTACGTTTTTCTCTACAATTGTTATTTTGGTGAACACTGCATATTTGCTTGGGGTAATTCCACCGTCGTATTTTTCTGCATACGCCTGTGTAAATTCTGCCCCGAAATATAAAATTACTGAAGTATAATATATCCAAAGTAAAATTACAATTATTGAACCTGCGGCTCCAAATGCTGAAACTGTACTACCTTTTTCTATATAAATTCCTATCAAATACTTACCCAAACCAAATAACAATGCGGTAAAAAGCGCGCCTATTATTGCCGACTTCCACTTGATGTTTACATCAGGAAGAACCTTAAAAATTATTGTAAACACCGCAGTTACCGCAGCAACAGTGATCACATTATTTAAAATATAAATAAGTAATGCCATTGTGTCGTTAGCAACAGGTATGACATCATCTATTTTGCTTTCTGAAAGTAAAGACACCAATTTATCGCCTAAACCTACCACAACACTATTTATAACAAGTGAAACTAATAGTAAAAAGCCCATTGAAACAATTAGTGAGAAGGAAAGTAATCGATTGGTAAGCATTTTTAGCCACCCTTTTTTTGGCATTGCCTTTACTTTCCATATTAAGTTTATACTATCTTGAATTTCGATGAAAATTGCCGTAGCTCCAATAATTAATGTTCCAATACCAATAATTAGCCCTATTGTGGACTGACCTGATTTATTAGCATGTTCTACAAAACCTTGAATTTGAGTTGCAGCATCTTTACCAACTAACTCAGTAATTTCTGTAAAAAACTTATCCCTGGTTTTCATTCTTTCTCCAAAGAATAAAGTTGCAGCAGATAGTACAATAATAATTAATGGGGTTAACGAAAAAATAGTATAGTAAGCCAGCGCCGCACTGAGCTTCATCACCCTATCTTCAGCAAAACCTTTACCTGCAGCAATAAAAAGATGGTAAAGGGCAATAAAGAAATGTTTAATCTTATGAATTAGTTTCATCTATAAATTTAAAATGGGTATCCTATACCGATATTGAAGATTAAATTTTCTCTTCTCCAATCTTTGTTGCCAAAAGCAATACTGTCAAACACCCATCGCTGTCCTTCTGGTAAATATGGTTTACGAACTGGAAACGCTACATCTAACCTAACCACAAATATGGTTGCATCTACACGTAAACCAGCGCCAGTACCTACTGCTAATTCATTCAATGCATTTTTTAGTTTAAACTCTGAACCTGGTCTGCCAGTATTCGTTGTACCAGGAATACCGGTATCTTCTTTACGTAACCAAACGTTACCTGCATCTACAAATAGTGCACCATACAGTACGCTAACTAATTTAAACCTTAATTCCGAATTCAACATTAATTTAATATCTCCGCCTTGATCTGCAAAGACAGCATCATCTGGTACTTTATAAGTTCCAGGGCCTAAAGTTCTGGCAGGAAATGCCCTGATATCATTACTTCCTCCAGCAAAAAACTGCCTTACAAATGGTAATGAAGTACTATTTCCATAAGCATATCCATAACCGATGTTTAAGCGATTGGCCCAGGTTACATTTTTATTAACTTTATAATAGTCTCTTAAATCAGCCTCAAATCGTACAAATTGCGAGAGTGGTACATTAAAAATTGAACGTTTACCTTCATCATCTTTTGGAACAAAAGCACCCCATAAATTTCCTCCAGTTTCTACTGCGCCGTAGAAAAAAGTGTTATTTCTGCGATTAGTTTCCATTTGGTTGGTGTAAGTAAAGTTGTAATTACTACCAATAATAAACTGGTTCTCCAAAGTTGTTCTCAATAGTGGATTAACCTCATATAAACTATCTCGTATTTTTGTTGAAGGAAAGCCTGTTGAGATATAACTAACTGATATAGGATTGAAATTATGTTCCTTGTAAGCATTCTCTTTAAAATTATAGCCAAACTCACCTTTAAAGGCGTGCAAAGTATATTCCGAGCCACGATTCAACATTTGATATGATAACGAAGCAATAGTTTTAGGAATGAATGCAGTTGTACTGTTAGGCTTGTAAAAAGGAACAATAAATCTTGGGAAAGTTAACTTACCCTCAGCCGTTAATGAAAGCGAATTTCTACCCAATGAAGTTCCTCTGGTCTGGGTTTCAAAACCACCACTTACACTCACATCCAATTGTTCTGCACCTCTAAAAAGGTTTCTGGTTGTTTGCGTTACTTTAACCTCCGAGCCTACAAAGTTATTCGATTTGCTGGTTCCAGTAACTGAAAAAGTAAGCGAGTTTTTCTTTAATGGTGTTAAGTAAATATTTAAATCGAGTTGATTATTCTTGAAACTATCAACAGGTAAAAATTCTGCTCTTACATCTTGAAAAGCACCAATATTTACCATCCTGTTTAATGACTGATTATGATCTTTACGGTTATAATTTTCTCCTTTCTGAAAGAAAACCAATCGATCAAATAACCTTGGTTTGAAGGTATTTCTATCATCGTAAATATTAAAATCGTGATACTCCAGAGGTTTTAACCTACGAAGTACAGTGTCGCGTCTTAACGTATAATTCGGATAAATATTAATGTTTTTAATTGTGTAAGGTTTTAATCCTGCATCAGGAGCAATATCTTTAACCTTAACTGTAACATTAACCAGATTTTTGCCTATTGTACTATCCACCTGCATAATCAAATAATCAGGACTGAAATAAAAATATCCATTTTCCTTTAAATCATTATCGATTCTAACACGTTCATTCTTGTAAACATCCAAGTCATAATAATCGCCAACTTTTAATAAAGTTTTGTTTTTATTTTCGTTGATAATTTTAGTCAGCACACCAGAATCTGGTGGAAAAGTGATTTTATTGATTTTATATCTTTCCCCAGTAACTGCGGTATAAATTGCTTTACCTTTTTTGTCTTTCACAACTGTGTCGCCAGTTACAGCAGCTTGCAAATATCCTTCGCTAAGCAAATAACTTTTGAGCACGTCATTATTGTATTTAAGTTTTACTTCGCTTAATAATACAGGTGGCTCTCCTTGTTTTCTAATCCAATTTCTAAGACCTTTCGGTTTTGTTGGTTCGCCGGCTAAGTTATAAATCCCCAACTTAAATTTAATTCCAAGAAAAGATTTATTAGGCCGCGGACGCGTTTTGCTCTCTAAATCGGCTTTAACTTGTTTTTCGTCGTCAATTTTGCCCGAAGTATCTGGGTTGATTTTTACTTCAGCCCCTGTGTATAAAATTTGCCCAGGTTTTAAGGATTTCGTACTACTGCAACCTGCATAAACTAAACAGGCCAATACAAATAAAATAGGTCTAATTAGTTTTTTCATCTTGTGCTTTCTGTTCAATGTTTCTCGTTCTTCTATTACGTTTTTTCTGGAATATTTCTCTGAATTTGTTATAATCAACAACCAATGTGAAACCTAAGCCAGTTTCAATAATTTGCCCCTGAACAATAACGTCGTTTTGATTACGCCTGTAAGCCCTTAAACGATATCTTCCGTCTGCAGATAATGCGTATTCAACGTTTACATTACCTGCAATATCTGTCGATTTTTCCCCAGGCGCTTGCGGTCCTTCTAAAGCGAACGAACTTCCAACTGTAACCGTTAATCTGTCGTTCAATAACTTTTTAGATAAACCAATCTCCAGATCTGTCTTTTGTTGCATAGAGCCAGTCGAGTAATCTTCAGATGAATTTACGCCAAAGTTTAAATCTACACCTTGAATTAAATCTGATGTTAAGTTATTTAATTGCTCTGTTAACAGTTTACTCACACTTGAACGGGCAAGCGTAGATACTCCGCCGCCACCTCCAGCTAAACTTTCGAAAGGGTTGTTCGCAATAAATCTATTTAGGGCTAACAAAGCAAAAACCTGCTTATTTAACTCACTTTCATCGCGATTTACATTAATTAATTTGGTGTAAACCTGTCCGCCTAAAGCGTTACGTTCATTTTCTGGCAAATCTATTTTAAAGGAGATGATTGGTTTCAATAATTCGCCTTTCATCATTAAATATACTTGGAATGGTAATTTCGTTCTAGCTTCATAAAGATCTGGCTGATTTAATAAATCAATTGGTGCAGCATTCACCTCGTACATTGCGCTTAAATTTACATTAGCTGCCGTAGGTTCGCCGGTCCAAATAATGGTACTACCTTTAACAATTCTAAACGCTTTTTTACCAAGCGGACCAACAGATAAGTTGTAAGAACCGTCAATAACTTCATATCTACCAGTCAAGCTTATTTTTCCGCTGGCGTCCATTGTCGCATTTAAATCCGCATCACCTTTAATGTTTAAAGCATCGCCATTGGCAGGATCAACAACGACATTTAACTCCGCTTCTGGGTCAATTTTTATTGCAGCTACCAAATTTATTCCCTTTATTGGAGATTTACTTATACTATCTACTTTCAACGCTTTTTGGCCATTAAATGGTGGTGCATCAGCATCGATAAACTGAACAATTCCTTCCTGATCGATAATTGCTGGATCATTTGCTGGCAAAGCGAAGAAAAACTTTGTTCCCTTGTTTATGGTGATATCCATATTAACATCGGGTTGGTTTAAATCACCGCGAACCTTAATATTACTGGTTAAAAACACTGTGCCATAAATCATATCGTTATCAGCAGCAGTAGAATTGATAGCCCTGAAATTATTTGTGCGGATATCAAGTGCAAAACGGTAATTTTTAAAATCGGTTGTTAATACTTTTCCGTTGATGGTTGCTTTTTGATTAAGTGAATCTAGTATGGTGAAGTTATTAAAGCTTATGCCTTCGTTGGTAAACGAAATTTTTTCGTTTGGCATGCGTAGGTACGAGTTTACATAAGCAACATTGATTCCTGCATTATTGAAGGTAACATCGCCCAATATTTTTGGAGCAGTTAAAGCACCCTTTACTGTAAGTGCACCAGTTAAGGTTCCACTTCCATTTTTTAATTGACCTTGTGATAAGCTTTCGATGTTTTTCATCTCAATTTTATCAATATTAACAGTTAAATCTAAAGCGCTTTGAGGTGCAGTATAGTAAAATCCATTAGCACGTAATTCATGTACGCCACTTAAAGCAACATTCACTTCAAATGCATTTTGTGTGTTATTATTTACCGCTAAACGTAAGGTTCCAAGCTCATCTTTTTGATAGCGTAACTGATCTATAGTTAAGTTAGCTTCGAATTTCGGTGTAGAAGCTAGATCTTTAACATTAGCCGTTCCGTTTAAACGACCGCCAACTAAAGTTGTATCCGTTTCGGCAAATTTGGTTAAAGTTTCTAATTGAAAGTCTTTAAACTCGACCGCCAAAGGTGCGTTTGGTTGCGTTGGGTTACTATTTATTGATAAAGATTGCCCGCTATTGCTAATTTGGAATTGATTAACCAATATGCCCGATGCGCCAAACTGAATATAATTATCTGGAGATACTACCCATTTTTGATAATCTAAAAGTAGTTTCTGTGGATCTAAAGTAAACTTGAAATCTTTATTTATAGATTGAAAATTTCCACCAATTACGTATTTATCTTTACGCTGTCTATCTCGAAGAAAGATATTTACACCTAATAAATTATTTGCGGCATCACCACTAATTTCGGTATTAAATAGAGCAATAGACGGACTTTGCAATGCTTTTACAGTTAAACCGTACGCTAATTTATTATTATCATTATTAATGTTAAGTACAGTTGTATCTACCTTGAAATCGCCATAAACGATTTGTGGGAAATTTCCCTTAATCTGCAGGCTATCTTTTTGTGTATCAATTAAGCCATAAAATTGAGAAGGCTTAAACACTGTTAGCTCTGGCACAAATCGTTTTAATAATTTGGAATCATAAATCTGTACAGCAAATCTCAATCGTTGATCGGGGATTTTTGTGACCTCTCCAAAAGCATAATATTTATTAATCTCATTAATAATTGCATTGCTCACTTTCGTTAACTGATATTTTCCGTCAATTTTAGCCGAAAGAATTTCTGATTTTAACGTAAGCTCATTTGTTGTTTCAGTTGTTTTTGCAAAAACGGAAATTGTATCAACATCTATTTTTTGTGCATCTTTAACCACTTGTAAACCCGTGATATCAACTGTTCCGTTTAAATAATCTGCATCTGCAGTTTTCAAATCAACTTTTACAATACCAGCAGCACTTAATACTGTCGGACTGAAATTTAACGCCTGCAGGTTAACCTGTTTCAGATTCAAATCGGCTTTAACCGAAGGGTATTTCCCTGCTAAGCTTACTTTTGCATCTAAAGCAAAATTGGCGTTGCTATCTGGCATGCTACTTTTTATCGAAACATTTTGATTGGCATAAGTACCAGCAACATTTAAATTTCGGTAAGTGTATTTATTGTAATATGCGCTTAAAACTTTTGCGTTAAACTTTGCATTTATCTTTTTAGGATCAAGGCCAGTTCCTTCAACATTAGCTTTTACCGAAACACGACCAAGCTTTGGCTGCATTTTTAACAATCGGCCAACATTAAAATTGTTTAAATTGATATCTGCTTTGTAACTTTCTTTACCCTTTGCACCTTTCATTCCTGCAACTAAAATCGCACCGCCCATATCCGTCTGAATATTTAAATTGGTGTTAAAATCAGTCATTGAACCTTTGAAATTACCTTTTGCATTAATTACATTTGGCAATTCGATTGATGGTGGCAACGACTTTTTAGGTACAGCAACCAAAATATCACTCTTAGTTACATATAGTTTTTTGATATTTAGATCGAGAAAAGTTTTATTAATATCCGGCAAGCCTTTAGCTGTTCCGCTGATATCAATTTGTGTATTTTTCAATCCACTTACTTGCAAGCGAGGAATGTTTAAATTGTTTAAATATCCATTTACCTCTGCATTTATTTTAATTTTTTCATTACGGTAATTTGCTGGGATAGCACTACTGAAATAACCTGCATCCTTTAAGCCAATAGTTGTGTTTTTTAAGCTCAAGGCCATTTTTACCCGCTCAGGATGTTTTGTTAAATCTTCCATAGAAGTAAAATTTAACTCCGTTGCGTTTTCTATTGTTGTATTAGGTGTTTTTAAAACGAAATTGCTCAGCTTTATCTGTTTATCATTATAAATGGCATTTCCTTTTAGCTCATTTAACGCAAAACCACTTTTTTCTTTTAGCGATCCATTTTTAACGTTTGCTGTAATTCCAGCTGCGCTATAATTAACATCGGCTGCCCCAAAGGTTAAATTAGTAATTTTTAGGTGATTAAAATCCATTCCCTTTGGAGCGGGCTTTGCACCTAAATTATCAAACTGTACATTATTTTCTGCAAGGCTGATGTTTTTAATGAGTAAACCTAAAGGCGATTTTTCTACAACTACAGTATCTTTAACTTTCTTTAAATCGTTACTTGGAGCTGGTTTAAAAGCGAATAGAATGTTCGATTTATTCAACTTTGCATCATCTACAGTATATTTGCTATTTGTTAAATCGACTTTTAAATTAACCAAACCCAGTTCATTAACATTTGCAATGGCCTTCGTTGTCGAAACCTGATCATCGTAATTTACTTTCACATTACTGAAAGCGAAGTTTTCCACTTCAATTAGAGGAAGTTTTCCTGTTTCCTTTTGACTGCTATCAACACTATTGGTTATATGCTGTACAAGCTGAACCAATGGCTTACGCTGTAAATAGCTTAAAGAAGTGTTATTTAAATTTAAATCTTTGATTACATAATGTTGGTTTGCCAAATCGAATGTTTTTAACTTCGTTTTAAAAGCACCTAAATAAAGCTTTACATCATTTCCCGCAACATCATCGCGGTAGGTAATTCCTATATCTTCAAAAGAAACCTTGTCAACAGAAAATTTTAGGGTAGAAGTTGTGTCTTTGTTAATTTTTTCTTCTGGCTTTTTTTCTTCGCTCATAAAAGCATCAACCAAAAAAGAAAAATTAAAAGTTGTATCCGGACTTATTCGTTTAACATTTGCACGTATATTTTTTAGTTCAATATTATTTACCTCTACAGTATTATCCAGAAGTTTGAAAAGACTAATATCAACAGCTAGTTTTTCTGCATATAACAAGGTGTCTTTATTGCGATCTTCAATATAAAACTTATTTAAAACCACATCCTTCGGCAATGCAATTTTTATGCTTTCCAAGCTTACTTCTGTCTTTGTTTTATTTTTAAGGTAATTAATTGCCTTGCCCTTAACGAAATTTTGAACGGCAGGTATATTTAAAGATAGCGCTAAAGCGACCACCAGTATAATTATGGAGGCGATAACCCACAATAAAATTTTGAGACTTTTACGTACGTATTTATTCAAAGCTAAGCGTGTTTGGTGTTTACGAAGTACTAAAAACGTGCCACTTAAATTAATTTTAAGACAGTTTTTTATAATTAATACAAAAAATAACCTAAATTGTTCGCCCGCTATAAAAATTTAACACTGGCGGTTTGATAATTAGTTATAAATGAAATCAATAAATCTAAATATAAGTTTTGACCAGTATAATAATATTGAAGAACTGAATGAAAAAGACAGGTTACTTTGTGAGCTTGCTGAACAGGCTTTAGCAACTTCTCATTCGCCATATTCAAAGTTTAAAGTAGGCACTGCAATTCGTTTAGCTTCGGGCGAAACCATTTTAGGTAGTAACCAGGAAAACGTAGCCTATCCTTCTGGTTTATGTGCCGAACGTGTGGCACTTTTCACAATCGGTTCTTCACGCCCCGATGCAGTTATCGAAAGCATGGCGATTACGGCTCAAACCGATGCTTTCGAAATTTTAAAACCAGTAACTTCTTGCGGTGGTTGTTTACAGGTAATGGTCGAGTTTGAACGCAAACAAAATTCGCCTATCGAAGTAATTTTTTATTGCCTTAAAGGAGAAATTTTAAAAGTAAATAGTGTAAAGAGTTTATTGCCTTTCGCTTTTGTAGAGGAGAGATTAGAAGGATAATTGAAGTATTGTTTATATTTGATTTTTCGATAATATGAAACAAATTTACTTCTTTATTTCTCTAACATTTATCTCTTTTTTAACCCAGGCGCAAAATAAACTTAAAGCCAATAGTGCCTATAAAATTGTTTATTGGCGGTCTGCCGATGGAAAGCCTGTTGAAGATAGAAATGCAGCAGTGGTAATTGTAGCAGAGCATCAAAACTTGATAACATCTGCAAACATTCTTGATGGTAAAACTAAATATCCTTTTGAGCAAAGCCTGGTTTTAAAACCAGAGAATTTGTTGTTTCAGATTGCAGATCTAAATCAGGATTATCAAATATCTACAACTGACAGCACGGCAATTAGCAAGCAAATTTTTGAATTCAGTAATGAAACCAAAAACATTTTAGGCTACACCTGTAAAAAAGCGAAAACGATTGTAAACTCCAACACAATCGAACTATGGTTTACAACCGATGCGGGAATAAAAGCGGCACCAACAAATTTAGGGCAGAATTTAGGATTAGTTTTAGAGCAAGTTAGAAATGGAAACAGTTTTATTACGGCTACAAAAATCGAAGAAGTAAAAAATGTAAAATCAATCGATTTAGAAAAAATAAAATCGAAGCTAACCGACCCATTATCTTATAAGGATTTACTTTGGAAAAGCAGATTTACTACATTAAATGTATTCAATAACGAAACTATTAATTTTATTGATAAGCCTCAATCAACAGATTCTATTTTCAGATTTGCTGGAGGAACCGTTATTGCCAGAAAAATTAAATTCCCTAAATATTCGACAATACAGAACGTTTTTGTTGATTTAAAGGAACAATCTAACGGTGATGCTTATGATAGAACGGGTTCGGTATTTATCATTCCAACGGATAAGCCTTTGAGCCTGATGGATGCATTGAAAAATTCTGTTAAAGATTTACCCATCTACGATAATGGAAATGGAAAACAATATCAGGGAGTAATTGCAACTTCAAATTATAATCCTGTAATAGAATTAATGCGGTTTTTTACACCTTTTGGAGTTGGCAAGTATAACACACTAAAGCTTAAGGATAAGAATTGGGCTGATCAGGTTTATTACCGACAAGATATTTCTGAGTTATTTCCTTTGGTTAATGGAAAAGAAGTGTGGGTTGCTGTATTTATTGGCAATTATGATAAAGGAGGACATAAAGTTTCTTTAAATATTACTTTGCATAATGGAGGAAAGCAAAAGGCAGGCAAAGAGATAATATTACCATTATTTAACTCTACAAATGTAATGGAAATGGCTGGGCAAGAATATGCAACCATGTTTAGTATTGATAAAGGTTTGGAGGTTTCATTTACTTTACCAAAAGATTTGAAAGGTGCAAAACTTCGCTACATTACAACTGGACATGGAGGTTGGGGCGAAGGCGATGAATTCGTACCTAAGAAAAATACCATCTGGCTAGATGGGAAAGAAAGCTTTGCATTCGTACCCTGGCGTCAGGATTGTGGTTCTTACCGATTATCAAATCCAGCTTCAGGAAATTTTGAAACTGGCTTATCTTCGTCAGATTTAAGCCGCTCAAACTGGTGCCCTGGAACAGTCACTAATCCAAATTTTATTGAATTAGGCGATTTAAGAGCAGGCAAACACACCATAAAAGTTAGTATCCCAATGGGAAAACCACAAGGAAACAGCTCTAGTGCATGGAATGTTTCTGGCCTATTAATGGGAATAGAATAACATAAAATTTAGTACAATAATGTGCTAAAAAAAGTAACAAATGGTGTTTATAACTTATTTTTAACAAAATTTTGCTTTACACTATATTTACACAATCATCAAAAATTTGATTTCTTAATGAGTGAAGAACTAGACCAAAACGTAAACGAAGAACATAAACACACCATAACACCAATTAACGGTTTGTACGAAAACTGGTTTCTTGAGTATGCATCTTATGTAATTCTAGACAGGGCTGTTCCGCATATTAACGATGGCTTGAAGCCCGTTCAGCGTCGTATTATGCATTCTTTAAAAGAAATGGATGATGGGCGTTTCAACAAAGCAGCAAACGTAATCGGTAACACCATGAAATATCACCCACATGGTGATGCATCAATTGGCGATGCCATGGTACAAATCGGTCAGAAAGATTTATTGATTGATATGCAGGGTAACTGGGGCGATCCTGTTACTGGTGATAGCGCAGCTGCACCACGTTATATTGAAGCCCGTTTATCTAAATTTGCAAACGAAGTTGTTTTCAATCCAGATACAACCGAATGGCAGCTAAGTTACGACGGACGTAATAATGAGCCAATAACGCTGCCCGTTAAATTTCCTTTGTTATTAGCACAAGGAGCCGAAGGTATTGCGGTAGGTTTAGCTACTAAGGTAATGCCGCATAATTTTATTGAGCTGATTGATGCTTCGATAGATGCATTAAAAGGCATTCGTCCGAATATTTTACCCGATTTTTTTACGGGTGGTATGGCCGATTTCTCTAATTATAACGAAGGGCAACGAGGAGGTAAAATCCGAGTTCGAGCTAAAATTACCGAGAAAGACAAAAAGACATTAGTAATTACTGAAGTTCCTTTTAGTACAACCACGGGTTCTGTCATCGACAGTATTTTATCCGCTAATGATAAGGGTAAAATCAAAATCAAAAAGATTGAAGATAATACAGCTGCTAATGTAGAAATTGTTGTGCATTTAGCTCCAGGAATTTCTCCAGATGTAACGATCGACGCACTCTATGCATTTACGGCTTGCGAAGTATCAATCTCGCCAAACACCTGTATTATCAACAACGATAAGCCACACTTTTTAAGTGTGAACGACATTTTAATTGAGAATACAAAACACACTAAATATTTATTAAAAAGAGAATTAGAAATTCGTTTGCACGAGCTGCAGGAGAAAATTTTCTTCAGTTCTTTGCTTAAGATATTTATTCAGGAAGGCATGTATAAAAATCCTGAATATGAAAATTCAAGTAATTTTGATACCGTTGTAGAGGTTTTACACTTATTGTTCGACCCATTCAAGCCATCGCTTTACCGTGAGATTTTGCCAGAAGATTTCAAGAAATTGATTGATAAGCCAATGAGTAGCATCACCCGTTTCGATGTTAAAAAGGCTGATGAGCAAATGAAAAATCTGGAAGATGAAATCAAAGTGGTTAAAAATCACTTGAAACATTTAACAGATTACGCCATTGCCTGGTATCAAAAACTTAAAGATAAATACGGAAAAGGCCGGGAACGTAAAACAGAAATTCGTTTGTTCGACCGTGTTGAAGCTGCAAAAGTTGCCTTGGCAAACATTAAGCTTTTCATGAACCGTGAAGACGGTTTTATTGGTTCGGGCTTACGTAAGGATGAATTTATTGCTGATTGCTCCGATATTGATGAAATTATCGTTTTCCGTGAAGATGGGAAATGTATCATCACTAAAGTTGCGGATAAAACCTTTGTAGGTAAGGGCATTATACATGCGCAAGTTTTCAAAAAGAACGACGAACGCACCATCTATAATATGATTTATAAAGATGGCACCTCGGGCACATCCTACATTAAACGTTTCGCTGTTGTTGGGGTTACCCGCGATAAAGAATACGATTTAACCAAAGGATCTAAAGGTTCGAAGGTTTTATATTTTACAGCTAATCCAAATGGTGAAGCTGAAATTGTAAACGTTGCTTTAAAACCACATTCAAAATTACGGAAGTTACAGTTCGACCAGGATTTTGCAGAAGTGGCAATTAAAGGTCGAGGTTCGCAGGGTAATATTATTTCGAAATATCCCGTTAAGAAAATCATATTAAAAAGTAAAGGTGTTTCTACCCTATCGGGATTAAAAATTTGGTACGATGATTTACTCAAACGCTTAAATGTTGATGGCAGAGGGAAATATCTTGGAGAATTTGATGGCGATGATAGGATTTTACAGGTTCATAAAGATGGTTATTATGAATTAAGCTCTTTCGAATTGAGTAATCACTTCGACGACGGATTAATTCTAATCCAAAAATTCGACCCTGAAAAAGTTTTTGCCGCAGTTCATTTTGAAGGAAAAGCGCAAAATTACTTTATTAAACGATTTGCTTTTGAACTGCAATCCATAGGCAAAAAAACAATCTTCATTAGTGAGGAGCAAAAATCAAGGTTACTTTACTTAACTGCTAATCCAGCTGCTAAAATCATTGTTGATGTTTTAAAAGGTAAAACGCAAATCCCAGAAACGCTAGATTTAATGTTATCAGAACTGATCGATGTTAAAGGCTTAAAGGCTAATGGAAATCGTTTATCGCCGCACGATGTAAAAAAAGTAGTTTTGGAGGAGCCTGAGGAAGTGATTGAAGAAGTTGAAGAAACAACTAATGATGTTGGCGAAGAGGAATCTATAGAAACGGAGATTTCTGATGGCGATGCAGTTACTATTGAAACAGAAGTGAAAAGTGAAGAAGTGCTTGAAAAGCCAGTTGTGACACAACCAAAACCCAAATTTGAACGTAAACCAGATCCTGAGGTAAAATTAGAAAACCAGGCTAGGGTATCAGAAACAGTGGAAACTACTCAATCATCGCCTGTAAAAAAAGAAGAGGCAAAGACTGAAGTGAAACCCCAAGCAGTACAAAATCCTGTTAAGCAAGAAGCAACTAAAGAGGACCCGAGCGTAGAAGAAAAACCTAAAGTAGAAGAGAAACCTGCAAAAAAAGTTGATTTCGAAATTACCAATCCCGATGATATTGACATTGATGACAAAGGACAATTAGGATTGTTCTAATCTGCGATTTCGTTTCAAAACTCAAAAAAGAATCCAGTTCAAATAAATTGAACTGGATTCTTTTTTTTTATAAAAACTTAAGGTTTAAAATATTATTATCAATTGTTTAACAATCAAATAAGCAGCTAAAACGTATAAAAATATCGCTATCGATTTATTTATGATTAAGCTGCTTAGCGCAAATTTCTCTTGAATAAAAGTAGCAAAGTGCGCATATAAATAAAGTGCACCAGCCGATCCAAAACCAGAACCCAAAGCAAAAACTACAAGAGATAGGTAATCTGTTTTAATCCATTCGTGAAGAATAACGTAATTACCGAAAAATAACCAAAACGGAATTTGGACAGGGTTTAAAACACCAAGAATTAAGCCATACAATACACTTCCACTACGTTTATCTTCCTTTTTACTACTTGTTTTAGGTGCTTTTTTACGATTTACCCATGTAATGGTACCCATTACAACAAACATGAGAATCATAAAGCAATCTACCAGCGTTCCCAACCTTACTTCACTCACGGCTTCATTAGGATTGATATCGCTCATCGCCCAACGGGCAAAACGCATCATACCAAAAGTAAAAAATACTTCTACGCACGAAAACGAGAGAATAAAATACCAAACCTGCCGCATGCCTTTATTAATAGCAAGTTGCGCCACAGTTAAATTAATATTGCCAGGCGGGATATAACCCATGGCGTTAAGGATAATGCCTATGAAAAACGTTAAAAAAAGCATAGCCGAAATTATGGATTTAAATTCAAATGCGATGCTAAATATTTTCCTGTGTAAGAAGTTTTCTCTTTTACCAAATCTTCAGGCACGCCTTCAAAAACAAGCTTACCTCCTCCATCGCCCCCTTCAGGCCCAATATCTATTACCCAATCGGCACATTTTATCATATCCATATTGTGCTCGATTACCAAAATTGTATTGCCTTGCTCAATTAAGGTATTTAAAGCTTTTAACAGTTTCTTTATATCGTGAAAATGTAAACCGGTTGTCGGCTCATCAAAAATAAATAAAGTTTTGTTTGCGTTATTGCCTTTTATTAGAAATGAAGCCAGTTTAATACGTTGCGCTTCACCGCCAGATAAAGTGTTTGAAGATTGCCCTAAATGAACATAGCCCAAACCAACATCAACCAACGGATTTAGCTTGTTTAGAATTTTTTGCTCGTCTTTGAAGAAGTCAACTGCTTCTTCAATTGTCATATCCAGAATTTCAGATACATTTTTTTCTTTATAAGTTACATCTAAAACCTGTTGCTTAAAACGTTTTCCAGCGCAGGCTTCGCATGGCAAATAAATATCTGCCATAAATTGCATTTCGATTTTAACCTCACCCTCACCCTGGCAAACATCGCAACGCCCGCCCTCAACATTAAAAGAAAATGCTGCTGGTTTTAATCCCGCAGCTTTTGCTGCAGCCAAACCTGAGAACAAAGCACGAATATCATCCCAAGCTTTAACATAAGTAACTGGATTTGAACGGCTAGAACGACCAATTGGATTCTGATCGACCATTTCTACTGCACTAACCAAATCATAATTACCAAAAATGCCATCATAAGTACCAGTTTGTTCCCCAGCATAATTTCCAATAGCTTTCTGCAAAGCAGGATAAAGAATTTTCTTAACCAAACTAGTTTTACCAGAACCCGATACTCCACTTACTGCGGTGAAAACACCTAAAGGAAACTTGACATCAATATTTTGAAGATTATTTTCTCTGGCACCTTTAATCAATATATGGTCTTTCCATTTACGACGTTTTTCTGGAATTGCAATTTTTTCAATACCTGATAAATAACGGCCAGTTAAACTATTTTTATCTTTTAAAATTTCTTCATAATTACCACTAAAAACTAAATTTCCACCATGCGTTCCCGCCTCAGGACCAATGTCGATTATATAATCAGCAGCACGCATCATTTCTTCTTCATGCTCAACCACCAAAACGGTGTTTCCAACATTTCTTAAAGAAATTAAAACTTCAATTAGCTTATTAGTATCACGAGGATGAAGACCTATACTTGGCTCATCCAAAACGTAAATAGAGCCAACTAAACTGCTACCTAACGAAGTTGCAAGGTTAATTCGTTGCGATTCCCCGCCAGACAAAGTATTCGACAAGCGATTTAAGGTTAAATAGCCTAAACCAACATTATTCAGAAAAAGAAAGCGGTTATCAATTTCGGCCAATAATCGTTTGGCAATTTTTGCATCGTTAACACCTAATTTTAATTCGTTAAAGAAAATTAAAGCTTTCGATAAAGGCATTAAAACTACATCTATAATAGATTTTTCGGCAATTTTAACATATGATGCATCCTTACGCAAGCGAGAACCTTTACATTCGGGGCAAGTTGTTTTTCCGCGATAGCGAGAAAGCATTACGCGATACTGAATTTTATAGGTTTGTTCTTCTAGTTCTTTAAAAAACATATCCAAACCCTGAAAGTACTTATTACCAGTCCAAATTAAACGTTGTTCATCTTCGGTTAAAGCACTGTAAGAACGGTGAATCGGAAAATCGAATTTAGAAGATGCTTTAATAAAATTTTGCAGCCACACACCCATTTTTTCGCCACGCCAAGGGGCAATTGCATTGTCGTAAACACTTTTGCTCTTATCAGGCACAACCAAATCTTCGTCAATTCCGATTACATTTCCATAACCTTCACAACGTTTACATGCACCATAAGGATTGTTGAAAGAGAAAAAATTAGGTGTAGGTTCTTCAAAACGTATACCGTCCAATTCAAAACGATCGCTAAAATGTTTCGTTTTTCCTTTTGTTTCAACATAACAATCACCTTTGCCTTCAAAAAAAGCCGTTTGAACAGAATCCGCTAACCTGTTTAGTGTTTCTTCTTCTGGGTTAGTAACAATCCTATCAATCAGAATCTGTACTGTTTTGTCATCAGTTAGTTCAGCATCCTTAAAATCAGCATCATCCAGAACAGATTCAATTTTTAAAACTTTATCATCAATTAGAACTCTTAAAAATCCCTTTTGTAATAAAATGGCAAGTTCTTCTTTTATCGTTCTATTATTATGCGGATAAAGCGGGCAAAAAACGGTAACCGTTGTATCTTCAGGCAGTGCGCTAACATAATCCACAACCGTACTTACCGAATCTCTTTTAACTTCTTTCCCCGAAATTGGTGAAATAGTTTTTCCGATTCTCGAAAAAAGTAACTTTAAATAATCGTAAATTTCTGTAGATGTACCTACCGTAGAGCGGGGATTTGCGGTAATTACCTTTTGTTCAATTGCGATAGCGGGGGCAATTCCTTTAATATAATCTACATCAGGTTTGTTCATTCTGCCCATAAACTGACGGGCGTATGATGATAAACTTTCAACGTAACGACGCTGACCCTCTGCATATAAAGTATCGAACGCGAGCGAAGATTTACCCGAACCAGACATACCCGTTACTACAACCAATTTATTTTTTGGAATAGCAACATCTATATTTTTTAGGTTGTGCACACGGGCACCTTTTATAATAATATTTTTATGCGGATCTTTTTCGGCTTCTTTTTTGCTCATGTATTATAAACGATATAAAATATAAACCTTTTTACGGTAAATTAGGTTTTAGAAATAATATACAAAAATAGGGTACTGAGGCCGTTAATTTATTTTTTAACATTTTATTTTTTGTTTTTTGATAAAAAAAACACTTTCTTTGAATATTAACAACCTCAGAACCAAACTAACAACATTCAAAAAACATAGGAGAGCAGCTATAGAAATTATACTTCTACAAATTAATTTTTAGCAAATAGTACGGGATTTAGTGTAGGTAAACCTATGAATTTACAATCATATAATGATCAGGACCTGGTAAAGTTATACATTACTGGGAACGAGAATGGATTGCAGGAACTTTTACGAAGACATAAAAGCAAAATTTATACTTCTATCTACTTATTGGTAAAAGACCAATATTTGGCGGAAGATATATTTCAAGATGCTTTTATAAAAGTAATTAATACGCTGCGATCGGGAAGATATAACGAGGAAGGCAAGTTCTTACCCTGGGTAATGCGTATTGCACACAACTTAGTTATCGATTATTTCAGAAAAGAAAAAAGAACTCCAATTATTACGAGCTCTGATGGAATGGATGTATTTAATATGCTACACTTTTATGATGAAAGTGCAGAGGAAAAAATGCTTCGCGATCAAACTCATAAGGATTTAAAAGCAATGATTCAATTACTGCCTGATGAGCAGAAAGAAGTGCTTTTAATGCGTCATTATGCAGATTTAAGCTTTAAAGAAATCGCTGATTTAACTGAAGTAAGTATTAATACGGCTTTAGGTCGGATGCGCTATGCACTAAGTAACTTGCGCAAAATGCTTAAAACTAAAGAGATGACTTACAAAGGGTAATAAAAAAATTACATAAAATGTTTTAGGGATTGAAATAAAGCATCTGAACTATCGTTAAGTTTATAAAACTTATAACATTTAGTTGCTTATGACAAAAACCTCTACATCAAAAACAAATGTAAATTTACCTACCCAAAACATGTTTCATTCAACAACTGATAATGAATCTGATGCGGAAATCGACTTATTTTATGATCAAATCAAAGGTAAGTTAGATCGATTGATTAAAAATCCTTCGGATGATACAATCAAAAGGATTTTAGCGTACAGCAAATCAAAGTAAATTACATGAGCAAAAAAGCTGCCCTTATTATATAAGGAGGGCACTGAAAAAGTCCCTTGTTAAAAAGGGATAAAAGGGAGTAGAAAGCTAGTTTTTCTACTCC